>JAFEFO010000036.1 GCA_018240565.1 Pseudomonadota bacterium | reverse complement strand
TGAAGGCATCAACAACAAGATCAAAGTCATCAAACGCATGGCCTATGGCTTCCGCGACGATGCCTACTTCTTCCTCAAGATTCGCGCTGCGTTTCCCGGAAAGCCGTGAAGAACCTTTTTTTTGCCTGCGTGTTGTGTGCTTGCAGTGGATGCGATGACCCGTTCGCCTTCCCTGGGCCTGCGTGCCTGGCGCGTGGCAGCTTTTGGCACGCTACCGGCGACACCGCCAATCGAGTCAATCCGGTTTGGCGCAACCGGCGAAACCGGCCTGCCGCCACGCTTCGTAGACGACCACGGCGACGGCGTTGGACAGATTCAGGCTGCGGTTGTCGGGGCGCATCGGCAGGCGCAGGCGCTGCTCGGGTGGCAGCGCGTCGAGCACGCCCTGCGGCAGGCCGCGCGTTTCCGGGCCGAACAACACCGCGTCGTCCTCGCCGAAGCGCACATTCGTATACAAATGCCGGCCACGCGTGGACAAGGCAAACAGCCGCGCCGGCTTCACCTCGGCAATGAAGGCGTCGAGGTTATCGTGCACGCGCACCTCGGCGAACTCGTGGTAGTCCAGCCCCGCGCGACGCAGCTTGGCGTGATCCAGATCGAAACCGAGCGGGCGGATCAGGTGCAGGCGCGCACCGGAATTCGCGCACAAGCGAATCACGTTGCCGGTGTTCGGCGGGATTTCGGGTTGATACAGGACGACGTGCAGCATCAACTGCCCGCCTGCGCGCAGGATGCGACCAGCGCCGCATTGCGCGCTGCGGCGACCTGCGTGTCGCTCGCTGGTACCGGCGCGCGCGCAAACTCGATGCGCACATCGAGGTTCTTCAATTTCTCGTCGCGGATGTTCGACATGCCGGTGAAGCGCAGCAGGCGCTGCGTCGTGCGGTCGTAGGTGACGTCGATGTGCGGTGCGAGAAACGCATACCAGGCGCCGAGCGCAAGGCGCAACGTGAGTTGGGTAGCGGTGGATGCGCTATCCACGCGGGACAGATCGAAGGCATAGAACGTGCGCTTGCTCGGCACCAGGAACTTGAAGCGCAACGTATTCCCGCGCGCCAGCGCATCCCAATGTCGATGCACATAGGCGTCGAAGCCGGCGTCGATCACGCCATCGGCGGGCAGCGCCAGTGGCGCGGACTTTTCCGCCAACTCCGGCGACCGCTGCACATAGACTTCGCGCGAGCCGCCGCGGCCACGCACGCCTTCGCGGTAGCCCCAGCGCGCGTCGCGCATGTCGAAGTCCGGCGCCTGTGCGTCGCCAAGCTCGCGGATCGTCTTGCGCGCAAAGGGCCGGCCATCCGCGCAGGAATACACGACAAGGTGTTCGTCATCCATCAAGTAATGCGCCTCGCGGTAGGCCAGCGCATTGCCATCGAGCGCATACGCATCACCGGTATACATTTGTGCAGCGTTTGCCGCCGCGCATCCGAACGCGACGGCCAGGGCCGCTATACTTTTCGCTTTCATGGGCGCGATTATGCCGACAGCGCACGTCAACGGCACGTCAATCCACTACGAACGCGAGGGCCGCGGCCCGCCGCTGCTCATGATCCATGGCCTGGGTTCCAGCGGCGACGACTGGGCGTTCCAGCGCGAGGACTTCGCGCGGCACTGCGGCTTGATCCTGCCCGACCTGCGTGGTTCCGGACGCAGCGCCAAGCCGGCGGGGCCGTATTCGATCGCGCAGTTCGCGCAGGATTTGTGGGCCTTGCTCGACGCACTCGGCATCGAGTCCACAAATATACTCGGCTTCTCGCTGGGCGGCGCGATCGCGCAGGAGATGGCCATCGCGCAGCCGGGTCGCGTGCGGAAACTCGTCCTGTGCAACGCACTCGCGAACTATCGTACCGACAGCTGGCGCAAATGGCTGGAAGCGCGCACGCAAGTCGCGCTGGTGCATCTGCTCGGCCTGCGCCGAACCGCGAAACTCATCGCCAATCGCCTGTTCCCGCACGAGGACCAGGCGCCCAAGCGCCAGCGCGTCATCGATGTGGTCGGCTCCAATCCCAAGGCAGCGTACCTTGCCTCGATCCACGCGCTGATCGGCTGGAGCGCGCTCGAACGCGTCCGCGCCATCACCTGTCCGGTGCTGATCCTCGCCGCCGAGTTCGACTACACGCCGCTGGCGGACAAGCGCATCGAGGCGTCGCGATTTGCGGACGCGCACTTCGTGGTGATCGCAGGCTCACGCCACGGCACGCCGTTCGATGCGATCGAGCCGTTCAATACGCGGGTGGTGGAGTTCCTGGCCGATGAATCACGCGCGGATGCTCACCACGCAATCTCCACGCCCTTGTAATCGACGAAACACCCGGCATCGGCTTGCGTCGCCGCGTCCAGCACCTTGATCAATCCGGCGACAGAATCGTGCGGCGTAACCGGTGCATTGGCACCGCCCATGTCCGTCTTCACCCAGCCGGGGCTGGCGCAAAACACGATGATTTCGTGCGGCGTAAGCGCGGTGGCGAGCTGGCGCGTGGCCATGTTCAGCGCGGCCTTGCTCATCGAATAGCTTGGCGTGCCGAACGATGTGGTACCGGCGATCGAGGCCAGGCGCGTGGACAGGTTCAGCACGCGTGGATGCTTTCCCTTCTCCAGCAATGGCGCCAGTGCTTGCGTCAGCAGCACCGGGCCGGCCACGTTCGCGGCGAAACTGTCGGTCAGGGATTTGTGCGCGATCGCGCCGAAGCGCTCCCCGGAAACCAGCATGCCTGCGTTGTTGATCAGCATGTCCAGCGCATTGGTGAGCGCGGCAGCTTCGCGCGCGGCTTCGGCGATGGAGCGCTCGCTGGCAAGGTCCAGCGGCAATACGTGCAAGTGTCCGGGATGCGCGGCGGCCAGTTCGGTCAACGCCAGCGCCTTGCCCGGATGCCTGCACGTAGCGATGACGCGATCGCCGCGCGCCAGCAGTTGGCGGACGAACTCCAGGCCGAGGCCGCGGTTGGTGCCGGTGACGAGTACGCGTTGCATGTCAGCCTCCTTGTCCATTGCCAGTTTAGCGCGCTGCGAGATGGATCACGCCCGGTCGCCGGCGGAATCGCTACAATCGCGCACATGAAAGTCTTGGTGACAGGGGGTGGTGGCTTCCTCGGCAGCGCGATCTGCAAGCAGCTCGTGGCACGTGGCCACGCCGTGCGCACGTTCAGCCGCAACCGGCATCCGCTGCTGGATACGCTCGGCGTCGAACAACACCTGGGCGACATCGCCAGCATGGAACTGGTCATCGAGGCCAGCCGCGGCGTCGATGCGATCGTGCATTGCGCGGGCAAGGTGGCGCCGTGGGGATCGCTCGAGGATTTCTACGAAACCAATGTGCGCGGCACCGACAACGTGCTTGCCGCCTGCGAGTTGAACGAGATCAATCGGCTCGTGTTCACATCGAGTTCGAGCGTGGTGCAAACCGGCACCGACCAGGAAGGCATCGATGAAACGGCGCCCTACGCGCAACCTTTCCTCAACGCCTACGCGCACACCAAGGCGCTCGCCGAGCAGCGCGTGCTGGCGGCGAATTCGCCGCAACTGGCGACGGTGGCCTTGCGCCCGCAGATCGTGTGGGGGCCGGACGATCCGACCTTCGTGCCACGCATCCTCGCGCAGGCGCGTGCGGGCCGCTTGCGCCTGATCGGCAAGACGCCGAAGAAACTCGACTCCGTCTACATCGACAATGCCGCCGACGCGCATGTGCTGGCATTGGAAAAACTCGCCATCGGTTCGACGATTGCCGGAAAGACATACTTCGTCACCCAGGGCGAGCCGGTCCTCAACGAGGCTCTGGTGAACGGCTGGCTCAATGCCGGTGGTTTTCCGCCGGAAACGCGGCGGCTGCCGCTCGGCGTGGCGCAATTCCTCGCGCGCACGCTCGAGTCCACCTACGGCGTGCTGCGCATCGCCCGGGAACCGCCATTGACGCGCTTTGCGGTGGACGTATTGTCCAGCGCGCTGTGGTTCGACATTTCCGCCGCGCGCCGCGACCTGGGCTACTCGCCGCGCGTGAACATGGCCGAAGGCATGGCGCGCCTGGCCCAGCATCTCACCCGCGAGCGTCTGCAAAAGCGTGGGTGATGCGAATCGGATTGAAGTCCAGGATTTTCCGTCATCCCGGCAAGGATTGCCGGGATCCAGGTTGCAGGATGCAACCTTCGAGTTGGTTGAACATGCCATCCGTGGCCGCTGGATTCCGACATTCCATGCCGGAATGACCAGTGATTGACGCTAGAATCTGCGGCGTGACCGACGCCGTGCGCCAACCCAATCCCCTGCTATCCCGCCTCGGCGCCCTGCTCGAAGGCGCGCTGAATCGCGCGCTCGCGCTCGATCCGGCTGCAAACCTCGCCGCACTGGAAGGCCGGCGCATCGGCATCGACCTGCGCGGCATGAACCTCGCGCTCGCCATCGCCGTGCGCGATGGCAAGCTGCGCGTCGGCCCGCATTGGGAAACATCGCCCGATCTGGACGTGCGCGCCGCACCGGCGAGCCTGCTTGCATTCGCGCTGCGGCGTGGCGACGACGCGCCGCTGCCGCCGGGCAAGGTCGAGATTTCCGGCGACGCGCAACTGGCGCGCACGCTGGAAAAAACCGCGCGCGACTTCCGCCCGGACTTCGAAGAAGCGTTCGCGAAAACCTTCGGCGATGTTTTCGGCGTCGCCCTCGCGCGCGCGGTGCGCGGCGCGTTCGCGCACGCCCGCGGATCCGCGCAGGCACTCGCGCAGGACACCGCCGAATTCCTGCGCGAGGAAAGCCGCGATCTGGTGGCGCCGGCGGAGATGGAACAATTCCTCGACGACGTGGATGCCCTGCGCGAACGCGCGGATCGCTTGGAAGCCCGCGTGAAGCGCATAGCGATAGTGCGGGACATCGCATGAATATTTCGACGTCATTCCGGCAGGGACTGCCGGAATCCAGTGCCAAGGATGGCAGGCTTGGCACATCGTGGCGTTCACATCCCTGTGACTGGATTCCGGCAGTCCCTGCCGGAATGACGGTTTTGAAACGAGTCGCTGCGACATGACTCCGCTGTCGCAGGTTCCGCGCCTGCTGCGCATTGCCGCGACCCTGGCGCGCTATCGACTGGATGATCTGGTCGAAGGCGCGCACCTGTTCCGCCCGCTGCGCTGGCTGCGCCCGCTGTTGCCGCGACCCCGCAAGGACATCGCGCAGTTGCCGCGCGGCGCGCGCCTGCGCGAGGCACTGATCGAACTCGGGCCGATCTTCGTCAAGGCCGGGCAGATTCTCTCCACGCGCCGCGACCTGTTGCCCGACGACATCGCCGCTGAACTCGCCTTGTTGCAGGATCGCGTGCCGCCGTTTCCGGGCAGCGTCGCGCGCGGGATGATCGAAGCTGCACTCGGTGCGCCGATTGCGAGCCTGTACCAATCCTTCGACGAAACGCCGCTGGCCTCGGCATCGATTGCCCAGGTCCACGCGGCGCAGTTGCCGGATGGCCACGAAGTGGTGGTCAAGGTCTTGCGTCCGCGCATCCACGAGAAAATTGCCGCCGACGTCGCCTTGTTGCGCGCGCTTGGCGAACTGGCGCAGCGCTGGCATCCGGCGGCGGACAAGATTCGTCCGCGCGACATCGTGACCGAAATCGAAACCACGCTGACCAACGAACTCGACCTGCAACGCGAAGGCGCGAATGCGTCCTTGCTGCGGCGCAATTTCATCGCCGGCGATGATCTCGTCGTGCCCGAGGTATTCTGGCCGTTGTCGAAGGAATCCGTGTTGACGCTGGGGCGCGTGCGCGGCATTCCGGTGGATGATCTCACCGCCCTCGACGCCGCCGGCATCGACCGCATCGCGCTCGCGGAGAAGGGCGTGCGCCTGTTCTACACCCAGGTGTTCCGCGACAACTTCTTCCACGCCGACGCGCATCCCGGCAATATCTGGGTGGATGCCACGCGCCTCGAAAACCCGCGCTTCATTGCACTCGATTTCGGCATCATGGGCTCACTGCCCGAGCGCGACCAGTATTGGCTGGCCGAGAACTTCATGGCCATGTTCGAGCGCGACTACCGGCGCATCGCGCAACTGCATATCGCCGCCGGCTGGATTCCGGCCAGCGCGCGCGTGGACGAGCTCGAAGCCGCCGTGCGCACGGTGTGCGAGCCCTACTTCACGCGACCCTTGTCGGAAATTTCCCTCGCCGAAGTCGTCGCCAAACTCTTTTCCGTCGCGCGCCGCTATCAGCTCACCCTGCAACCGCAGCTGATCCTGTTGCAGAAGACCCTGCTCAACATCGAAGGCATCGGCCGCAGCTTGCATCCGCAGATCGACATCTGGGCCACCGCCAAGCCGGTGCTGGCGAAGATTTTGCGCGAGCGTCGCAGCCCGCGCCGCATCCTGCGCAAGATTCGCGAACGCCTGCCGGAATGGGTCGCCGCCGCGCCCGAGATGCCGCAACTCGTGCACACGTTCCTGAAAAAAGCCGCCGCCGGCGATTTCGATGCGACGCGCAGCGCGGAACTGGAACAGCGCGAACGCCTCGCGCGCACGCAGCGCCGCCAACTCGCCGTGCTGCCGCTCGCCGCCGCATCGCTGCTCAGCGCCGTCTTGCTCTACGCCTTCGACAGCCATGGCACGCAATGGCTGCATGTGCCGGTGTCAGCGTGGGTAGCGCTCATCGTCAGTGCCGCGGCGTTTGGGGTGGCGTGGCGGCGGGCTGATTGATCCAGCGATTCAACTCGGCCACGTTCAAGGAACGACTCGCGGACGTAGCGAAAAGATCGTGTGCAACGCGAAGACGAGGGCGACGATCATCGCTATGAGCACGAGCCAACCGAACAACGTGCAATCGTGCGACTGCGAAGCCTCGACATTCGCGTTGATTTCATCGCTCATTGTTTGGCGCCTCCTCGAATCGCGCGAACTTCGGAAAGTAGCGCAGCTTCACCTCACCTCTCCGGCCATTGCGGTTGCGCGCAACCACAAGCCGCGCACTCTCTCCATTGTTCGTTTGGTCGCGATCTAATAGCAAGATCACATCGGCATGATCTTCGAGTGCAGCGTCGCGCAGGCGCGTGTGCGCATTGACTGCGCCCCGTGTCTGTGCGAGCACCAGCACGGCGGCTTCGAATTCGCGGGCGATGCTGCGCATGTCGGCGGCGAGGTCGGGCTTGTCCATTTGCTCCAAGCTGTCGATCACGGCCAGCTTCGGCTGGCTATCAAGCCACCGCTGCGTCGCACGCATGCGCGCGCGCAGGCTTTCGGTCGTTTGCGTGGGCGTGGCATCGATGACGATCTTCGCATCGGCAAGCCGCGTGACAGCATCGGTTATTCCGGGCCATTCTTCTTCAAGAATGCCCCCATCGCACAAGTGTTGACGATCCACGGAACCGACCGCTGCGACCATGCGCAGCGCGTATTCCGTGGCCGATCGCTTCATCGAGAACACGCAGACGGGCTGCTTCTCCTGCAAGGCATGGTGCGCGGTGATCTGTGCAGCCAACGACGACTTGCCGGCGCAAGGCTCTGATGCCAGAACGATCAGATCGCCGGACATAAATCCACTGGTCAGTTCGTCGAGTCTGGTGAATCCAGTTGCGAGGCCGGGCGACGCGCTCTTGTTCTCATAGCGTCTGCTGATGATCTGGAATGCGCTGTGGACGGCGGAGCGAAACTCCATCGGCCCTGCGCTGCGCCATTCGGCTTCATCCGCGACCCTCTGTACCCGCTTTAGAGCGGTGGTGGCGATTTCCCGCACATCCTGCGCCGAGCAGTTTCCGCTGCGTGTGGCAGAGGCGAGTGTTTGCGCGCAAGCGCAGATGAGCCCTCGCAGAATTTCACGTTCGGACATGCTGTTCTCCCGTCAAACAAATCCGATCCGCCGCGGCGCGTCGGTGCGCATCGCGACTTCCCGGCACAACGCATCCAGCACGGCGCTTGCGTTGGCGAATGGCACGACGCCGTGGCGGCGCGCGACGACCGCAAAATCCCCGGGCGTCAGGCGCGACAGGCGTGCGATGCCAGCCACGCTGTCGTCTTCGCAGGCGATATTCCAGTTCTGCAACATTCGCCTGAACATGCGCAGCGATTGTTCAGGCCGCATGTAGTCCACGCGAACCTTGTAGTCGAAGCGACGCAAGGCGGCGCGATCGAGGCCATCCATCAGATTCGTCGAGGCGATGAACACGCCGTCGAAGGATTCGAGTTGGGTCAGGAATTCGTTGGTCTGGCTGATTTCCCACGGACGTTCCGCGCCGCGCCTGTCCTGCAAGAAGGAATCGACCTCATCGATTTGCAGCACGGCACCATCGCGCGCGGCTTCCTCGAAGGCGCGTGCAAGGTTCTTTTCCATCTCGCCCAGCCACATGCTCTGTATGTCGGAAGCGCGCTTGAGCACCAGCGGTCGATCCAGCGTCTTCGCCAGCCAGTGGCCGAACGCGGTCTTGCCCGTTCCCGGCGGGCCGTAAAGGCAGATGCGGCCCTTGCCGGTTTGCGCCAGCCCCGCGGCAATGGCGTCGAGGTCGGCGTCGGCGTTGCACAGCGACACGTCGTAATCCTGCGCGGGCAGGCCGCGGCAACTGCGCTGCACGCTGGCATGTCCTTGCGCGGCCAATGTGCCGTCGAGCACGGCTTCCAGCAGTTCCGCGCGCGGTCGGTCGGTGCATTCGACGCGGCGGACGACGTCCAGCGCGCGCGTCATCACGGCCGGTGTCGCGGAGCGCACCTGGGCGAAGCGGCGGATTTGCGCGGAATCCAGCGTATCGCCGCAAAGCTTTTCGAGCAGCCGCTCGCGTTGCCGCAAGGGCGGCGATTCCATCCGGATCACCAGATCGAAGCGGCGCACGAAGGCCGGATCCATGCGATAGATGCGATTCGCCGTCCAGATCATCGGGATGGGCGATGATTCCAGAAGTTCGTTGACCCATGCCTTTGACGATTCCGCCGTGGTTGGCTTGCCGAACAGGTCACTGCCGTCGTTGAAAATGGCGTCAACCTCGTCGAACAACAAAAGCGAACGCCGTCCGCGCAGCAAGAACTGCGCAGCGGCCGCTTGCCGAAGACGTGGGAAGAAGTAGCGCGCATCTCCATCAGAATCCAGAAACGATACTTCGAACAATGGTGCGTCGATTTCCTGCGCCAGCAATCGCGAGCACTCGGTCTTGCCGGTTCCCGGCGAGCCATGCAGCAGGATGTTGACGCCGGCTCGCTGCGAGCGCAGCGACTCCCGAAGCAGATTCGCCACGAAACCGAAATCGGGGCGAATGTGCGCGTAGTCTTCGCGGCACAACGTCGTGGACGGCGCAGTACGCAGCACGGTCTCGAACACTTCATCGACACTGGCGAGTCGTCGTGTCGCCAGCACGCGCAGTCGGCCCATGCCCAAACCCAGGTTATGGTCGGGCGATCCGGAATTGTTCAGGTGGATCAGTCCGGTCTTGCGCAGGCGACCCTGTGGCGACAAAGCCCGCTCCACCTGCGCAGCCGGCATGCCGAGGATGGAGGCGATCTGACGATAGGGATTCTGTGAGTCTTCCGCGCAGCGAGCGACCTTGTAGAGCAGGTCATCGCTCATCAGCAGCACCGCCAGTGCAAGGGCGTGCTGCTCCACCCGGGAGAAACCGAATCTGCGATTGAGCAGGTCGAGGTTGGCCTGCAATACTCTACCGAGCCGAAACGACCTTGCCCGCCGCTCCATGACCCGCAGGACGATTGCGAGGTCCGCCAACAAAGGCGCAGTTTCCTTCAGGTTTTCCGGACAGGGTAGGTGGAGTTCCGACAGCAACGGCGAGTATCTGGCGCACAGTCCGCCGATCGCACTTTCCCGCACCAGCATGCGCACAATCCACAGGTGAACGAGATTACGGCTGCGCGCGAGCCAGGCGCACGAGGATGGTACGCTGGATTGATTGACGCGGGACTTGCGCGATCTGGGCATGTCGGCATTCTCGACGTTGCGGAATGCCGCCATTGTCTTCCATGCTGCGACAGGTTATGTCGCAAGCAAACGGCTGCAAAGCGCTACTTCGCCGTCAACGAAAGAATCACCACATCCTTGCCCGGGTTCTGCCGACGCAGTTCGGCCATGACGTTGGCCTCGCTTTTTGCTCGCATGTAGGTGACGTGTGCCTCGCCGGTTGCGCCAGTCTTGGGATTGCGCAGCTTGTATTCGACGCGGTATTCGGTCCTCACCGTCGTCCTGTCATGCCGTTCACCGGCAAATGCCTGTGGCAGAAGCGCAATCTGGATGCTTGCCGCATACAACAAGGTCAGTACGAGTTTGGGCTTCATTTTCATGGGTTCGCTGCCTGATGCTCAATTCGATGCTTTTCGCAAAATCGGTATATGTAGTCCCCTTCCTTGCTGTATTCGCGGCCTGGTGCACCGCAGATCTCGCATATGCGCTTTGCCATTGCCTGCGCAAGATCGATCATGCCGCGTTGCCGCTGCGTGCACGGACGAACGTAGAAGAGCAAACCGCCACCCTTTTCCCTGACTTGAACGGCCACGGCTTGCGGCTCCCCCGATATGTCGATGTCCTTTTGCAGGCTGGCGCAAAGCCGGTCGATCACGTTGTACCAACCGTCACCGCACGCGATGCCGCGCGAGGACGAATCCAATCCGGCAACCCATTCTGCTGGCGGGAATAGTTTCGGGTACCGGGCGAACAGCTCGCGCTGCAGGTAGCCATTCATTGTGAACTTGGCGGGCACGTCTTCCTTGCCCCGGATGAGACGCTCTGCCATCCCGACCTCGATGGCAGGCCAAAACTCCTCGCTGATCTCGAAGGTCGTGAAGATGCGGCCGATGCGCGCCACGTCGCGCCAGCTCAGGTAGCACTCCGAGCGCAGCTCATAAAAAGTCCTGCAATGCGGCGCTTCGTCGGCCAACAGAGGCGGATCGCGATCGTCGCACCAATGTTGTTCCAGATCGCACAGATGATGTCCCAGATCGCCGGTTTCGCTTTTCGCTTCGCGAACATGCGGAATCTCATAGCTGCCGATCCAATGGCGTTGCTCTGCCAAGAAATTGCTGCAACCGGGGTCCTTGCAAAAATCCGGATCGTCTTCGCGTAGCTGGAAGTTGAGTACGAGTTTGGTCAAAAAATGCAGAATTGGATCATCCGCGTCCTCGATCCGAGCGCGCAGGCCCGGCGCGACGGTGAGAGCGCGTGCATGCGCCCACGCCTCGATTTCGCGCAAGCGCAGGTTGATCTGGCGGCAGCGTTCCTGCTCCTTGGGCGTCAGCGACTCAAAGGGGACGTACAGTCCTTCGCGGCGGTTGTGGTTTGGCATGGGATGGCAGCTTTTATCATTTAGAATGCCACCATTGTCGAACCAACTACGACAAATTATGTCGCATTGATTCCATGCTCTATTCACGGTCAAACATTAGCAAAAATTGTTCCACGAGGTCTCTGGTTTCGTCCGTCGCCACGATCCCTGCATTATGCAACGCGCGCAAAACTAACCAAAAATATAAAACTTTAAAATGTTCACTTTTGCGCCTGCTTGCGGGGTGAGGTAACTGCTGGATATCATGGGTTGACAGCAGATCCGACATCCAGTCAGCAACTTTTGAGCCCATGGCGAAGATAACTCTGGGTTGGAACAATTCAATTTCGCGTGACAAGAACTGAATGTAGCAATTGCGAACACATCTTTCGTCGAAGAAGCCAATTGGCTTGTATTCATCTTTTGTCCTGTTCATGCCACATTTGACAAGGTTAGTGACGTAGACATTGTCTAACTTGAAGGTATTGATCATGCTCCAAACAAAATCTCCGTACCCCTCGCCTTTACCTTTGAAGGCAGTCGGGAAGCTTGTTGGTGACTTTTCGCTGTGTATCCAGTACCACTGCTTCGAGGGCCTCTTGTTTTGCCCTTGATACGCCACGTCATCATAAATGCCATAGTCTTTGCTTGGGGTTTCGTAGACGAACATGACTGGCTCATGATGCCATTGAGTAGTTACGGATTTTCCATCAGATGCTAGGAAAAAATCGCTTGAATGAGCGCCATGTGAAATATTCGTCAAACTGAACTGTGCATCAAACGGTGAAACTGAAATCCCTTCAGCTTCACAAGCAGTACAATAACCGGTAATGGTGGGGTGCCTTAGATTATTAGCCCGATATTGTGTGAAATCATAATTTTCAATATCTTGCTGGTTGACGCGTATTAACGCCTCGAAATTTAACCGCCGAAGCTTGCGAAGGTAATCGTTCATTGAATCCTCACGTTGCGTTTTGAACTGCTGAAATGGATAATCCCTTACTCGTCTGTGAACGTTTGCTCGAAGGTGAGCCAATCATCGGCGGTATACCGTTCTCACCAATAACGTTTCAGCACGCAGTTTCACCCTTATTCTTTGTGGCGCCGTCACCTCCACACCGCCTCCAAACCCCAACAACCACCACACCAACTGCGGCGTATCGGCCACTGTCGCGGTGACGCGCAGTCGGCCATCCGGCAACACGTCGATTTTTTGATCCTTCGACAGCGGCGTCTCGTAGAGATGCTCGCCGTGGTCGGTTTCGAAAATCGCGACCAATTTGATTTTCTTGCCGGAGCCGAACGCCCATTTGCCCTTCTCGATCTGCTCGTCGAGCGAGAAATGCTTGGGATAGCGCGCTGCCTCGTCGCGCACCTGCGCGGAAACGATGCGATGCAGCGGCAGCATGCGCACGTCCTCGTAATCGCAGAAGCGGCAGGACAGGTACAGCACCGGGCCGCGCTGCACCAGCGCGAGCGGATGCACGCGCGCCTGCGCGTCCGCGCGCTCGCCGCGGCGGCGGTAGCGGATGTCGAGTTGGCGTTCGTGCAGCAGGGCTTCGGTCACGGCGTCCTGGGCGGCGGTGTCGATGACCGGGGCAAGCAACGCCTGCGTCGCCGGCACCGAGCGCACCTTGTCCAGCCAGCGACGGCTGCGCCGTGGCGCGGGTTCGGCGTCGAGGCGTTGGCGCGCGGCGAGGAAGTACGGGCGCAGTTGTTCGAGCATGGGCCCCGGCAACAGGTTTTGCAGGTGTTGCTCGGCCATCGCCAACGTCAGCGCCTGCGCGGGCGTGAGGCCGGGCAGGTCGAAACTCGGCGCGTCTTTCTGCCAGCTCCAGCCGTACGGTTTCTCGCGGTCGTCGCAGACGATGGCGAACGAACCCGACAACTCGTTGAGGTCGCGTTGCAGTGATCGTTGCGTGATCTCAAAGCCGTCGTCGGCCAGTTTCTGCCGCAACGCCTGCACGGTGACCTTGGCCGGATAGCGCGGCACGAGGCGCAGCATGCTCCACTGGCGCAGCAAGGCATCCTGATGCTTGGACATGGTCGCAATCCGGTAGGGCGAGGATGGCATGCGCGGGCGCCGTGCTTCGTTGTGCGCCTTATCGCATGAACAGGCGACAATCTGCGTCGCAGGATTCGGCTTGTCAATGCGGGTGTTACAGGCCGCGCTCTGCTTGACGCTGCAACGCAAATGCGTTACACCTTGCGCATGAAAACCGCCGTGCTGCCACAAGTTCGTGTCGATCCCGAGTTGCGCGCCGATCTCGAAAGTGTTTTGCGCAAGGACGAAACCTTGTCCGGTTTCGTCGAGGCCAGTGTGCGTGGTGCGGTGGAATACCGGCGCATGCAGGAGGCTTTCCACACGCGTGGCGAAGCCGCATTCCGGCAATTCCAGCGCGACGGCGTTGCTCGCCCGGCTGGAAAAGTGCTAGCGGAATTGCGCGGCAATCTGGAAGCCAAACGCAAGCAACTCAAGCGCAGACCGTGACATTTCGCGTCGAGTTCACGCCTGCCGCCGAAGAGGATTTGCGGCGACTGCATGCGTTTCTGATCGATCGCGCAAAGTACATCGAGGATCTGGAAATCGCCGAACGCGCGTTGAACGCGATCGATGCAGCAGTCAACACACACCTGGCGCAATCACCGATGATTTATCGCAAGGCAGGCGATGGCAAGAACGGCTTGCGTCGTGAATTGCCGATTCCGTTCGGCAATCGCGGATACATTGCGCTGTATGAAATCGTTCCACCAAGTCTGATATTGGTGCTGGCAGTGCGGCATCAGGTCGAGCAGGATTATCACTGACTCCTGCTCAAATGGTGCAACAACTTTGCCCGAATCCATCCAAATCCTGTTCGACGACGCCGACCTGCTGGCCGTGAACAAGCCGGCCGGTTTGCTCGTGCATCGCAGCAAGATCGCCAATGACGAAACCGATTTCCTGCTCGACAGGATCAAGGCGCAGGTCGGCGCGAGTCTGTATCTGGCGCATCGGCTGGATCGCGCGACCTCGGGCGTGTTGCTGCTGGCAAAGTCGCGCGAGGTCGCCGGCGAGATCGGTCGCGCGTTCATGGCGCGCGAGGTGACCAAGCGCTATCTCGCCGTGGTGCGCGGCTGGCCGGAACCGGATGGCGTGATCGACTACCCGCTGCCCGGCGTGCGCGAACACGGGCCGCGCAAACCGGCGCTGACGCGCTGGCGCACCCTGGCGACGGCGACGCTTCCGATCGAGATGGGTCGCTATCCGCAACAACGCTACGCACTCGTGGAAGCTGCGCCCGAAACCGGACGCTACCGACAGATCCGCAAACACTTCCACCACGTCTCGCACCACATCATCGGCGATACCAGCCATGGACGCGGCGATCACAACCGGCTATGGCGCATCCATTTCCAGTTGCAGCGCATGTTGCTGCATGCGTGGCGCATCGAGTTCGCGCATCCGCGCAGCGGCGAACGCCTGCGCCTGGAAGCCCCGCTCGATGCCGCGTGGGAGCGCGTGCTAAGCCGTTTCGACTGGACCGGCGCGCTCACCGCCTTCGACAAGGCAGCAGAAATTGCGTAGGATTGAATCCTACTCACACGCTCGGAGCCGCCATGCGCTCGACCCAGCAATTCAGCGTTACCCTGACCCACGAAATGGCTGCCCTTGTGCGGGCCAAGGTCGATGCGGGCGAATATGCGACCGAGAGCGAAGTGATCCGGGACGGATTGCGCTCGCTGGCCGCTCGCGATCACGCCATCGAGGCATGGCTGCGCAAGCAGGTGGTACCGGCGGCCAAGTCCGTGCGCGCCGATCCAGGGCGCGCGTTGACGGCGACACAGGTGCGAGAGCACATGGCGCAACGGCGCAAGGCGGCCGGACGCAAGGCGTGAGTTACAGCGTTCGCTTTGCGCCGGAAGCCTTGGCGCAACTTGAGGCCATCGAGCAGTACATCGGCGACGCGGGTTCGACCCTCACCGCAATGCGCTATGTCGATTCGATCATCGATTTCTGCGAAGGGCTGGTAACATTCCCGCAGCGATGCCGCCAACGCGATGATCTGTTTCCCGGATTGCGCATCACAAATTATCGCGGTAGTGCCGTTGTCGCGTACCTGGTGGACACCGCATCTGAAGTCGTGACGATCGTCGGTGTTTACTATGGTGGTCAAGATTACGAATCCGCGCTGCGCGAAGAACACTGATTCGCAAAGGTAACTGGACATGCCATCATTCGACATCGTATCCAAACTCGACCTGCACGAGCTGACCAACGCGGTCGACCAGGCCACGCGCGAGTTGACCAACCGTTTCGACTTCAAGGGTACCGACGCGGCGTTCGAGCGCGAGGGCGAGAGCACCGTCGTGCTCAAGGCGCAGGCCGAGTTCCAGTTGAAGCAGATGCTGGAGATCCTCAAGCAGCGCCTCGCCAGCCGGCACATCGATATCCGCTGCGCGGACATCGCCGATCCGGAAATCAATCTTTCGACGGCGCGGCAAAAGGTGACGTTGAAGCAGGGCATCGACCAGCCGCTGGCCAAGGACATCGTCAAGCGCATCAAGGATGCGAAGTTGAAAGTCGAGGCGCAGATCCAGGGTGACAAGCTGCGCGTGAGCGGCAAGAAGCGCGATGACCTGCAAACCGCGATGGCGCTGCTGCGCGCGGCGCAAGACATCAAGATGCCGTTGCAGTATGAAAACTTCCGCGACTGAGGAACCCATGACTAAGCTGCTGCGCTCGACATCTTGTGCGCCGGCGGTGCTCGGAATCCTCATTTACCCCGCAGTAAACTCCGGTTCCTACGCTCCGGCGGCGCGCAATCTGTCTTCGCTCGCAACGCTTATTCATGGGTTCCTGCGATGATTCGAATCGACGCAAATTTCCAAATTCCAGAAAACGAACTTTCCGAATCCTTCGTCCGCGCCTCCGGCCCGGGCGGGCAGAACGTGAACAAGGTGGCGAGCGCGGTGGAACTGCGCTTCGACGTTGCGCAGTCGCCGTCGTTGTCGGAACCCGTGCGCGCGCGCCTGCTCGCGCGCCGCGACCGCCGCCTCACCGCCGGCGGCGTGCTGGTGATCCAGGCCAACCGCTTCCGCGATCAGGCCAAGAACCGCGAGGATGCACGCACGCGCCTCATCGAGATCGTGCGCACGGCGCTGCACGTGCCGAAGAAGCGCGTGGCGACCAAGCCGACGCGCGCCTCCCAGGAACGCCGCATCGCCTCGAAGAAAAAGCGCGCACAGCACAAGCGCGGGCGCAGCAAATCCTGGGACCACGAATGAGCGCACCGGTATTTCCGCGGGCGCCACCAAACATGCCGCAGTTCGCGCCGTCAGGCGCCGGCGCCCTGTGCCGCTGGCTGTTCGCGCGCTGTGGCTGGCGCATTGTCGGCGAGTTTCCCGACGTGCCCAAACTCGTCGCCATCGCCGCGCCGCATTCGAGCAACTGGGACGTGATCTGGGCCCTGCTGGTCAAGATCGGCATGCGCCTGAACGTGCGTTTCATCGGCAAGCGCGAGGCGTTCTTCTGGCCGCTCGGCCCGATCCTGCGTGGCTTCGGCGGCATCGCCATCGACCGGCGCCATGCACAGAACGTCGTCAGCGACATGGCGGACATGTTCGCCGCGAACGAGAAATTATGGCTCGCGATCGCGCCGGAAGGTACGCGCAAACAAGTGAAAGAGTGGAAAAGTGGATTCTGGCGCATCGCACGCGCAGCGGATGTGCCGATCCTGCCGGTGTACTTCCACTACCCGGAAAAAACCATCGGCCTCGGCCCGCTGATTCATCCGAGCGACGATCTCGACGCCGACATGGCGAAGATCCGCGAATTTTATCGGCCCTGGCAGGGCAAGAATCGCGGCACGGATTGAGGCCTGTGCAATTTGCGCTGTCATACCGGCAGGGACTGCCGGTATCCAGACTGCATGGATGCCTTTCGTGGCAACTGGATTCCCCTTGATCGAATGTCGTCGACACTCGATCTTGCCGGAATGACGAGCAAGAAATTCAACGCTCCGAATGCCCTGACGCGTAATAGTCGCCGCGCGTGAACAGTCCCGGCTTGATCAGGTCCACGAACGCACGCGCTTGTGGCGAGAGGTATTTGCCCTTTCTAACGACAACGCCGTAGCTGCGTTGCGGAAAGAACCGGCGCATGTTGCGCACCGCCAGGCGCACTTCGTCCTCGGCGTGGATGCAGATGCCGGTGACGATGGAAATTCCCAGCCCCATCGCCACGTACTGCTTGATCACTTCCCAGCCACCGACTTCGATCGCCACGCGATAGGGCACGCGTGCCTGCTGAAAGACCAGGTCGATCATGCGGTACGTGGTCAAGCGCTGCGGCGGCAGGATCAAGCCATACGGCGACAGGTCCGACAGTGAAATATCGGGCTTCGTGGCCAGCGGATGATCCGGTGGCAGGATCAGCATCGGATCGAACCAGTGCACCGGCTCGTACGACAGGTCGTGCGGCACGTCGAGCATCGAGCCGAAGGCGAAATCGACCTGATCCGAACGCAACAATGCCAGACCGTCCTTGCCGGTGACGTTGGCGAGTTGCAGGCGCACCTCGGGCTGGCGTTCGCGGAATTCGCGCACCAGTTTCGGCAGCAGATACTGGATCGTCGAGGATCCGGCGGCGACCGTCACCTGACCCGCATCCAGGCCCTGTTGCTGGCCACGGAATTGCGCGTCGAGCGATTCCATGCCCTCGATCAGTGGCCGCGCGAGGTCGTACAGCATCTGGCCTTCCCGGGTCAGTCCGAGGCGCGGGCGCGTGCGTTCGAGCAGGCGCGCACCGAGCTCCTTTTCCAGGGCCGACAACTGCAGGCTCACCGATGACGCCGACAGGAACAGCGCTTCGGCCGCGCGCGCCACCGTGCCGAACTTGACCGCGTAGCAGAAGGCGCGCAACTGCTTGAGCCGGTTGCCTTTGTAGTAGTGGCGTACGGCGGCGGCCGATTCGACCGGTTTTTTCGCCCTGCGCCGCTTTGCAGATCGGGACGTGCCGGATTTCATGCGAGTCGTGTCTATGAAAGCTCCATTTATCAATGGTCTGCAAATACATTGAAATTGTCAAACCAAATGATTGAAACATTCAGGTTGTCAAATCATCATTTCGCGGTTTAGTGTGCCGACACGGTCCCGCCTGGTCCAACTCACGCGCAAGCCGCCGCCATCGCACCCACCCACTTTCGAGGATGACCATGAAAAACTCCATGCCCGCCGCCGAGCAGATCAAGATCGACTGGCAGAACAATCCGCGCTGGAAAGGCGTCACGCGCCCATATTCGGCCGAAGACGTCGTGCGCCTGCGCGGTACCGTGCACGTCGAACATTCGCTGGCGCGCCTGGGCGCCGAGAAACTGTGGAAATCCCTGCACAACGAGGATTTCGTCAATGCGCTCGGTGCGCTCACCGGCAACCAGGCCATGCAGCAGGTCAAGGCCGGCCTGAAGGCGATTTATCTATCCGGCTGGCAGGTCGCGGCGGATGCGAACCTGGCCGGGCAGATGTATCCGGATCAGTCGCTGTATCCGGCCGATTCCGTGCCGGCGGTCGTGCGCCGGATCAACAATGCGCTGCTGCGCGCCGATCAGTTGAACCATGCCGAGGGCGATGACAGCATCGACTTCCTGCAACCCATCGTTGCCGATGCCGAAGCGGGCTTCGGCGGCGTGCTCAACGCGTTCGAACTGATGAAGGGCATGATCGAGGCGGGTGCCGCCGGCGTGCATTTCGAGGATCAGCTCGCCAGCGTGAAGAAGTGCGGCCACATGGGCGGCAAGGTGCTGGTGCCCACGCGCGAGGCCGTCGACAAGCTCGTCGCCGCGCGTCTGGCCGCCGATGTGATGGGCGTGCCCACGCTCATCGTCGCGCGCACGGATGCCGAGGCCGCCGATCTGCTGACATCTGACATCGATAGCAACGACCAGCCGTTTGTCACCGGCGAGCGCACGGTGGAAGGCTTCTACAAGACGCGCAAGGGCCTTGATCAAGCCGTCAGCCGCGGCGTGGCGTATGCGCCATTTGCGGACCTGGTGTGGTGCGAGACCGGCAAGCCGGATCTGGCCTTCGCACGCGCCTTCGCCGAAGGCGTGCATGCGAAGCATCCGGGCAAGCTGCTCGCCTACAACTGTTCGCCGTCATTCAACTGGAAGAAGAACCTGGATGACGCCACGATCGCGAAATTCCAACGCGAACTGGCGGCGATGGGCTACAAGTTCCAGTTCATCACGCTGGCCGGGTTCCATGCGCTGAACTACTCCATGTTCCATCTTGCGCACGGCTATGCGAAACGGCAAATGAGCGCGTTCGTGGAAATGCAGGAAGCCGAATTCGCCGCCGCCGCGCACGGTTTCACCGCAGTCAAGCACCAGCGCGAAGTCGGCACCGGCTACTTCGACTCGGTCACGCAGACGATCCAGGGCAGCAATGCCTCGACGGTCGCGCTCAAGGGTTCGACCGAGGAAGCGCAGTTCCACGGCACCGAGAAAGCGGCGGCCTAGACCCAATCGCGCGGCTTGAGATATTCCGCAAGCCGCGCCTCGGGCGAACCAGGCGCAGGTGCGTAGTCGTACTCGAAGCGTACGCGTGGCGGCAGGCTCATCAGGATCGATTCGGCGCGCCCGCCGGATTGCAGGCCGAACAGGGTGCCGCGGTCGTAGACCAGGTTGAACTCGACGTAGCGACCGCGCCGGTACAGCTGGAACTCGCGTTCACGCTCGCCAAACGACGTGCCCTTGCGCTTGGCCACGATCGGCAGATAGGCATCGAGAAAACCGTCGCCGACGGCGCGTTGGAACGCGAAGCAGCGTTCGAAACCCCAGTCGTTCAGATCGTCGAAGAACAAGCCGCCAACACCACGCGTCTCGTTGCGATGCTTGAGGAAAAAGTATTCGTCGCACCACTTCTTGTACTTCGCGTACACGTCCGTACCGAATGGCGCGCACAGATCGCGTGCCACCGCATGCCAGTGCACGATGTCTTCGTCGAACGGATAGAACGGCGTCAGATCGAAACCGCCGCCGAACCACCACACGGGTTGCGCATTCGCGGGACGCGCCTCGAACCAGCGCACGTTCAGATGCGTGGTCGGCACGTAGGGATTGCGTGGATGCAGCACCAAGGACACGCCCAGCGCCGTCCATGCGGCGCCGGCCAGTTGCGGGCGCTGCGCCGTGGCCGCGGGCGGAAGGCGCGTGCCTTCGACGCGCGAGAAATTCACGCCGCCCTGTTCGAACACCGCGCCTTCCTTGAGCACGCGCGTGCGGCCGCCGCCGCGCAGGTCGGCGCCGGCCTGCGGTCGCGTCCACGCATCTTCGGCAAAACGGCCGCTGCCGTCCGCGGTTTCCAGCGCGGCGCAGATGCGATCCTGCAATCCGTGCAGGTAGGCTTCGACTTCGGCGGCGCGCTCGCGCATTGCGGATTCAGTTGCCGAGCAGCAACAGGTTGCCCTGGATATCGTTGGTGAGATTCTCGATCCAGCCCAGGTAATTCTTGTGGATGTACGGCGTGCCGCTCTTCACCTCGTATTTGAGGTTGGTGCTGTCCAGATACTTGATCTGCACACTCGTGGTGCTGTAGTCGATCTCGATGCGCGCCGTGTGATCGCGCAGGTTCAGCGTGCTGTCGACGATGCCGGGCTTGAGTTCGGTGATCGTCCAGCCACGATGCACGAGCGCCATCTTGATCGCCTTGAGCACGTTGTCGGTGCTCATCTTCGTGGTTACGGCGATCGGCGGCGGGTTCACGAGCGGTGCCTGGCGAAAGGCCATCGTCAGCAGGGCAAACGGCAATAGCAACAGGGCAAGACGCAGGCGTGACATCGGCATTTCCTTGTGCGGGCAACGAAGCGGCAATGGTAGCAAACCCACGCCGGCGCATTGCTATACTTCCGGCCCGTTGCGAAATTCCCGCCCGCGCTTGTCCGCTCGTACCGTTCCGCTTGCCGTCACCGCGTCTACCGTCACCTGCGCCGCTGGCCGCGGTCGGGATGCGTTCGCACGTGCGCTCGCCGATCGCCGCTCCGGGTTGCGCAGGAACGACCTGGCCGACTGGCCGCTGGACTGCTGGATCGGTCGCGTCGACGGCATCGAACAGTCGCCACTGCCGTCCGCATGGCGACAGTGGGAGTCGCGCAACCATCGCCTCGCATGGATGGCGCTGGACACCGACGGATTCCGCGAGCGTGCGCTTGCCGCGATCGAGCGTTACGGCGCCACGCGTGTCGCGCTGATCCTCGGCACCTCGACCTCGAGCATCGGCGAAACCGAAAACGCCTATCGCAGTCTTGATGCCGATGGCCGCTTCGATGCGACCCAACGCGCCAGCCGCGTGCACGAACCCCACGCGCTTGCCGCCTTCGTGCGGCAGGCGTTGGGACTTCACGGACCTTGCCTGACGATCTCCACTGCCTGTTCCTCCAGCGCCAAGGTGTTCGCGAGCGCCGAACGCCTGTTGCGCACCGGACTCGCCGACGCGGCTATCGTCGGCGGTGTCGATACGCTGTGCGGCAGCGTGCTGTATGGCTTCAACGCCTTGCAACTCGTCTCCTGCGCGCCATGCCGGCCATTCGATGTGGACCGCGCGGGCCTCTCGCTGGGCGAGGCGGCCGGCTTCGCACTGCTCGAAAGTATAACTGTGGACAAATCCGCGCCGCGCCTCGTCGGCCATGGCGAATCGGCCGACGCGCACCACATGTCGGCGCCGCATCCGCAGGGACTCGGCGCACAGTCCGCGATGCACGAGGCGCTGGCGCGCGCCGGGCTCGCGGCGGACGCCGTCGACTACATCAACCTGCACGGCACGGCGAGCCGGCAGAACGACGAGGTCGAAGCGGCATTGATCGCGCGGATGTTTCCGGCGACGACATGCGCCAGCTCGACCAAGGGCTGGACCGGACACGCACTGGGTGCGGCCGGCATCGTCGAAGCCTGCGTGGCCTTGCTCGCAATCGAACACGGATTCGCCCCGGGCACGTTGAACACGCGCGAGCTTGATCCGGCCTGCGGACCGCAGATCCGCATCGACAACGTGCAGCGCGGCGTGCGCGTGGCCCTGTCCAATTCCTTCGGTTTTGGCGGCAACAACTGCTGCCTCGCATTCGCGGCGGGCGAGCCATGAGCGTGACGCTGGAACTTGGCATCGAAGGCATCGGCGTGTGGGCGCCGGAGCTGCCGGACTGGGCGACGGCGCGAAATGTATTTTGTGGAAACGTGGAAACGGCAGTCGCTCCGGCCGCACGGCCACCCGCGTCGATACTGCCCGCAGGCGAACGTCGGCGCGCGCCGGAATCGGTCCTGCTCGCCGTGGAAGCGGCGCAGCAGGCGTGCACCATGGCGCGACGCGACCCGCGCGACCTGACGCACGTGTTCGCTTCGGCCTACGGCGACATCGCGATCAACGACTACCTGTGCGCCACGCTGGCAAGCGCGCCGAACGAAGTGTCGCCGACGAAGTTCCACAACTCCGTGCACAATGCGCCGGCCGGTTACTGGGCGATCGCCAGCGGCTGCATGCGCGCTTCGACCGCCGTGAGCGCCGGCGTGGCGACCTTTGGCGCGGGATTGCTCGAGGCGGCGACGCACGTCGGCGCCGAGGCCGAGCCGGTCTTGTTCGTTGCCTATGACGTTGCCGCCGTTGGCCCCTTGCGCGACGTGATCCCCAGCCGCAGCGGCCTTGCCGTTGCGTTCGTGCTCGGCCCTGCGTCGTCGCGCGCCGTCGTGCATCTGCGCGTGGCACTTGCGTCCGCGCTTGCGCCGGAGCCCGCGCTCCTGCACGCTAGCCACCAGGGCAATCCGGCCGCCGCCGGTCTTGCCCTGCTCGCCGCGCTGGCCCGGGGACAGCCGCACCGGCTGACGCTGGCCGCGGGGAGCGATCGGAACCTGAACCTGGAGATTTCATCTTGTCCGAATTGACCGGCCGCAGCGACGCCGCCGTGGTGATTCCCGCGCTGAACGAGGAACGCGCGATCCGCGCCGTGGCGCTCGACGCGTTGGCGCATTGTGCAAAAGTGATCATTGTGGACGATGGCTCCAGCGACGGCACCGGCGCGGCGATCGCGGATTTGCCGGTCGAACGCCTGCGCCACGCCACGCCGCAAGGCAAGGCCAGCGCCCTGCGCGACGGTTTCCGCCGCGCACTGGAACTGCGCGCCGACGGCGTGCTGACGATGGACGGCGATGGCCAGCACGGCGCGGCGGACCTGCCACGCCTGCTCGCCGCGGCCAGGAAATACCCGAATCGCATCATCATCGGCGCGCGCCTGCTCGGCCGCGACGCCACGCCGGGCAAGAACCGCTTCGGCAACCGCCAGGCGGACTTCTGGGTATCGTGGGCGTGCGGGGCGCCGGTCGTGGATTCGCAAAGCGGCCAGCGCTATTACCCGCGCGCGGCGGTGGAACTGGCGCTGGCGATGCCGCAGGGCGGCTTCGTGTTCGAAAGCGGGATATTGATCGAGGCCGCGCGGCGTGGCATCGGCACGGCGTCGGTGCCGATCATGGCGCGCTATGCGGACGACCGCCGCGCCAGCCATTTCAAGCCGTTCCGCGATGTCAGCCGCATCACCGCGATGATTTCCTGGCGACTGATCCGCGACGGTTTGAAATTGCCGGGGTTGTGGCGGGCGTTGACACAGCCGGCGCTGGTGGTCGACGACGTGTGATCAATTCTTGAGGAACTGCTGCGTATATTCCGGCTTCTGCTCGCGCGCGAGCAGCTCGCGCAAGCCCTCGGCGGGCGTGATTTCCTCGCGCAGCACGCGCTGCACGCCGGAAGCGATCGGCAAATCCAGATCGAAGCGTTGCGCCAGGCGCATCACGTTGTCGGCGGTTTCCACGCTTTCCACGACCTGGCCGATTTCCGCCACGGCCTGCGCAAGCCCCACGCCGCGGCCGAGCGCGAGTCCGAGCCGGCGGTTGCGTGACAGATCGCCGGTGCAGGTGAGCACCAGGTCGCCCAGGCCCGCCAGTCCCATCAGGGTTTCCGCGCGTGCGCCGAGCGCGGCGCCCAGGCGCAGCATTTCGTTCAAGCCGCGCGTGATCAATCCGGCGCGCGCGTTCAAGCCCAGGTGCATGCCATCCGCGACACCGGTGGCGACGGCGAGCACGTTCTTCATCGCGCCGCCCAATTCCGCGCCGATCATGTCGGCGCCGGTGTAGGCGCGAAAATGCGAGTCGTGCAGCAGATCGGCAACGGCTTGGGCGAAGGCAGCGTTGGCCGAGTGCACGGTTACCGCGGTGGGCAATCCTTGCGCGACCTCGCGCGCGAACGACGGGCCGGTGACGATCGCCGCCGGCGTGCCGGGCAGGCGCTGCGCCACGATTTCGTGCAGGAAGCGCCCGCTCGGCGGATCGAAGCCCTTGGTTGCCCAGGCGAGGCCCGCGTCGGCCGGAAAATGCGGTGCGATCGCATCGAGCAGGCCGGCGAAGGCATGGCTCGGGGTCACGATCAGCACCACGTTTGCGGCGCGCACGCACGCGGCGAGATCCGCGCTCACGGCGAGCGCGGCGGGCAGTTCCAGTTCGGGAAGATAGCGCGCGTTGCGCCGCGTCTGGCGCATGCGCGCAACCGCATCGGCATCGCGGCCCCACAGCGTGGTCGCCACGCCGTTGCGCGCGAGCACGGCGGCCAGCGCCGTGCCCCACGAACCCGCGCCGAGCACGGCGACCGTCGGCTTGGTGCTCATTCGAAACGAGCGGCCGCGGATGGCCGCCGCGTGATCATCGCAAGCACGGACGATTGCAAAACTTACGCGTTCGGCTGTGCGCCTTCCGCGGCGCGCTGCATCTGCTCGGCGTAGAGCGCTTCGAAATTGATCGGCTGCAGCAGGAACGGCGGGAAGCCGCCATCCTGGATCATGTTCGACACCGCGGTGCGCGCGTACGGATACAGCACGTTCGGGCAATAGGTGGCCAGCACCATGTCGCGATTGGGCTGGTCGAAACCGGCCAGGCCGAATACACCGGCCTGCTGCACTTCGGCCAGGTACGCGGTCTTGTCCGCCAGCTTGCAGGTCACGGTGACGGTGAGTACGACCTCATAGACGTTTTCGCCGAGCGTGCCGACCTGCTGCTGCAGGTTGAGCTGCACCTGCGGCTGGCCCTGTTCCTGGAAGATATGCGGCGCGCCGGGCACCTCGAACGAGGCGTCCTTGATGTAGACCTTCTGCAGCGACAGCTGTGCGCCGGGGACGGGGGTGGCTTGGGTGGTTTCGTCGGCCATGGTGAACTCCAAAAATGCGTTGCGTACGGAAAAAGGGCGCGGATTATCCCACGCCACGCGGATCAGCGCGAGTTTTTACTTGCGGCCCTTGGCCGTCGGCAGCGCCGCTTCACGCCAGGCGGTCATGCCGCCGCCGAGCACATAGACCTTGCCGAATCCGGCCTTGACCAGGCGCGCGGCTGCCTGCGCGGAAGTCGCGCCGGTCTTGCACACCAGCGCCACCGGCAGGTCGCGGGCCTTGGCCAGGTCCTTGTTTTCCGGATCGAACTGGCTCATCGCGACATGGCGCGCGCCGGCGATGTGGCTCTTCTCGAAATCGGCGTCGCTGGACAAATCCACGAGCAGCGGCTCCTCGCGGTTGACCAGCAGGGTCAGCGCGGCCGGCGTGAGTTCGCGATAGCCGCGAAAGCGGCGCGCGATCTCGTTGCCGATGATGGCGGCGACGATGCCCACGAAGGCGAGCGCGAGGAACGGGTGGTGGCCGAGGAATTCCGGCAGGCGATGCAGAATCTGCGACATGGCGACGGGCGCGGGGGAAAGGCCGCGGATTATGCGGCAGGGCGCCGGCGCATGCCAGCAGTCACGGCGTCGGGCGCTGGGTGATGTCGGGCAATCCCGAGACCAGCAACCAATGCTTGGTCGCCTCGTCGTATCGCCACAACTGGTTGTCGACGATGCTGCGCTCGACTTGCGTATTGACGTTGACCAGGCTGATCTTCACCACCTGGCGCACCTGGTGGGCGCCGACCGGTACGGCCGGTTGCTCGTTGTAGGAGGCGAAATGCACCTGTTTGTAGCGCGCGATGTCCAGGTCGCTCAGCGGATGCTTCTTCAGCGTTTCCGGATCGACGAAGGGAATCGCCTGGCTGATGTCGCCCCAGCGGATCGCGTTGGCATAGGCGGTCAGGGTCAGCTCGAGCGCGCGACTCTCCGACTGCGCGTTCATCGACGCGCAGCCGGCGAGCAGGGCGAATCCGCAAATGAGCACAAGGCTACGCATCACGTCGGCTCCGGCAGGAATGCCGCATTGTGCCGCAATTTTCCCCGCACTTCAGGATTTCGCGATCGCCACGAACCGCGCCTGCAGCGTGCATGCATCCGCGCCGTCGGCGAGTTTCACGCGGCAATCCACGTTCAGGCGCGCGCGACCGCGCGCGGCGAGCGTGGCCGCAAAGGCGTCCCAGGATTCGCCTTCGGCGAGGCGGGCCTGCGCGGTGAAATCGTCCCACACCGGCGCGAGATAGCGCACGGCGCTGTCTTGCACATAGACGTCGCACGTCGTGTTCCACGCGCGCAGCTTGAGCACGACCAGGCCCCAACCGGCCAGGGTCAGCAGGCTCACCAGGCTGCCGCCGAACGCGCAGCCCTTGTCGTTGATGTTCGGCGCCAGCGGCGCGGCCATCACCAGGCAGTCACCATCGAGGGCGCGGATCTGCAATTGCATCGCGCGCGCCATGGGAATTTCGGCGAGCAGGTCGCGTTCGAGTTGCGCAGTGGGATCGGACATGGCCGCGCAGTGTGCGCAGATCGCGCGTTTCTATCAAGTCCGCGGCTGCGTTAGCATGCCTGCATGCCGAACGCATGCCTGATCGAGAGCAATGGGCCGCTCGCCGGCGCGAGCGTGGTCGTGACGCGGCCTGCGGCCACCGCCGGCATGTTGCGCCGGCGCATCCGCGCGCTCGGCGGCGTGCCGATCGGATTGCCCGGCTGCGTGTTGCGCGCCGCGCCGGATCGCGCCGCCATCCGCGCGGCATTGGTCGCCGCGCGCGCGGCCGACGTCGCGATCTTCGTCAGTCCCGCCGCGGTGAAATTCGCCTTCGCCGCGCATCCGAAATTGCGCTTTGCGCGCGCCACCCGGGTGTGCGCGGTTGGCGCCGGCACCGCACGCGCGCTGTCGCGCCACGGTATCGGCGACGTGGCCTGGCCGCGCGAGCGCCAGGACAGCGAGGGCCTGCTGGCGCTGCCGGCGTTGAAGACCTTGCGCGGGCGTCGCGTCGTGCTGATCGGTGCGCCCGGCGGCCGCGAACTGCTGGCGCAGTCCTTGCGCCAGCGGCGCGCGCGCCTGGTCCGGATCGACGTCTACCGGCGCCAGGCGCCGCGCTATTCCGCGCGCCAGCTCGCCGTGCTGGAACAGGCGCCATCGCCATTGCTCGTGCTCGTGTCTAGTGCCGAAGCGCTGGTGAATTTGTGCGCGGGAGTTCCATTGGCGCTGTTCGCGCGGCTGGCGGCGGGCGAGGTCGTGGTCAGCAGCGAGCGCCTGGCGCAGCTTGCGCGTACCCACCTGCTGGCGAATGTGCACGTTGCCGCCAGTCCGGCGCCGCTGGAGTTGCTCAAGACGGCCAGGGACGCGCTGGCGCGGCATCGCCTATGACGGCGCGTTTCGCGTAAGCTTGGCGCATGGACGAAACCACTGCCAACCCGCCTGATGCCGCACCGCGCCGCCGCGCGCCGCTCGTGGTGGTCATCGTGCTGTTGCTGGCCGCCGCTGCGGCCGCGTGGTGGTGGTATCGCGTGCCGCATCCGGATACCGCCGCGCAGGTCGCTGCGCTGCAGGCGCAGGTCGACGAACTCAATCGTGCACTGGCGCGGGTGCGCGGCAATGCCGACACCTTCCGCGCGCGCCTGGATGATGGCGACAAGGTCGATGCCTCGGTGCGCCAGCAATTGCTTGCGCTCGGCCAGCGCGTGCAACTGTCCGAAGACGCGGTGGCCAACCTCGCCGACCTGCGCATGTCCGGGCACGATGCGCTGGCGCTGGACGAGGCCGAACTGCTGCTCACGCTCGGCGGCGAACGCTTCACGCTGTTCCGAGACGTACCTGCGGCCATTGCCGCCTATCGTGCCGCCGACACCGCCTTGGCCGAGGTCGACGATGCCGCGTTCAGCACCGTGCGCCAGAGCATTGCCGGCGAGATTGCGGCGTTGAACGATCTGCATGCGGCCGACGCGTTTGCGCTGGCCACGCGCTTGTCGAACCTGCGTGCGCAAGTGGCCGCCTTGCCGCAGGCGGCAAGCCTGTCGCCTGCGCCAGGCGACAAGAAGGAGTCCGCGTTTGCGCGACTGTTCGGCGCCTTCGTGCAGGTGCGACAAGATGCCGACACCGCGCAGGCGCAAGGCATGGTGCGCGACGCGGCGCTGGCGCGCGACCTGCTCCAGCTCGACCTGCGCGCCGCGCAAGCCGCGGCACTCGCCCGCGACGATGCGGGTTTTCGCGACGCGCTGGCACAGGCGCATGCGCAGGTCCTCGCGACGTTCGCGGTGCAGGCGCCGCCAACCGTGGCGTTCGTGCGGGAACTCGATGCACTGGCCACGGCGCAACTGTCGCCCGCGCCCCCGGCGGTGCTTGGCGCGGCGCTGAAGGACCTGCGCAATCTGCGCGCGACCCACGCGCTGGCCGCGGCAAAAGCGGCGAGCCGGCACAACGAGGTGAAAAAGTGAAATTGTGGATTATCCTGATCGCCCTGCTCGTCGTCGCCGGCGCGGCGATCTACGGCTGGCAGACCCTGGCCATCGATCCGGGCATGCTCTCGATCCGCATCGGCCACACGCATGTCGACACCACCGTGGTCTTTGCGGCGGTCGCCCTGCTGGTTGCGTGGATCGTGCTCGGCCTGCTCTGGCGCGGCCTGCGCTGGCCGCTGCGGGCATGGAAATCGCGCAGCCAGCGGCGCAGTCGTGAACGTTTCGCCGCGGGCCTGACCGCGCTCGCCGAAGGCGACCATCGCCGCGCGCTGCGCACGCTCGAGAAAGTTTCGCCACACCCCGAATTGCAGGCACCGGCCCTGCTCGCCACCGCCCGCGCCGCACACGCGCGCGGCGACACGCAGCGCACCGAGGCGGCGCTGGACGAGGCGTCCACGCACGCACCGGCGGCGGCGCTGGCCTTGCGCGCGCAGTTCCTGCTCGAACACGGCAATGCCGAAGCCGCGCTTGCCCTGCTCAAGCCGTCCGCCGACAACAACGACCTGCCGCCGGTGGGTTGGCGCCTGCTCGCCGAAGCCGCGCTGCTGCATGGCGACCCCCCACTCGCGCTGCGCGCGGTGGACGCGCTCGCCGCCAGCGATGCGTTGTCGCCCGAAGCACTGGACGCCTTGCGCGCCCGTGCGCTCGCCGCCGCGTTGTCCGCCACAGCGGACACCGAGGCACTGAATGCATTGTGGTCCGGCCTGCCGCGCCCGCAACGCGCCATGCCCGAGGCGATCGCCGCCTATGCGCGCCGTGCGGCTGCACTCGGCCAGCCGCTGGCGGCGATGGACGAGATCGAAGGCGCCCTGCGCCGGCAATGGTCCGAGCGCCTGGTCGCGGTCTGGGGTCAGCTCGGGCCCGCGCATGCCGATACGCGCCTGGCGCGCGCCGAAGGCTGGCTGGCCGCGCAGCCGGACAGTCCCGCCTTGCTGCTCACGCTCGGTCGACTGTGCGTGCAAGGCAAGCTGTGGGGCAAGGCACGCGAATACCTGGAACGCGGCCTGGCGCTCGCCCCGTCCGCCGCGTTGTGGGAAACCCTTGGCGACGGCCTGTCGGGCCAGAACGATACGACGGGCGCGGCGGCGTGCTATCGCAACGCATTGCGCATCGCGCGCGGCGAATCCACGCAAGAGTTGTCCGATGCCCCGCGCGCGCCGCTGGATACGCGCGCCAGCATCGCCGAAGAGCGCGACGCGCACGGCATGCCGCGGTTGGCGATCCCGAAGGAAAACTGAAAGCCGCGCCAGCGCCTCAGATGTCGCCGTCTTTCGCCCAACCCTCGCCCGTGCCGCGGTTGTATACAAAGTCGCTTTGTAACACCGTGCCGGCCGGAATCGATTCCTGCGCCGCCAGTTGCGCGTAGTACGGCGTGAAGTCCGGCGCGGTCGCGTCCATCAGCTGGCGATAGCTGTCGATGACGAAATAGGTCTTCTGGTAGGTGTCGATGCGGTAGCGCGTGCGCATGATGCGCATGAGGTCGAAGCCGATGCGGTTCGGCGCCGTCGATTCCAGGCAATGGATCGATTCGCCCTTGGACGAGACGATTCCCGAGCCGTAGATGCGCAGCCCGTCGTTTTGCTTGATCAGGCCGAATTCGACCGTGTACCAGTACAGGCGTGTGAGGTTGACCAGTGCGTCCGCGCCGATGGCGTGTGCCTTGACGCCGCCCGCGCCGTAGGCCTGCATGTAGTCGGCGAATTCCGGTTGCAGCAACAGCGGCACGTGGCCGAACAGGTCGTGGAACAGGTCCGGTTCGGAAATGTAGTCGATCTGGTCCGGACGCCGTATCCACCAGGTCACCGGGAAGCGCCGGTTGGCCAGGTGATCGAAGAAGGTGAGTTCCGGCAGCAGGCCTTCGACGCCGATCAATTCCCAACCGGTCGTCTTGCGCAATACGCGGTTGAGATCGTCGAATTTCGGGATCGCATCCGGCGTCATGCCGAAGCGGTGCAGGTTCTCGTTGAACTCGCGCGCGGCGCGGCCGACGAGGACCTTCTGCTGGCGCTCGAACAGTTGCGCCCAGGTGGCGTGATCTTCGCGCGCATAGCTTGCCCAGGGCTGCTCGATCACGGCGGTGGTGTACACCGGCACGTTGCCCTTGTCGGTTTGCTGGTGTTCGACGCGGCGGGGCTGGGCGTTCATGGGTCCATCTTAACACCCGCGTTCAATGCAGGCGTTGATCCGGATCACGCCGCAGCGGCACCACATTGTCGCCGCCGACCTGGCGGCGCGGGCCGTCCCACGATACGGGCACATCGTTCGGCGATGGCATCTCCAACTCGGAATCCGATCGGGTTTTTGCTTCTTCTTCCTCGATTTCCCAGCTGTAGCGCTTGCGTGGCGGTTCCGGGTCGCGCGTGTGCCACACGAACGCCGCGATCGCGCCAGCCAGCGCGCCGAAGAAATGGTATTCGAACGACACCTGCGGATCGCGCGGCAGCACCGTCATCACCATGCCGCCGTAAAGAAAGAAAACGGTCAGGGCGATGGCGATGCCCAGGCGATCGCGGCGCAGCAATCCCATGAAGAACAGGTAAAACATGAGCCCGTGCGCGATGCCGCTGATGCCGACGTGGATCGACGGTCGTGCCCATAGCCACACGCCGACGCCGGAAACAATCCAGATGAAGGGCAGGGCAAGGCGCGTGGCGCGCGGATAGGCGTACAGCGCGAAGGCGGCGAGCAGGCCCATCGGCAAGGTGTTCGACATCAGGTGTTCGAACGAAGCATGCACGAACGGCGCGGTGACGATCCCGATCAGGCCATGGACATCGCGCGGGCGGATGCCGAGGTCGTCCATGTCCCATCCCAACAGCCAGGCGCCGAGCCAGGCCAGCCAGATCCCGGCGACCAGGCCCAATGCGCCGACCACGGCCCAGAACACGCGGTTGCGGTCGCGGCGGATCGCGGCGGCGTTGGCATCGGGCATCGGAGCGGCGGAATCCATGGATTGGCAGATGGGGACGCCCGCCGCCGCTGCCAAGCCCCGCAGCCGATTGGAAGCCAGGATTGCCATCCGGCGACACCGGGCGCAGACTCTCCGCCGCGGAGGGGGTACCCGATTGTTCGACGTACGCACCGAAATTGCGATTGCCGCCGTTTTGTCCGCCGTCACGGGCGCAAGCCTGCTGTACGTGTTGCGCGACTATCCGGTGCAGCTTGCCCCCAGCATCCGGCGTTGGACCGCCGGCGTTTTGCTGCAGGCGCCGGCATGGTCCTTGTACAGTTTGCAGAACATCGCCCCCTTGTGGTTGACGACGGTGGGTGCCGGTACCTTGCTCGCCTGGGCGATGGCGAATCATTGCCAGGGCGTGCGCTTGTTCGTCGGCCGCCCACTCGGGCCGCTCCGGTTCTGGGGGCCGGTGGCGGTGGCTGCCCTGGTCGAGCTCGTGTTCGGGTTCCTTGCTCCCGACGGGCGATTGAACGTGGTCCTGTTCTCCAGCATCTTCGTGGTGCAGGCGATCTGGGCCAGTGTGGCACTGTTCAGGCCCAGCCCGCTGCGTGACCGCAGCCACCTGCTCACCGGCGCCATGTTCACCACGCTCGCCGTGGTGATGACGATGCGCATCGTGTACGAAGCGCTGCGCCACGGCAGCCTGCCGAGCCTGGTCGCCGATTCGCCGATGCAGGTGCTGGTGTTTGCATTGTCGGCAGCAGCGTCGAGCGCCGCTTCGCTCGGTTTCGTGCTGATGTGCAACGATCGCCTGAACCGGGAGCTGGAATGGTACGCGACGATCGATGCACTTACCGGCATCAACAATCGGCGCACGCTCGGCGAACAGGCCGCCTTTGCCATCGCCGCCGCGCACCGCCTGCGGCGACCCTTGTGCCTGCTGCTGGTCGATGCGGATCATTTCAAGCGCGTCAACGACGTCTATGGTCACGCGGCCGGCGACGAAGCCTTGCAGATGATCGCCGCGGCCTTGCAGTCCACCTTGCGTGGCGGCGATCTGCTCGGTCGCCTGGGTGGTGAGGAATTTGTGGTGGTGTTGCCGGATGCCGAAGAAACCGCCGGACGAGCCACGGCCGAGCGCCTGCGCCTGGCGGTGGAAAACATCGAATTCGCGCTGCAACACCGGCGCATCGAGCTGCGCGTGTCGATTGGCCTGGCGGTCATCGACGACAACGACGATTTCAACGAGCTGTTGCGCCGTGCCGACCAGGCCATGTACGCGGCCAAGCGCGCCGGGCGCAACCGCGTGTGCGGGCCGTCCGACCTCACGCAGGGGCCGGTGGTCGTCACGGCGAATTTCGGTGAACCCGCGGACCGCGAGCGGCGTCCGTTATGATGTGCGGATGAATGCCGCGCCCAATCCCGTCGTCCACCTGAAGATCGAACGCCGTTCCAACCATCCGTGGATTTTCCAGAAGATGGTGGAAAAGCCTGAGCCGCGGCCCAAGCCCGGCAGCATCGTCGACATCATCGATCGCAACGGCGAGTTCGGCGGGCGCGGTTTCTACAACGGCCATTCGCGCATCGCCCTGCGCGTGCTCACGGCCGATCCCGATGAGGCGGTCGACGAGGATTTCTTCGCGCGCCGGATTTCCGCTGCGGTCGCGTTGCGCCGCGACGTGCTCAAGCTCGACGCCGTCACCGATGCGTATCGCGTGATCCATTCCGAAGGCGACGGCCTGTCGGGACTCGTCGTGGATCGCTTCGCCAACACCCTGGTCGTCGAATACTTTTCGGCGGGCTTTTTCAAGCAGCGCGACCTGATCAAGCGCGTGCTGCTGCAACATTTCCCGGATGCGGACATCTACGCCTTCGCCGAAGATCACGTGCAGAAGCAGGAAAGTTTCGACCTCGCGCATCCGCCGGCGCCGAAACCCAGCGTGATCCACGAGCACGGCGTGCAATTCCACGCCGCGCCCGGCAGCAAACACAAGACCGGATTTTTCGCCGACCAGCGCGACAACCGTCTGCTGCTGTCGGAATTGTGCGCCGGCAAACGCGTGCTCGACCTGTGCTGCAACTCCGGCGGTTTCGGCATCTATGCGAAAGCCCGCGGCGGTGCCGAGGAAGTCGTCGGCATCGATCTGGACGAAGACATTCTCGGAATTGCCGAACAGAACGCGCGATTGAACAAGGCCAAAGTCAAATTCATCCAGGCCGACATCTTCGCCTGGCTGCGCGACACCGCGAGCAATCCGCAAGAGAAGTTCGACGTCGTGATCCTGGATCCGGCCAAGATGACGCGCGACCGCGAGCAGGTGATTCCGGCGCTGAAGAAATACCTGGACATGAACAAACTCGCGCTCGGCGCGGTCAAGCCCGGCGGCATGTTCCTGACCTGTTCGTGCACGGGCTTGGTGAGCGAGGAGCAATTTCTCGACATGCTGCGCCGCGCGGCGTTCTATGCCAACCGCACCGTACAAGTCATCAAAGTGTCCGGCGCGGGCCCGGATCATCCGTGGCTGGCGCACGTGCCCGAGTCGCGGTATCTGAAGGCCGCGTTTTGCCGGGTCGAATAGCGCGTCAACGAATTTCCGCCGCGCGCGTTATCACGGTCTTCATCCCGACGTGAGCGAAGACAATGCGCCTGCTATTGCCGCTCGCCCTGTTAGCCGCCGCGCCGCTGTGCGTGGCACAGACATACGATTTCGCCCCGGTCACTCAGCAGATCAATGCCCTGCTTGCGCGCGAGAACCTGGGTGGCGCTTCGCTGATGGTGATCCAGAACGGCAGCGTGATCGACGAGCAATATTTCGGCACGTACACCTCGGCCACGCGCATACCGATCGCTTCGGCGAGCAAGTGGCTGTCCGCGCTGGCGATCGAGCGCCTGGTCGAAAAGGGCCAGATGAGCTGGAGCGACACGGTCGGCAAGTACATTCCGGACGCTCCCGCCGACAAATTGAACATCACCCTGAGTGAGATGTTCAGCCACACCGCGGGATTCCCGAATGCCGATGCGGCGTGCCTGGGCGACCATACGAACTACACGCTGGCGACCTGCGCGACGCAAATCCTCGGCATGACCTTGTTGTATGCGCCGGGCACCGGTTTCATCTACACCGGCAACGCCATGCAGATCGGCGGACGCATGGCCGAGATCGCCACCGGCAAGAGCTGGGACCAGATCTTCCAGGATGAGGTGACCACGCCGCTGGGCATGAGCCACACCGATTTCGACACCAGCTCGCTGCAGCCGCCATACATCGCCGTGAACAATCCCTATGTCGCCGGCGGCGTGCGTTCGACCCTGCGCGACTACGCCAACGTGGTGCAGATGGTGGTGCAGCAAGGCCTGTGGAACGGCGTGCAATACCTGACGGCCGCCGACCTCGCCGACATGCAACTCGACCAGACGCACGGTGCGACAATTTATTATTCGCCCGATCCCGTGCCGTACTTCGGCTACGGCTACGGCGAATGGCGCGACAGCGTCGATGCGCAAGGCAATGCGGTGCAGGTGTCGAGCACCGGCAAATTCGGCACCTCGCCGTGGATCGACCACACGACCGGCATCGCCGCGGTGTTCCTCGTGTTCTCCCAAACAGATCGCATCCCCTGCGACGTCCATCGTTTGTGGATGAACGTGGGCAATGTCATCGGCGCCGACACCATCTTCGCAGACAGTTTCGATTGCGTGGCCACTGCGAATGACTGAAGCGCGCGCCGGCCCCGCCGACGCGTTAAACTGTCGCGCCCTTCCAGCGCGAGCGCGATCATGAGCCAATCCGGCAAGCCTTCGATGTGCGCGGCCACGGCGCCGACCTCGCCCGCGGTCACGCGCGAACAGGCGCTGGATGCCGTGCGCACGCTGCTGCGCTGGGCCGGCGACGAGCCCACGCGCGAGGGGCTGCGCGACACGCCCAAGCGCGTGGTCGACGCTTATGCGGAATGGTTTGCGGGTTATCGGGAAGATCCGCAGGACTACCTGCGCCGCACGTTCGAGGAGGTCGCCGGTTACGACGAGATGATCGTGCTGCGCGACATCCAGTTCGAATCGTTCTGCGAACACCACATGGCGCCGATCATCGGCCGCGCCCATGTCGGCTATGTGCCGGATGGCAAGGTCGTCGGCATTTCCAAGCTCGCGCGCGTGGTCGATGCGTTCGCGCACCGTTTCCAGGTGCAGGAAAAAATGACCGCGCAGATCGCCACCTGCATCAGCGAAGTACTTCATCCGCGCGGCGTCGGCGTGGTGGTCGATGCCGTGCACCAATGCATGACCACGCGCGGCGTGCACAAACGCGGCGTGTCGCTGGTCACCAGCCAGATGCTCGGCAGTTTCCGCGAGGATGCGCGGACACGAGCGGAGTTCCTCCGATTCATCGATATCGATAGCGCCGGCAAATAAGGACACCCGTGGAAAATCCCGTCCAACATCCGGCGCACATACGCCGCGCCGCGCTGGCCTTCATCTTCGTCACGGTGCTGATCGACATCCTGAGCTTCGGCATCATCATCCCGGTGTTGCCGCACCTGGTCATCGAACTCGTTGGCGGCAGCGTGGCGAAGGCGGCGGTGTGGACGAGCGCGTTCGGCACCTTGTTCATGCTGATGCAGTTCGTGTGTTCGCCGATTCAGGGCGCGTTGTCGGATCGTTTCGGCCGGCGCACGGTGATCCTGATTTCGAGCTTCGGCTTGGGGATAGATTTCATCGTCATGGCGCTGGCGCCGGTGCTGTCGCTGCTGTTCATCGGCCGCGCGGTGTCGGGCATGTGCGCGGCGAGCTTTTCCACGGCCAACGCCTACATCGCCGACATCACGCCGCACGACAAGCGCGCTGCGTCGTTCGGCATGATGGGCGCGGCGTTCGGCATCGGTTTCATCATCGGCCCGGCCCTGGGCGGCTTCCTCGGCCACTATTCGATCCGCCTGCCATTCTGGGCGGCGGCGTTCCTGGCCCTGCTCAATTTCTGCTATGGCTACTTCGTGTTGCCCGAATCCCTGCCGCCCGAGCGGCGCAGCGCGCGCATCGACTGGCGCCACGCCAATCCGCTCGGCTCGCTGTTGTTGCTGCGGCGCTATCCGCAGGTGTTTGCGCTGGCGGCGGTGTTTTTCCTGCTTGCGCTTGCGCAGTTCTCGATCAATTCGACGTACGTGTTGTACACGGACTTCCGCTACGGCTGGGGTCCGCAGATCGTCGGCTACACCCTGGCCCTGGTCGGACTGTGCACGGCGATCGTGCAGGCGGGCCTGGTGCGGCGGCTGATGCCCAGGCTCGGCGAGCGGCGCATGATCATGACCGGCCTGTGCTTTTCCGCGACCGGCTTCCTGGTGATGTGTTTCGCACCGGACGCGTGGATTTTCGTCGCCAGCATTCCGTTCCTGTGCCTGGGCGGATTGGCTGGGCCGCCGGCGCAATCGCTGGTCACGCATCAGGTCGATCCGCATGAGCAAGGTCGCCTGCAGGGCGCGCTGACCAGCCTGCAGAGCCTGGCCGGCATCTTCGGACCGGCGTTGTTCGCCAACCTTTTTGCGCTGTTCATTTCCGATCATGCGCCGGTCAGGAACTTGCCGGGCGCGGCGTTCGCGCTGGCCGCGGCGCTGGTATTCGTCGCGCTGTTGACGACAGCATACGCGACGCGCCACATGCGCGGCTTCAAGCCGCAGCCGGCAACGGAGACGTGAAACCCGCGTTCGCCGATGTCGAATCCGCTGCAGCGCGCATCGCGCCGCATGCGCAGGTGACGCCGGTGCTGCGTTCGCGCTCGCTGGACGAGATGGCCGGCTGCACGATTGCATTCAAGTGCGAAAACTTCCAGCGTGCCGGCGCATTCAAGTTCCGCGGCGCCTGCAACGCGGTGTGGGCTCTTTCCGACGACAGCGCACGCCGCGGCGTGGTCACGCATTCCTCGGGCAATCACGGCGCAGCCCTGGCGCTGGCAGCGCGCACGCGCGGCATCGCCGCGCATGTCGTGGTACCGGAAGGCGCAGTCGCGGCCAAGGTTGCAGCGATCCGCACGTATGGCGCGACCTTGCATGTGTGCGCGCCAACACTCGCCGCGCGCGACGAGGCCGCCGCGCGCGTGGCGCGCGAAACCGGCGCGACCCTGGTGCATCCATTCACCGATTCCAATGTCATCGCCGGGCAGGGCACGGCCACGCTGGAATTGCTGCGCGAGGCTGGCGAACTCGACGCCGTGATCGCGCCGGTCGGCGGCGGCGGACTGGTCTGCGGCAGCACGATTGCGGCAAAAGGGATTTTTCCACAAACCCGGATTTTTGCTGCCGAACCCGAGGGCGCGGCGGACGCGTACGCGTCGCTGCGTCGCGGTGAACGCGTCACCGACATCGTGCCGGACACGATCTGCGATGGCCTGCGTGCGACGTTCGGGCAGATCAATTTCGATCTGATGCGCGAATACGCCATCGAGGTACTGCCGGTGAGCGATGCGCAGACGATTGCTGCGATGCGCCTGATTTTCGAGCGCATGAAGATCGTGATCGAACCCTCGTCGGCGGTGGTGCTGGCGGCGATCCTGCGCCATCGCGAACGCTTTGCCGGTTTGCGCGTCGGCGCGATCGTCAGCGGCGGCAATGTCGATCTGGATCGCCTGCCCTGGTTGTCCTGATCGTCGCCGCCTGCCCGACGCGCGGCAGGCGGAGTACACTGCCAGCGGGCCTGATCGGGGAAAGAACGTGATCATCGATGGTGCGCGTGCCGCGGATCGTTCCAACGCACTGATCCTGCGTTTTTGTACCGCGGTCAGCCGCGGCGATTTCGACGGCATGCTCGAATGCCTCGCCGACGACGTCGTCCATGACGTCAACCAGGGCGCGCGCGAGACCGGCAAGGCGGCTTTCCGCCAATGGGTCGAGCAATACCGCCGCACCTACCGCGAGGAACTGCGCGACATCGTGGTCATGAGCGTGGACGACGGCACGCGCGCGGCCGCGGAATTCAGCGTGCACGGCGTCTACCAGGACAGCGTGCCCGGGCAACCCGCCGCGAAAGGCCAGCGCTATGTGCTCACCGCCGGTGCATTCTTCGCCATCCACCAGGGCAGGATCGCGCGCGTCACGCCGTGCTACAACCGGCATGAACGCCAGGTGCAGATCGAACGCGGCTAGCGCGATCCGCGCGGGCGCAGCACGCCATACAGCGCCAAGGCGATGATCGCGATGCCGAGGCTCTCGAAAGCGTCTGGTCGCTCGCCGAGCAGCACCCAGGCAAAGCCGACACTGATGAGCGGCGTGGCTAGGCTCGCCAGGCCGGCCACGTTCGTCGGCAGCCGCTGCACCACGAACGCCCACATCGCCCAGCCCAGCCCGGACGACAACACGCCGTTGTAGACCAGTGCGCCGATCAGGCGCGGCGACCACACCGTCGCGCGTTCGTGCACCATGAACGCGATCGCAACGAGCAATACCGTGCCGTACAGCATCTGCCACGCGGTCAGGCGCAGCGCCGACACCGACGTGGCAAGGAACAAGCGCTTGCTTGCGACCGTGCCGATGGCCCAGGCCACGCCGCCAAGCAGGGCCAGCAAGGCGCTGGCCAGGCCCACGTGCGTATTCCATGGTTCGAGCACGAGCACCAGGCCGGCGGCGGCGATGACGACGCAAAACCATTGGCGCACGGTGGGCTTGTCGCCAAGCGCGAACCAGGCCATGGGGATCACCCAGAACGGCATCGTGTAGGCGATCAAGGCGGTCTTGCCGGCGCCGCCGGCGATGAGCGCAAGTTGCACCAATGCCTGGAAGGCCGTGGTCTGCGACACACCGATGACAAGCGTGTCGCGCCATGGCGTCGGCGCCAGACTTTCGCCGCGCAGTGCGAGCACGGCGAACAGCACCGCCGTGCCGAAGACGTAACGCATCGCCGAGAAGGTCATGGCGCCGACATCCACCAGCACGGCCTTCATCACGATCCAGTTGAAGCCCCAGATCAGGCTCAGGATGATCAGCGCGAGCAGGGCGCTGCGCCGGGCGGAGGTGTCGGTCATTGCAGCGTCGATGGATACGGGCCGCGTATGATACGCGCTTGCCGATCCGGGCTTGCCGATCATGCCTAACGAACGCGTGCGTTGTCCCTGGGCCGCTGGCGAGGATGCCGTCATGCGCGCCTACCACGACAGCGAATGGGGCGTGCCGCTGCACGACGACACGCGCCTGTTCGAGTTCCTGGTGCTCGAAGGCGCGCAGGCCGGTTTGAGCTGGAGCACGGTGCTGAACAAGCGGCAGGCGTATCGGCGAGCATTCCACGGCTTCGACATCGCGCGCGTGGCGCGCATGACCGATGCCGCACTCGACAAGTTGCTGACGAACCCCGCCATCATCCGCAATCGCCTGAAAGTCCATTCGGCACGCAACAACGCGCGCGCAGCGTTGCAAGTCATCGATGAGTTCGGCTGCCTCGATGCCTATTTCTGGTCGTTCGTGGCCGGCAAGCCGATCCGCAATCGCTGGCGCGAACGCGGCGACGTGCCCGCGCGCACGCCGCTATCGGACAAACTCAGCCGCGACATGCAAAAACGTGGCTTCAACTTCGTTGGATCGACCATCATTTACTCGCACATGCAGGCGACGGGGATGGTGAACGATCATCTGGTGGGCTGCTTTCGGCATCGGCAGGTGTGAGCCGCCCAAGCGCTCTTGCGACGAAACGGCGCGCGATTGCGTCCCCGGAACTGAACGGCCCGATCAACGGGCCTTCGGGTTCGATCGAGGAGGGCACCATGCAGCGCAACTACTTCAAACCCGGTGTTTTTTGCACGTTGCTGCTTTTCGCAGGATCGGCAGCAGCACAATCCATGACCTTCGCCCCATCCGCTCCGCTTGCTGGCGAAACGGTGGTGGTCGCCTTCAGCCAGCCATTCGATTGTGAAGCACCGCAACCCATGCTGGCAGCGAGTACGGCCAGCTCTTTCACCTTCAGTTCCATTTTTCCCAGCGGCATCGTCAACTGCGCCGAGGTTCCAAGTCCGCCGCCACCCGCGTCCGATTTCACGGCGGTGCTCGGCGCCCTGACCCCCGGAACGTACGCCGTGACCTGGAACATCTATCAGGGCCAGTCGTCAGGCGCGCCAACGCTGCAATCGAGCACCTCGGCGCAGTTGGTCGTTGCATCCGCAAGCGCGACGGTGAGCGCGATCACGCCGGGATTTACCGGCAACTGGTATGACCCGAGCCAGAGTGGCCATGGCTTCAGCCTGGAGGTGCTTCCCGGCAATTTTCTGCTGGCGGACTGGTTCGTGTTTGCGCCGAATGGCGGGCAAGTCTGGCTCGTCGCCACCGGTCCGATCACCGGCAATGCGGCCGTACTCCAGGCGTTTTATCCGGCCGGACCCGGTGGCCGTTTCCCGCCCAATTTCAATGCGGGCGAGCTCCAGAATCAAGCGTGGGGCACGATTATTTTCAACTTCGCGGACTGCAACAACGGTCAGGTGAGTTGGCAGCCGATGCCGGCGGCGGACAGCGCCTATACCAGTGGCTCGATTCCGATTTCGCGATTGACGACGCCGGCTGGGCTGAGCTGCCCCTAGCCAGGACCATTTGCCGATTGCCTGCGCGACCCGCGCAGCGCATCGACCGAAAACGTCGCGATTTCGGCGCCGGCTTCGCGCCGCGGTTGGCCGGCATCCGGGGCAAAGGCATGTGCGCAGATGACCTCGTACGTGGCTGGCAGCTTGCCATCACGGCGAAAGCCTTCGTAGGCATCCAGCGCGCGCCGGAAACGCGCCTTGCCGGTGAGCCCGCGCGCGCGTTGCGCGTCGGCATTGGTCGCGCCCAGCGCCTTGAGTTCGCGCATCAGGTCGGCGGCGACCGCATGGCGCTGCACGAAATGCTCGGTGTCGAGCACCGGATCGCGAAAGCCCGCCGCGATCAGCGCGTCGCCGACCATGCCGATGTGTGCGAAGGCGCTGACGTGGGGCGCCGAATCCGCTGCCGCCCACGCGCAGCGCAACTCGTGCAGCGTATCCGGCCCGAAGGTGGAAAACGCAAGGTAGCCGCCGGGTCGCAGGACGCGGCGGAATTCGGCAAACAGGCCGGGCAGGTCGTCGATCCACTGGATGCACAGGTTCGAAAACAGCACATCGACGCTGGCGTCGGGCAAGGGCAGCGCGCGCGCGTCCGCGCACACGCGCGACAGTGGCCGCCGCCAGCCCGGGCGCACCCGTTGCAGCATCGGCAGGGCGATATCCAGTGCGATCACCTGTGCCGAGCGCAGGCGCTTGCGCAGCGCCGTGCTGCCATGGCCGGGACCGCAGCCGACATCGAGCACGCGTGCGGGTTTGCCGGAATAGTATTCGAGGCGTTCGAGCAATCGCGCCTCGATATCGCGCTGTAGCGCGGCATTGCGCGTGTAGGTCTTCGCCGCCCGGCCGAACGCGCGGCGGATCTGGCGGATATCGAACGGACTCATACGGGGATTGTTCCGGAAAATTCGACGATGGCGCTGGCAACGTCCGCGGCATGCGAAACGAAGGGCGCGTGCCCCGAGGAGATTTCCACGAAGCGCCCATGCGGATTGCGTTGCGCCGCCCAGCGCATGGCGGCGGCGGGCACGAGTCGATCGCGGCGTCCGCCGATCCACAGGTTGGGCACGTCCAACTCGGCGATGCGCGCGCGCAGATCGGCGGTTTCCAGAATGTGCAGGCCTTGTTCGAGCGCCGCCAGGGCGGGTTCGCCGCGCGCAAACACCTGCGCCTGCAACTCGCGCAACTCGGCGCGCGCATGATCCGAACCCATCGCTTCGAGCGCAAGGAAACGCTCGATGGTGGCACGGTAGTCGCCGCGCAAACCCGTATCGAATTGCGTGAAGACCTCGATCGGCACCGCATGTGGCCAATCGGGGGCGGCGACGAAACGCGGCGACGTGGCGATCATCGCCAGCCCACGCACCGCATCGGGCTGCGCCAAGGCGGCATTCAAGGCGACGAGTCCGCCGAACGACCAGCCGATCCAGATGGCGCGGGGCAGCGTTGCGAGGAGGGCATTCGCACAGGTTTGTGGATCGAGGGTGAGGTCGTCATCGCGGCTGAATCCATGGCCCGGAAGATCGACCACGTGCAGGCGGAAACGTTCGCGCAACGCACGCGTGAGTGGCGCGAAGATGCCGCCGTGCATCGCCCAGCCGTGCAGCAGCACCAGATCCGGGCCCTCGCCCATCGTTTCGATGTGCATCATGCGCGCTCCGCAAACGCGAGCGTGAGCGCATCGAGCAGGCGGTCGACATCGGCGTCGTCGTGCAATGCAGACAGCGTGATGCGCAGGCGTGCCTTGCCGGCGGGCACCGTCGGTGCGCGGATCGCCGGTGTATAAAAACCCGCATTGTCCATATGTTGCGAAATGCGCATGGCGCGCGCGCTGTCGCCCACCAGCAGCGGCTGGATCGCCGTGCGCGAGGGCAACAGCGCCAATTTCTTCGCCGCCGCGCCCTCGCGAAACTGCGCGATGCGCGCATGCAGGCGCATCCGTGGCGAGTCGTCATGCCGCGCCAGATCGACCGCGACGCATGCCGCCGCCGCCAGTGCCGGTGGCATCGCCGTGGTGTAGACAAAGCTGCGCGCGAACTGCATAAGGCCATCGATCAATGCCGCGCTGCCGGCGACGAACGCACCGGAACAACCCACGGCCTTGCCGAGCGTGGCCATCAGAATCGGCACGTCGTTCGGATTCAGTCCGGCCTCGGCGACGCTGCCGGCGCCATCGGGCCCCAGCACGCCCAGGCCGTGTGCATCGTCGATCATCAAGGTGGCGTGTTCGCGCTGGCACAGCGCGGCGAGTTCGTGCAGCGGCGCGATGTCGCCGTCCATGCTGAACACGCCGTCGCTGGCAACGAGCGCTGCATCATCTGCCCGACTGTCGAGCTGGCGCGCCGCGGAATCGACATCGGCGTGCGTGTAGCGTTTGAGCGTCGCGCCGCACAAGCGTGCGGCATCGATGAGGCTGGCGTGGTTGAGCTTGTCCTGCACGCAGACATCGTCCGCGCCCAGCAGTGCTTGCAGCGCGCCAAGGTTGGCCATGTAGCCGGTGGAAAACAGCAAGGCACGCTCGCGCCCCGTCCACTGTGCGAGCATTTCTTCCAGTCGGGCATGTTCGTCACGATGCCCGCCGAGCAAGTGCGCCGCGGTTGCGCCGACGCCGTCGCGACGCGCTGCATCGATCAGTGCTTCGCGCACCCGCGGATGTTGCGACAAGCCCAGGTAGTCGTTGCCGGCGAAATTGAGCAGACGGCGACCGCCGACGACGAAATGCGCACCATCGACCGCAGCCACGCTGCGCAGTTGCCGCAGCAGGCCATCGCGCGCGCGTTGCGCCTGCGCGGCGGCGAGACGATGGATGAGATCAGGGCGATTTACTCCCTCTCCCCCGACAACGTCGGGGGAGAGGGTTGGGGTGAGGGGGGGGCACGACATGTTTGTGTAGCGTTGCTTGGGATGCAAACGCCTTCCCTCACCCTGCCCTCTTCCCCAAGCGAGCTTGGGGGAGAGGGGACTCATGCGGCTTCATTGGCGCGGCAGTCTTCGACGATATCCGCGTGCACCGTGCCGGATTCGATTTCGACTTGCATCGGCACGAGTCCCAGACGTGCAAACAACGCCTGGTCGCGTTCGGTGTCGGGATTGCCGGTGGTGAGCAGTTTCTCGCCGTAGAAGATCGAATTCGCGCCGGCGAAGAAGCACAGCGCCTGCAATTCATCGCTCATTTCCGCGCGACCGGCAGACAGCCGCACCATCGACGCCGGCATCAGGATGCGGGCCACGGCGATCGTGCGCACGAACTCGAACGGATCCAGCGGCGCCGTGCCGTTGAGCGGCGTGCCTTCGACCTGCACCAGGCGATTGATCGGCACGGACTGCGGATGCTCGGGCAGGTTCGCCAGGGTTTGCAGCAATCCAGCGCGTTGCGCGCGTGATTCGCCCATGCCGACGATGCCGCCGCAGCAGGTTTTCAGGCCCGCATCGCGCACACAGCCAAGGGTGTCGAGGCGATCCTGGTATTCGCGCGTGTGGATGATCTCGCCGTAAAACTCCGGCGCGGTGTCGAGGTTGTGGTTGTAGTAATCCAGGCCCGCTGCCTTGAAACGATGCGCCTGATCCTGCGTCAACATGCCGAGTGTGGCGCAGGTTTCCATGCCCAGCGCCTTGACCTCGCGGATCATGCCCGCGACTTTTTCCACGTCGCGATCCTTCGGGCTGCGCCACGCCGCGCCCATGCAGAAGCGCGTCGCGCCGGCGGCCTTGGCTTGCCTGGCCTTGTCGAGCACGGCGTCGAGGCTCATCAGTTTTTCCGCCTCGACGCCGGTGTGGTAGCGCGCCGCCTGCGGGCAGTACGCACAATCTTCCGGGCAGCCGCCGGTCTTGATCGAAAGCAGGGTCGAAACCTGCACCGCATTCGGATCATGGTGCGCGGCGTGCACGGCATGCGCGCGATCGAGCAAATCGTTGAACGGCAGATCGAAAAGCGCCTGTACGTCGGCGCGCGAATAATCGTGGCGGATCATGGCAAACTCGGCAGCAGTCTCGAGCGCAAGTTTGGATTCGGTATCCGTGCCTGTCAACTTGATCAAACCGATATTGGTTGACGGCTGGCAACGCCTGCAATTCGCCGTACTGCCGCCGCACTGCCTGTTGTGCGGCCTGCCCAGCGATTCCGGTCGCGATCTGTGTGCCGGCTGCGCGGCGGACCTGATGCGCAATCGCGTGTGCTGCCCGCGTTGCGCCTTGCCGCTGGATGCGCCCGCACCACTGTGCGGCGAGTGCCTGCAACAGCTGCCGCCATTTGCATCGGCGTTCGTGCCCTTGGTGTACGCGAGTCCGCTGGATCATCTGGAGACGCGCTTCAAGTTCGGGCGCAGTCTCGCCGCCGGGCGCATCCTGTCGGAGTTGATGCTTGATGTGATGCGCGAAGCGCCGCCAGCGTTGCCGCAGGCGCTGATCCCGGTACCCTTGCATGACACGCGCCTGCGCGAGCGCGGCTACAACCAGGCGCTGGAACTGGCCAAGCCGTTGGCGCGCGCGCTGAACATCCCGTTGTGCAGCGATGCGCTTGTGCGCACGCGTGCGACGGCAGCGCAATCCGAACTCGATGCCGATGCGCGCCATCGCAACCTGCGTGGCGCATTTGCGGTTGCGTCGAATGCCACGCTACCCGCGCACGTTGCCGTGTTCGACGACGTGATGACCACCGGCACGACCTTGCGCGAATGCGCGCTGACGCTGCTGCGCGCAGGCGTGGAACGCGTGGATGTGTGGGCGCTGGCGCGTGCGCCGAAGCGGCGCTGACCTACTTCAGCGCGTATGCCAACATCATCCCCAGCCACAACGCCAGGCCCACCCAGTTGTTGCTGCGAAAGGCGGCAAAGCAGGCTTCGCGTTCGCGCCGACGCGTGATCCACAGTTGCCATGCGAACAGCACCGCGGCGATGCCGACACCGATGAAATAGATCCAATGCAGATGACCGCGTTGCGCGACCAGCGCCATGGTGCCGAGGAACGTAACCATGAGGATGCCCAGGATCGGCAGGTCCGCATCGCCGAACAGGATAGCGGTTGACTTCACGCCGATGCGGACATCGTCATCGCGATCGACCATCGCATATTGCGTGTCGTAGATCGTGGCGAACAGGATATTGGCGAGCAGCAGCAGGCCGCACAGCGGCAGGGATTTTTCAAACGCATCCCAATTGCCGGCGACGGCGGCGAACGCCATCGGGATCGACCAGCCGAAGGCAAGTCCGAGGTACACCTGCGGCAGGTAGGTGTAGCGCTTCATGAACGGATAGGTCACGGCAAGGAAGGCGCCGACGAATGACAGTTCGATCGCAAGCCTATTGGTGAAAAGCACGAGCAGGAATGCAAGCGCGATCAGGACGAAGAACACCAGCGCCGCTTCGCGTGGCGCAACCGCGCCGGCGGCGAGCGGGCGTTCGCGCGTGCGCTTGACCTGCGGATCGAAGCGGCGATCGGCGAAATCGTTGACCACGCACCCGGCCGAACGCATCAGCCACACGCCAAGCGTGAAGATGATGAGCAGTTTGATCGACGGAAAATCGCCGGTCGCCAGCCACAGCGCCCACCACGTGGGCCACAGCAAGAGCAATGCGCCGACCGGACGATCCATGCGTGCAAGCCTCGCGTATTGCGTCAGGCGTTCGCGCACGCGCGGCCAATCGATGCGTCCGCGCACCGGTGCTTGCGGTGATTGCGGGCGCCTGGGCGCCGCCTGCCGCACGGGTGGCTTGCGTGGCGGCGGTGGGCGGCGGGACGTTGGCGGCGGCTTGGGCATGGGTGTAAGTGTAAACGGGTCGCGCTATCCTCGTGCGATCGGGAACGGGAGAATCCTCATGCTGCCGCAACGCTATTTTGCGTTCGTGTTGTGCGTTCTGGTGTGCGTGCTGTCGCTGGCGTTGTGGCACGAGGGCCTGGCGTGGCACTGGCTCGCCGGCATCGGTGGCGCGCTCAGTCTGGTCGGCATCGCCGACATGCTCCAGCGCAAGAGCACGCTGCGGCGCAATTTCCCGATCACCGCGCACATCCGCACGTTTTTCGAATTCTTCCGGCCGATGCTGCGCCAGTACGTGGTCGAATCCGACACCGATCACGTGCCGTTCTCGCACATCGAGCGTTCGTTGGTGTACCAACGCGCCAAGAACGTCGAGGACAAGCGTCCGTTCGGCAGCGAACTGGACTTGTACGCGACGCAGTACGAATGGATCAACCATTCACTGAGCCCGGCGAAGATCGACGGACACGACTTTCGCATCACCATCGGCGGGCCGGAATGCCAGCAGCCGTATTCGGCCAGCGTGTTCAACATCTCGGCGATGAGCTTCGGTTCGCTGTCGGCGAATGCGATTCGCGCGCTCAACGAAGGCGCGCGTCGCGGCGGCTTCTACCACGACACCGGCGAGGGTTCGCTGTCGCGCTACCACCGCGAGATGGGCGGCGACATCTGCTGGGAAATCGGCTCCGGCTACTTCGGCTGCCGCAATCCGGACGGCACGTTCAGCGAGGAACGCTTCATCGAGAACGCGAACTCGCCCCAGGTGAAGATGATCGAGGTGAAACTCTCGCAAGGCGCCAAGCCCGGCCACGGCGGCGTGCTGCCGGCCGCAAAGGTGAGCGCGGAGATCGCCGAGGCGCGCGGCGTGCCGATGGGCCAGGATTGTGTTTCTCCCGCCGCGCACAGTGCGTTTTCCACGCCATTGGGCTTGCTGCAATTCGTCGCGCGCCTGCGCGAAAAATCCGGCGGCAAGCCGACCGGCTTCAAGCTCGCACTCGGCCATCCGTGGGAATGGTTCGGCATTGCCAAGGCGATGCATGAATCCGGCATCCTGCCGGATTTCATCGTCGTCGATGGCGGCGAAGGCGGTACCGGCGCCGCGCCGCTGGAATTCACCGATCACGTCGGCGCGCCGCTGCGCGAAGCGCTGTTGCTGGTGCACAACACGCTCGTCGGTTTGAATCTGCGCGACAAGGTGCGCCTGGGCGCGAGCGGCAAGATCATCACTGGCTTTGATCTCGCGCGTACGCTCAGCCTCGGCGCGGACTGGTGCAACGCCGCGCGCGGGTTCATGTTTGCGCTCGGCTGCATCCAGTCGCGGCAGTGCCACACCGATCGTTGCCCGACGGGTATCGCGACGCAAGATCCCTCGCGCTGGAAGAAACTCGACGTGCCGGACAAGGCGCAGCGCGTGATGATGTTCCACGACAATACGCTCAAGGCGCTGAAGGAGCTGATCGCGGCCTCGGGCCTGCAACATCCGAACGAGCTGGGACCCGAACACATCATCCGTCGCGTCACCTCCACGGAAGTGCGTTCGCTCTCGGCGCTGTATCACTTCGTCAAACCCGGCGAATTGCTGGGTGGCAAATTGCCTGACCACGCCGTCTTCAAGGTGTTCTGGAGCGTGGCGCGCACCGACAGTTTCGCGCCGCCCAGGACCGTGCTCGAGGCGCATCACACCAAGACGCGTTGAGAGAAGGCAAAAAAACGGTTCTTCACGGATCTGCGGGTAAATAGCGGACGCACGGTCGCCGCTGCTAGCTTGGTGTTGTCTAGGCATCAAGCAGGAGGGCGACCGTGGCCCATGAGCATCCTATGTCCCGGCTGGGCGGCTGGGAAGGGTATGTGGTTGAGCGAGACAGCGTTGAACAACGTGGAACGCAGTCGTGGTGTGTGATCCAACTGTCGCCGATCCAAGGTCGATGGCGGTGCTGCGGGGGTTGCGGAGAGCGGACGCAAGCAGTCCACGACGTCCAGGAGCGGCGGGTCCGCGACCTGCCGGTTTTTGAGCATATCGTCGAACTGGTCGTGCCGCGCATCCGGGTGGCGTGCCCGCGGTGCGGCCCGAAGCTGGAACGGTTGACGTGGCTGGAGCCGTACGCGCGGGTTACCCGACGTTTGGCCGATTCGGTGGCGCGGCTGTGCCAAGTCGCTTCGATTCTGCATGTCGCGCGGTTTTTCCACTTGCACTGGAGCACAGTCAAGGAACTGGATCGGCTCTATCTGGAGCGCACATTGGGGCCGGTCGATCTGGAGGGACTGCAGGTGATCGGTCTGGACGAATTCGCGATCCAGAAAGGTCACCGCTACGCCACGGTCATTGTCGAGCCCACGCGCAAGCGCGTGCTATGGGTCGGCCGTGGCCGCGGTCGCGAGGATGTTCGTCCATTCTTCGAGCTGCTTGGCCCTGCGCGTTGCCAGCAGCTTCGCGCGGCCGTCATGGACATGAACGCGGGCTACGAATTGGAAGTCAAACGCCATTGCCCACAAGCCGATATCGTCTTCGACCTGTTCCACGTGGTAGCCAAGTACGGCCGCGAGGTCATCGATCGTGTCCGTGTGGATCGTGCCAATGAACTGCGTGCCGACAAGCCGGCGCGGCGCGTCGTCAAGGGCGCACGCTGGCTGCTGCTGAAAAATCGGAACTCCCTGGCTCCCGAGCAGGACATCCAGCTCAAGGAACTGCTGGCTGCTAACCGGGCCTTATTCGTCGTGCACGTGTTGCGCGACGCCCTTAAGGATTTGTGGTCCTATCGCCATCCCGGCGATGCCGAACGCGCCTGGCGCAGTTGGTACGCCAAGGCCAGGCGCAGCCGCATCGAGCCGCTCAAACGCTTCGCTGCCAACCTCAAACCCTATCTGCCCGGCATCCTCGCCCATTGCCGATATCCGCTCGGCACCAACCTCATTGAAGGCATCAACAACAAGATCAAAGTCATCAAACGCATGGCCTATGGCTTCCGCGACGATGCCTACTTCTTCCTCAAGATTCGCGCTGCGTTTCCCGGAAAGCCGTGAAGAACCCAAAAAAAGGGCCGCGCGAGGCGGCCCTTGAAAACTTAGTCCGTGTTGGATCACGGCCCCGGCGGACTGAAACCGCTGTTGTTGCAGGTGCCGTTGATGACCAGTTTGGCTTGAAGATTGTCCGGCCCGGTGAACAGGCAACTACCGGCAGCAGGTGGAATCACACCGGTCAAGGTAACCGTGAATGGCGCGCCGCCGTTCGAACCGGTCGTTCCTGACGTGGGCGAGATGGCCACTGTTCCGGAAGCAACCGAACACGTCGCCGCGATCGGCTGGCCCGAAACGCCACTGCCACTGCTGCTCAGGATCGTGGCAGTCACGGTGCCGGTGTAGTTGCCGGTGGTCGCATCGCCCTTGATGCTGCACGGTGAAACCTGCATCGCAGCGATGTTGACAACGAAATTCAAGACAACGCTCGGGGACGTCGACGTTCCGCTCGTCGCAGCCGGGCCCGCGGTGAAGGTCAGGGTCGGGCCACCCGTGCCCGTGGTCGCCGGCAATCCGGACGTAACCACCGTCACGGTTACGCAACCATTGCTGCCTGTCACCTGGTTCACGTTTCCGCTGGTCGCGACGCCATTCACGCTGCCGCTGGCGCCCGCAGGCAGGGAAAACAGGAAGCTCAGCGTGAAATTCGGGATCGGCTGGTTGTTGGTATCCGAATAGCAGACCGTCACCGGCACCGTCGCATCGCCCAGCAAGGGATCGGGGCTCGCGGTCAGGGTTCCCGGACCCGAGCCCGGATAGACCATGGTTGCGATGTCCGCCACGGTGTAGGCGCCACCGGTCACGGAATCCGTGCTGGTGCCCTGCGCCCAGACCGCAATGGCCTTGCCGATCGCCGACGATGGATAGTGCAAGGTCGTGCTCGCGCTGCCGGCGCTGCCTACGATCGCAGGCGAGTCAATGCTGCCGTAGGCTGCGCGACCGATGACATAGGGCAATACCGGTCCGCTGTTGACGATCGAACCGGTGACCGTATCGTTGCGGTTGAACGGTGCGGTGACGTTCAGGCTCGTCGCGTTCGCCACGCTCTGCACGACGCGCGCCATTTCCAGATCGTCATTGTTGTTGGGGCTGGTGACCTGCTTGCCAAAGACCAGCAGCGTGTCCCCCGGACCCGATCCACCACCGGCGGTGGTGAAAGCGCCATTGGTGGCGCTGAACAAGTTGCCACCTTCCTGCGGATCACCGGTATTGCCGGCATTGAGGAACCAGCTTTGGGGTGCGGAACTGGCCTTGGCGATTTGCGGCGTGTCCACGCCACCGAAGCCGATCACCGTCCCCGGCAGGGCCGGATTCTGCATGCGATCGACGCCGGATACCGTCACCGGCAGGCTGTACGTCGCGCCATTGTCAGCGGACGTGGCGCTGGAAGATGTACCGGTCGCCGCAACTCCGCTCGCGTCGGGCGCGGTGATCGTGAGGCGATACAGCTTGCCGTCGGAAATCACGACCGTCGTGGTGGAGCTGACCGGATCCTGGATGCCGTTGTCGACGTTGCCGTCGCCGCGGTCGGCCGTCGCCTTGATCTGCACGGCGCCTTGCATGTTGCCGGCATTGACCGTAACCGAGGCAATGCCGTTGTGGGTAACCGTATCGACGGTAGTGGCCTTGCTGATCGCTTTACCGGCGGCATTGATGCCGGACAGGGTCGCATCGGTGCCGGAAGGGCCGGTAATGGTGAACTCGACGTTGTCGAAGCCGCTCGGATCCGGCACGAAGGCATTGTTGCCATCGGTGACGACCGCGCGCACCAATGCGCTTTGCGGACCACCGGAACTCGAAACATAGGCACCGCCATCGCTGGATGCCGCCACCGAAGCCGGAAGGTTCGACGAAGCGCCGGCAATCGTGATCGGCAGCTGCGAGGTGATCGTCTGCCCGCTGTCCGGATCGATCGCGACGACGCTGAGCACGGCGGTTCCCGGGGTGTCATTGGCGTGCACGAAGACCACGCCATTGCCGCCGGTGACATTGACCGGGCCGCTGCCGATCAGGGTCAGGAATTCATTGCCCTCGTAGGTCGGCGGGGTCTTGGTTGCGCCCGTCCATGGCGTGCTGGGATCGTCCAGCGTGGAGAAACTGGCAATGGAAACCGGATCGATGGAAACGTTGACCGGAGAGGTGCCCGCAACCAGTTGCCCGTTGGCATGGCGCCAGGTCACCGTGACTTCCGAAATCCAGGGCGAGCCGATGTAGTTGCTCGGGAACGGATACGTTTGCGCATAGGCGGCATAGGGATTCAACGGCAGTGACACGGCAGTCGGGCTCAACTGCAGGCGTGGATCCTGACTGTTGCCCGGTGTCACGTTGACGCTCACCGAGCCGGTATAGCTAAATTTTCCGGAGCTGCTGCCGGATGTGGTGACTGTGACTGAAGCGGTAATTTGTGCGGTTCCGGTCTTGTTGGAGCTATTGAAAATGAAGCTGGCGGTACCACCGCTCAACGCGGTACTGACCGTGGATCCCGACGACGAACCCGCGCTTAGTGAACCGATCGTGGATGGGTTGAGCGTGGCCTGTACTTCGGCACCATTGACTGCCAGCGAACCATCCGGATTCTTCACGGTCACCGTCAGCGTCGTGAACGAGTTGGTGGTGATCGATGTCGGCGAAGCGCTGACAGAAACAGTCAAGGCTGGGCCACCGCCGAATGCGGAGTTGCTGCCACCGCCACCGCCGCCACAACTCGCCAAGGCGATACTTGCGAGCAACAGAACGAAGAGGTTGCGCAGGGCTTTCATGTCGAATCTCCGGGCTCGCGATTTCATCGGTTCATCTCTCCGGCAACGGTTGAGGTTGCCATTCGTGTCGTATGCGTCGGTCATTTCAGGCTTTCATTGAGGATGCGTGGGGTCACGAAGATCAGCAACTCCGCCTTGCTATTGTTCTTCTTGGTATCACGGAAGAGTGCGCCAAGGCCTGGGATGTCGCCGAGGAACGGGACCTTGGTGATGTCCGTGGATTTGTCGAACTCGTACACGCCACCGAGCACCACGGTCTGGCCGTTGTCCACCAGTACGGAAGTCGTGATTTCACGCTTGTCCAACTGCGGCACGAATCCGCCGCCGGGATTCGGCACCAGCGAGTTGATGGCGTCTTTCTTGACGTCGAGCGTGAGATACACGCGGTTGTCGGCCGTGATCGTCGGAGTGACCTTCAACTCGAGCACTGCTTCCTTGAATTGCACGGTTGCCGTGGACGCACCACCGCCAGCCGTACCGCCGGTAAAGGTGACATAGCCGATTTCCTGGCCCTGCTTGATGTCGGCTTCCTGCTGGTTGGCCGTGATCACACGGGGACTGGAAATCAACTCGCTGCGGCCTTCGGTCTGCGCCGCGGAGAGTTCGAGATCGAGCAGGTAGTCGGCGCCCAGCACTGCCAATCCGAAGCTGCCCGATGGGCTGGAAGCCGGCAGATTCACGTTCAGACGATTACCGATGCCAGGCACCTGAATTCCGCTTCCGGTCGGACCGGGTGCCGAAATGGGCAACCCGCCGAACCCGGCGACGCGATTGGCGAGAGCGATATTCGACATCTGGTCGGCCGCCGCCAGCGATCCCGACGTGGAAACGATGGTGTTGCCGGTCTGGTAGCCGCCGCTGATGCCGAACTTGGCACCGAGCTCGCGGGCGAAGTTGTCGGTGGCAACCACGACGCGCGATTCGATCAGTACCTGTTGCACAGGCTTGTCGAGCTGTGCGACAAGCTTGCGGATTTCCTCGACCTTGGACGGCGTGTCGACGACCAGCAGGGTGTTGGTGCGGTCGTCGTAGCTGACGCGTCCGCGCACGGACAGGAAACCACCGTTGTTCTGAGCCTGACCGCCGCCACCGGCGCCTGTCGATTGCTTGGACTTCTGGGTCAACAAATCGGCGATGTTCTGCGCCTTGCCGTAGCTGATGGGGATGTAGACGGTCACCGTCTGCTCAACGTCCTGCAGCTTCTGCTTGGCTTCGGCCAAGGCTTGTTCGCGCGTGGCGATTTCCTGCTGCGGCGCAATCCAGATCACGTTGCCATTGCGGCGCTTGTCCAGGCCCTTGGCCTGCAGCACGAGATCCAGCGCCTGGTCCCACGGCACGTTGATCAAGCGCAAGGTCACGTTGCCGGCCACCGAATCGGACACCACGATGTTCAGGTCCGAAACGTCGGCGATCAATTGCAACACCGAGCGCGTCGGGATGTCCTGGAAGTTGAACGTCACCCGATTGCCGCTGTAGACGGGCGGCGCGTTGGGATCCTTCTTCGCCTCTTCCTTCTTCGGCGAGATTTCAACGATGTATTCGTCACCCGACTGGTAGGCGAGCTGGTCGAACGCGCCACCGGCAGTGATTTCCATTTCCACGCCGCCACCCTTGCGCCGCGTTTCGATGGATTTCACCGGCGTTGCGAAATCGAGCACATCGAGTTTCTGTGCGAGCTGCGCCGGCAGCTTCACGTTGTACATGTTCACATCGATCTTGTCGCCGATGCGCTGCAGGTCGACGCCCGCGCCCTGCCCGCTGAACGTGACGATGACGCGGCCTTCGCCATGCTGGCCACGACGGAAATCGACATTCGTGATTTCCATGCCATTGGCCACGGCCGCCTTGGTCTGGTCGGTGGCGGCCACCGCCGCCGCGGTCGCAGAAGCCGCGCCGCCGGACATCGTGTTGTTCACGGTCAGGATGAAATTGTTGCCTTCCTTGCGCGTGTCGTAGCCGGCGTTGTGGAACAGGTCGACGACGACGCGCGTGCGGCCCGCGGCTTCCACCGCGCTGACCGATTGCGTGGCGCCGGTATTGATGTCGATGCGACGCTTGCTCACCGCATTGTGCGTGTCGGGCACGTCGATGGCGATGCGCGCCGGATTTTGCGTCGTGAAGATCTGCGGCTCGGCCACCGGCGCGGCGAATTGCAGGGTGATCTGCACCTTGTCGCCGGCGAGCGGCGCATAGGTGATGTCCTGCAGGGTGTTCTGGGCGAGCACGTTCGTCGTCAGGACACTCCCGAGCAGCATGAGCATCCATGCCAAACCGCGGCGATTGCGCGCGGAAGTTTCGGGTCTGGACGTACGTCCCTGGAAGTCAGCAACTGTCATGGTCATCTCTAGTTACCCCCAATGGGTCGTCTATTTCTCGCCCAGCGCAATGGACGCCTGGCGCTTCATCCAACCGCCGCTCCCGTTCGGGATCAGCTCCACGAGATCGATATGGTCCTCGGCAATATCGGTGATCTTGCCGTTGTTCTGGCCCATGTAATTGTTCCGATGCACGCGATGGATCACTCCATCCGGATCCTTGATCAATCCTTCCATGGCCGCGGCCGTGCCAATGGTGCCGACCATCTTCAGGCTGTCCAGCGGATAGTTTTCCAGCTGTTCCTTGGGATGTTTGTCGGGCATCGGCCCGTTGGCGCCGGCCTGGGCTTCGCGCTGTTCCTCGAGACTCGGCCCGAAAGGATCGCGCTTGTCCTGATCCTGGTACACGAACGTTTCGAAAGTCTTGAGCACGGGCAGCGGTGGAACCGGCGGCCCTTTCTTGGCTTTTTCCTGGGCGACCCATTGCTGCAGGTCGCTCATGCCGCCGGTACAGCCGGCCAGCAGGGCCAGCGCCGCGGCCAGCATCAGCAGGCGCGCCAGTTTGGGGACGTGAACGTTGCGCATGTTCACTTTCCTCCCTTGTTGGCCGGCTTCTTGGGCCCGGCACCGGCACCATCGCTTTCGTCCTCTTCGACGTAGCGATAGGTTCGAACCGTACCTTCCAGCGACAACTGACCCGCCGCGGTGGGCTTGAGCGATACGTTGTGCATGGTCAGGATCACCACGCGTGGCAAGGCCGCCACGCCGCTGATGAAGGCGCCGAACTGGTGATAGGTGCCCATCATGCGCAACTGGATCGGCTTTTCGGCGTAGAAGCCTTCCTTGATCGATTCGGGCCCTGGCTGGAACAGTTGCGTCTGCAGGCCCGCGGAAAGCGCCGTCTGCGAGATATCCACGAGCAACTCGGGCATTTCCGTCTTGCTTGGCAACTGGCGCAGCAGTTGGCGCAGCATGTCGCGCATTTCGTCGAGCTGCTGCTTGAGCGCCTCGAGATTGACGACCTTGGCCTGCTTGTCGGAAAACTCGGCTTTCAGCTTGGTTTCCTGGCCCTGCCGCTGCTGCAAGTCGTCTTGCTGATCGCTGATCAGGAACCACCAGCCGGCAAGCACGATCAGGCCGAACAGCAAGGTGCAGAACGTGAGCTTGACGCCCTGGGCCCAGCCACCGATGTTGTTGAAATCCAGATTGCGGAAATCCGAGAGCTTCATGGCTTGCCTCCCTGCTGGCCAGCCGCGGGAGTGGCCGGCGGGGCCGTGGCGGCATGTTCGGCGGCGGGCGGACTGGACGCGGGCTTGCCCATTCCATTGGCTGCCGCGGCGGCAGCCGCCTTTTCCTGTTCCTTGGCTTTTTCGTCGGGATTGGTGAGCTTGACCGTCAAGCCGAAGTCGAAGCGCTCGCGCTTGTCGTCCTTCTTCGCCTCGGTCTTGACCAGATCCGGATGGGTCAACCATGGCGAGGCATCCAGGTTGCGCATGTAGGTGGCAACGCTGGCATTGGATTGCGCAACGCCGTCGAGTGTAAGGGCGTCGCCATTCTGTTTGAGGTCGAGCAGGCGCACGCCATCGGGAATGGTTTTCACCAGTTCGTCGAACAGATGCACCATCTGCGAGCGGCTGGCCTGCAGCTTCTCGATGATTTCCTTGCGCGCGAGCAGCTTGGATTTGGTCGATTCCAGCTGCTTGATTTCGGTCAGCTTGCCGTCGAGCTGGTGGATCTGGTCCTTGAGGTAGGCGTTGCGCGCATCCTGGTTGTCCAGGCGCATGCCCATCCAGTACCACCACACGAATACCGCGAACACGGCGGCGATGGCGGCGCCGGCGAGCATCACGTAGAACTCGCGCTGGCGCTGCGCGCGCAGTTCATCGCGCCAAGGCAATAGATTGATCTTGGCCATCAGTCGAAACTCCTCAGCGCGAGGCCGCAGGCGATCATCAGTGCGGGCGCGTCCTGTGCCAGCGTCTGGGCCTGCACGCGCGACGACAGCGACATGTTGGCGAGCGGATTGGCGACCACACACGGCACGCCAAGCTGTTCTTCGACCATTTCCGCCACGCCGGCGATGGAAGCGCATCCACCGGCAAGCACGACCTGGTCGACCTTGTTGTACTCGCTGCCGGCGAAGAAGAACTGCAACAGGCGGCTGACCTGCTGCACCATGGCTTCCTTGAACGGCTCGAGCACTTCGATCTCGTAGGATTCGGGCAGTCCGCCCTGGCGCTTGGCGAGGCCCGCTTCCTCGTACGACAAGCCATAGCGGCGCATCACCTCGTCGGTGAGCTGCTTGCCGCCGAATACCTGTTCACGCGAATAAATCGTGCGCTGGCTCTTCAGCACGATCAGGGTGGTCATGGTCGCGCCGATGTCGGCCACCGCGACGACCGCATCCTTGGGCACGGCAAGCTGGTCGGCGACCAGCTTGAAGGCATTCTCCATCGCGAACGCCTCGACTTCGACGACGCGCGCGGTCAGACCGCCAAGGTCCAGTGCGGCCACGCGCAAATCGACGTTCTCGGTGCGCGAGGCGGCGAGCAGCACGTTCATCATCTCCGGGTTGTCCTTGACCGGACCGACGACTTCGAAATCGAGGCTGACTTCCTCGATCGGATACGGAATGTACTGATTGGCTTCCGACTGGATCTGCGCTTCGAGATCTTCCGGCGACAGATCCGCCGGCATCGGGATGATCTTGGTGATCACCGCGGAACCGGCGACCGCCGCGCAGGCGAACTTGGTCTTGGCGCCGGAACGATTGAGCGCGCGGCGGATCGCTTCGCCGACGGCTTCCACCTCGACGATGTTTTTTTCGACCACGGCATTGGGCGGCAGGGGCTCGACCGCGTAGTGTTCGACGCGATACTTGCTGCCGGACTGCGTCAACTGCAACAACTTCACGGCCGTCGAACTGATATCGACCCCGATCAGCGGCGGCGCTTTTGCACTGAGTAGGCCCACACTTTTTCCCCTTCCCACGCGCTCTTACGAGCGATATATGCGCATCCACATTAAATACGAACTTTAACGGATTATCAACAGTCTCTTGAAAAATCCTGCAAACTATTGATATTGCACGATATTGCCACAATTTTGCCCGCGTTTGCGCCGATTTTGCCTATCGGCGTCGGCGCCGTCCACCTATACTTGGACGGCGATCTTCACCCGGAAGAGCGCTTCACAACCTTGACTGCGATCACAACTCCAATCACGCATGAGAATATTTCGACGTTTGCTCCGTTGGTTCTTGATTTTGTGCGTGCTGGGCGTCGTCGTCGGCGCCATCGGAATCGGAGTTGCCTACTGGCTGATCGAGCCGCGCCTGCCCTCCGTCGATGTCTTGCGCGACGTGCGCCTGCAGGTTCCGCTGCGCGTCTACACGCGCGATGCCAAACTCGTCGCGACGATCGGCGAAACGCGCCGCATACCGGTCAAGATCGAAAACGTGCCGCCGCAACTGAAGCAGGCGTTCCTCGCCGCCGAAGACGCGAACTTCTACAGCCACTCGGGCATCGACTTCACCGGCATCCTGCGCGCGCTCGGCTACATGATCGTCAAACGCAGCCTGCACGTGCCCGGCGGCAGCACGATCACCCAGCAGGTCGCGCGCGGATTTTTCTTGAGCTCCGAGGTCAGCCTCACGCGCAAGGCCACGGAGATCTTCCTGTCCTTCCGCATCGAGCATGAGCTGACCAAGGACGAGATCTTCCAGCTGTATCTGAACAAGATCTTCTTCGGCAACCGCGCCTATGGCGTGGCCGCCGCCGCCGAGTTCTATTACGGCAAGACACTGGACCAGCTCACGCTCGGCGAATGCGCCATGCTCGCGTCGTTGCCGAAATTTCCCTCGAGCAGCAATCCGCTGAGCAACCGCGCGCGCGCCACCGAGCGGCGCAACTATGTGCTCCAGCGCATGCTCGACAACGGCTTCATCACCGCCGCGCAGTTCAAGCAGGCGAGCACCGAGCCCGACCAGTCCTTCGCCCACGAGCCGCCGATCGAGGTCGATGCGCCGTACATCGCCGAACAGGTCCGGCTCGACGCCCTCGACCGCCTCGGCAACGACGCCTTGACCGATGGTTACAGCGTCTACACCACGCTCGATTCGCGCGACCAGACCGCCGCCAACCAGGCGATGCGCGATGATTTGATCGCCTATGACGAACGCCATGGCTGGCGTGGACCGGAAACGCACGTCGACCTTGGCGTCCACCCGCTGCCGCCCGAGCTGGACAAGTGCCTGGATGCATTCCGCCCCGTGCTCGGACTGATTCCGGGCATCGTCGTCGACAGCGCGGAAAAAACCGCCGACGTGTACCTGCAGGATGGCCAGAGCGTTCCGCTGGACCTGCCCGCGGTGCGTTGGGCGCAACGTTACAAGGACGAGAGTCATCGCGGGGCGCCGCCCAAGCGCGTCGACGACGTGCTCAAGGCCGGCGACGTGGTGCGCCTGGCGCGCACGGCGGACGGCAAGTGGAAGCTGGCGCAGGTTCCCAAGGTGCAGGGCGCGCTGATCGCGCTGGACCCCGACAATGGCGCGATCCTCGCCGAGGTCGGCGGCTTTTCCTACACGCGCAGCAAGTTCAATCGCGCCGTGCAGGCCAGCCGCCAGCCGGGGTCCGGATTCAAGCCGTTCTTCTACTCGGCCGCGTTCGAACACGGCTTCACGCCGGCCTCGATCATCAACGATGCGCCGATCGTGTTCGCCGATCCCTCCAAGCCGAACGGCCTGTGGGAACCGAAGAACGACGACGACAAGTTCGAAGGCCCGATGCGACTGCGCGAGGCACTGGTGCAATCCAAGAACCTCGTCTCGGTACGGTTGCTCGACGCGATCGGCGTGCGCTACGCGCGCGAATTCGCCACCCGCTTCGGTTTCAGCCTGCAGCAATTGCCGGACAACCTGTCGTTCGCGCTGGGCACCGCGTCGGTATCGCCACTGGCGATGGCGCGCGGCTATGCGGTGTTCGCCAATGGCGGATTCTTGGTCGATCCGTATTTCATCGACCGCATCGTCGATCGCGACGGCAAGGAGATCTTCAAGGCGCAGCCGGCGCTGGCCTGCCGGCATTGCCCACAGCGCGTGCTCGAGGATGCGCGCGCGACGGCCGCGGCAAGCGCCAGCCCCGGCGATGCACAGCCGGTCAAGGCGGCGCTCGCGGCTGCACCGGCCGCGCCAACGCCTGCCACGCCGGCCGACCCGACGGCGCCAAAGCTGGCGCCGCGCGTGCTCGACGCGCGCACCGCCTACCTGCTCGATTCGATCCTGCGCGACGTCGTGCGTCGGGGCACCGGCGCCAAGGCGATGGAACTCAAGCGCAACGACCTGGCCGGCAAAACCGGCTCGACCAACGACCACCGCGACGCCTGGTTCAATGGCTTCAACGACGACATCGTGGCCAGCGTCTGGGTCGGCTTCGACGATTTCTCCTCGCTCGGTCGCAGCAATGGCGTCGGTGAGTTCGGCGCGCAGGCCGCGCTGCCGATGTGGATCGATTTCATGCGCACCGCGCTCAAAGGCGTGCCGGAAAAACCCTTCGAGATGCCGCCGGGCATCACCACCGCGCGCATCGACAAGGCGACCGGCCAGCTCGCGCCGGCCGGCGATCCGAACAGCATGCTGGAAGTGTTCAAGGTCGAAGACGTCGCACGCCTGGCTGCCGGCCCGAACAACGCCACCGACGAAGAAAAGAAGGTCCAGCAGGACGCCTACGGCATCTTCTGATGTCCTCGCGCAACGAACAATTGCGGCGGCGAGTCGCGCTGGAAGCCGCGCGCCTGATCAGCGAGCACGGCTTGCGCGATTACCACGCGGCCAAGCGCAAGGCAGCCCAGCGCCTGGGCATTGGCGACGACACCGGCCTGCCCAAGAACGACGAAATCGAGGACGCCCTGCGCGAACACCAGCGCCTCTTCCATGGCGCGGACCAACCCCGGCACCTGCGTGAACTGCGGCAGGCGGCAGGTGAAGCGATGCGCTACTTCGCGCGTTTCCAACCGCGCCTGGTCGGAGCGGTGCTCGACGGCACCGCTGATGCGCATTCCGCGGTGGCATTGCACCTGTACTGCGATTCGCCAGAATCCGTCATGCATTCGCTTACCGAAGATGGCATGGATTTCGACGAAGATAGCCGCCGTTTACGCGTGAATCCCACACATACGATGGAATTTCCGGTTATCCGGATCGTGCAGTCGGGCGTGGATTTCGACCTGACCCTGATGCCACTGGACGCCATCCGCCAGGCGCCGATGGATCGCAGCGGCGAGCGGCCCATGCCACGGGCAAGTCTGGCGCAGGTGCAGGCGCTGCTCAGCGCTTCGTGATTGGCGCGTAGTCGCGCGTCGTCGCACCGGTGTAGATCTGGCGCGGTCGCCCGATCTTGGTGTCCTTGTCCAGATGCTGCTCGAGCCAGTGCGCGACCCAGCCGGCGGTGCGCGCGATCGCGAACATCACGGTGAACATCTCGGTCGGAATCTTCAACGCCTTGTAGATGATGCCGGAGTAGAAGTCGACGTTCGGATACAACTTGCGCTCGATGAAATACGGATCCTTGAGCGCGACCTGCTCCAGTTCCAGGGCGACATCGAGCAGCGGATCGCTCACGCCAAGCGCCTTGAGCACGTCGTGGCAGGTTTCGCGGATGATGGTCGCGCGCGGATCGAAATTCTTGTACACGCGATGGCCGAAACCCATCAGGCGGAAACCGGAATTCTTGTCCTTGGCCTTGGCGACCGCCGACCCGACGTTCCTGGCATCGCCGATCTCGGCGAGCATCTTCAATACCGCTTCGTTGGCGCCGCCGTGCGCCGGTCCCCACAGCGCGGCAATGCCGGCGGCGACGCAGGCGTACGGATTGGCGCCGGTCGAACCGACCAGGCGCACGGTCGAGGTCGATGCGTTCTGCTCGTGGTCGGCGTGCAGGATGAACAGCAGGTCCAGCGCCTTGGCAACCACGGGATTGAGTTGCAGCGGTTCGCTGGGCACCTCGAACATCATGTGCAGGAAGCGCGTGCAGTATTCGAGATTGTTGCGCGGATAACGGATCGGCCAATCGATCGAATAGCGGTAGGCGGCCGCGGCGATCGTCGGCACCTTGGCGATCAGGCGGATCGCCGCCAGGCGGCGCTGTTCCGGATCGGAAATATCCAGCGTGTCGTGATAGAACGCCGACAGCGAAGCCACCGCGCCGCACAACATCGCCATCGGATGCGCGTCGTAATGGAATCCATGCAGGAAGTTCTTCAGCGACTCCTGCATCATCGTGTGGTGCGTGACTTCGTCCTCGAACGCGCCAAACTGCGCCGGCGAAGGCAACTCGCCATTGATCAGCAGGTACGCGACTTCGAGGAAATTCGATTGCTTGGCGAGCTGTTCGATCGGATAACCGCGATACAGCAGGATGCCCTTGTCGCCGTCGATGAAGGTGATCGCGCTGCGCGTGCTCGCGGTCGAGACGAAACCCGGATCGAACGTGAAGTAGCCCAGGTCCTTGTGCAACTTGCCGATGTCGACGGCAGGCTCGCCGAGGCTGCCTGCAACCAGGGGCAGCGTGGTGGATTTGTTCGACGCGCTATCGGTCAACAGGACGGTGTTGTCGGACACGGGCGGGCTCCTTCGTCGGAATTTCCGGGAATATCGGCCACGTTCTTCGCGGCCAGATCCATGCAGGCGCGCCCCCACGCGGGGCACCGCCGCCGCCGGCCGGCGAACAGCCGGCGCGATGCAGTGAATTATTTGGCGCCGTAGCGCTTGCGGAACTTGTCCACGCGACCGCCGGAATCGAGGATCTTGTGCTTACCGGTGTAGAACGGGTGCGACTTGCTGGAAATTTCCACCTTGATGACCGGATATTCCTTGCCGTCTTCCCACTTCATCTTGTCCTTGGCGGTCATCGTCGACCGGGTCAGGAAGGCGAAATCGGACGAGACGTCCTGGAAGATGACGGGCTCGTATTTCGGATGGACGTCGGCTTTCATGTTGCAACTCCACAAAAACGTGCGAAAAGACGACTATGGTATCGTTTTCGGCCTACTTCGCGCAAGACCAATCCGTGATTTGCCTTGAATAATCAGCGATCAGCACGCTTCTGGAGCGCCGTGGCAATGGCTGTGGCGACTCTCGCGCCCGCCGGGATGGCGCCAGCCTTCGCTGCGCCGGCGCCTGCGGCCAAGGCCGCGGAACCCGCGCTGGTCGCCACGATCCCCGACCTCGCGCCGTCACCGGCGGCAGCCATTGCCGCCGCGCTGCGCGCGCTGCCCGCGCAACCGGGTCTGCCTGCGGACACGCGCAAACAGGCCGATGACCTGCTGCAGCAGGCACAGGCCGACGACGCCCAGGCCGATGCCACCGTGCAGCAGTGGCAAGCGCTGGAAGCCGTGGCCAGCGGCGCCGATGCGCAGGCACAGAAGATCGAACAGGCACTCGGTGCGGACGCCAGCGAGGCCATGGCCAAATGGCGGGCGAGCCTGCCCGAACGCCCGACCGTGGAGCAGATCGAATCCCTGCTCGCACGCGAACGCGACGCAGCCACCGATGCACGCGCGGCCGTGAGCGCACTCGAATCGGAGCTTGCGCGGCAAACCACGCGGCCGGCGCAACTGCGCACCGACCTCGCCGCCGCGCATGCCGCACTGGATGCCAGCCAGTCCGCGCTCGGCGCCGCCAGCAAGGCCTCGCCAGCGGCGCTGGCGCAGGCGCAACAGCTCGGCGCGCAAGCCGCGCAACGCCTGGCGCAGGCACGGATCGCCGTGCTCAACCTGGAGAACCGCAGTTACGAACCGCGCATGCGCCTGCTGTCGGCGCAATTGCGTGAACGCCAACGCGCCGCGCTGCAGGCCGGGCAGCGCGCCGGCACGCTTGAAAACCTGCTGCTCGATCGCACCGGCGCGCAGGTGCGGGCATTGCAGGCGCGCGTGCAGGACGAACGCACGGAGATCGATCCGCGCGCACGCACCCTGATCGAAGCCGCCGATGCCAACATCGCCCTGGTCGCGCGCCTGGCGGACACGGTACGCGACAGCGGCGACTTGCGCACGCGCAAGCAGGCATGGGATCGCGCCGTCAGTGATACTGCGCAAGCCTTGAAGAATACCGAGGACCGCCTGCGCATCGGCGGCACCAACGAAGCGGTCGGCCTGATCCTGCTCGCCGAGAAACGCAAGTTGCAACCGCTCGGCCGGCTGCGGCGCCAGCTTTCCGATTTGCAGGCCAGTTACGCGCAAACGCGCATCGGCCTGATCGACGTGCGCGAGCAACTGGGCGATCTGGGCGATCTGGATGGCGCAGCCACGGCGATGCTCGCGCGCCTGCCCGCCAGCGTGCCGCCCGATCGCGCCAAGGCGGCGCGCGAAGGCCTGTATCGGCTGCTCGCCACTCGCGCGCAGGTGCTGATCCAGCTCGGCGCATTGCAGACGAAGCTGGCCAGTGCGCAGGGCGACGCGGAACAGGAATTGCGCGGCCTCGTTGATTCCACGGCCAAGCTCGACACCTTGCTCGACTCACGCCTGCTGTGGACGCCCAGCCACGCGCCGGTCAATGCCGACTGGCTGGCGGAACTTGCCGGCGACCCCAGCGGATTCTTCGCCCCGGAACGCTGGGGACGCGTAGCGCGCGATGCCGCGCGCCAGGCGGCGTCGGCGCCGATCCTTGCCGCGACCGCACTGGGCGTGCTGGTGCTGTTGTTCGCGTTGCGCTGGCGCGCGCCGGCGCAACTGGCCGCGATCGCCGCGCCCATGCGACGCATCCGCAGCGACCGTTACCGACTCACCGGCGCCGCGCTGCTGTGGAGCCTGCTCGCGGCCGCGCCGTGGCCGGTGGCCTTGTGGCTGGGCGCAGCTGCCTTCCGCGCCGTGCGCGGCAACAATTTCGCCGCCGACATCGGCATGGTCCTGGCGTGGCTTGCACCCTTCGCCTTCGCGCTCGCGTTCGTGCGCACGCTGTGCCGGGAAAACGGGCTGGCGCAGTTCCACTTTCGTTGGCCGCGTCTGCGCCGCGCAGCGTTGCACACGGCGGCCGCCTGGCTGGCACTGATCATCCTGCCCACGCAATTCCTGGTTGGTCTGGCCATGGCACGCAACGATGCCATCGCGATCGACGGCTACGCGCGCGCCCTGCTCGTTGCCGCGCTGGTCGGGATGGCCGCGCTGAGCGGGTGGCTGCTCGCACCGATGCGCCTGTGGACCGCGCGTTACACGGTGCTCGCCGAGCCGCTGCGCCTGCGCCAGTGCACGCGCGTGGTGCTGTGCGGCGGATTCCTCGTGCTTGCCGTGCTGGTCCTGCGCGGTTATTTCGTCACCGCCCTGGCCTTGGTCATCCATGTGCTCAAGACTCTGGCCGCGCTGCTCGCGGCGAACGTCGCCTACGATCTCGCGGCGCGCTGGCTCGTGCTCGGCGAGCGTCGGCTTGCCTTGCAGCGCATGGAACAACGCCAGGCCGCGGAGGGCGCATCGACCACGGAAGGCGGCGATGCGCCGCGCGAAGTGCAGCCCGAAGAGGTCACCCTCGCCAGCGTCAGCGCGCAGACGCGCCGGCTGTTGCGCGCGCTGGTCGTCGTCGCTTGCGCCGCGGCATTGCTGTGGATCTGGTCCGACGTCGCGCCGGCGTTGACCGTGCTCGGCAACATCAATGTGTGGGCCTCCAGCGACGTCATCGGCGGCAAGACCGTGGTGCTGAACGTGAGCCTGCGCGACGTGCTCGAGGCGGTCCTCGTGCTCGTGCTGACCTGGATCGCCACGCGCAACCTGCCCGGGCTCATCGAGCTGAGCCTGTTGCGACGCCTGCACGTGGATGCGCCGACGCGCTTCGCCATCACCAGCGTGACGCGCTACGCGATCGTCTTTGCCGGCACCGTCGCCGGCCTGGCCATGCTCGGCCTGCACTGGAACAACCTGCAATGGCTGGCCGCCGGTTTTTCCGTGGGCCTGGGCTTTGGCCTGCAGGAAATCTTCGCCAATTTCGTCTCCGGCCTGATGGTGCTGTTCGAGCGCCCGTTCCGCATCGGCGACACGGTCACCATCGGCGACGTCGAAGGCACCGTCACGCGCATCCGCACCCGCGCCACCACGATCGTGGATTGGGACAACAAGGAAGTGATCGTGCCGAACAAGAGTTTCATCACCGAGCGCCTGACCAACTGGTCGCTGTCGAACACGCTCACGCGCGTGGTGCTGCGCATCGGCGCGGCCTATTCGAGTGACCCGCGCGAAGTCCGGCAATTGCTGCTCGATATCGCCAATGCCGAAACGCTGGTCGCGCAGGAGCCCGCGCCAACCTGCTGGTTCGTGCAGATATCGGCGTGCACGTTCGATTTCGACCTGCGCGTGTTCATCGCCGACCTGGGCGACCGCAACCGCGCGCGCGACGCGCTCTACACACGCATCGCCGAAGTGTTCCGCGAGAAGAACATTGAGATGGCGTTCCCGCAAACCGACGTCTGGTTCCGCAACGCAATGCCGAAATCACCCGATCAGCCGGCCCCCAGCGCAGACGCACAAAGCGCCTCGAAACGCGCCTGATCCACGTCCATCACGATGCGTGCGTTCGTGCGCGCATCGCCGCGATCGTCCCAATCGACGATCGTCGCACCGCGCGCCAGTCCATCCAGCGCGATGGCGACGTGATGTTCCTGCGTGTGCCTGGCGATGTCCGGTTGCAGCGCGACCGCCATCGCCAGCGGATCGGCCAGCGCCAACTGCGGACGCCCGCGCTCTTGCGACCAGGCGCGGGTCTTGCGCGAAATCGCGTCAAAAAACCGCGCAATCGGATGATCGGCCCGTACCCAGCGCGCGACCGTATCGAAGTCGATCCCGTGGCGCACGGTCAGCTCCCAATCGGCCAATTCGATTTGCGGCCACTCCGAGAACACGATGTGGGCGGCTTCCGGATCGAAACCGATGTTGAATTCCGCTGACACGGTCGTGTTGCCGCGCCCGTTGACTGCGCCTCCCATCACCACCAGGCGCGCCACGCGCGATGGCAATTCCGGATCGAGCCGCAGCGCGAGCGCAAGATTGGTCAGAGGCGCCAGCGCCACGATCACGAGCTTGCCCGCGTGCTCGTGCGAAAGCCGCAGAATAGCCTGCGCCGCTGGCTCGTTTTCCGTACTGCGCGCGCTGTGCGTGTAACCGGTATCGCCGAAACCGTCGAGCCCGTGTACAAACGCAGCATCTTCCGGTGGCTGTGCCACCAGCGGCGTTGCGCAACCGGCAAACACCGGCGTGGATGCGCCGATGACTTCCACCAGCTTCAGCGCATTCGCCGTCGTATGCGCCAGGCCGACATTGCCCGCGGCGATGGTCAGGCCGACGACATCGGCGTGGCGATGCGCCATCAGGATCGCCAGCGCGTCGTCCACGCCGGGGTCGGTGTCGATGAGAATCTTTGGCTTTTCCATTGCTGTCTCCTGATCACGCTCCAGCATACCGCGCCGATTGCCCGATCCAGCGCGCGATCAACTTGTCGGCGAGATCCGCATGCCGCGCGAGCAGGGTCGCGCCGGCGCGCTGCGCCGCGGGCAAAAGATGCGCGTCGCGGGCAAGGTCGGCGATGCGCAGAGCCATCTGCCCGGTCTGGCGGGTGCCGAGGATTTCGCCGGGACCACGCAGTTCCAGGTCCTTCTCGGCGATGCGGAAGCCGTCGCCGGTTTCGCGCAGCACGTCCAGCCGCGCCCGCGCCATCGCCGACAAGGGCAACTGGTATAAAAGTACACAACTCGATTCCACGCTGCCTCGCCCGACGCGGCCGCGCAACTGGTGAAGCTGTGCCAGGCCGAGGCGCTCGGCGTTCTCGACGATCATGAGGCTCGCGTTGGGCACATCCACGCCAACCTCGATCACGGTCGTTGCCACCAGCATTGCGATTTGCCCCGCGGCGAACGCATCCATCACCGCCTGCTTTTGCGCAGGCTTCAGGCGCCCGTGCACGAGACCGATCGCAAGATCGGGCAGTGCCGCCGACAACTGCGCATGCACGGCCTCGGCCGCCTGCGCCTGAAGTAGATCGGACTCCTCAATGATCGTGCACACCCAGTACGCCTGACGCCCGCCGACGCATGCACTGCGAATGCGTTCGATGACGTCGCTGCGACGCGAATTGGCGATGGCGACCGTCGTGATCGGCGTGCGTCCGGGCGGCAATTCGTCGATCACCGAAACATCCAGGTCCGCATATGCAGTCATCGCCAGGGTGCGCGGAATCGGCGTCGCGGTAAGCACGAGTTGGTGCGGCACACTGTCCGTGACTCGACCTTTGTCGCGCAGCGCAAGCCGCTGGTGCACGCCAAAACGATGCTGTTCATCGATGATGACGAGTCCGAGCGCGCGAAACGCGACGCCTTCCTGCATCAGGGCGTGCGTGCCGATGACGATTTGCGCAGACGTTGCGATCTGCGCCAGCGCCGCGCCGCGCGCCTTGCCTTTGAGTTTTCCGGCCAGCCAGACGACGTCGATGCCGAGCGGTTCCAGCCAGTTGCGGAAATTGCGATAGTGCTGCTCGGCGAGCAGTTCGGTAGGCGCCATCAGCGCGGCCTGGTATCCGGATTCGACCGCCGTCAACGCGGCCAGCGCCGCGACGATGGTCTTGCCCGAGCCTACATCGCCCTGCACCAGGCGCAGCATCGGCGCCTGCGTTGCCAAGTCCTGCGCGACCTGCGCTGCCACGCGCGTTTGCGCACGCGTGGGCGCGAACGGCAAGCCGGCAAGGAATGTCCGGCGCAACCGCCCTTCGCCGCGCAGCGCCGGCGCGGCATGTTCGCGGATGCGCGCGCGCAACTGTTTGAGGCTCAGGTGCTGCGCGAGCAATTCCTCGAAGGCGAGGCGCTGCTGCGCCGGATGCAGCCCCAGCGCGAGCTGTGCCAGATCGGCATCGGGCGGCGGACGATGCGCGTACATCAGTGCATCGCGCAGGCCGGACAATTTGCATATTTTGCACAGGTCCGGCGGCAGCAGTTCCAGGTCGGCGTCCTGGGGCAGGCGCTGCAAGGCGCGCCCGATCACGCCCGCCAGTCGCGCCGACGACAAGCCTTCGGTCACCGGATACACCGGCGTCAGGCGCTCTTCGACCGCGCCCGCATCGGCATCGACCACGCGCCGATACTGCGGATGCACCATCTCCAGGCCCTGCGCGCCGTGGCGTACTTCGCCGTAGCAGCGCAGGCGCGTGCCGGCGACGAGCTGGTTCGCCTGCGCGGCGTTGAAGTGGAAAAAGCGCAGCAGCAGCGTCGCGCGCGAGTCGTCGATGATCGCTACGCGCAATTGCGGGCGGTAGCGAAAGCCGCGCTCGACGGCTTCGACGCGGCCTTCGACCTGCGCCGCGTCGCCGGGCCGCAAATCGCGGATCGGCGTCAGGCGCGTGCGATCCTCGTAGCGCAGCGGCAGGTGGAACCACAGGTCCTGCAGGGTGTGCAGGCCCAGGCGTTCGAGGGTCTTGGCCAGTGCCGGGCCGACGCCCGGCAGCGACGTCACCGGTTGCGCGGCTGCCAATTCAACGGGATCGGATTCGCGCATGCGCGGCGCGATGCGCTCAATCGAACACCGCGATCATGTCGATTTCGACCTGGGCGTTCAGCGGCAACGCGGCGACGCCGATGGTCGAGCGCGCCGGAAACGGTTCGGCGAAGTATTCCTTCATGACGGCGTTGACCGCGGCGAAGTTGGACAGGTCGGTGAGGTAGATGCCCACGCGCGCGACGTTGGTGAAATCCGCGCCGGCCGCGGCGGCGACCGCTTTCAGGTTCTCGAACACGCGCCGCGCCTGCGCGCTGATGTCGCCCGGCACCAGCGCGCCGACGGCCGGATCGATCGGCGTCTGGCCGGAAAAATACAGGGTGTTGCCGCAGCGCACGGCCTGCGAATACGGGCCGATGGCCTTGGGAGCGTTGGATGAGGCGATGATCTGGCGCATGGAATGTCCATAGTGATGGCATCCTGCCTCCTGGATTCCGGCCAATCCATGGCCGGAATGACGAACGTGGATTCTAAGGGTAACGATACACCCCATGCACCGGCGCCGCATGCCGCACCCCGCGCATCACGTCGGCCAGATGCTTGCGATTGCGCACCTCGATGGTGAACATCAGCGTCGAGGTCTGCGAATCACGTTCCTGGTATTCGACATTCTCGATGTTGGAATTGCGCTCGGCGATGGCGGCGGCGACCATGGCCAGTACGCCCGGTTTGTTGTCGACGACGATGCGCAGGCGCGCGCGGTAGTCGCCGCTGACGTCGCGATCCCAGTCGATGGCGACGATGCGCTCGGGCGTCTTGCGGTATTCGGGCATGTTCGGGCAATCGGTGCGGTGCACGACGATGCCCTTGCCCGCCGACAGGTACCCGGCGATCTCGTCGCCGGGCACCGGATTGCAGCAATTGCCGAAACTGAGCACGCCGCGCTCGGCACCGCTGATCAGGATCTTTTCCTGCGCGTGCGCTTCGTGCGTCGGCAGGCTCTGCGTGCCGCCGAGCGCCTGCAACAATTGCGCGGCGACCTGGTCGGGCATGCGATTGCCGAGCGCGATGTCGGCGAGCAATTCCTCCAGGCGCTTGTAGCGCGCCTCGGCAAGGAAGCGATCCAGCGCCGCGCTGGAAATCGCATCCAGGCTGCTGCCGCGCGCGTCGAGCGCGCGATCGAGCATGCGATGGCCGAAATCCACTGCGTCCTCGTGCTGCAGATGCTTGAGGAAATGCCGGATCGCGGTGCGCGCCTTGGCCGATGCGACCCATTCCAGCCATTGCGGCGTCGGCGCCGCGGAAGGCGCGGTGATGATCTCGACCGTCTCGCCGGAATTCAGGCGCTGGCGCAGCGGCGCGAGGTTGCCGTCGACGCGCGCGGCGACGGCATGGCTGCCGACATCGGTGTGCACGGCGAAGGCGAAATCCAGTGCCGTGGCGTTGCGCGGCAGGGCGAGGATGCGGCCCTTGGGCGAGAACAGATAGACCTCGTCCGGGAACAAATCCACTTTTACATTTTCCAGGAATTCGATCGACGAGGCTTCGCGCGTCTGTTCGTCGACCAGGCCCGCGACCCACTCGCGCGCGCGCGCCTGCGCGGCGGTGGCGGGCTCGGACGAGGTCTTGTAGACCCAGTGCGCGGCGACGCCGCGCTCGGCGACCTGGTCCATTTCCTCGGTGCGGATCTGGATTTCGATCGGCGCGCCGAACGAACCGAACAGCACGGTATGCAGCGACTGGTAGCCGTTCGCCTTCGGAATCGCGATGAAATCGCGGAAGCGCCCGTCGAGCGGCTTGTACAGCGCATGGATGGCGCCGAGCGCGCGGTAGCAGTCCATCGTGGTCGCGACGATCACGCGAAATCCGTACACGTCCATGACCTGCGCAAAGCTTTTGTGCTGGGCGCGCATCTTGGCGTAGATGCTGTACGGCGACTTGATCCGGCTGACCACGCGGTGCGCGATGTCTTCCTGCGCCAGGCGCGCGCCGAGCGCGGCTTCGATCTTGCCCATTGCCTCGCGGCGGTTGCCGAGCACGCTCTTGATGCGTTCGCCGATGATGCGATAGCGGTCCGGATACAGCGCGCGGAACCCCAGGTCCTGCAACTCGGCGCGGGTGCGGTTCATGCCCAGGCGCTGCGCGATCGGCGCGTAGATGTCGAGCGTCTCGCGCGCGATGCGGCGGCGCTTTTCCGGCGCCATCGCCGCCAGCGTGCGCATGTTGTGCAGGCGGTCGGCAAGCTTGATCAGGATGACGCGCAGGTCGCGCGCCATCGCCAGCAGCATCTTGCGGAAGCTCTCGGCCGCGGCTTCGGCCACGCTGCGGAAGCGCAGCTTGTCGAGCTTGGTCACGCCGTCGACGAGTTCGGCCACGGTGGCGCCGAACGCGGACTCGATTTCCGCGCGCGACAGCGGCGTGTCCTCGAGGGTGTCGTGCAGGATCGCGGCGATGATGGTTTCCGCATCCATGCCGATCTCGGCAAGAATGCCGGCAACCGCGACCGGATGCGTGATGTAGGGCTCGCCGCTCTGGCGCTTTTGCCCGGCGTGGGCACGCGCGCCGGTCTGGTACGCCTGGCGCACGCGCAGAACCTGGTCGGCGGGAAGATAGGCGCCGAGCCGCTGCTCCAGCGCTTGCACGTCGGCAGGGAGGTTTTCCCGCAGCGCCGTGCTCATGATCATTCCGGGCGGATCAATGCGCCCGGTGGCAACAACACGTGCGCGGATGACTCACAGATCGTCGCCGCCCTTCATGTCTTCATCGACTTCCGCGGCCGCCCACTCCAGGGCCTCGCGTTCCTTGCGCTCGCGCTCGACACGGTCGATTTCGTCGATCATTTCGTTGCTGACCTTGCGGCCGGCGATTTCGCGCAGCGCGACGACGGTCGGCTTGTCGTTGCTGGCATCCACCAGCGCGTCGGCGCCCTTGGCCACCTGGCGCGCGCGGCGCGTCGCCATCAGCACCAGCTCGAAGCGGTTGTCGACCACGGCCAGGCAGTCTTCCACGGTAATGCGTGCCATAAAATCCTCAAAATCGGAAGCAATTCAGACTATTACACGGGTTATATTGTAGCGGCACGGGGTGCGCCAGCGCAAACCCGGCTTCTGAACGGCAACTGGCCGGCATGACGATGCTGCCGTGCAATATGACCCGCTCCTGCGGTAGGCTTGCCGTTCCCCGTTGCCTTGGCCCGCCGACCTCGATGCTTTCACCGCGCCTGCGGAAATTCGCGATCACCGGATCGATTGCCGTCCTGCTTGCCGGCTGCGCGATGCCGATGCCGCGCAAGGACGATCCGCTGGAATCGTTCAACCGCAAGATGTACGCATTCAACGACCTGGCGGACCGCGTCGCGATCCGTCCGGTCGCGGTCGCCTATCGCAAGGTGACGAACCCGACCTCGCGCACGCTGATCAGCAATTTCTTCGCCAACATCGAGTCGCCGATCACGATCGCCAACGACCTGCTGCAGGCGAACCTGCCGCAGGCCGCCAAGGCCACGGGCCGGCTGGTGATCAATACCACGGTCGGCGTGCTCGGCTTCTTCGATCCGGCGAGCGAGATGGGCATCGAGGCAAGCCCCAGCGATTTCGGCGTGACCCTGGCCAAATGGGGCGTGCCGGATGGTCCCTACCTGGTGCTGCCGCTATTCGGTTCGACCACGGTGCGCGATGTCTGGCGCTTGCCGGTGGACGGCTATTTCTTCGATCCGCTCAGCATCTACGCGCGCAACCACGACAAGCCCTTGCATTCGGAATACCTGCCGACGATGGCCTACCTCGTCACCTTGCGTTCCACCGGCATCGATGCGGAAGGCCTGCTCCAGGGCGTATTCGACCCGTACGTGTTTTATCGCGACGCCTATCGGCAACGCCGCCTGTACCAGATCTATCGCGGCGAACCGCCGCTGGACGTGATCCAGTCACTGCAGGGCGGCAACGACCTGGACGAAGCCGACAAGCTGCTGCAGGAACAGGAACAGTACGAGAAGCAGCACAAGCCAAACCCGCCGGGCAAGGACCATCCACCGTCGCATTGAGCCGATGGCGTTCTCGCCCACCGACGTACCGGAGGACGTGCCATGTCGTTGAAGCGAGCCTGCGTCGCAGCCCACCCTGCCCTGGCGTGCCTGGCATTGCTGTTTGCGGGCACGTTGCATGCCGCGGACAAAACCCGGGTCGCGCTCGGCACGGATTCCCCGCGCCTGGGCAATGGCACCATTGCCGCAACCTGGTCGATCAAGGACGGACATCTGGGCGACTTCACCGTTGCCGCGCCGGGCGAACCTGATGCACTCAAGTTCAATGCGCCGTTCACGCTGGTTTTCGCCGATGGCACCACGCTGGCTCCGGCCGATCTGAAACTCGTCGGCAAACCTGGAACGCATCCGCTGGCCGCAGATCCCAAGGCGTCGCGCCTGGGCGATCATTTCGCCGGCCAAACCGCGACGGCAAGCTTCGAGGATGCGCAGGGTCGCGTGCGCATCGACTGGAGCGTCGTCCAGCGCGACGGCGCCGCCTACGTGCGCGAACGCGTCGCGATCACCGCGCTCAAGCAGGACGAGGCGATCGCCGAAGTGGACCTGCTCAAGATCGAGGACGTGCTCGGCGCCACCGTCGACGGCGACGTGAACGGCTCGCCCATCGTCTACGGCAACTGGTATTTCGGTTTCGAAAACCCGTTATCGGAAAGCGAAGTACGCACGACGCGTGCGCGAACCTTTTTCAAGCGCACCCTGCCCTTGCGCCACGGCCAGACCATCGAATATTCGGCGGTCGTCGGCATTGCCCGACCGGGCCAGTTGCGTCGCGACTTTGCCGCGTACGTGGAGCGCGAACGCGCGCATCCGTACCGGCCGTTCCTGCATTACAACTCGTGGTACGACATCGGCTATTTCACGCCGTACACGGAAAGCGAAGCGCTCGAACGCATCAACGCCATCGGTGAAGAATTGCACGTCAAGCGCAGGGTACAACTCGACTCGTACCTGTTCGACGATGGCTGGGACGATTTGAGCGGAAGCTGGAATTTCAGCCGCGATTTCCCGCATGGTTTCGTGCCGCTGCGCGAGGCAGCGGCGAAATACGGCGCCGCGCCCGGCGTGTGGCTGTCGCCCTGGGGCGGCTACGGCAAACCCAAGGCCGAGCGCATCAAGAACGGCGCGGCGGCCGGTTACGAGGTCATCGACGGCGGCTTCGCGCTGTCGGGGCCGAAGTACTATCAACGGTTCCACGATGTGGTGATGAACCTGCTCGACAAGGACGGCGTCAACCAGTTCAAGTTCGACGGCACCGGCAACGTGAGCAGCGTGTTCCCCGGCAGCCGCTTCGACAGTGATTTCGCCGCGGCGATCGCCCTGATCGACGATATCCGCAAGGACAAGCCCGACACTTTCATCAACCTGACCACCGGGACCTGGGCCTCGCCGTTCTGGCTGCGCTACGCCGACTCGATCTGGCGCGACGGCGAGGACGACGACCTGGCCGGGGTCGGCACACGGCGCGAGCGCTGGATCACCTACCGCGACGCGCAGACCTACCGCAACATCGTGCTCAAGGGCCCGCTGTTCCCGATCAACTCCCTGATGCTCCACGGCATCATCTACGCGCAGAAGAACAAGCGTCTGGACGACGATCCCGGTCACGACTTCGCCAACGAGGTGCATTCGTACTTCGCCACCGGCACGCAACTGCAGGAGATGTACATCACGCCATCGTTGCTCACGCCAGTGGACTGGGACACGCTCGCCGCGGCGTCGAAGTGGTCGCGCGCGAACGCGGACGTCCTGCGCGACACGCACTGGATCGGCGGCGACCCGAGCCGGCTGGACGTCTATGGCTGGGCGGCATGGACGCCAAAAAAGGCCTTCCTCACCTTGCGCAATCCGGATGCAAAGCCGCAGCTGGCGGTGATCGACTTGCAACGCCAGCTCGAATTGCCGGCCGCCGCCGCGCGGCACTACACTGCCACGCCGGTGTGGAGCACGGGCCAGACGCGCCGTTTCGATGCGGATGCTTCCAGCACGTTGAAACTGGCGCCATTCGAGGTGCTGACGCTGGAATTGACGCCGCAGTAGGACGCGTCACGCCAGACCGAGAAGCCCATCCACCTCGCACAGCCGGGCGAGATCGCGCAAGCCTTGCGGCGCACGCAGGAAGCGCAACGACGCACCACCGCGACGCGCCGCCGCGCTCCAGGCGATGAGCACGGCAAGCGTGGCGCTGTCGGCGCCTTGCAGCGCACCAAGATCGATCTTCAGCGCCTCGCTGCCACGCACAGGCGCCGGCATCTGCCCTAGCGCGCGCGCGGCATTGGCGAAGGAAATCGCGCCGGTCGCGCGCAGTCCGCCGAGCGTATCCGCTTCGAGGCCGAAGAACGGCGCACTCACTTGTCGTCCTTCTCCATGCCCTTGAGCGCGTTTTCGCCTTGTGTTTCCAGGCGCTCGGTCAGCGCATCCAGGCTGGTCTTGGCGATTTCCGCGGCGACCTGGTTGCGGTAGTTGGTCACGTAGGAAATACCCTCGATGATCACGTCGTAGGCTTTCCACGAGCCGTCACTGGACTTGCGAAATGCGTAGTCCACCGGCACCACCTTGCCGTCGTCGAGCACGACCTGGGTGCGCACCAGCGTGCGCTTTTCGTTGAGCTGGCCCTGGAACGGCAGCACCTTGACCCGGCCTTCGGTGTACTTGAGCAGGCCCTCGGCATAGCGGTGCGTGATCGAGTTGTACATCGCCTTGGCAAAGCGCGCGCGCTGCGCCGGCGTGGCCGTGCGCGCGTTCTGGCCGAGCACCAGGATCGAGGCGTAGTCGATGTCGAAGTGCGGCAACACGATCGCATCGATGGTCTTGAGCAATTCCTCGCGATTGTTCTTCAGCTCGTCGCGGCGCGCCTGCATGGTCTTGCCCAATTCATCGACCATGCCCTGCGCGACCTGGTTGGGCGTGGGCGCATCGGCGTACGCCGGTGCGAACGCGGCCAGACCGAAAATGCAAAACAGCATGCTTGCGAGTTTCATCATCGAACTCCTATTGCTTCTTGGCGTCGGCTGCGGCATCGCCGGCCTTGGGCTTGCCGGCATCACCACCGACCAGGTACTTGCCGATCAGTTCCTCCAGCTGCATGGAACTTTGCGTCAGCACCACTTCATCGCCATTCTTGAAATTGTCCGGCGAGCCGCCGGGCTGCAGGGCAACATACTGATCGCCCAATAAACCGCTGGTGAATATCGCCGCCGCGGAATCGTCCGGGATCTTGCTGTATCGGTCGTCGATGGCGAGCGTCACCTTGGCGTCGAGTTTTTCCGGCTCGAGCACGATGCCGGCCACGCTGCCCACGCGCACGCCCGCGATCTTCACCGGCGCGCGCAGCTTGAGCTGGCCGATATTGGTGAAGCGCGCGACGATGTCGTAGCTGGGGCCCTCGCGGTAATTGGCCAGGCTGGTGGTCTGCGTGGCCAGATACGCGAGCGCGGCGAAACCGAGCAGGATGAACAGCCCGGTGCCGACCTGGAAGGATTGTCGTTGTGCCATGGTTTCACCCCAACTTAGGTTCCGTGCAATGCGGTTCCGCCTGCGTGTGCCCACGCGTGCGCCCGGATCACATCAAAAATGCCGTCATCACGAAATCGATCGCCAAGGTCGCGATCGAGGAAAACACCACAGTGCGCGTCGTCGCATACGCCACGCCCTCGCTGGTCGGCGGCGTGGTGTAGCCCTGGAACGTCGCGATCAGCGTGCACACCGCGCCGAACACCGCGCTCTTCCATACGCCGTTCATCACGTCCGACCACACGTCCACGCTCGAGGTCATGTTCGACCAGAACGTGCCGCTGTCCAGTCCCAGCCAGGCGACGCCGACGAGGTGCGCGCCGAAGATGCCGAGCGCGTTGAACACGCAGGCCAGCAGCGGCATCGCGATCACGCCGGCAAGAAAACGCGGCGCGACCACGTAGGCGAGCGGATCCACCGCCATCATCTCCATCGCGTCGAGCTGGTCGGTCGCACGCATCAAACCGATTTCCGCCGTGATCGAGGTACCGGCGCGGCCCGCGAACAACAATGCCGTGACCACCGGTCCCAGTTCGCGGTACAGCGACAGCGCGACCACGGTGCCGAGCGCCGCGGTGCCGCCGAAGATCGACAGCGTGTGATACAGCTGCAAGCCCAGCACCATGCCCACGAACAACCCGCAAATCATGATGATGGTCAGGCTCATCGCGCCGACGAAGAAAATCTGGCGCACGGTCTCGCGCAGGTAGCGCAGGCTGCCCGGCAGCGCGCGCAGGATCTGCACGAGGAAAATCCCGCTGGCGCCGATTTGCGCCACTCCGGAAGCGATGAGCGAAGGACGCCGCGACGCGCTCATGCCGACAACCCCAGTTGCCTGGCGTAGTCCGGCGCCGGGTAGTGGAACGGTACAGGACCGTCCGCCTCGCCGCTGAAGAACTGCCGCGTCCACGGCGTGGCGCCCTGGGCAAGTTCATCCGGCGTGCCGTGCGCGGCGATCTTGCCGCCGGCCAGCAGATGCACGTGATCGGCGACGCGGCGCACCGCGGAAAATTCGTGGGCGACGAGGATGCTGGTCACGCGCAGCGTTTCATTCAGCGTGCGGATCAGCTTCACGATCTGGTTCAGCGCGATCGGATCCAGGCCGACGAACGGCTCGTCATAGATGATCAGCATCGGATCACGCACGATCGCGCGTGCCAGCGCGACGCGGCGCATCATGCCACCGGAAAGTTCGCTCGGCATCAGGTTCGCCGCACCACGCAGGCCGACCGCCTGCAATTTCGTCAGCACGATGTTGCGCAAGATTTCTTCGGGTAGTTTCAGGTGCTGTCGCAACGGAAACGCCACGTTCTCGAACACGGAAAAATCGGTAAGCAGCGCCGAGTTCTGGAACAGGTAGCCGATCTTCTCGCGCAGGTCGAACAAGGCCTCGCGGCCGAGTTTCCACACGGACTGGCCATCGACGACGATCTCGCCGGCATCCGGGCGCAACTGCCCGGTGATGTGGCGCAGCAGTGTGGTCTTGCCGGTGCCGGAAGGACCCATCACCGCGGTGACGCGACCGCGCGGAATGTCCAGGTCCACGCCATCGAAGATCGTCTTGCCGTTGAGCACGGTGCGCAATCCGCTGATCCTGATCAAAGGGTTGCGGATCGGGGCGTCTTCTGGTGACGGCACGGCGGCAGCGTTCATCGCGGCTTGGACATCGGCGGAAGCGGTTACCTTACCCGAGCGCGACGCCGCGCGAAAGCCGCGCGTGGCCTGCGGATCAGGCCGAGTTCAGCAACTGCGCCAGCAATGCCGAATGATCCTGCGCCGGCAAGGCGCAACCTTCACGCCGCGCGGCGACGATTTCGCGCATCTGCGCGAGAGCGGCATCGAAATCGTCGTTGATGATCGTGTAGTCGAATTCACCCGCATGTGCCAGATCGGTGTGCGCGTCGGCGAGGCGGCGCTGGATCGTCGCCTCGCTGTCGGACGCGCGCGCACGCAGGCGGCGCTCCAATTCCGCGCGCGATGGCGGCAGGATGAAAATGCCGACCGCCTCGGGCATCTGCGTGCGCACGATGCGTGCGCCCTGCCAGTCGATTTCCAGCAGCACGTCGCGGCCTTGCGCGAGTGCCTCTTCGACCACCTTGCGCGAGGTTCCCTTCAGGTCGCCGTGCACCACCGCGTGTTCGAAGAACTCGCCGCGCGCAACCATCGCCTCGAATTCCCCACGCGAGACGAAATGGTAGTGCACGCCGTTCACCTCGTTCGGCCGGGCACCACGCGAGGTGAACGAAACCGACAAGACGATGTTCGGATCGCCTTGCAACAACGCCCGAGTGAGGCTGGTCTTGCCCGCGCCGGAAGGCGCGGCGACGATGTAGAGGGTGCCGGTCATGCGTGCTACTCGATGTTCTGCACCTGCTCGCGCATCTGCTCGATCAGCACCTTGAGCTCCACGCTCGCCTGCGTGGTGCGCTGGTCCACCGACTTGGAACCGAGTGTGTTCGCCTCGCGGTTGAATTCCTGCATCAGGAAATCCAGGCGCCGGCCGACCGCCTCGGGCAGGGCCAGCACGCGACGCACTTCGGCGATGTGCGCGGTCAAACGGTCGAGCTCCTCGTCCACGTCGATGCGCGAGAGTTGCAGCACCAATTCCTGTTCGATGCGGCCGGGTTCGAGCTGTGCCTGACCAGCGGCCGGCTTGAGATCGGACAGGCGCGCCTGCAGTTTCGCCCGCAACGCTTCGCGGATCTGCGGCAGGAGTGCGCGCACGTCGGCGACGATTTTTTCGATGGCGTCGAGGCGCTCGCGCAGGAACACGCCCAGGCGCTCACCCTCGCGCCCACGCGTGGCGAGCATGTCCGCAAGCGCGCGATCGAGCAGTTTCAGCGCGGCATCGCGCAATCCTTCCTGGTCGATGTCGTTCTGCACCAAGACGCCCGGCCATTGCAGCAGGCCGGTGAAATCGGTTTCAAGATCCGGGAAACGCGCATCGAAGGATTTGGCCAGATGCGCAAGGCGTTCGATCATGGCGTCGTTGACGCGCAACTGCGCGGCATCGGCGTCGTTCGGGCGAAAGCGCAAGGTCGCATCGACCTTGCCGCGCGTGAGCTTGGCGGCAACGCGCTCGCGCAGTGCCGGTTCGATCGCGCGCAATTCGTCGGGCAGGCGCGGATTGAGCTCGAGGTAACGATGGTTGACCGAGCGCAACTCGAAGGCGAGCGCGCCCCACGGTGTTTCGGTTTCCGCGCTCGCGAACGCGGTCATGCTGCGGATCATGGGTCGCTCCCCGGCATCGAAGACGGCAATGGTAAACTTCCGCGCCCTGCTTTTGGGAGTTTTCGATGGCCGCCTTTGCCCGCCCGTCCGCCCGCGCGCCCGACCAATTGCGCGCGATCACGATCGAACGCCGCTTTACGCGCCATGCCGAAGGCTCGGTGCTGATCGGTTTCGGCGACACGCGCGTGCTGTGCACGGCCAGCATCGAGGACAAGGTGCCGCCATTTTTGCGCGGCAAGGGCGAAGGCTGGATCACCGCCGAATACGGCATGCTGCCGCGCGCGACCGGCGAGCGCACGCAGCGCGAGGCGGCGCGCGGCAAGCAAGGCGGCCGCACGCTCGAAATCCAGCGCCTGATCGGCCGCGCCTTGCGCGCCTGCGTGGATCGCAATGCGCTCGGCGAACGCAGCATCACGCTCGACTGCGACGTGCTGCAGGCCGACGGCGGCACGCGCACCGCGGCAATCACCGGCGCCTATGTCGCCTTGGTCGATGCGATCAATTGGCTCAAGGCACAAGGCAAGCTCAAGCGCGACCCGCTGCATGGCGCGGTTGCGGCGGTCTCGGTCGGCGTTTATCAAGGCGTGCCGGTACTCGATCTGGACTACGCCGAGGATTCGGCCTGCGACACCGACATGAACGTGGTGATGAACGACGGTGGCGGCTTCATCGAGCTGCAAGGCACGGCCGAGGGCCACGCCTTCCGCCGCGAGGAACTCGATGCGTTGCTCGGCCTTGCGCAAAAAGGAATTCGCGAGCTGCTGCACAAGCAACGCGAGGCGTTGGCGAAGTGAGTTCACATGTTGCGATGATCGCCGTGGTCGTGCGCGACTACGATGAGGCGATTGCCTGGTACCGCGACGCGCTCGGCTTCGCGCTGCTTGAAGACGACGATCGCGGCGCCGGCAAACGCTGGGTGCGCATGGCGCCATCCGGCAACGCGCAATTCAGCCTGCTGCTGGCGCGCGCGGCAACGCCGGCGCAGGAAGCCGCAATCGGCAACCAGCACGGCGGACGCGTCGGATTCTTTTTGCACACCGACGATTTTGCCCACGACCACGCGCGGCTGACGGCCATTGGCGCGCATTTCGAAGAAGCGCCGCGCCACGAGGCCTACGGCACCGTTGTCGTGTTCCGCGATCTGTACGGCAATCGCTGGGACCTGATCGAGCGGAGAGCATGAAACTCGTCCTCGCCAGCGGCAATGCCGGCAAGCTCATCGAAATGCGCGAGATTCTTGCAGGCGGCGGCCTCGAACTCGTCGCACAGTCCGAGTTTGGCGTCGCCGATGTCGAGGAAACCGGCAGCACGTTCGTCGAGAACGCGTTGCTCAAGGCGCGGCATGCGGCGCGTGTGTCTGGACTGCCCGCACTTGGCGACGATTCCGGCATCTGCGTGGAAGCGCTCGGCGGCGCGCCGGGGCTGCTCTCGGCGCGCTATGCGGGTGAACACGGCAATGCGCAAGCGAACATCACGAAATTGCTCGATGCGCTGCGCGACGTGCCTGACGCAAGACGCACGGCACATTTCCACTGCACGATCGTCCTTCTGCGCCATGCGGATGATCCCGCCCCGCTGATCGCCGAAGGCCGCTGGCACGGCGCCATCCTGCATTCGCCACGCGGCGCGCACGGTTTCGGCTACGACCCGATTTTTCTGCCCGACGATGGTGGCGGCTTGGGTGCTGGCGAACTCGATGCCGCGACGAAGAACCGCATCAGCCATCGCGCGCTGGCGCTGGCGAGATTGCGCGCAATGCTGGGGTCGCTGACGTTTTGATGCTACAGTGTCAAAACGTCAAAACGTCACGGTGACACCATGCACACCGAAACCACCCGCGCCACGATCTACCTCGACAAGAACCTGCACAAGGCATTGCGCCTGAAAGCCGCCGATTCGCGCCGTTCGATCTCCGAAATCGTCACGGATGCGGTGCGCGAATCGCTGCGCGAGGATGAAGAAGATCTTGCCATCATCGCCGAGCGCGCCAAGGACAAGCGACTGAGCTATGCCGAATTCATCGCCAAGCTCAAGGCCGATGGCACGCTATGAACTGAAATTTGCCGCCCGCGCAACGAAGGATTTGCGCGGCCTGCCGAAGGCGGACGTGCGTCGCATCATGCAACGCATCGTTGGGCTGCAAGACGACCCGCGCCCGGTTGGCGCGATCAAGCTCGCCGGTCGCGAGACGTGGCGCTTGCGCCAAGGCGACTACCGCATCCTCTACGATATTTTCGACAACGTGCTGGTAATCGATGTGATCCAGATCGGTCATCGCCGTGATGTCTATCGCAACTGACGCATGAGCGACTTGTCGAATCGAACATGCCCAACCTGACCTGGCCCGAAATCCGCAACCGCGCGACAGCATTCGCGCACGATTGGCGCGACGCGCACAGCGAACGCGCCGAGGCGCAGACGTTCTGGAACGAATTCTTCGACATCTTCGGCGTCAAGCGGCGCAGCGTGGCCGTGTACGAAAAGAAAGTCGAAAGACTCCCCGATCAAGGCAAGACCCGGCAAGGCCGCATCGACCTGTTCTGGCCCGGCACGCTGCTCGCCGAGCACAAGAGCGCGGGTCAGGATCTCGACGCTGCACATACGCAGGCGCTCGACTATTTTCTCGCGCTCACCGAAGCCGAACGCCCGCGCTACGTGGTCGTTTCCGACTTCGCGCGCTTCCGCGTCTACGACCTGGACGAGAACACGCAAACCGAATTCGCGCTCGACGAGTTGCCCGCGCGCATCGCCGTGTTCGGCTTCATCGCCGGCTACACGCACGTCAAGCTGCGCGACGAGCCGGAAGCCAACATCCGCGCAGTTGAAAAACTCGGCGCCCTGCACGATGCGCTCAAGCGCGACGGCTACGGCCTCGACGCCACCGGCCACGCCGGGCATCCGCTGCAAGTCTTTCTCGTGCGCGTGCTGTTCTGCCTGTTCGCCGAGGATACCGGCCTGTTCACGCCCAAGGACAGCTTTCTCGATCTTGTCGAGCAAACCAAAGAAGATGGCAGCGACACTGGCGGCACGCTCGCGCGCCTGTTCCAGGCCCTGAACACGCGCGTCGAAGCGCGCCAGCACGCCGTCGCCGAGATGTTCTCGGCGTTTCCCTACGTCAACGGCCGGTTGTTCGAGGAATCGCTGCCGATTCCCGAATTCGATGCAAGCATGCGCGAGCTGCTGCTCGAATGCTGTCGTCTGCAATGGGCGGGCATTTCGCCGGCGATTTTCGGTGCGATGTTCCAGAAGATCATCGAACTCGATGCGCGCGAGCGCCGCCGCCAACTCGGCGCGCACTACACCAGCGAGGCGAACATCCTCAAATTGATCGGGCCGCTGTTTTTGGACGAACTGCGCGCGGAATTCGCGCGCGTGCGCCGCGACCAGAATGCGCTGTTCGCCTTCCACAAAAAGCTGCGCACGCTGAATTTTCTCGACCCGGCCTGCGGCTGCGGCAATTTTCTCGTCATCACCTATCGCGAGTTGCGTCGGCTCGAATTGGACGTATTGATCGCGGCAAAAAATTTCGGCCATGCCATCGCCGGCGTGTTCCGCGACGCGGTGCAGGTGAACGTCGATCAATTCCATGGCATCGAGATCGAGGAATTCCCGGCGCAGATTGCGCAAGTCGCCATGTGGCTGACCGATCACCAGATGAACCTGGAAGCCGGCCGCGAATTCGAATACTTCAACCGCCTGCCGCTGGAAAAATCCGCGCATATCCGCCACGGCGACGCGCTGCGGCTGGACTGGGAAGATTTCGTGCCGCCGACAAGGCTCAACTACATCCTCGGCAATCCGCCGTTCGTCGGCAAGCAATACCAAACCGACGACCAGAAGGCGAGCCTCGAACTCGTTGCCGGCAAGCTCAAGGGCGCGGGCGTACTCGACTTTGTCGCCGGCTGGTATCTGAAGGCCGCGCAGTATCTCTCGGGCGGCAAGGAAGCCTCGATCACGCCGGGCCGCAAGCAGTTCAAGGACACGCGTTTCGGCACGCGCTCGCCCGGCATCGAAGATATTTTCGTCGCGCTGGAGAATCAAACCGACGCCGCGCGCGAACGCATCCGCTGCGCCTTTGTTTCGACCAATTCGATCACGCAGGGCGAACAAGTCGGCGTATTGTGGAGCGAGATGTTCCGGCGCGGTACGAGGATCCAGTTCGCGCACCGCACGTTCAAGTGGACGAACGAGGCGCCGGGCAAGGCGGCGGTGCATTGCGTGATCGTCGGCTTTGGCGTGCAGGATTTGCCGAACAAGCGCCTGTTCGAATATGCCGATATCGACGGTGCGGCGCATGAGATCGCGGCAGGCAATATCAATCCATATCTCGTCGACGCGCCCGATGTGGTGTTGCCGAATCGGCGCGAACCGCTGTGCAATGTGCCACCGATGGTTTTCGGCAGCATGCCCAATGACGGCGGGCATCTATTGTTGAGCGACGATGAGCGCAACGCGCTGCTCGCCGCAGAACCGCAGGCCGCAGCGTGGCTGCGGCCATTCCTCGGCGCGGAGGAATTCATCAACGGCGTCGCACGCTGGTGCCTGTGGCTCGACGGCATTCCGCCGCAGACGTTGAAGCAGCTGCCACTGGTTGCAGCGCGCGTCGAAGCCGTGCGCAAGCATCGCGCCGACAGCAAGCGCGCCGCCACGAACAAGCTCGCCGCAACGCCGACGCTGTTCGGTGAAATTCGTCAGCCCAAGTCGCGATACATCCTTGTGCCGCGGCATTCTTCAGAGAACCGTAACTTCATTCCTCTCGGTTACATCGAACCTGACATCGTCGTCGGCGACAGCAATATGTGTGTGCCTGATGCGCCATTGTGGTTGTTTGGTGTCATGTCATCGACAGTGCACATGGCCTGGGTACGCTGCGTTTGCGGCCGATTGGAAAGCCGCTATCGCTATTCCGCGCAGATCGTCTACAACAACTTTCCCTGGCCCGAGAAATTCGGCGACAAGCAGCGCGCCGCGATCGAAGCGGCGGCGCAAGCCGTGCTCGACGCGCGCGCCGCGCACGCGGGCGCGACGCTGGCGCAGTTGTACGACCCCAACACCATGCCTCCGAATCTCGCCCGCGCGCATGCCGCACTTGATCGCGCGGTGGACGCGGCCTACCGCGCCGACGGCGGCGCGAAGAATTACGCCGGCGACGCCGAGCGCGTGGCGTTTTTGTTCCGGCGCTATGCGCAGCTGTCGAGCGTGGTGTGAGCGCACCGACGACGTTCGTTTCGTTTATTGCGTTTATTTCGATTATTGCGTATGATCGCCGTTCGGTCGCACCCGCACGCCGGAGATCGCCGCCATGACCGCCCTGCGCAAAGAACAACTCATTGCTCCGCCCTCCACGCCCGCCGAATCTGATCTGGCACGCACCAGCAGCCGCCTGCTCGCCGCCTGCATCGGCCACGGCAAGACCGCGCGCTTGCGCGTAATCGATGGCAAGGACGAAATCGAAGTGCCGGTGTCGGCACTGCGCATGCTGGTCGATATTCTCGCCAATATGGCTGTCGGCAACGCGATCAGCCTCGTACCCATCCACGCCGAGCTGACTACGCAGCAGGCTGCCGATTTCCTCAGTGTGTCGCGCCCATACCTGATCGGCTTGCTCGAACGCGGCGAGCTTGCGCACCACATGGTCGGCACGCATCGGCGTGTGTATTTCCGCGATTTGATGTCCTACCGTGAAGCGCAGTTGAAAAAAAGCAAGGCGGGTCTGGCTGAACTTGCCCGACTGTCGCAAGAACTCGGCTTGTATTGATGTCGAATTTCGTTGCGGTCTACGACGCCTGCGTGCTGTATCCAGCGCTGTTGCGCGACTTGTTGATGCACTTGGGGCTCAGCGGCCTGTTCCGCGCACGCTGGACGCAACGCATCCACGAGGAATGGATGCGCAACGTGCTGGCGAACCGCCCCGACATTACGCGGGAGAAACTCGAGCGCGTACGTCACTTGATGGATTCGCATATCGAGGATTGCCTTGTAACGGGGTACGAGGCGCTGGAAGCTACAATCGATCTGCCCGATCCCGGTGACCGCCATGTGCTTGCCGCGGCCATTTTGTGCCGCGCCGGCACTATCGTCACGTTTAACACGAAGCATTTCCCGGAAGCCGCACTGGCACCGCACGGCATCTCCGCGCAACATCCGGATCAGTTCATCGAGCATGCAATCGGTCTCGACGCGGCCGCCGTAATCCAATCCGTTCACGATCACAGGGCTTCGCTGCATCGTCCGGCCATGTCGGCCAACGAATTGCTCGATGCCTACCTCAGTCAAAGTCTGGCGACCACAGTTGCCTTGTTGCGTCCGCACTCGGAATCGCTTTGACTTCGTCCGCAACGATGCTTCCGCCTCTCTCGCTCTACATCCACATCCCCTGGTGCGTGAAGAAGTGCCCGTACTGCGATTTCAATTCGCACAACGCGCCGCAAGCGATTCCGCAAGATGACTACGTCACGGCGCTGCTCGCGGATCTGGATCAGGATCTGCCGCTGGCGCGGGGCCGTCCGCTGCACAGCATCTTCTTCGGCGGCGGCACGCCGAGTCTGTTCTCGCCGGAATCCATTGCGCGCATTCTCGACGGCGTGGCGTCGCGACTCGCGTTTGCGCCAGACATCGAGATCACGCTGGAAACCAATCCCGGCACGGTCGAGCACGGGCCGTTCGCAGGTTACCGTCGCGCCGGAGTCAATCGCATCAGCTTCGGCGTGCAGAGTTTCGATGACGCGGCGCTCAAGCGGATCGGCCGCATCCACGATGCGCAGCAGGCGCAGCGCGCGGTGAAATCGGCGCAGGATGCCGGCATCGAAAACCTGAACCTGGATCTGATGTACGCGCTGCCGCAGCAGACGCTCGAAGGCGCGCTGGTTGATGTGGAAAAAGCGATTTTGTTGCAAACGCCGCATTTGTCGCATTACCAGTTGACGCTGGAACCGAACACGCAATTTGCCGCGAATCCGCCGCCGCTGCCGGACGAGGACAGCGCCTGGGACATGCAGGAAGCCTGTCAGGCGCGGCTCGCCGTGGCGGGGCTGGCGCAATACGAAGTGTCGGCCTACGCACGCGTCGGCCGCGAATGCCGGCACAATCTCAACTACTGGAATTTCGGCGATTACCTTGGCATCGGCGCGGGTGCACATGGCAAGGCGACCTATGCGGATGGCACGCTGCGGCGTCGATGGAAATTGCGCGCGCCGCGCGGTTATCTGGAGCACGCGGCGACCCATCGTCGCATCGGCGGCGACGATCCGATTGCGCCAGAACAATTGCCGTTCGAGTTCATGCTCAACGCGCTGCGCCTGAACGCAGGATTCGCCCTCGACGATTTCTGCTCACGCACCGGATTGCCCGCGGCGACGATCGAAGCCAAGTTGCAAAGCGCTTACGCGCGCGGCTGGCTCGAGCGCGACGGCGACCGCATCCGCGCCAGCGAATTCGGGCGGCGTTTCCTCAACGACGTGATCGCGTCGTTCCTGCCCGAACGTACGGGCGTACGCTCAAGCGGCGTCGTCAGCCGCAACGACGGCTGACGCCGGCTTGGACGCCCATTGCGCGCCGGTGCGTGTGCCGCCGACGGCTTCGATGCAGCGCCGGTAGTGCCGCTCTGCGGCCTGCGCGGTTTCGCGCAGGGCCGGATCGGCAAACCGGTAGCGCGGCAACCGCAACCAGCCCAGCAGGCGCAAATACAGCGCATACGGTGCGAAGGCGAGTCGCCCTTTCCAGCTCGTCGGCCACATGCGCCGGACCATCCGTGCCCAGTTGGACGCATTGCCGAAGCTCACCACGGTCGCAATGGAAACATCGAGCGTGCGCGTGGTGTGCCACCAACCGGTCGGATTGAACAGGATCTCGCCGGGCATCAGCGTGAAGCGCAACATCCTGGCCTCGGCAAAGCGCGGGAATCGTTCCAGGTCCGGGTGCTCCGGATCGGTGATCGCCGAGACGTCGCCGCTCGCGTCGGGATAGAGCTTGTCCGTGTCTTCCGGCGCGAACGCAAAAAATTCCTTGCGCCCGTGCCACTGCAAGATCAACGCGTGACAGTGAAAGCGATCCAGGTGCAGGATCGGAAAGCGCACGTTTGCGCCGGTCAGGTTGATGTCGGTCTGGGCCAGACGCGTCGGCCAGCCGGCGAAACCGCTCGGCAGCCAGGGCCATGCCGCAAAGGGATATTCGAGCCAGTTCGGCCGGCCGTAAATCGGAAAGGGCGCCAGGTCCTCGAGCAATTCGGGCAACAGCCAGGGAATCGGACGCTCGCGCAGGAACGGCGGCGCGCCTTGCGGCTCGAGCACCTTGTCGATCAGCGCGGCAACGCTCATCTCGCCGCTGTCGGTGTTGACGATACGTTCGCCGAAACGCTCGCGAAACCAGGCCGGAGTCCAGCGCGTGCGCGCGGCGCATGCATCCAGAGCCCCGCAAAGGATGACGGGCTTGCGCGGCTTGAGGTATTCGCGTTCGAATTCGGCGTACGAAAGTCCGCTGCGTCGCTCGATCGCCAACATCCGGTTGTTCCCCAGCCAGCTTGCGGATCGCGATTGTATCGGAGCGCTGCCGCCATCGCATCGTGCTTCGGGTTCGCACCGGCGTCGTTACGCTGCGCCCGAACGGTTTGGTACACTGCGCGCCGTCGCAGGTGCTTCGTGTCGAGTTTTTCGATGTGAAGTGAAACGGGAAGCTGGTGCGTTGTTTTTGCGATCATCCGTGATCGCGAGAATCAAGAAGCGACCATCCATGGTCGCACTCTTCAACAAAGCCAGCGCTGCCCCCGCAACGGTAAGCAGGTTTGCTCAATCCATATGCCACTGGGCGATGCTCGGGAAGGCGATTGAAGCAAGGTACCTGCAAGCCCGGAGACCGGCCTGCGGCATAGTCCAAGGCGTTGCGGCGGGCAACGGACGGCTGCCGCGCGTCCTTTCGCCTCCGGCACCTTCCGAACCTCCGCACGACTTGCCATCAACCGCGGGTGAGCGTTCGGAGTAGTCATGTCGCAAAAATTACCCTTCATTTTCTTTTTGTCCCTGTGTTCATCTATTGCCTGGGCACAGACCAATATTGCCTGGGCACAGACCAATGTTTCCAACACGTCAGTCAATATTGACGACACGCCAGTGCTGAGCGAAACGGAAGTCACCGCTTCGCGCGTGGCCGAAACCGTCGATGCAAGCCTGGCCGATGTCAGCGTCATCACGCGCGCCGACATCGATGCCAGCCACGCGCCGGACCTGATCCAGGTGCTGCGCCTGCAGGCCGGCGTGGACGTGGCGCGCACCGGCGGGCCGGGTGCACAGACGAATGTCTTTCTGCGCGGCGGCAACGCGAATCACGTACTGGTACTGATCGACGGCGTGCGCGTGGCATCGAGCAACACCGGCGCCTTCGCCTGGGAAAACCTGCCGCTGGATGCGGTGCAGCGCATCGAGATCGTGCGCGGCCCGCGCGCGAGCTACTGGGGATCGGACGCCATCGGCGGCGTGATCCAGATTTTCACGCGCAAACTGACCGGCCCGCACATGGCTGCCAGTTACGGCACCTACCGCGATGCGGACGGCAGCGCCGGATTCGGCGCACGCAATGAAAACGGCGGCTTCAGCGTGCAGATCGGCGCGCGTCATGTCGGCGGATTTTCGGCGACCAATCCCGGCATCTGCAATGGCCCCAACGATCCGTACTGCATCTACAACCCGGACGACAACGGCGCGCAGTACCACGGCGGCACGCTCAGCGCCGATTACCGGCTGGGTCCGCAAACGCTATCCGTCAACGCGTTGCGCAGTGCCGGCACGCAGAATTTCGACAACGGTTCCAGCGACGGCATCTCGCACACGCTCGACCAGGCCATTGGCGCGGCGCTGGAGGGCGACGTGAACGCCGCCTGGCATCAGCGCCTGTCGCTCGGCACCGCGCGCGAGGACATCGCCACGCCGGCCTTTGCCAGCGCCTTCCGCTCCACGCGCGAACAGGCATCGTGGACGAACGATTTCGCGCTATCCGCGGCACAGCACCTGATTGCCGGATTCGATGCCGTGCACGAACGCGGCACGAGCATCGATACCTCCGGCTTTGGCGCTCCCTACGAAAAGGCGCGTGACATCGATGGCGCATTCGCCGGCTGGCGTGTCAGCGAGGGCGTCTTCGACAGCGAAATGGCCGGGCGCTACGACCACAACAGCCAGTTCGGCGGCGCGTTTTCCGGATCCGCCGCCGCAGGTTGGAAACTTGCCGACACGTTCCGGGTGACTGCGAGTTTCGGTACCGCCTTCCGCGCGCCTGACCTCAACGAGCTGTATTCGCCGGGCTATGGCGGTTACTACGCCGGCAATCCGGACCTGAAACCCGAACGTTCACGCACGCTCGACGTCGGCGCCGAATGGACGCCGGACACGGCGAACCGGCTCGCCGTTCACGCCTTTTCCACGCGCGTGCATGATCTGGTCGACTTCGCCGGCGGCAGCACGTATCAGGCGATCAATGTCGCGCGCGCCGCGATCGACGGAATGGAATTGACCCATGCCTGGCACAACGGGGCATGGACGCTGACCGACAACGTCACCGTGCAGAACCCGCGCAATACCGGCACGGGCACGCAGTTGCTGCGCCGGCCGAAACAAAAACTTTCCAGCGTGCTCGAACGTGGATTCGGCGAGCGCCTGTCGGCCGGCGTGGAGTTCTTCGCCAGCGGCAAGCGCGATGATGTCGGCGCCAGAACGCTGGGCGGCTACGCGCTGGTGGGCCTGCGCGCCGACTACCGGCTGGGCGCGGCCTGGAGGCTCGGCGCACGCCTGGAAAACCTGTTCGACCGCAATTATGAGCTGGCGCACGGCTACAACACGCCGGGGCGTTCAGGTTACCTCAGCGTGACCTGGCAGCCGTAGCCGGGCCCGTCCGAAACGGCGCGTATGTCTGGACACGCGCCGATCGCCGCTGCTACCGTGTCGGCATGAAATTCGCATGCATGCGCGGATGGAAGGTCCGTGCAAAGCTATGCACATGACACACACCAGGCAACGGGCAAGCTCGCGGCATGCGCTGCCGCGAACATGGGACGGGGACGCGCGATGATGCAGGCCAATCACGGAGTGGGCTCCAGACCGGGCGACGAGGCGCCGGCACTGCAGGCATTGACCAGTCGCAGCGACTGGTCGCCGCGCGTGCGCCGGCTGATGGAAGGCGTCCTGAACCTGTGTTCCACCTGCCTGGAACGTGCGATCGCGGCGGCGCTGGATGACACCGAGGCGCAGTTGTTCAAATCCGCCGAGCAAAGCCGCAACAATGAGGCGCAGTACCGCTGCTTCGAAACCCTGCGCGAGATCAAGCGTGGCCGTGCCGACGTCACGCCACGCCTGATGTTGGCGATGGAAGACAAGCTCGCGCGCTTTGATCGTGGCAGTGCGCCCGCGGAATCCGGTGCGCCGGCACGCCCGGGCATGCCGGCGCGCAAGGAACTCGCGCTGGTGGAAACGCGCGAACTCGAAGAATCGCTTGCCTTGCAGGAATTCGCCGCCAAGAACGATGTGCGCCAGGCACCCGCGTTGTTCCTGCTCGGCCATCGCTTCGGCGTCCTGGCCGGCGCGCCCGCGTTCGATGCGGAAACCCTGGCGATCGGTCCAGCCCGGCTCGCCGACGCCCTGCAGCACGCCGCCGCGTGCCTGGACATCAGCGCCGAACACCGCGTACTGCTGTTCCGCAGTTTCGACAAGGCCTGCCAGACGGCCATCGGCGAACTGTACGCCGGCATCAATCACTATTTCGTGGAGCAGCGCATCCTGCCACACCTGCAGGCATCGGCAGCGAAATTGGCCAAAGGCAGTGGCGAGAATCGCGCCGCGCCGCCAAGCGAAGATTCCGCATCTCCGGAAACTCCTGCGGCGGGCCCGCCACCGGCCGATCCGCGCGGCGCAGCACTGCGCTCCGGCGCAATGCCCGCCAACCCCGGCCAGCACATGCCTTCGCCGGGGATTTTCACCCCGCCGCCCGGTGTCTATCCGTCGCCGGGCATGGCTGCGCGCGCCATGCCAGCGCCGGATGATCGCGACGCGGAACTGTTCACGACCTTGCGCGAATTGCTGGCCGGCCGCCGCAGTGCGCTTGGCGTTCCCGATGCGATGCCAGCCAACGCTTACGTGCCGAGCAGTAATGACCTGCAATCCGTGCTCGGCACGCTGCAGGCCAAGCCGATCGCGCCGATGATGATGGGCGGCAAGCTGGTGCAACGCTCGATCGGCCATCTCAAGCAGGACCTGCTCTCGCATCTTCGCCAGCAGTCGCCGGATGGCCAGGCACCGCAACTGACCGCGGAAGATTCGGACACCATCGACCTGGTCGGCATGTTGTTCGATTACCTGACCAAGAACGTGCGCCCGAACGGCAGCACGCAGTCGCTGATGACCAAGCTGCAGGTGCCGCTGCTGCGCGTGGCCCTGCGCGACAAGAACTTCTTCACCCGGCGCTCGCATCCGGCCCGGCAACTGCTCAACGCGATCGCCGAGACCGGCACGCACTGGCTCGACGACAGCGAAGGGCCGGCCGACCGCGCCCTGGTCGACAAGATGCAGGTGGTGGTCGACAAGGTCAGCCATGAGTTCGATGGCAACCTTGGCCTGATCGAGGGCATGCTCACCGACCTGTCGCAGCACATGCACACGCTCGCGCGCAAGGCCGAGGTGACCGAGCGCCGCCACGTCGATGCCGCCAAGGGTCGCGAGAAACTCGCCGTCGCGCGCGAACAGGCGCAAGCCGCGATCGCCGGACGCATCGTCAAGTCCAAGCCCAACAAGCTGGTGCGCACCCTGCTCGAACAGGCCTGGACCGACGTGCTCGCGCTGACCCTGCTGCGCCAGGGTGAAGACAGCGAGGTCTACACCAGGCGCCTGCAGGTCGCCGACCAGCTGATCGCCGCCACCGGCACGCGCGCCGAGGCGAAAGCGCCGCCGGAACTGCGCGGCGAAATCGAAACCGCGCTGGACCAGGTCGGCTACCACAAGGACGACGTGCAGGCGGTGGTCAAGCGCCTGTTCACGCCGGATGAGGTCGCCGACGGCGAAGAAGCCGTCACCAACACCGAAATCGCGATCAAGCTCAAGAGCAAACCGCGTCTGGGTGATGACGCCACCGCCGCGCCACCGCCCGCGCCGCGCCAGAGGAAGACCTACGCGCCGGACAGTCCCGAGGCGCGCGCGCTGGAGCGCATCAAGACCTTGCCGTTCGGCAGCTGGTTCGAGTTCCGCACCAACCAGCAAGGCGACACGGTGCGGCGCAAGCTCGCATGGTTCTCGACGCTGACCGGCAACTGCCTGTTCGTGAACCAGCGCGGCATGCGCGTGGAAGAACGAACCCTGGACCAACTCGCTCGCGACATGGTCACCGGCCAGGTGAGCTTCGTCGAACCGGAAACCGAAACCCTGGTCGATCGCGCCTGGAAGGCGATCGTATCCTCGCTCAAGCAGATGGTCGGACGCGGGCCGGAGCCCGCGCCGATGCCCGCCTGAGCCCGCACCGCGAGGCAATCCCATGGCCGAACACCGTCGTAACCAGCGCAAGCGCGCTCATCACGCCATCGCCGTCACCGATGCGATCAGCGGCCACCAGATGGGCCATGTCGGCAATTTGTCGATCGACGGCATGCTGATGATCAGCGGCCGCCAATTGCCGGAAGACGCCTTGTTCCAGGTCAGTTTTGACCTGCCCAATGGCGCGACGGGAAGGAACCACACGCTGGAACTGGGCCTGCACGAGCAGTGGAGCGAAATGGCGAACGTGCCCGGCCAGTTCTGGACGGGTTTTCGCATCATCGACATCGGCCCCGAGGACTACAACCTCCTCTATGACTGGGTCAATTCGCCGGGCGGGCAGTTCGACTGAAAGGCCGTTCGAATCTGCTGCGCGCGACATCTTGCTGCACAATAGGCGCCTGGTCTTCCATCGAGCGCCACCATGTCCGACCTGCTGGCAAAACTTTATCCGCAGCACTTGCGCACGTTGCGCGACCGCGCTGACGCGGCGCTGGCGCGCGGCGGTTTCGATCACCTCGTCGTCGCCGCGGGTGTCCTGCGCGACCAGTTCCTCGATGATCGCCCTTATCCGTTCGCGGTCAATCCGCATTTCAAGCACTGGCTGCCGGTGACCAAGGCGCCGGGCTCGTGGATCGCCTACACGCCCGGCCAAAAACCGAAACTGATCTACCTGCAACCGCGCGATTACTGGCACGTCGTGCCGGAAGCGCCGGCCGGATACTGGGTCGAGCACTTCGATGTCGCGATCATCCACGAAGCGCGCGATGCGCTGGCGCACCTGCCCAAGTCGCTGCCGCGCTGCGCCATCATCGGCGAGGACATCGCCGCGCTCGGCGAGGCGAAACCGAACAATCCGGATCGCGTGCTCAACTACCTGCACTGGCAGCGCAGCTACAAGACCGATTACGAGCTGGCGATGCTGCGCGTCGCGAGCAAGCTTGGCGTGCGCGCGCACTGCGCCGCCGAAGCCGCATTCCGCGCCGGCAAATCCGAGTACGACATCAACACGGCGTACCTGAATGCCGTGCACGAGACCGAAAACGAACTGCCCTATGGCAACATCATCGCGCTGAACCAGCACGGTGCGATCCTGCATTACACCGACTTGAACCGCGCTCCACCCGCGCATGCCGATTCGTTCCTGATTGACGCCGGCGCGAGCTTCCACGGCTACGCTTCCGACATCACCCGCACCTATGCCGCGACGCCGGCGCGCGAATTCCAGGAACTCATCGACGCCGTCGATGCGGCGCAACGCGGCTTCGTGCAGAGGGTGCGTCGCGGCCAGAACTATGCCGATCTGCACGTGCATGCGCATCACGTACTGGCCGGCATCCTGCGCGAGCAGGACTTCATCCGCCTGAGCGCGGAAGGCGCGGTGGAATCGGGTGTCTCGTCCGCGTTCTTCCCGCACGGCCTCGGCCACCCGCTCGGCCTGCAGGTGCATGACGTCGCCGGCTTCCAGAAGGACGAATCCGGCGGCACGATCCCGCGCCCGCCGGGCCATCCCTACCTGCGCTTCACGCGCACGCTGGAGCCGCGCATGGTCACCACGATCGAACCGGGCATCTATTTCATCGACATGCTGCTGGCCCGACTCAAGGCCGGGCCGCATGCGCAGGACGTGAACTGGCCGAAGGTCGATGCCTTCCGCCGCTATGGCGGCATCCGCATCGAGGACGATGTGGTATGCACCGAGGGCGAGCCGGAAAACCTTACCCGCGACGCCTTCGCCGCGGCCTGACTGCCGCCGCGGCGCGTGCGCATGCGATAATGGCGCGCCGCACGCCGGATGACCCGGCAGCCCGTCCGACCTCGTGAAATCGCTCATCCCTGCCTGTTTTTCCGCTGTCTTGGCAACCGCATTCGCCGGCGCTGCCGTGGCCGCGACCGATCCGTTCGCGCCGGACTACTCACCGGCCACGCCGGCACGATTCGCCGCGCCGGAAACGCACGCGTCCATGCATGCGGCAAAGCCACGCGGCCCCACGGCCAAGCAAGGCGTGCACACCTCGCCCCACAAGGCACCCTTGCTGGACCCCAAGGCGACGCGCATCGTCGACATCGAAGGCGTCGGCAAGGTCACCGTTTACGCACCATCCGGCGAACCCAGGGGCCTGGCCTTGTTCGCCTCGGGCGACGGCGGCTGGGAACTGGGTGTGTGGGACATGGCGCAAACCGCGGCGAGCCTGGGTTATTGGGTGGCCGGATTCAGCACGCCGGCCTTGCTCAAATCGCTCGATGCGGGCAGCGGCGAGTGCAGCGATGCCGCCGCCACGTTCGAGCGGATCGGCAACGAAGTCAAATCCGCGATGAACCTGCCGGAATCCTTCCGCCCACTGCTGATCGGCTATTCGTCCGGCGCAACGGTCGTCTATGCGGCGCTCGCGCAGGCCGGCGATGCGCGTTTTTCCGGTGCGATGACGCTTGGCTTCTGTCCCGACCTCATCTACCACAAGCCGTTTTGCGAAGACACCGGCCTGACCGCCGACAAGCAGCACAAGCCGCCCTACGGCTTCGTCTTCAACACCGTGCCGCGCGTGCCGGCGCCGTGGATCGTGCTGCAGGGCGACATCGACAAGGTCTGCAATGCCCCGGCGACGGTGAGCTTTGTGGAAAAAGTAAAAAATGGAAAAGTGATCAGCCTGCCGCATGTCGGCCACGGCTATGGCGTGCCGCGCAACTGGATGCCGCAGTACCGCGCCGGGTTGATCGAACTGCTGCGCGATGCCGGCGAGCCGCCGCGCGTGGCCGAGCGCAACCACTGAGCCGCGCCCGCGCCCGATGAGCGAGGTTCCCGCCGCCGCGCCCAGCGCCTTTGCCCGCCTGCGCTGGATCGTGCCGCTTGCGTTCCTCGCCCTCACGGCGTGGCTGCTGTGGCGCGAAGCCGGGGAATTCCCGCTCGCCGACATCCAGCGCACGCTGATCGAGGTGCCGACCCTGCCGGCGCTCGGCGTCGCCGCGCTCGCCCTGTTTGCGGTGACCTTCACCGGCTCGGTGGACTGGCTGATCGGACGCTGGCTCAAGCTCGGCGTGCACACGCGCGAATATTTTCGCCTCGCCTTCGTCGCCAATTCCATGGCGAACACGCTCAATCTTTCCGGCGCGATGGGCGCGAGCGTGCGCCTGATGGGCTTGAGCGGATTGAAAGTGCCGCTCTCGCGCGCTGCCGCGCTGATCGGCATGCAGGCGCTGTCGTTGTTGTCGGGATTGTCGCTGCTGGTGATCGCCACGCTGGCGACGAGTTCGCTACCCATGACAAACGGCACCGCACAGCGTTGGGTCGCCGCGGTGGTCCTCGTCGCGGCTGCGCTGTACCTGCCACTGTATTTTTTCCTCACCACGCGGCGTGCGCTGATGCGCTGGCTGCCGCAGGACGTCGGCATTCCGCCGCTGCGGCTGAAAGTTGAACTGACCCTCGTCTCGCTGATCGACTGGCTGCTCGCCGCGGCGACGTTGTACGCCTGCATCTACATATCCGGCGAACACGTCAAACCCGGCCTGCTGCTCGGCGCGTTCGCGGGTGCCGGCGTGCTGGGACTGGTCAGCCAGGTGCCCGGCGGCCTGGGTGTGTTCGACGGCCTGATCCTGCTCGCGCTTGGCGAGGCCGGCTACGACAAGGCCTCGGTGGTATCCGGCCTGATGCTGTTCCGCATCGCCTATTACCTGTTGCCGCTGTTGATCGCGCTGTACATGGGCTCGGAGATGCTCAGCGCGCGCCTGCCCTTGCTCGCGCGCCTGCGCAGCCGGCTTGCCGGACATCCACTGTTCGGACTGCTTGGCCTGCCGGCGACCTTGCTCGCGGATTTCGGCACGCGCCTGCTCGCGATCCTGACCTTCGGCGCCGGCGCACTGCAGCTTGCTTCCGCCGCCATTCCATCGGTCAGCGAACACATCGCCACGGTGCGCACGCACCTGCCGATCCTGGCGGTGGAAAGCTCCAACTGGTTTTCGGTGCTGTCCGGCGTGCTGCTGCTGGGCTTGGCGCGCGGTATCGACGGCCGGCTGCGCCTGGCCTATCGCGTGGCGCAATGGTTGTTGCTGATCAGCGCGGCGCTGGCCATCACCAAGGGTCTGCATTTCGGCGAAGCGTTGTTCCTGCTGGCAGTCGCCGCGCTGCTGCGCGCACGCAAGCGCGTGTTCACGCGCCGCGCGATGACGCTGACCTCGGCGCGCACGTTCGGCTGGTTCGCCGGCCTCTTGATCTGCGTGCTGGTGTTCTTTGCCATCGGCGTCGCGCAGGTGCTCGGCGACGATTCGTTCGACCTGTTCTATGTCGGCTTCGGCGAACACACCTCGCGCATCGGCCGCGGCCTTGCCGCCGCATTGCTGGGACTGATCATCTATCTCATCTGGCAGGCGTTCGCGGTCAACCGGCCCAAGCTCGCCCTGCCCGATCGCGCCGAACTCGAACGCGCGCGCGACCTGTACAACGCGCACGGCGGCGGCGAATTCGCGCACCTGACCTTCATGGCCGACAAACACCTGTTCTGGGCCGCCGACCACCAGGCCGTGATCGCCTACGGCAGCATGCGCGACCGTCTCGTCGCGCTCGGCTCTCCGTGCGGCAGCGATGCCGCGATCGATCGCGCGATCCTGGACTTTCGTCATTTCGCCGACGCGCAGGATCGCGTACCGATATTCTACGAAGTGCTCGAACCGGACCTGTCGCGCTACCACGACCTCGGTTTCGACCTGTTCAAGCTCGGCGAACTCGCGCTCGTGCATCTTTCCGAATTCTCGCTCGCCGGCAAACGCTGGGAGGACCTGCGCCAGGCCTGCAATCGCGCGCAGAAGGAAAAACTCGCGTTCACGCTCGTGCAACCGCCGTTCGATACCGCCTTGCTGACGGACCTGGAACGCGTTTCGGATGCGTGGCTGGCCGACAAGGGCGGCGACGAAAAAGGTTTTTCACTTGGGCGCTTCGATCCCGACTATTTTTCCTGGAGTCCGCTCGGCCTCGTGCATCGCGACGACGAATTGATTGCCTTCGCCAATGTGCTGCCGCCGTATGGTCCCGGCGGACACGCCAGCGTTGACCTGATGCGCCACGTCGCCGACACGCCGCGCAGCACGATGGATTTCCTGTTCGCCAAAGTCATGCTGTGGGCGCAGGACCAAGGGTTTGAGATTTTCAGCCTCGGCATGGCACCGCTCTCGCGCGTCGGCGACAACCCGTATGCGCGCGTCAACGAACGCCTCGCCGCGCTCGCCTTCCAGTACGGCAACCGTTTCTACAACTACCAGGGCGTGCGCAAATACAAGGACAAGTTCAAACCGGAATGGATCGGCTCCTACCTCGCCTATCCGCGCGGCCTATGGGTGCCGGGCTTGCTCATCGACATTGCCGCCCTGGTGTCGGGCGGGTATCGGCGGTTGCTGGTTGGATGAGCTACTTGCGCACCGGCAACGCGCCAACGATCGCCGCGCCGAGCTTGTCGTAATCGCCGTTGTAGTGGTGCGCGCCGGGCAGCACGAGTTCGCGCACATTGGCCTTGCCGACGATCTGCTTGCAGAAGCTGTCGTCTTCGTCGGCGCCATGCACACAGATCACCGGCACCTGTGTCCTGGCGATTTCCGGCGCGATGGGAATTGCGCCCTGGTGTTGCGTCGAGCCGAACCAGTCGCCGACGTGGATCTCGAACACGGCGGTGTCGTCGGGCGAGATCAGCACCTGCGCGGCAACTCGCTTGCGCGCGGATTCGGGCAGGCGATTGATCAGCACCGGCGACAAGCCGGCACCGAAGGAATAGCCGACGACGACGAAATCGGCGAGCGGATATTGCGCGCCGTAGTGGCCGATGATGCGAGTCAGCGCATCGGCGGCCTGTGCGGGCGTGCGCGTGTCCCAGAAATACTTGAGCGTATTGAGCGCGACGACCTCGATGCCGCGCTGCGCCAGCTGGTTGGCGACGGCTACATCAAGTCCGGCCCAACCGCCGTCACCGGTGAGGATGATGCCGACGCGCTGCGCGAATTCGCCCTGCGCGGGCACGGTTTCCAGCGGCAGGTCGGCGATGTCCTGCGGCAACGGCGGCGCCGCACGCGCCGGCGCGGTGAGCCATTGGATCGCCGCGTCGAGTTGCTTGCCGGGATCGGATATCGTGCCATTGAGCGCCGCCAACCATTCGTGCAACGCACCGGGCAAACGCGTAGCCATGCCCGTGACGCGCGCGCCGGGCGCGAACGGCTGCGGCAACCAGGCATTTGGCAAATGCTTGACCGGCACGATGCGGAAACGGCCACGGCCATCCGTTGCGGTCATCGGCCCGGCGTCACCCTTGCACACGGGCTTGGGCAGGCGCAAATCCGCATCCCAGCCGAGCGTGATCAGTCCGGTGTACGTTCCTTGCGGCGCCTGCGCGTCGAGCGCATAGGCGAACGTGGCGCCGGCGCCATCGCCGACCAAAATGGGGTAAATATACTTGTCCAGCTTCTGGTTGCGCTGGATCCAGTGGATCATTTCCTCGAAATGCCCGGCCGGAAACGAACACTTGTCCTTGATCGACTCCATCTGCGCCAGGTACACGGGCAGATCGATGCCGATCACGAAGGCGCCCGCATCCGCCTGCGCGACCGCCAGGTTTTCGGCACGGGCATTCCATCCCGTCGAATCCGAAATCAGCACGATGGCGCGTTTGGGCTCGCCGGCCGGCGTGGCGACATGCACGTTGCCGAACAGGCCGAAATGAACCGGCAAGGTGGCGGCGTGAGCGGCGGTTGCCACAGCGAACAACGCGAGCAATCGAACGGTAAACCGCATCAGCGTCATTCCGGCAGGGACTGCCGGAATCCAGGGGCCAGGGATGGCAGCATCACAACACGCGAAAGCACCATGCAAAGACCCGGTGCTTCCATTCTTCCGGCATCCATGCAGTCTAGATTCCGGCATTCCCTGCCGGAATGACGAGGTTCCATTTTTCATCCTGTCACTTGCGCGCCGCGGTCATCAACGCCTCGATTGCATCCGCATCGCGCGGCACGGCCGTGGTGATGACTTCCGGTTCGTCCTTCGTCACGATCACGTCGTCCTCGATGCGGATGCCGATGCCGCGCCATTTCGCCGCGACGCCTTTTGCGTCCGGGGCAATGTACAGGCCTGGTTCGACGGTCACCACCATGCCCGGTTCCAGTTCGCGGAATTCGCCGTCGACGCGGTAATCGCCGACATCGTGCACGTCCAGGCCCAGCCAATGCCCGGTCTTGTGCATGTAAAACTTGCGATAGGTCTGTTCGCGGATGTTCTTGTCGAGGCCGCCCTTGAGCAGGCCGAGCTTGATCAATCCGGCCGTGAGCGTGCGCACGGCGGCATCGTGATACGCACCGAACGGCTTGCCGGGGCGTACCTGTTCGATCGCCGCATTCTGTGCCGCGAGGACGAGGTCATAGAGGACGCGCTGCTCGGGCGAGAACTTTCCATTGACCGGGAAAGTACGCGTGATGTCGGAGGCATAGCATTCGTATTCGGCGCCGGCGTCGATGAGCAGCAGATCGCCGTCCTTCAACGGCGCGTTGTTGGCGCGGTAATGCAGCACGCAGCCATTCGCGCCGCCGCCGACGATGGGCTCGTAGCTCGGTACCGCGCCGCGGCGGTGGAACTCGTGCAGCAGTTCGGCCTCGATCTCGTGCTCGTTCATGCCCGGGCGCACCGCGCGCATGGCGCGCACATGTGCGCCCGCAGCGATCTGCGCGGCACGGCGCATGACGCGCAACTCGTCACGCGTCTTGAACAGGCGCAGGTCGTGCAGGATATGGCCGAGTGCGACGAACTCGTGCGGTGCCCGCGCGCCCTGCTTGATGCGCGAGCGCACGCGATTGACCCAGCCGATGAGCTGGACGTCAAAGTCCGTGTCGCGGCCGAAATGGTAGTAGACGCGCGAGCGACCCTCGATCATGCCGGGCAGGATGTCGTCGATGTCGCCGATCGGGAAGGCGTCGTCCATGCCGTATTCGGCGACTGCACCTTCTTGCCCGGCGCGTGCGCCGTCCCAGGCTTCGCGCTCCGGGTCGCGTTCGCGGCAGAACAGGATCGCCTCGCCGCGATCTCGATCAGGAACTGTGCGGCCGGGTATCAACGCCAGCACGGCTTCCGGCTCGGCGAATCCGGTCAGGTAGTGGAAGTCGCTGTCCTGCCGGTAGGGATAGTGGCTGTCGTTGTTGCGCACGCGTTCCGGGGCCGCCGGCACGATGCAGATGCCGTCGTCGCCGACGATCCGCATCAACTGCTTGCGGCGACGGGCGAATTCCTTGCGTTCGATCATGGCTTGCCTTGGAATCCCGGTTCCAGCTTGCGCGCATTCTAGCAGCCACGCGCTGGGTCGAAAGACGGTTGCCTGCGCGCAGCCGCGACCCTATCATCCGGTTGTCCGTATCTTTGTAGCGTACCGCGTATGCCGTTTCCGAGGGGACCCCGGGCCATCGGCAGGTGGCTGGCCATCTTCACCGCCTTTTTTGCGGTGGTGGGGCATGCCAGCGAACGGCGCTATTACTTCGAAGAACCCGCCAGCGAACGCGACCTCGCCTCGCACAATGTCAGCGCCGTGTTCCAGGATCGCACCGGCTACATCTGGATCGGCACGCAATCAGGCCTGCAACGTTACGACGGCTACAACTACAAGCTTTTCCAGCACCTGCCGGACGATCCCGAATCGCTGCCCGGCAGCTTCATCACCGCCATGGCGCAAGACGCGCAGGGGCGGCTGTGGGTCGGCACCGTGGATCGTGGATTGGCGGCCGTGGATACCGCCAGCTTGCGCATCGTGGCACGCTCGCGAATCGTCACGGGCGAAGCCATGCCGCGCGATGCAATCGGTGCGCTCGCCTTCGATCCGGGTCGTGGCCTGTGGGTAGGTACCGCGGCGGGTATCGAACTGCTGGACCCCGCCAGCGGCAAGCGCCAGGAGCTGTATCGCTTTCCCGCCGGCACGCCGGGGCCCGGCGTGGCGCAATTGGCGATCGCTGGCGATGGCACCGTCTGGGCGGCGACTTCTACCGGACTGCTGCGCTTTCCGGCAAAATCGAACACCGCGCGGCCCGTCGCCGCCGAGACATTGCCGCAGGCATTGAGCGTACGCGTCGAGGCGGACGGTACGGTCTTCGCCGCCGGCAACGGCGGGCTTTTTCGCGTCGACGCGAGCCATGGCACGGCGCAACGGCTGTGGCCGGACGACGCCGACGCCGCGAACGTGCAGGTCCGGGCTTTGGCTCGTGATCGCCTTGGCCGCCTGTGGCTGTCCGTTTTCGGCAAGGGATTGGTCGTATTCGACCCGGCCACCGGTTCTGTCGACCCCCTGCGCCCTGATCGGGCCATGCCGGGCTCGCTGCCGGATGATTATGTCAACACCTTGTTCGTCGACCGCTCTGGCTTGATGTGGGTCGGCGGCATGATCAATGGCATTTCCACCGTGATCCCGGAAGGCGCGACCTTCCGGTTTGTGGCGGATCTTTCTCCAAACCGCGACCAGACTGGCAACAACATCCGCGCCATTGCGCGGGGCGACGATGGCCGTCTGTGGCTGGGCACCGGCGGCGATGGCCTGAAACGCTACGATCCCGTGCTCGATTCATACGAATACTTCGATGGGCTGTTCCAGGCGACGCGATCGGCCGCGTCCGACACACTCTACCCGTCAGCCGTCATCTTCGCTCTGGCGCGTGCCGCCGATGGCGAGCTGTGGGTCGGAACCAGCCGCGGCGCTTTCCATTTCGATCCGCGCAACCGCAAAGCCACGCCGATCGCATTGAACGGCAACGCCGAAAACTCGCTCCTCGGCCACCCCGTGCGCGCGCTGTTGGCCCTGCCCAGTGGCGAAACCTGGTTTGGCATGTACGGGGACGGACTCGCGCGCCTGCAGCCGGCCAGTGCCGGCGCACCCGAACGCTGGCAGGTGTTCCGGCACCATGCCGGTGATGCCGAAAGCCTTGCAAGCGACGTCGTGCTCGCGCTTGCGCAGGATGCGCAAAAACGAATCTGGATTGGTACCACGGATGGGTTGTCCGTTTTCGACCCGGCCACTGGCCACTTGCAATCCTACCGGCACGACGCAGGCAATCCGGCTTCGCTGCCGGACAATCTCGTGCGCAGCCTCTTGTGCGCAAGCAACGGCACCGTGTGGCTTGGCACGCTAAGCGGATTGAGCAAGGCCGATCTGGACGCCGCCGGGAAAATCCGTGTCGATCGTGTTTCCGCGCGCGACGCGCAGGCGGGACTGTCGGTCGCCAGCATCATCGAGGACGCCGATCACGAAATCTGGCTCGGCACAAACCACGGTATCGCGGTATACGTCCCGCAAATGGGCGCCTTCATGACGTTCGCCCGGCGCGATGGCCTGCAAGGCATGGAATTCAACGGCGGCGCGGCCATCAAGGGGGCCAACGGCGAACTGGTATTCGGCGGCGTGCACGGCATCAACCGCTTCAATCCGAAATCCATTACGCACAGCCTCTACGAACCCGCCACCGTGATAACTTCGGTGCGCGTTGGCGACGCGTCCGCGCCGGATGTCTCTGCGTCCGCTTCCGGCGTGACCATGCACCAGGGTGAGCGCCTCCTGCGCTTCGCCTTCGCGGCATTGGACTATACGGATCCGTCGCGCAATCGTTTCGCCTACAAGCTCGATGGTTTCGACCCGGCGTGGACCGATGCCGGCCCACGCCATGTGGCCACGTACACCAACCTGGCCGCCGGCGATTACACGTTCTTGGTGCGCGCCGCCAACGCCGACGGGATCTGGAATCCGAATCCGGCCAGCCTGAGTGTGCGCGTGACGCCGCCGTGGTGGGCGTCTGCCGCCATGAAGTCGATCTATCTGGCGCTTGCCGGCATTGCCCTGTTCGGTCTCTGGATCGCCTACCGCCTGCGCCTTCAACGCGAGGCTCGCCATGCCCGGGAATTGCGCGAGCGCGAGGATCGCCTGCGCCTGGCGCTGTGGGGTTCGGGCGACGAGTTTTGGGATTGGAACGTGCCCCGCGGGCAGATGTACCGGATTGGTGCGGACCAGCTTGTGGGAGATCACCACGAGGAATCGCTTTCGCAGGACGCATGGAAACAGCAAACCGTGCATCCGGATGATTTGCCGCAGGTGGAAAAGCGCCTTTACGACCACATGGCCGGGCGCTCGGACCATTTCGAATCCGAACATCGCATCCGCAACGCGCAGGGCGACTGGATCTGGGTCCTGTCGCGCGGCAAGGTGGTCGAGCGCGACACCAATGGCAGTGCGTTGCGCATCTGCGGCACCGCGCACAACATCACCCAGGCGCGCACGGCCGATCACGAACGACGCATCGCCAGCGAGGTGATCGACAGCATGAACGAGGCGGTCACGGTGACCGACCTGGAATTCCGCTTCGTTTCGGTCAACCGCGCGTTCACGCGCATGACCGGCCATACCGAGGCCGAATGCATCGGTCAGCCAGCGAATATGCTCAACAGTACCCGCTATCCGGCCGAGGTCTATCGCACGATGCGCGAGGCATTCGTGCGCAACGGGCACTGGCGCGGTGAGCTGTGGCAACGTCGCCGCGATGGCGAGGATTTCCTGGCTTGGCTCGAGGTCAGCCAGGTGCGCGACGAGTCGGGCCATGTCACCAATTTCGTCGGCGTGATGAACGACATCACCGATCGCAAGCGCGCCGAGCAGGAGCTTCGCTATCTCGCCAACTACGACACGTTGACCGGCCTGCCGAACCGCACCCTGCTCGGCGAGCGCCTGGCCCATGCCGTCATCCGCGCGCGGCGCACCTCGCGCAAGGTGGCCGTGCTGTTCCTGGACCTGGATCGCTTCAAGCACGTCAACGATTCGATGGGCCACGCCGCCGGCGATCGCGTGCTCAAGGCGGTCGGCGAACGCCTGTGTGCCAAGATCACCGAGTCTGCCACCATCGCGCGCCTGGGCGGGGACGAGTTCACGGTCGTGCTGGAAGACGTGCAGCACATCGACCAGGTGCAACGCATCGCCAGCGAACTTCTCGAGATCTTCATGACGCCCCTGGTCCTGGACAGCGGCCAGGAAGTCGTCGTTTCGCCCTCGATCGGCATCAGCCTGTATCCGGATCACGCCCAGGTGCCGACGGACCTGCTCAAGTTCGCCGATACCGCGATGTACCAGGCCAAGGAACAAGGCCGCAACACGTATCAGGTGTATACCTCGGAGATGGACGCGATTACGCGTCAGCGCGCAAGCATGCTCGGCGGCTTGCGTCTGGCGCTGGAACGCGGCGAACTGAGCCTGGTGTTCCAGCCCATGCTGGCCCTCGATGAAGGCCGCATCACCGGCACCGAGGCACTGCTGCGCTGGAACAGTCCCGAATTCGGCTCGGTGCCGCCGAGCATTTTTATCCCCCTCGCTGAAGAAGCCGGCCTGATCGAGCGCATCGGCGAATTCGTGCTGCACCGCGCCTGCGTGCAACTGCGCGAATGGCAGGATCGCGGCCTGAACGGCATCACCATGTCGGTCAACCTGTCCGCCTTGCAGCTGCTGCGCGACGAGCTGACCCAGCGCCTGTGCGAAATCCTCGCTGAAGCGCAGCTCGAACCACAGCGTCTGGAACTGGAGTTGACCGAAAGCGTGCTGATGGCGAACCCCGAGCGCGCGATTCACACGCTCGATCGCCTGCACGCCGTCGGCGTGGCGATCGCGATTGACGATTTCGGCACAGGCTATTCTTCGCTCAGTTACCTCAAGCGCCTGCCCATCGACCGCCTCAAGATCGACCGCAGTTTCGTCGGCGATATCACCACCGATCCCGATGACGAGGCAATCACCAAGACCATCATCACCATCGCGCATTCGCTCGGACTGGACGTCGTCGCCGAGGGCGTAGAGACGCTGGAACAACTCGAATACCTGCACGAACAGGGCTGCGACGAGATCCAGGGCCATTGGCTATCGGTACCGCTGGATGCCGCCTCCTGCTTTACCTTCATCGTCGAATTCGAGCGCAGCCGTCCGCCGGCACGTTCGCGGTTGACGGTCCGTTGACCCGCGGCCCGCGTCCACCTATATTCCCTGCATGTCCCACGCCAATCCGGCCTTGAACGAGTTGCACGAAGTCAGCGGGCGCATCGATCGCCTGCTGGACCTGTGCCGGCGACTCGCCGAAGAAAACCGCAGCCTGCGCCAGAGCCAGGACCAACTCGCCACGGAACGATCCAATCTGCTCGCCAAGAATGAACAGGCGCGCACGCGCGTAGAGGCGATGATCGCGCGCTTGCGCTCGCTGGAGAATGGCGCTTGAGTGGCGAAGGGCCTATCGCAGTAAGCATTCTGGATCGGGAATTCCTGGTTGGCTGCACGCCCGAGGAACGACCCGGCCTGATCGCCGCCGCCGGCTATCTCGATGGCAAGATGCGCGAGATCCGCGAGAACGCACGCGCCGCCGGCGTGGACCGCATCGCGGTGATGGCCGCGCTGAACATCGCGCACGAACTCATCCAGTTGCGACAGTACCGCGATACCAACGATGGCACCTTGGCACAACATCTGCAAATGCTCCGCGCCAAGCTTGATGGCGTGCTCGCAACCTCGGTAAAATGATCCGGCGTCCCCTGCGGTGTGCGAGAGCGCATCCAACCATATTGCCTTGTTCCTATATACGACCCCGGGGTGGCAGTGTTCGAGTCCGTGTGCATGTCCGCCATGAGCGGAAAGCCTGACGACCGGCGAGCCATCCCACCTGATCCTAGGGATCAAGGTCGTTCGATGCGCAACGGCATCGCGGAGGGCGCGCTCCTTTCCCCGCTCGGTCATCACGAGTGAATCGCGAGACCGAACGAAACCGGTTGCGCAAGCGCCTGCGCGTAGAGCGCGCGCAATTGCCCGCCAGCGAACGCATCTGCGCTGCCACAGCAGTGGCCGCCACGCTGGAGCAACTTCCGGAATTCCTCGTCGATGCGCGTATCGCCGGCTACTGGGCGGTACGCGGCGAGATGCCATTGCTCGCCGTCTTCGCCAGCCTGCGCTCGCGCGGACAGGCGTATTGCCTGCCAATGCTTTCCGGCGACGACACGTTACAGTTCGCGCCGTGGCAACCTGGCGCGGCGCTGGCGACCAATCGCTTTGGCATTCCCGAACCTGATGTCACACCGGAACGGCGATTCACGGCGAACGATCTGGATGTCGCGCTGGTGCCACTGGTCGGCTTCGATCGCTGCGGCAACCGGCTCGGCAGCGGTGGCGGCTGGTACGATCGCAGCTTCGCATTCCTGCGCGAATTGCCCCGACCCGCTCGCCCTGTACTGGTCGGCATCGGTTACCATTTTCAGGAAGTGGCAAAACTCGATGCGGAATCCTGGGACGTGCGCATGGATTTCATTGCCACCGACCGCGAACTCATCGACTGCACGGAACCGGGCGCATGAACCATTGGCTGATGAAATCCGAGCCGGACGAGTTTTCCATCGACGAGCTGGCGCGCAAGAAATCCGAGCCGTGGAGCGGCGTGCGCAACTATCAGGCGCGCAACTACCTGCGCGAGATGCGCAAGGGCGATGGCGTGCTTTTCTATCATTCCAGTTGCGCCGAACCCGGCGTCGTCGGCATCGCCAGCGTGACGACCGCGGCGTATGCGGACCCGACACAGTTCGATCCGAAGAGCGATTATTTCGACGCCAAGAGCACGCAAGCGGCGCCACGCTGGTCGCTGGTCGAGGTGAAATTCAAGCGCAAGCTCAAGCGCGTCATCGCGTTGGCGGAACTGAAAGATCGCAAGGAGCTGCAAGGTCTTACGCTGATCCGCCCCGGCAATCGCCTGTCTGTGCTGCCGGTGACGGCGGCGCAATGGGATTTCATTTTGGGACTCGAATAATGGCCACGAACCGCGAAGACCAGAAACGCCTGGCCGCCGAACGTGCCATAAGCTACGTCGAGGAAGGCAGCATCCTCGGCGTCGGTACCGGCTCGACCGTGGCGTATTTCATCGACGCGCTCGGCGCGCGCCGCGGCTTGATCGAAGCGGCGGTGTCCAGTTCCGAGCAAAGCACGGCACGCCTTAAGCAACACGGCATTCGCGTGGTCGATCTGAACAGCGTCGGCACGCTGGCGCTGTACGTCGATGGCGCCGACGAGTGCGACGCGCACAAGCGCCTGATCAAGGGCGGCGGTGGCGCACTGACGCGCGAGAAGATCATCGCCGCGGCATCGAAGACGTTCGTGTGCATGATCGACGCCGCCAAGCGCGTGGACGCGCTCGGCAAGTTCCCCTTGCCCGTTGAGGTGATTCCGATGGCGCGCGGTCATGTTGCCCGCGAAATCGTCCGGCGCGGCGGCAATCCGGTGTGGCGCGACGGCTTCGTCACCGACAATGGCAATGTCATCCTCGACGTGCACGGCTGGCGCATCGACGATCCCGTCGCGCTGGAAGCCGATCTCAATCAGATTGTCGGCGTCGTTTGTGTCGGCCTGTTCGCCAGGCGTCCAGCCGACGTCGTGCTCATTGGCGATTCGATCATGTCTTAGCGCTACGCCTGTTTTTCCATCTGCTTGATCATTCCCGACAGTCCACCGTGCAAGGCAAAGACCTGAAAGCCAAGTTTGCTCAGGATGAAGGCCGCCGCTGCACTTCGCTCGCCCGTATTGCAATAGACGACGTATTTCTTCGATTTGTCGAAATCCGTCATGCTTTCGCGCAGGGTATAGAGTGGCGTGTTGATCGCGCCCTTGATCGCGCGTTCGGAGTGCTCGTCCGGCATGCGCACGTCCAGCACGACCGCACCCTGACGTGCCATGATCGAGGCCATTCCGGGCGTTAGCCATTCCACCACGGGCGGCTTGAGAACTTCATCGAACGATTTCTTCGCAAGGCGCATCAACTTGCCGTCCTTGATCATTGTCACCGTGGCATTGCGTACGGTGTTGGCAAGCAAGGCATCCTCGCCAAAGGTATCGCCACGCACGAGGTAGGCGACTATCGCATCGCCGGTTTCCAGGCTCTTCGATACCGTCGCCGCGCCATCCTTGATTGCGTAGTAATAGTCCGCTTCCTCGCCTTCGCGGATGATCACGTCGCCCGCACGCACCGCAATTTCCTCGAAGCGCTTGAACATGCGCTCGATGTTGCCGGTTGGCAGTTTGTGCAATGCGCGCGACTGGAGCAGGCGAAATACCCAACGGTTTGCGTCCGGCGTCGGGTCGACGTGGCGGAAGTTTTCGCTGCGCGAGAGTTGGTCCCAGGTCTGCACTTTTTCCATGTAGCGCCGGTCGAGCTTGACCAGTGTGGCACTACGCGAAGTCACCGTCGCCGTAAAACGCCGCGGCTGCAAATCGCCAAGCGCATAACGTCCCTGCAAGGTGCTGGCATCGATTTCCTTTTGCTTTCCATCGGGATAATCGCCGCGTACCCGTCCGGCACGGACGAAGATCGTCTGATCATCGGTGTCGCCTGCCTTGAACAACACCGTGCCCTTGGCGACGTCTACGCTTTCGGCTTCGCGCGCGAGCTGTTCAAGATTCTCCGGCAGAAGCTTGTCGAGCGGATAGAACTTGGCAAGGTCGGCAGCTTCGATGCTCATGGCGCGCTCCACGGGAATCGGCTCGCAGTGTATCCCGGCACGCGCACAAACAAAAACCCCCAGTCGGATGACTGGGGGTTGGATGAAGCGCTCAGCAATGACCTACTCTCACATGGCTTAAGCCACACTACCATCGGCGCGGGCGCGTTTCACTTCCGAG
>JAFEFO010000035.1 GCA_018240565.1 Pseudomonadota bacterium | reverse complement strand
CTGAAGGCAGCAGCGTCGCACTGTGCGAGTAACGCGCGGCTGCGAGCGAAGCCATCGTACTCCAGGTGCCCGTCGCCGGATCGTACTGCTCCGTGCTGGTGAGCGCCGCGTTGTTGTCATAGCCCCCCACTACCAGAACCTTGCCTGAGGGCAGCAGGGTCGCGGTGTGGGAGTAACGCACATTCGAGAGCGTGCCCGTTGTGCTCCAGCTGTTCGTGGTTGGATCGTAGAGCTCGGCACTCTTGAGCGCACCGATACCACTGGTTCCGCCACACACCAACACCTTGCCCGACGGTAGCAGTGTTGCTGTGTGGCCGTAACGCTTGCTCGCGAGCGTTCCCGCCGAGCTCCAGGTATTGCTGACTGGATCGTAGAGTTCGGCGCTGTCGAGGACACTGCCATTGCCCGACCCGCCGGCCACCAGCACTTTGCCCGATGGCAGCAGCGTGGCGGTGTGTTGTGCGCGAGCCGTGGCGAGAATGCTTCCCGTGTTCCATACGTTCCTGGCCGGATCGTAGATCTCGACGCTGCGGAGTACTCCGTTGCCGGCAGATCCTCCGGCGACCAACACCATGCCCGAGGAGAGCAACGTCGCCGTATGCAGCTGGCGCGCATTCGCGAGCGATGCGGCCGCAGACCAGGTATCAGGAACGGCCCATGCCGACGTCGCCGTCAACAACAGCAGCAACGCAGCGAACAACGCAGCGCCGCTGCGCACCAGCGAAAATGGACAACGATGCATGACTATCCCCCGCAGACTTCAAAAGCCATCGCACGCAGCCTGACAAGGCTCGCACGGCTTGAACATGGAGTCAAAGCCATCGCGATGGATACGTTGCACAGGCAGTTTCGCGTGAACGAACGACTGGCAACGCCGCCCGATGCCATGCTTACCCCTGGTACAAGGCAATCACGATCGCAGCGAACACGCCATAGAGCAATCCGACCGGAATCAGGCGTCCGCCGCGCACATGCCCGCGTCGGAAGATCAGCCACAGCACGATCACGGCGGCCATCGTCACCAGGCCCGAGACCAGCAGCGGCGCATCGAAATACCAGGGCGTGAAAAAGATGCCGAGCGCACTGGGCACCGTGGCCTGGATCATCATCGCCCCGGAGATGTTGGCGAGCGCGAGGCGTTCGCGCCCCTGGCGCACCCAGATCAGCGCGTTCATGGTTTCCGGCAATTCGGTTGCGACCGGGCTGAGCAACAGCGCGACCAGATGCGGCGACATGTGCAGGGCGGTCGCGATCGATTCCAGTTGCGCGATGAACACGTGCGAAGCAATCGCGATCACGGCCAACGCGAGCGAGGTTTGCGTCAGCGCCCAGCCCAAGGCCGGTTCGCCGGCGCGGGGACGAAGTTTCAGTGGTTCGAGTTCTTCGTACGCATCGTCGTCATCGTCTTGCCGCATCTCGCGCCACACATAGAGCGCGTACGCCGCCAGGAATAGCCAGCCCAGCCACGGCTTCCACGCGAATGCGATCAGGCCAAGGGCGACCTTGACCACGAAAATCACCAGGAACCACAACTGATCGCGGCCCACGCGCACATGATCGACGTTGATCCGCGAGTCCTTGCGCCCGAGCCGTCTGCGATTGAGCAGCAAGGCCAGTCCGACGATCGCATAGGCGATGGTGGCCAACACCAGCGGACCGCCCAACGCCGAACCGACGCCGATGTCCTTCTGCGCCGCGTCGCGCCCGAAGACGACGGCCATGAACGTGACCGCGCTTTCCGGCAGCGCCGTGCCGAATGCGGCCAGCACGGTGCCGGTGGTCGTCGCGCCGAGCTTGAGTCGCCGGCCGACCCATTCCACGCCGTTGACGAAGTATTCGCAGGCCAGATAAATCATGCCTGCGGAAACCAGGAACAGGAAGGCGGTGAACAACATGGATAGATTTCCGGGCCGGGCGAGCGACTACCGATGGCACAACGGCATGGCTCGCCCGGCCGGGTGAGCACGCCGAAGGCCAAAGGTCTCGCCGAGCCTGCGCAACCGGTGCGGTTGCGTCGGCCATTCGCGCCATGGGGTTCAGGAAACCACCAAGTATGTTGACGCGAACTCCTCGGGGACGAGGATGGCTACTCCCCAATGACATTCACGGGGCGAACTATAACGGACGACACTGGGGGCGACAAGCAGCACTCGCGCAACGTGTCGATGGTTGTCACGCAACCGTAACCAAAACCGGCTGTAATCGCCGCGCCACGGACTTTGCGCTAGGCTGTCACGATGCAAAAACGCATCCTCATCGTCGAAGACGAATCCTCCATCCGCGACATGGTCGCGTTTGCGCTGCGCAAGTCGGACATGGAGCCGATGGCCGCCGCCGACGCGCGCGAAGCGCAACTGGCGGTTGCCGCCACCGTACCGGACCTGATCCTGCTCGACTGGATGCTGCCGGGCATGAGCGGGCTTGAACTGGCGCGGCGCCTGCGCCGCGAGACGCTCACCGCCGAGGTGCCGATCATCATGCTCACCGCGCGCGGCGAGGAGATGGATCGCGTCGCGGGACTGGAAGCCGGCGTCGACGATTACGTCGTGAAGCCTTTTTCCACGCGCGAACTCATCGCGCGCATCAAGGCCGTGCTGCGCCGCAGCCACGGCGACGACGGCTCGGGCGTGATCGAACTCGGCGGGCTGAAGATCGACGGTCCCGCGCACCGCGTGCATGTCGGCGCGGACACGGTGCCGATCGGCCCGACCGAATACCGCCTGCTGCATTTCTTCATGACCCACGCCGAGCGCGTGTATTCGCGCGCGCAATTGCTCGACCACGTCTGGGGCGGCAGCGTGTACGTGGAAGAACGCACGGTCGACGTGCACATCCGTCGCCTGCGCCAGACCCTGCAGCCGTGGAAGCTGGACGGCCTCATCCAGACCGTGCGCGGCGCCGGCTACCGGTTTTCGGCGAACGTGTGATGGCCTCGCGCGCGCGCCGGCTCGCTGCGCAATTGCGCGACCTGCGCGATGCGGCGGCGGCGTTTCCGGATGCGCTGGTTTTGCTCGACGACAACGGCCGCGTGCGCTGGATCAATCGCGCCGCGACCCGGCTGCTGGGACTGGCCTGGCCGCACGATCGCGGTGTGTTGCTCAACGAACGTCTGCACGATGGCGCATTGGGCGAATGGCTGCGCAGTGGCGAAGCGCGCGCCGAGGATATCGCCGCGCCCGTCGACGCGAATATCCGCCTGAACGCACGCTGGATTGCGTTCGGCCAGAACCAGCGCGTGCTGCGCGCGCGCGACGTCAGCGACCTTGCGCACCTGGAGCAGGTGCGCCGCGATTTCGTCGCCAATGTCTCGCACGAGTTGCGCACGCCGCTGACCGTGATCCACGGCTACCTGGAATTGCTCGATCCGCAGGACGTGCCCGCGCTGGCGCCCGTGCTCAACGAGATGCGCGTGCAGTCGCGGCGCATGGGCCAGATCGTCGAGGATCTGCTCACGCTTTCGCGCCTGGAAATGCAGCAGCATCTGCCGGAAGAACAGGTGCCGATGGCGCCGATGCTGGCTTCGATCTACAAGGAAGCGCAGGCCCTGAGCCAGGGCCGCCACCGGATTTCGCTGGACAACAGCGCGCACGTGGATCTGTTCGGGTCGCCGAACGATTTGCACAGCGCGTTTTCCAATCTGGTCAGCAACGCGGTGCGCTACACGCCAACGGGCGGGACGATCGCGATTCGCTGGCAGCGCACGCCCGAGGGTGCCGAATACTCGGTTGCCGACACCGGCTACGGCATTCCCGCCGAGCATCTGGCGCGACTGACCGAGCGCTTCTACCGCGTGTCGTCCAGCCGCTCGCGCGCGACCGGCGGCACCGGCCTTGGCCTGTCGATCGTCAAGCATGTGCTCAACCTGCATGGTGCGCACCTGGCCATCGAAAGCGAACCGGGCAAGGGTTCCACGTTCGCCTGCCGATTCGACGCGGCGCGCCTGCGCGAAGCCGGCAGCGAACACGCCTGAGCGGCTACCGGCGCGACGGCTGTAACACGACTGTCATACGCGCATAACCCGTGTGCAATGCACGACCGGTAAAAAGTCGCCGTTCGCCAAGCAAACCTCAAATCCTCACACGGGAGTCGTCATGTTTTCGATCCGCAAGATTGCACTCGTCATCGGTCTCGGCGCCGCCGGCCTGACCGGTTTCGCCAACGCCGCCGATGTCACCGGCGCCGGTTCCAGCTTCGTCTATCCGGTGTTGTCCAAGTGGTCGGCCAGCTTCGCCGAGAAGACCGGCAACCACGTCAACTACCAGTCCATCGGTTCGGGCGGCGGCATCGCCCAGATCAAGGCCGGCACCGTGGATTTCGGCGCGTCCGACAAGCCGCTGGATGCCGATGACCTGGCCAAGTCCGGGCTCGGGCAGTTCCCCAGCGTCATCGGCGGCATCGTGCCCGCCTACAACATCGACGGCGTGGAAGCCGGCAAACTGGTTCTGGACGGCCAAGTGCTGGCCGGCATCTTCCTCGGCAACATCGCGAACTGGAACGACGCGGCGATCGCCAAGCTCAATCCTGGCCTGAAGCTGCCGGACGCGAAGATCACCGTGGTGCATCGCTCCGACGGTTCGGGCACGTCGTTCAACTTCACCAACTACCTGTCCAAGGTCGACGCCGACTGGAAGGCCAAGGTGGGCGAGGGCACGACCGTGCAGTGGCCGACCGGTATCGGCGGCAAGGGCAATGAAGGCGTTGCGGCCTACGTACAGCAGGTGAAGAACTCCATCGGTTACGTGGAATACGCCTACGCGCTGAAGAACCACATCGGTTACGCGCTGCTGACCAATGCCGCCGGCAAGACGGTCAAGCCGGGCAATGCCAGCTTCCAGGCCGCGGCCGCCACCGCCGACTGGGCCAAGGCACAGGACTTCAATCTGATCATGACCAATGCGCCGGGCGCCGACGCGTGGCCGATCACGGCGACGACCTGGATCATCATGTACAAGCAGCCGAAGAACGCCGAGAACTCCAAGGTGGTGTTCGACTTCTTCAAATGGTCGCTGGAACACGGCCAGTCGCAGGCGCAGGAGCTCGACTACGTGGCCCTGCCCGAAGCGCTGGTCAAGCAGATCGAGGCGTACTGGCAGGCGCAGTTCAAGCACTGATCGAGCGCAACGCAAGTGAAGGTGGGCACGCCGCGCGAGCGGCGTGCCCGATCGATTCCCACGGGACAACGCATGGTCATCGCCACCGACATCATCGATTCCGGGCAGCGCCGCAGCCGCGCCGACGCGCGCCACGACGCCTGGTTCCGCTGGCTGCTGCGGACCTGCGCCCTGCTCGTGCTCGCCGCGCTGCTCGGTGCGGCCCTGTCCACGCTGTGGGGCGGACGCGAAGTGTTGTTCGGCGACGGCCTGCGCTTTCTGACCACCACGCAATGGAATCCGGTCGAGAACATCTACGGTGCCTGGGCGCCGATCTACGGCACCCTGGTCACCTCGCTGATCGCCATCGTCATCGCCGTGCCGTTGAGCTTCGGCATCGCCTTGTTCCTGACCGAAATCGCGCCCGCATGGTTGCGCACGCCGGTCGCCACCGCGATCGAGCTGCTCGCAGCAATTCCGTCGATCATCTACGGCATGTGGGGATTGTTCGTGTTCGTGCCATTCATGGCCGCGCATGTCGATCCGTTACTGGATTCCAGCCTCGGCCGCCTGCCGCTCATCGGCGCGCTGTTCCGCGGACCCCCGCTGGGACTGGGCCTGCTCACCGCCGGCATCGTACTGGCGGTGATGATCGTGCCATTCATCTCCTCGGTGATGCGCGAGGTGTTCCAGACCGTGCCCGCGCGGCTCAAGGAATCGGCGTATGCGCTGGGCTCGACAACGTGGGAAGTGGTCTGGGACATCATCCTGCCCTACACGCGCCAGGCCGTCATCGGCGGCATCTTCCTCGGACTCGGCCGCGCGCTCGGCGAAACCATGGCGGTCACCTTCGTGCTCGGCAATGCCTATGATCTGACCGCCTCGCTGCTGATGCCGGGCACGTCGATCTCCTCGTCCATCGCCAACGAATTCAACGAAGCGGCCGGCTTGCACCGCTCGGCGCTGATCGCGCTCGGCTTCCTGCTGTTCGTGGTGACCTTCATCGTGCTGCTGATCGCGCGCTGGATGCTGCGTTCGCTCAAGCAGAAAGAGGGAACGGCATGAGCGCACGCATCTACCGCCGCCGCTTCGCGCTCAACATCGTGGCGCAAACGCTGGCCAGCGCCGCCGCGCTGCTGGCGCTCGTTTTCCTTGCCTGGATCCTGTGGGTCACGGTCAGTCGTGGCGTGCAGGCGATCGGCGTTGCGTTGTTCACGAAAATCACCGCCTATGCGGATCAGGGCGGACTGGCCAATGCCATCGTAGGCAGCCTGATCATCGACGGCATGGCGATCGCGCTGTGCGCGCCAATCGGCGTCATGGCCGGCGCCTACCTCGCCGAATACGCGCGCGGCACGCGCCTGGGCGAAACGATCCGCTTTCTCAACGACATCCTGCTGTCGGCGCCGTCGATCGTGCTCGGCCTGTTCGTGTACGTGATCGTGGTGCTGCCGATGACCGCGGCGACCGGCGGATCGGTCACGTTTTCCGCGCTGGCCGGTTCCATCGCACTCGCCCTGATCGGCTTGCCGGTAATCGTGCGCACCACCGACGAGATGCTGCAACTGGTGCCATCCACATTGCGCGAGGCCGCGCTCTCGCTCGGCATCCCGCAATGGAAGCTCACCGTGCAGGTGCTGATGCGCGCGGCGGGCAGCGGCATCGTGACCGGCGTGCTGCTCGCGCTGGCGCGCCTCGCCGGCGAAACCGCGCCGCTGTTGTTCACCGCGTTCGGCAACAACTACATGGCCTACGGCCCGCTGGCGAAAATGGCCAGCCTGCCGGCCGCGATCTACCAGTACACCAACGATCCCAATCCCGCGCTGCACGCCATCGCCTGGGCGGGCGCGCTGCTCATCACCGTGTTCGTGCTCGCCTTGAGTCTGGTGGCGCGCGCACTCTTCGCCAGTCGGAAAACCCACCATGACTGACCTTGCCACCGCCGTGCATCGCGGACCCGCGCCTGCCGGATCGCAACCTGCCGCAGCGCAGGGCGCCGACGCCGCCCGCGTCAAGATCGCCGCGCGCGACCTGAATTTCTACTACAACGACTTCCATGCGGTGAAGAACATCCGCATGGACATTCCCGAGCGCAAGGTCACCGCGATCATCGGACCGTCCGGCTGCGGCAAATCCACGCTGCTGCGCGTGTTCAACCGCATCTATGCGATCTATCCGAAGCTGCGCGCGGAAGGGCAGGTGCTGCTCGATGGCGAGAACATCCTCGATCCCGCGTATTCGCTCAATCGCCTGCGCAGCAAGGTCGGCATGGTGTTCCAGAAGCCGGTGCCGTTTCCGATGACGATCCACGAGAACATCGCCTACGGCATCCGCCATCACGAGACGCTGTCGCGCGCGCAGATCGACGAGCGCGTCGAGCAGGCGTTGCGCGCCGCCGCGTTGTGGGACGAGGTCAAGGACAAGCTCAAGCGCAGCGCGTTGGGGTTGTCCGGTGGCCAGCAGCAACGCCTGTGCATCGCGCGCGGCATCGCGCTGCGCCCGCAGGTGCTGCTGCTCGACGAGCCGACCTCGGCGCTCGATCCCATCGCCACCGGGCGCATCGAGCAGTTGATCGAGGAATTGAAACGCGACTACACCATCGTCATCGTCACCCACAACATGCAGCAGGCCGCGCGCGTCTCGGACCTGACCGCATTCATGTACATGGGCGAACTGATCGAGTTTGGCGACACCGAGAAGATCTTCACCAAACCGGACAAGAAGCAGACCGAGGATTACATCACGGGCAGGTTTGGGTGAGAGTCAAAGATTGCTGTAGATAAGTTGTACGTCATACCGGCAGGGATTGCCGGTATCCAGACTGCAGGGATGCCATCCATCGCAACTGGATTCCGGCATTCCATGCCGGAATGACGGGAGGAGTAGGCCAAACCTTTCCGCTGAATCTGAATTGGAAGCGACATGGGCAACGAACACACCATCAAGAGTTACGACGACGAACTGGCGCGCTTGACCGCCGAGATCGCGCGCATGGGCGAGCTGGCGGCGAGCCAGCTCGAGGCCGCCATCGACGTGGTCGAACGCCGCGACGAACGCGCCGCGCAGCGCGTGGTCGACAACGACGAGGCGATCGACGCGCTCGAACACGAAACCAGCCACGACGTCGTGCGTCTGCTGGCCCTGCGCGCGCCAATGGCACGCGACCTACGCGAGGTGTTCGCCGCGCTGCGCATCGCCGCCGACATCGAGCGCATCGGCGATTACGCCGCGAACGTGGCCAAGCGCTCGATTCCGCTGTCGATGGCCGCGCCGGTTGCGCCCGCGCGCGGGCTGCGCCGGCTGTCGGAGCTGGCGACGGTGGCCGTGCGCAAGGTACTCGACGCCTATCGCACCCGCGATGCGCAGAAGGCGCATGAGGTGTGGGACGAGGACGTGCACCTGGACGAAGCCTACACCGGGTTGTTCCGCGAATTGCTCACCTACATGATGGAAGACCCGCGCAGCATCACCGCCTGCACGCACCTGCTGTTCATGGCCAAGAACATCGAACGCATCGGCGATCACGCCACCAACATCGCCGAGAACGTCTGGTTCGCGGTTACCGGCGAACCGCTGCAGATGCCGCGCAAGAAGGGCGATGTGACGGCGGAGCCGGTGATGCCACGCTTGGGGAATCGCTGAATTCCCCACCGCCATTGCGGATTATTGGCACAATGCGGCATCGGCAAGCTAGGAGCCGCGCATGACGCCAGCCTATCCAGCGCCCCGCGTGGAGAGTTTCTTCCACAAGGACACGAACACGTTCACGCACGTGGTCTTCGACGGCGACGGCGGCACGGCGGCGATCATCGATCCGGTGCTCGACTACGACGCGGCGTCGGCGTGCACGTCCACGGCATCCGCCGATGCGGTGGTCGCCTTCGTGCGCGAGCGCAAACTGCGCGTGGCGTGGATCTTGGAAACCCACGCCCATGCCGACCACCTGAGCGCCGGCGGGTATCTGCGCGATGCGCTGGATGCCAGGCTCGCCATCGGTCGCGGCATCACCGGCGTGCAGGCGCATTTCAAGAAGGTGTTCGGACTGGGCGACGGGTTCGTCGCCGATGGCCGCCAGTTCGATCGCCTGTTCGACGATGGTGACACGTTCGACATCGGGACTCTGCAATGCCGCGTGCTGTCCACGCCCGGCCATACCGCCGACAGCCTGACGTATGTCATCGGCGACGCCGCCTTCATCGGCGACACCCTGTTCGCGCCGGAAACCGGCAGCGCGCGGACGGATTTCCCCGGCGGCGATGCGACGCAGTTGTACGCGTCGATCCAGCGCATCCTGGCATTGCCGGCAGGCACGCGGCTGTTTTTGTGCCACGACTATCCGCCGAACACGCGCACGCCGATGGCGTCCACCACGATCGACGCCCAGCGCGAGAGCAACCCGCATGCGCGCGATGCGATCGCCGCAGCCGAATACGTCGCCTTGCGCCGCGCGCGCGATGCGACGTTGCCCGTGCCGCGGCTGATCCTGCCGGCGCTGCAAGTCAACATCCGCGGTGGACGCTTGCCGGAACCCGACGCCGATGGCATGCGCTACCTGCGCTTGCCGTTGAACCGGATGGGCGCGAAGTAGTCGTCAGCGCGCGACGCCGGATCGCACCGGTGTCGCGCAATAGATGCCGTACAGCGTCTTGATGATCTGGCGGACCGGTCCGTCTTGCAGCCGGTAATGGATCGTCTGCGCTTCCCGGCGTGTCGTGACCAGGCCTTCGTCGCGCAAACGCGCGAGGTGTTGCGACAGCGCCGACTGGCTCAAGTCGAGCATCTCGTTCAACTCGCCGACGCTGCGTTCGCCGCCGGCGAGCAGGCACAAGATGCGCAGGCGTTGCGCGTTGGCAATGGATTTGAGCAGGCGCGACGCCGTATCGGCGTGGGCCGTCATCGCGGCGACGCCATTGCCGTCAGCGCGCTTCTTGATCCTGGTCATGGCATCGGTTCCGGTCCGGATGGACTGTGTGCACGACAACTATCGCATATCGGGCACTTGATTTCTAATGTAGCAATCGCTAAATTAGAAAACAATGAATTAGATTGGTACGCAGGCACAGTGGCAACGGCAGGTGTTCCATCCAGATCCGGGAGGCATGACCATGGCAAGAGTGGCGATACTGGGTGCGGGAATCGGCGGCACGAGCCTGGCGTACGAATTGCGCCAGCGGCTCGGGCCAGGGCACACGATTACGGTCATCGGCGATGGATCGAGGTTTTCCTTCATCCCATCGAATCCCTGGGTCGCCGTGGGTTGGCGCAAGGGCGAGGACGTCATGGTCGAACTTGCGCCGGTGATGGCGCGGCGCGGGATCGAATTCATCGATAACGCGGCCAGTGCCGTGCATCCGGACCAGAACCGGATCGAACTTGCCAACGGCAAGCGCGTGGACTACGACTATCTGGCGATCACCACCGGCGCACGCCTCGCGTTCGAACAGGTGCCGGGACTGGGACCGGACGGCTTCACCCAATCGGTGTGCACGACGGCGCACGCCGAACGCGCCTGGTCGGCGTATCAGAAATTCCTCGACGATCCGGGACCGGTCGTGGTCGGCGCCGCGCCGGGGGCGAGTTGCTACGGTCCGGCCTACGAAACGGCCATGATCATCGACACCGACCTGCGCCGGCGCAAGCTGCGCGACAAGGTGCCGATGACCTTCGTGACGCCCGAACCGTACATCGGCCACATGGGCTTGGGCGGTGTCGGCGATTCCAAGGGCATGCTGGAAAAGGAACTGCGTGAACGCCACATCCGCTGGATCGCGAACGCGCGCATCAAGGAAGTGCGCGCCGGCGAAATGGTGGTCGAGGAACTCGATCGTCACGGCAAACTCGATCAGGAACACGTCGTGCCGTTCCGCTATTCGATGATCATTCCCGCGTTTGCCGGCGTCAATGCGATCCAGGGGCTGGAAGGGCTGGTAAACCCGAAGGGCTTCGTGCTGATCGACAAGCACCAGCGCAATCCGAAATACCCGAACGTGTTCGCCGCGGGCGTGTGCGTCGCGATCCCGCCGATCGAGCCGACGCCGATACCGGTCGGCGCACCCAAGACCGGGTTGATGATCGAATCGATGGTCAGCGCGATCACCGCCAATATCCAGGCCGCGATTGCGGGCAAGGATGGCGTGGCCGAGGCAACCTGGAACGCGCTGTGCCTGGCGGACATGGGCGACACCGGCATGGCGTTCGTTGCGCTGCCGCAGATCCCGCCGCGCAATACGACCTGGACCAGGGAAGGCAAATGGGTGCATCTGGCCAAGGTCGCATTCGAGAAATACCATCTGCGCAAGGTGAAATCCGGCAGCGCCGAGCCGTTCTACGAGAAGTCGATCATGAAGATGCTCGGTATCGAACGAATCAAACCCGACAGTGCAGCGCACTGACACGGGAATCCAGCCTTGCCGGCCTGCGCCGGTTACCAGCAACCCGTCGAGGAAACGTCCGATGATCGCCACGAATGACCGCAACCGCTACAGCAAACTCTCGATCAGCGTGCATTGGCTCACCGTGCTGCTGATCATCGCCGTGTATTGCCTGATCGAGTTCCGCGACATCTTTCCGCGCGGCAGTGATGGGCGCGAGGCGATGAAGATGTGGCACAACATGCTGGGGCTGGTGATATTCGGCCTGGTGTTCGTGCGCCTGGCGGCGCTGGCGGTTTACCGCATCCCGCCGATCACGCCGACGCCGCCGGCGTGGCAGCACATCCTGGCCAAGTTGATGCACCTCGCCTTGTGGCTGTTCCTGATCGTGATGCCTTTGCTCGGCTGGCTCACGCTCAGCGCGCAGGGCAAGCCGGTTCCGTTCTTCGGACTGGAACTGCCGCCTCTGCTCGCGCCCGACAAGGCGCTTGGCCACCAGCTCGAGGAAATCCACGAAACCATCGGCAATATCGGCTACTGGCTGATCGGCCTGCATGCCGTGGCCGCGCTGTATCACCACTACTTCATGCGCGACGACACCTTGTTGCGCATGTTGCCGCGGCGCGCGAGCTGATCGCCCGCACGGCACTTGAATCCTACGGAGGACATGCAATGAACGTCGATCGTCTGGTAATGCGTTTTGCCGGCAGCATGGTCATCGTCAGTGTGCTGCTGACCTATTACTTTTCACCGTGGTGGCTGCTGCTCGCGTTGTTCGTCGGATTGAACCTGCTGCAGGCCTCGTTCACCGGTTTTTGCCCGCTGGCGAAGATTTTGCGCAAGGCCGGTGTCGCGCCGGGTACCGCGTTCCCGTCGTGACGCACGCGGCGGGCGTTTGCAAGGAGAACAGCCATGTATTACATCGTCGATTCCACCAAACCCTTCGCGCAGGCCGTCGACGATCTCGACGCTGCGGTCAAGCGCCACCAGTTCGGCGTGCTGCACGTGCATGACCTGGGCAACACCTTGCGCGGCAAGGGCGAGGCCTTCGCCGGCGAGTGCAAGGTGTTTGAAGTGTGCAATCCGCACCAGGCCGCCGGCGTACTGGCGGCCGACATGAAACTCAACATGGCGTTGCCATGCCGCATCTCGGTATACACGGAAGGCGGCAAGACCCGGCTTGGCATGATCGCGCCGCGCGAGATGCTGGCGATGCTGTCCGACGATCCGAAGTTGTCCGCGATCGCGTCCGAGGTCGATGCAGCCACGCGGCGCATGATCGACGAGGCGAAGTGATGCAACGTTCCGTGACATCTTCGGCATGGCGTTGGCTCATGCCGATGGCGGTGTTCGTGCTGCTGCCGGGGTGCGGACGCGAACCGGCGCCGGCCAAGGCAAGCGCGCCGCCAGCGCTGGCCGCGTTCGTCGTCGCCAGTGCCGACGCGCCGCGCGAGCAGGCGTGGGATGGCATCGTGCAAGCGGTGAATGAGACCACGCTCGCGGCGCAGACCAATGCGCGCGTCAAGGAATTGCCGGTGGATGCCGGTGATCGCGTCGCCAAGGGCGACGTGTTGGTGCGTTTCAGCGACGTCGAGCAAAGTTCCGCCCAGCGCAGCGCGCAGGCCGCCGTGGACGCGGCCCGTGCCAACGCCCGTCAGGCGCAGGCGAACTGGAAACGCCTGGACGAAATCTTTGCACGCAAGCTCATTGCCCGCGCCGATCTCGACAACGCGATCGCGCAGCGCGATGCGGCACAAGCGGCGCTTTCGGCTGCCGAGGCGCAATTGCGCAGCGCCGGCCAGCAGACCGACTACACCGTTGTGCGCGCGCCGTTTGCCGGTGTCGTCACGCAACGTTTCGTCGAAGTCGGGCAGGCCGTGCAATCCGGACCACCGCAGCCGCAGCCCCTGCTGGCGTTGGCGGCGTTGGATACGTTGCGCGTGGAAGTGACGATTCCGCAAAGCACCGCCGAAGCCGTGCGCCAGCATCCGGCGGCGACACTCATTCTCGATGGCGGCGCGCGGCGTGTTGCCAGCGCGGACGTCAACGTGTTGCCGACGGCGGATGCCGCAACGCATACGTTCCGCGTGCGCGTCGCGGTTCCGCCGGGCAGCGCCGGCCTGTGGCCGGGCATGACCGTCAAGGTGGCTTTTGCGGCGGGCGCAGCGGCGCAACTGTCGATTCCGGCGAGCGCGCTCGTGCAGCGCGGCGAACTCGACGGCGTGTATGTGCTCGGCACCGACAACACGGTGAGCCTGCGCCAATTGCGCCTCGGCCATCGCCGGGGCGACGAGTTCGAGGTATTGGCCGGCCTCGCCGCCGGCGAGCGCGTGGCCGCCGATCCGGTCGCGGCGATGCGTTGGCTCGTCGCGCAGCGTGGGAAGTCGCCGTGAGCGAGCGGCTCGGTTTTTCCGGGCGCATCGCGCGCGCCTTCCAGCAACATCCGCTGACGCCGATCCTGGCGCTGACGGCGCTGTTGCTCGGCATCGCGGCGATGCTGATCACGCCGCGCGAGGAAGAGCCGCAGATCGACGTGACCATGGCGAACGTGAGCGTCCCGTTTCCCGGCGCCGACGTCGCCGATGTCGAAAACCTCGTCGCCACGCCGCTCGAACAGGTGCTGTCCGGCATCGATGGGCTGAAGCATGTGTACTCGGTCAGTCGCCCCGGCATGGCGCTGCTGACCGTCGAGTACCAGGTCGGCGTGCCGCGCCAGACCGCGCTCGTGCGCCTGTACAACCAGGTGATGCAGAACCGCAACCTGTGGCCGGCCGATCTGGGCGTCGGCCAGCCGTTGATCCGCGCGATGGGCATCGACGACGTGCCGGTGATGGCGCTGACGTTGTGGAGCGACAGCGCGACTGCGACCGATCTTGCCGCCGTCGCGCACACGCTGGAAACCGACCTCAAGCACGTGCCGGGCACGCGCGACGTCTACACGATCGGCGCGCCGGATCGTGCCGTCATCGTCGAACTCGATGCCGCGAAACTGGCCGCGTACGGACTCGCGCTCGACGACGTGGACCGCACGCTCAAGGCGGCGAACTTCGTGCAGCAGGCCGGCGATCGCGTGGCCGGCGATCGCGATGTGCCGGTCACGGCGGGCGCGTATCTCGCCGATGCCGATGAAGTCGCGCAATTGGT
>JAFEFO010000034.1 GCA_018240565.1 Pseudomonadota bacterium | reverse complement strand
CTTCGCGCGCCGCGGCGATCTGTTCGGCCGAGGGCAGCATCGAATTGGGAAAAATATATTTGGCGATCCACGGGTCGGTGTGGTTGCTCGATACGTTCGAGCCGATGCAGTGCAGCAAGGCGAGGCCATCATCGGCGAGGCAGCGGCGCTTGACTTCGAAATAGGTGCGGTAGTTCTTCACGCCGACATGCTCGAACATGCCGATGGAAAAACTGCGGTCGAATTTTTCGTTGAGCTGTCGGTAATCCTGCACGCGGATTTCGATCGGCAGGCCCTTGCACAGCGTGCGCGCGAATTGCGCCTGGGCGTGCGACACCGTGATGCCCACGCCCGTGACGCCATAGCGTTCGGCGGCGAATTTCAAAGCTTCGCCCCAGCCACAACCGATGTCGAGCACGCGCAGGCCGGGTTTGAGTTGCAGCTTTCGGTAGACGAGGTCGAGCTTGGCTTCCTGCGCGGCGTCCAGGTCTTGCGCATCCTTCCAGTAGCCGCACGAATACACCAGGCGCTTGCCGAGCATGGCCTGGAACAGGTCGTTGCCGGTGTCGTAGTGACGCTCGCCGATGACGAACGCGCGGTGGCCGCGCTGCATGTTGATGAGTACGGCCTTCAGCCACAACCAGGCATCGTCGATGCCGTGGACCTTTTCGTCCAGATGCGCGCTGAGCAGGCGGAACAGGAAGCCGTCGAGATCCTCCGCGTCCCACCAACCGTCCATGTACGCCTCGCCAAGTCCCAGCGAGCCGTGCGCGACGACGCGATGGTAGAAATGCGCATCGTGGATTTGCGGATCGCAGGGTTGCGGTCCGCCAGCGGCGAGCCCGGCTTGCGCGAGCAAGCCTTCGATGCGGCGTTGGGCCGATGAAGCGCTCATGACCGATCAGCCTAGCACGATGCGCGAATTATCTCAGGTTGGTTGCGCGGCGATTTCGTCGAATCGTGCTGGCAGGCGCGCATAGAACAATGGCACCTGCTCGGCTTGCAATGCGGCGATCAGCGCGTCGGCGTCGGCTTCGGTCGCGATGAATTCGACCAGCACCGGCACGTCCCCGGCGAGTTCGAAAAAATGCTGCTCGTGCATCTGGCCGTGTCGGCCGAATCCGGCGATCGCACGAAACGCCGAGCCGCCGTGGACGCCGCGCGCCTTGGCGAATTCCAGCAGCCATTCGTACATCAGCTTGCTGCCGTGCTTGCGGTTTTCGTAGGTGTAAAAGCGTAGGTGGGTGCCGTTCATGGGAAGGCCTCAGACGCGGAACAGGATGCGCACCAAAATCATGCCTGCCAGCGTCATCGCGAGCGAGCCGAACAGGTGCGCGGACACCGTCGTGATCGCCCAGGCGTACTGCTGGCGCAGGAACAAGGTCACGGTTTCGGCGGAAAATGTGGAGAACGTGGTCAGGCCGCCGCAGAAGCCGGTGGTCACGAACAGACGCAGCTCCGGCGACAGGCTCTGGAATTGGGTGAACAAGCCCAGCGCGCAACCGATGATGAAACCGCCGAGCAGGTTGGCGGCAAGCGTGCCCAGCGGCAGGGTCGGCAGCAGCGGATTGAACCAGATGCCGAACAACCAGCGCAGCACGGCACCAGCGAAGGCACCAATGCCGACAGAAAATACGGATACGAGATTCATACCTCTCCCGGAAGCCAAGTCCGATCCGGAAGTGTCGATGCACGCAGGGGACCTCGCGAGCGGAGCTCGTGACGATGCCTGCGAGCATCCGCTGTCCGGATACTCAAGCAGGCATCATCAGCCTTGCGGCGGTTCGCCCAAAGGGCGGGAGGAATGCCATCTCCCTGCAACGTCGTCAGAATAGCGCATCCGGCTGCAGTGATGTCAAGCGCAGGCTAGGCCGCCGGTGCGCCACCAAGCAAGCTCTTGAGCAGTGCCAGGACTTCTTCCTTGGTGCCCTGCACGCTGATCTGCTGTTCGCGCGGCAGGCCGGTGCCCAGGTTCACGGCAAAGCCCTGGCCGGCGTCGTTGCCGTCGTCGTCCAGTCGCGGGTAGGTCTCGACCTTGCCGACGTAGACGATGCTGTTGGCGTCGATGTAGCGGCCATCGGGAAGTTTCAGCCAGCGTTGCATGGGATGCCCTCCGTGTTGTGCGCAGGCTAGCCGCAGGCCGGCGCGGGCGCAAGCGGCAACAAGCCCCGCGCGGCCAGCCAATCGCGCGCATCTTCGGCGTCGCGTTCGTACCAGGCGCGCGCCGAGCCAAGGCGGAAGGTGTAGCCCCAGGCATCCATGTCGGCCATGATGCGTTCGCGGCCGACGCCAGGCAGGGCGTCGGCGAGGACGATCTGCAGGTAGCAGGTGGCGTCTTCTTCGGCTTGCGATTCGCTGGCGTCGGTGTGGATCGACGCTCGCTTTTCCGCCGGCGCCACGATCAGGTGGCAGGCCTCGTGCAGGAGAGAATGCACCGGTGTGTCCGCACGGGCGTAAACGCGGGTGCCGATGATGCCCGCTTCGGGCTCGCCCCAGTAGCTACCGGGAATCGGCGCGCCATCGGGCACCGGTGCAAGTGTCAAACCGTGCCGGTGCAGCAGCGCCGCCGCGGCGCCGGGTGCGAGGTCGCCAAGCCGGAGCACGTGTCGGTCAGTGCGCCGTTCCGGTTCTTGCCGGCGTGGCGGCAATGCCGTGCGCGCGTTCGCTCAACCATGGCAGGCCGGGCAGTTTGCCGGTCGTGCCGTGCAGGTACGTATCGCGCACGAATGCATGGCTGCAAAGATCCTTGACCAGCAAGGACACGCGTTTGCCGACGCCGGGCATGACCTGCTGGCCGGCCTCCTGGAAACCCCAGGTGCCGTGAAACAGCACGGAAACGTCGTCGCGCGGTTCCAGGAACACTTCGCAGGCGAGCAGGGGGACGCGCACCTCGGCGAAGCTGGTCACGTCTGCGTAGAAAACGCGACCGAGCCCGAGTCCGCGGTAGGCGCGCGCGATGACGATGCGGTCGATGTAGAGGAATTCGGGATAGCGCTCGCGGAACCAGCGGAAGTTCGGGCTGGCGTAATCGGCGTCTTCGCGCAAGGCGATCAGGAAACCTGCGGCATGTCCGTCGATTTGCGCAATGCGGAAATAGGCGGCGCAGCGTTCCAGCGCCTGCAGCTGCGCCCGATCCAGCGGCAGGATCGTCGGACCCGCGGCGTTGTTGAGCGCAAGCACCGAATCCAGATCCTGCGCCTGCACGTCGCGAATCGTCAGCGTCATGTTTCGTCCCTCCGGTTTGGCGTGGCCCGGATCAGTCGTCCGCGCCTTGGTATGGGCGCATTATCGCACGCGATCCGGGGCGAGGGCATGGCCGTTCCATGGCAATCTCGTTAAGAACGCGTGACTTCCCGCAGGTTGCGCCCGGCGTGGCGCCGATTATGATGGCGCGCATGCGGCTGGGTTCCTTCAATCATGTGCAGTTGCTGCGCTACGCAGGGCTGTTTACCTGGGCGTGCGTGGGCATTCCGCTGTTGCGTCGCTATTGGCAGAGCGAGGACGGCTATACCGGCATCGAGCTGACGGGCTGGTGGCTGAGCTATCTTGCTTTCGGCCTGAGCTATTGGCTGGTCACGCGTGACCTGGGCAAGCGCTACCACTGGTTGTTGCAGTTGCCGATGCTGCTGGTGCTCAACCTCGCCGCGTTCGGCATCGGCTTTTTCAGCCATAGCGGACTCTCGGGCATCCTGTTGCTGGTCATCGCCGGCGTGCTGCCGTGGTTGCTGCCGTTCTGGGTCGGCGTGGCATGGCTGATCCTGCAGACGTTTTCGCTGGTGCCGGTGTTCATCTATCGCGTCGAAGGCTTCGACTGGCTGGATGCGCTGCTGCAAAGCGGCTTGTACATCGGCTTTTACGGATTCACCTTCGTCACCTCGCTGGTGGCGCGCCAGCAGGCCGATTCGCGCGAAGAGCAGCGCCGCCTGAATTCGGAACTGCGCGCCACGCGCACCCTGCTCACCGAGTCCAGTCGCATCGCCGAGCGCGTGCGCATCTCGCGCGAACTGCACGATCTGATCGGTCATCACCTGACCGCGTTGAGCCTGAACCTGGAAGTCGCCAGCCACCTGGTGTCCGGCAATGCGCAGGAACACGTGCGCCAGGCGCAAAGCGTGGCAAAATTGCTCCTCGGCGATGTGCGCGAAGTGGTCAGCCAGTTGCGCGAGGACGATGCCATCGACCTCACCGAGGCGCTCAAGACCCTGGTCGAAGGCGTGCCCGGTTTGGCCATCCACCTGCAGTTGCCGCCGCGTTTCGCGGTGGATGATCCGCGCCGTGCGCAGGTACTGCTGCGCTGCGCGCAGGAAATCATCACCAATGCCTTGCGCCACGCCAACGCGCGCAATCTGTGGCTGCGTTTCGAACGCGATGGCGCGGAAATCGCCATCCATGCGCGCGACGATGGTCGTGGCGCGGGCGACTTGCGCCAAGGCAATGGCCTGACCGGCATGCGCGAGCGCCTCGCCCAGATTGGCGGGCGCCTGGACATCACCACGGCGCGCGATTCCGGATTCGCCCTCGATGCCTGGCTGCCGCTGGAGTCCACGCGATGACCGTTTCCGTCTGCCTGGTCGACGACCAGACCCTGGTCCGCCAGGGCATCCGCTCGCTGCTGGAGTTGTCCGACGACATCCGCATCGTCGCCGAGGCGGCCGATGGCGCGCAGGCGGTCGAGTTGATCCCGAAGGCCAGGCCCGACGTGGTGCTGCTCGACATGCGCATGCCGGTCATGTCCGGGCTGGATGTGCTCAACGCGCTGGCGCAAAACGATGCCTTGCCGCCGACGATCATCCTGACCACGTTCGATGACGACCAGCTCGTGCTGGCCGGGCTCAAGGCCGGGGCGCGTGGTTACCTGCTCAAGGACGTCTCGCTTGAACAGCTCGTGGATGCGGTCAAGACCGTGGCTGGCGGCGGGTCGCTGGTGGCGCCGGTGGTCACCCAGCGCCTGCTGTCCGGCCTGGAGCGCATGCACAACGACTTCACCAGTCTGGACCGCCCCGACCCCCTGACCGAGCGCGAAACCGAGATCCTGCGCCTGATGGCCGGCGGTTACAGCAACAAGGAAATCGCCAATTCGCTGGGGGTGGCCGAAGGCACCGTGAAGAACCACGTTTCCAACATCCTGTCCAAATTGGGCGTACGCGACCGCACCCGGGCGGTGTTGAAGGCGTTTGAACTGGGGATTGTTTGAAACACGATTCCCGCGCACGGGCTTTTCCAGTACCATTTGCCGTCTGATTTTAGGGAGACGCCCGGAATGACCCGCCTGCTCGAAGTCCTCGTCGCATTGGCCATCGTTTTCGTGTTGGCCATCGTGTTTGCCATCGCTCTGCCCAGCCAAGGTCATGTCGAGCGTTCGGTCACCGTCAGCTCGCCTGCGCGGCAGATCTTCGACGTCGTCGATGGCTTCCACACTTTTCCGTCGTGGACATCCCTGACCGGCTACGACTCGCGTGTGCAAATGGCGTATGAAGGCCCTGCCATGGGCGCCGGCGCGAAGGTCTCGTGGAACAGCGCGAACGAAACGATCGGCAACGGCAGCCTCACCGTCGCGGCGAACCCGCCGGCGGAGCAGGACAAATCGGTGACCTGGGACGTGCAGAACACCTGGCGCGGCACCAACAAGCGCTTCACCTTCACCATCGATCCGTCCGAGAACGGCAAGACCTCCAAGGTGACGATGGCGTACGACGTGGATTTCGGATGGAACCTGCTCGCGCGCGTATCGGGCCTGTACCTGCAGGGTGATCCAGCCACGCAGATGGCGTTCCAGCTGAGCCGCCTGCAGAACATGCTGGCCACGTTCCCGACGGTCGACTACAAGGACCAGGACATCCAGATCCAGGACGTCGCGCCGGTACCGGTGTTGTTCGTGTCGACGACCGCCAAGCGCACGCTCGACGACGTCGCCGATGCCACGAACAAGGCGATGGACCAGATCAACGCGGTGATCAAGAAGGACAAGCTCACCGCGACCGGTCCGCGCCGCACCATCACCACGAACTGGGGCGACGAAAACTACGACTTCGACATCGCGGTGCCGGTGGATCGCGCCGATGACCAGGTCGCCGATCCGGTCAAGGCCGGCACCGGCTACGGCGGCAAGGCGCTGGTGACCTCGTTCACCGGTTCGGCCGCGCAACTGCCGCTGATGCGCCTGATGCTCAAGGCCTACGCCTACACGCATGGCTACCAGTTCGACGAATCCACCGAAGGCAATGGCCGCTTCTTCGACGAGAAGACGACGACCGATCCGAACGCGGGCGACGATCAGCAGTCCTTCAGCGTGTTCCTGCCGATCCTGGGCCAGTAAAAGGCAAGTCCATTGGGCACGAACGGGCGGCGAAAGCCGCCCGTTTTGTTTCACCAGACCGTTCGTGCCGTGCGTGGCGCAGCGAAGTCGAAGCACAGCCCTTCGACGTCGGCGCTTTGCGCCTACACCAAGGGTGAACGGACAAGAGGGCGGGAACTTTTCCTTAACGAAGTTGTATTTCTGGCGGCGCCCGCGTGTTTGCGCGGCGGCGGATCAGCAAACGCAACCAACCAGCGGTGGACTCGCGATGATCGAAACCCGGCAATTGACCAAGCACTATGGCGACCTCAAGGCCGTCGATGGCATCAGCTTCAAACTCGAACCGGGCCGCGTGCTCGGCTTCCTCGGCCCCAACGGCGCCGGCAAATCCACCACCATGAAGATGATCGCCGGTTTCCTCGCGCCGACTTCCGGCAGTGCCGTGGTTTGCGGCCATGACGTGGTCGACGACGCGATTGCCGCCAAGCGCGTGCTCGGCTATCTGCCGGAAGGCGCACCGAGCTATGGCGAGATGACGCCGCGCCAATTCCTGGAATTCGTCGCCGACGTGCGCGGGCTGTCCGGCGCCAAACGAGGGCAGCGCATCGACGACGTGGTCGAACGCCTGCACTTGAATGGCGTGCTGGAGCAGCCGATCGAAACGCTCTCGAAGGGCTTCAAGCGTCGCGTGGGCCTGGCGCAGGCGATCGTGCACGATCCGCAGGTGCTGATCCTCGACGAGCCGACCGACGGCCTCGACCCGAACCAGAAGCACGAAGTGCGCGCGCTGATCAATCGCCTGGCCCACGACAAGACCATCGTCGTGTCGACGCATATTCTCGAGGAAGTCCATGCGGTGTGCGGCCGCGCGATCATCATCGCCAACGGCAGGATCCTCGCCGACGCCACGCCGGCGGAACTGGAAACGCGTTCGCGCTACCACCAGGCGGTGTCCCTGACGTCCGCCAACGTGGCAGCGGCGAAAGAGGCGCTGTCGCGCGTGGCCGACGTCGCCGCGGTGGAAATCGATCCGCAGGATCACCGCCTCACCGCGTTCCCGAAACCGGGCCGGCAGATCTTCGTCGCGGTCAACCAGGCGCTGCAGGCGCAGGGCATTGCGGTGAGCGAATTGCAGCTCGAGGGTGGACGGCTCGACGAAGTCTTCCGCACGATCACGCAAGCCAAGGCCGAGGAGGCGCGGGCATGAGCAACATCCTCACGGTCTTCAAGCGGGAATTGTCGAGCTATTTCGCCACGCCCGTCGCCTATGTGTTCATCGTGATCTTCCTGCTGCTCGCGGGAACCTTCACGTTTTATCTGGGCAATTTCTACGAACGCGGCCAGGCCGACCTGCTGCCGTTCTTCAATTTCCATCCGTGGTTGTATCTGTTTCTCGTTCCCGCCGTCGGCATGCGATTGTGGTCGGAAGAGCGCAAGAGCGGCACGATCGAGTTGCTGCTGACCCTGCCGATCACGATGTGGCAGGCGGTGGCCGGCAAGTTCCTCGCGGCGTGGGCCTTCATCGGCATCGCACTGGTCCTGACGTTTCCGATCTGGATCACGGTCAACTATCTCGGCTCGCCCGACAACGGCGTGATCCTGGCCAGCTACATCGGTTCGTTCCTCATGGCCGGCGCGTTCCTCGCCATTGCCTCGTGCATTTCCGCGTGCACGCGCAACCAGGTGGTCGCGTTCATCCTCACGGTCGTCGTGTGCTTCGCGTTTCTGCTGGCCGGCTTCCCGCTGGTACTGGACTTTTTCTCGGCGTGGGCGCCGCAGGGCGTCGTCGATGCAATTTCCGGCCTGAGTTTCCTCAACCACTTCGCCGCCATCAGCCGCGGCGTGGTGCAGTTGCGCGACCTGATTTATTTCGGACTCACCATCGCGTTCTGGCTGTATGCGAGCGCGGTGGTGATCGACCTGAAAAAGGCGGACTAGATGTTTTTGCTCGTCATTCCAGCGGAAGCTGGAATCCGGCTTTCGCCGGAATGACGGCACAGTGAAATACTGGGAAATTCCAAGATGAATTCAAACAAAAAACTCATGACCGGCGGTGCGCTTGCGGTGCTTGCCGTCCTGTTCGTCGCCGTCATCCTGATCAGCAATACGCTGTTCCGCGGCGCGCAGGTTGACCTGACGCAAAACCATCTGTACACCTTGTCGTCCGGCACAAAAAACATCTTGGCCGACATCGACGAGCCGATCCACCTGTATCTGTTCTGGTCGGACAAGGAAACCCACGATGTGCCGCAATTGCGCGTCTACGCGCAGCGCGTGCGCGAGATGCTCCAGGAAATGGCCGGACGCGCCAAGGGCAAGATCAAGCTCGAGGTGATCGACCCGCAACCGTTCTCCGAAGACGAGGATCGCGCCACCGGCTATGGCCTGCAGGCGGTGCCGGCGGGTGCGAACGGCGAGAAGATCTTCCTCGGCCTGGCCGGCACCAATTCGACCAATGGCAAGCAGGTCATTCCGTTCCTGCAACCGAACAAGGAAGCCTTCCTCGAATACGACATCGCCAAGCTGATCCATGAACTGACCGTCACGCACAAGCCGGTGGTGGGCCTGATTTCCGGCCTGCAGATCGGCCAGGGCTTCGATGCGGCCACGCGCAGCCTGCGCGATCCGTGGGCCATCGACCAGCAGCTCACGCAGCAATTCGACGTGCGCCAGCTCAATGCGGCCTCGATCAAGTCCATCGACAAGGACATCGACGTGCTGGTGCTGATCCAGCCGAAGAAGCTGCCGCCGGACGCGCAATATGCGATCGATCAGTTCGTCATGCGCGGCGGGCACCTGTTGGCATTCGTCGATCCGGATGCCGAAACCGACACGGCCGGCGAGGATCCGAACAACCCGCAGGCGGCGATGTTCGCCGACAAGTCATCCGACCTGCCGACGCTGTTCAAGGCCTGGGGCATCGACTACGACCCGCACAAGGTGATCCTCGATCGCGCGCATGCGCTGCAGATCAGCACGCAGCCCGGCGCACCGCCGGTGACGGATCCGGCGATCATGGGATTCGACAAGCGCAGCCTCAACCAGACGGATGTGGTGACCTCGAACCTGGGCACGATCAATGTGTCGAGCGCCGGATTCATCTCATTGGCCAAGGACTCCAAGTACACGCTCACGCCGCTGATCCAGACCAGCGACGACGCCATGCCCGTGGACAGCACGCGCGTGAAGTTCCTGCCCGATCCGAGCGTGCTGCTCAACGGCTACGCGCCGACGCACGAGCACTATGTGATCGCCGGACGCCTGGAAGGCCAATTCACCAGCGCCTTCCCGGATCGCAAGGATGCCGGCCACCTGGCGCAAGCCAAGGACAAGGGCGAGATCATCATCGTCGCCGACACCGACCTGCTCGCCGACCGCCTGTGGGTGCAGGTGCAGCCATTCTTCGGCCAGAAGATCATGAACGCGTTCGCCAACAACGGCGACTTCTTCATCAACGCGGTGGACAACCTGACCGGCTCGTCCGACCTGATTTCGATTCGCGGCCGCGCCACCTCGCAACGGCCATTCACCGTGGTCGAGGACATGAAGCGCGCGGCGCAGGACAACTTCCGCGGCAAGGAGCAGGAGCTGCAACAGCAGTTGTCCGATACCGAACGCAAGCTCACCGAGTTGCAAAGCGGCAAATCAAAAGGCAGCGAGATGATCCTGTCGACCGCGCAGCAGGGCGAGCTGCAAAGCTTCCTGCAGAAGAAGGTCGAGATCCGCAAGCAGCTGCGCCAGGTGCAGCGCGACCTGGACAAGGACATCGACGCGCTCGGCACGCGCCTGAAGTTCATCAACATCGCGCTGATGCCGATCCTGATCACCATCGCCGCGCTGCTGTTCGCCGCGTGGAAGCGGCGCAAGCGCGTCGCGGCTTGAAAAGTGCGGGCAGGATGCCCGCTCCTTGATCCTCGGCAATCATGGACGATTGCAAGAAATACGGACACTGTCATGAGCCCGAAAAAACTTGTCATCCTCATTGCCGTCGCCATCCTCGCCCTGGTCGCGGCCTGGTTCATCAATTCATCGAACGCGCCGCAAACCGGCGTGAGTGCGCAGGCGCAAACGGTGCTGCCGGAATTGCACGCGCATATCAACGACGTGAATGCGATCACCCTGACCGGCGCCGGTGACAAGGTCCTGGCCACGCTCAAGCGCGGCGCCGATGGCTGGAGCATCGCCGAGAAATCCGGTTATCCCGCGGACCTGGCCAAGGTGCGCGAATTCCTGATCAAACTCGACCAGGCCACGCTCACGGAACAAAAGACATCCAATCCCAAGCTGTATGCGGAACTGGGCGTGGATGACGTCAAGGACGCCAAGGCCACCGGCGTGCGCGTGACCCTTGGCGGTTTGGCCAAGCCGTTGTCGATCATCATCGGCAATTACAACGGCGCGGGTGGTGGCGGTACCTTCGTGCGCCGAGAGGGCGATGCGCAATCCTGGCTCGCCGCGGGCAATCTCACCGTGGCCAAGACCGAGGCGGATTGGGAACAGCGCACGCTCGCCGACATCGCCTCGTCGCGCCTGCGTTCGGTCACGCTGACCAACCCCGACGGCAAGACGCTCAAGGTCTACAAGGACGCGCAAGGCGATGCCAATTTCAAGGTCGCCGACGTACCCAAGGGCCGCGAGGCCGCTTCCGAATTCGTCGCCAACGAATTGGGCTCGGCGCTTTCCGGCTTGAATGCAGACGACGTGTTCGCGGCCAAGGACATGGCGCCACCGGACAAGGCGTGGAAGGACGAGTACGCCGCGTTCGACGGCCTCGTCGTCGCCGCGACCGGCTGGGAACAGAGCGGCAAGGACTACGCGCAGTTTTCGGCGCGTCTGGACGAAACCGCCGCCAATGCCTTCATCGATGCCGAGCAGGCCAAGGCCAAGTCCGACTACGATGCCGCGGTGCAAGCCGCGGCCAACAAGGTCGAAAGCGAGAAATCCACGACCGGCGCGCAGGCCAAGGCCAATGCACAGGCGGCATCGGATGTCGCCAAGCCGCTGGCGGTGAGCGACGCCGCCCGCGACCGCAGCGATCGTATTGCCGCCTTGAACAAGGAAGTGGCGAGCTTGAACAAGACCTTTGCCGGCTGGACCTTCGCGCTGCCCGCCTACAAGTTCACCGACATGAGCAAATCCATGGACGACATGCTCAAGCCACTACCGGAAAAGAAAACCGACTCGAAGAAACCAGCGCCAAGGGCGGGCAAATAACGGTCGCGGCGGTACTGCCTTCCCCTGCCGATTCATCCACACTGGCCGGATATTGACAGCATTGTCCGGACGGCGTAGAAATCGCGCCGTTGCAGGGGATCGCGATGGATAAGCGGTTAGGGGTAGTTGGTATAACGCGCCTCGCGCCTCGCGCCTCGCGCCTCGCACGCGCGTGAGGCTTTTCCTTGTGGTTTCTCGGGTTTCCGGCATTCGCCGGTAGCGGTCTGTCGCCCGCGCAAGGGCGATTTCAGAAACCCCGTAACGCCGCTTCTTTCGCCCGGATTACTGGTTTTCCAATGGCGGGCGGAACCGCACGCGCACCGGATCGACTACGGCCAAGCGCCCCGGCAGTTGCGCAACGAGTCGCGGCGATTTGAGAAACCGGTCGAGCACTCCCGCAATCTGCGTTGCGGTAGCCGTGTCCGGCAGGCGCAAAACCAACAAGCCGAAATGCCGGCCCGGCGGGTAGCGGCGTACATCGGCGAAATCGAGATCGCGCGTGACGAGCACCGCCGCATGCGCGCGCGCGAACTGCGCAATTTGTTCGTCAGGCGCGGTGCCCAAACCGATATCGCGCGCGAGTTGCGCGCCATGCCCGTGCGCGGCCAGCGCGGACAGCGCCGCACGCGGCATGTTCGCATCGAGCAGAAAGTTCACGCCGCCGGCAACGGGTGGAACGATTCCTCGTCGAGCTGCGCTCCGGCAAACGCCAGCGCCGCGCGGATGTCCTCGATCGACAAATCGTATTCGCGCTGCACGTCCTCGAAGTTCATCCCGCCCGCAAGGCTGCCGACCACGACGGCCACCGGAACGCGCGTCCCGGCGACGACGGGTCTGCCGTGCGCAATGGCGGGGTCGATGACGATTCGCTCCGGCGTTTTCATGATTCTGGATTCCCGTGGCATAGGCAACCGCTGCCTATCTTACTCGCCTGTTCAAGCAATTGAATCATGAACAAAACCTTCATCCCATTACGCATCCAGCCCTGGCAAGGCTGTCTGCCCAACCGTCAGTGCATGCCCGAAACCGCACTGAGACAAATGTCGCAGGTCACGCCTTGCGCTGTGCCTGACTTGACGGGTACGAGGTTAGCGTATGCGCGCTTTGCCTGCCACAAGGCGTTGGAAAGAACGCCGCCGTGTTGCGCCGCCGCAAGGGTTCATCGAAGCACAGGCGCATAATCCCCCTCGAACGGGCGTTCGAATCAACGCTTGGCGTGGAGCAACCGGAGGGGAATCATGGCCATCGCACGTAAGGGCTGCGGCAAGGCGATTGCCGCATTTGCGGCAATTTCCATTTGTACACTGAGCGCCCCGCTGGCGGCGCAGACGATCACGGCGCCCGGGCTTTCCGCACCCGGCACGATCTACTACGACGCGCTCGGCATGCCCACGATCAAGGCGGCGACGAGTTACGACGTCGCCTTCCTGCAAGGCTATGCGGAAGCCCGCGCGCGCTTCTTCGAGATGGACTTCAACCGTCGCGCGGCCAGCGGCCGTCTCGCCGAACTGGTCGGCAAGGCTGCGCTCGCCAACGACGTGCAGACGCGCACGCTGGGCCTGGACCGCGCTGCGTTCGCAACGTGGCAGGCGCTGGATGCCGACACCAAGGGCTGGCTCAAGTCGTTTTCCGATGGCGTGAATTTCTGGCTGGCCACGCAGTCGCTGCCGCCGGAATACGGCGCGCTGATGCTGACGCACGCGGCGCCGTGGACGCCGCAGGACTCGGTCATCATCGGCAAGGGCCTTGCCTTCCAGTTGTCGTTCGACCTGGACATCCAGAACACGATCGATTTTGGCGCGTATTCGCAGGCTGCGGCGGCGGCCAAGGTCGATCCGAATGCGCTGTTCTTCGGCGATACGCACCGCTTCGCGCCGCCGGACAATCGCGTCACGCTGCCGGGCTTCACGCCCACCGATGGCGCGCCGACGTCGGCGTCGCTGCAGGGCGCGGCGATGGCCACCGTCAACGCCAATGCGCAACAACTGGCGTCGCTTGGCGACGTGCAGGTCGATCCGCGTGCGCTCGCGCTGGCGCAGGCCTACCGCGACCAGATCGCGGGCAATCCCTTCATCGCCCCGACCCTGCATGCGCGCCTTGGCCGCGGCGGCAGCAACGAGTTCGCGGTGAGCGGCGCGTATACCGCGACCGGCAAGCCGATCATCGCCAATGATCCGCATCTGAGCCTGGCCTTGCCGCCGATCTTCATGGAGATGCACCTGATTTCCGGCGATGGCCTCAACGCGACCGGCGTGAGCGTTCCTGGAGCGCCGGGCATCATCCAGGGTTGCAACAGCAACATCTGCTGGGGCAGCACTGTCAACCCGATGGATGTGACCGACACGTTTCTGGAAACCTTCGTCGTCAACAGCTATGGATTGCCGACCGCAATCGTGCACAACGGCGTGCAGGAGCCAGTGCAGTGGGTGTTCCAGAGTTTCTACGTCAACCAGATGACGCCGGGTCAAACCGACAACATCGCGCGCGACAATTCCATCGGCTACACCAATGGCGCGATCACCGTGATCGTGCCGCGCCGGAACAATGGCCCGGTGGTGCAGATCGGCACGCCCGGAACCTGCGCGCTGAGCGGGCAGGCGTTGACGCCCAGCTATGCCTGCGGCCTGTCCATCGCCTACACCGGCTGGGGTCCGACGTTCGAGTTGACTGCGTTCAAGCTGATCGACCGTGCCAAGAACCTGAGCGACTTCCAGAATGCGCTGACGTATTTCGATTTCGGCTCGCAGAACTTCGCCTACGCCGATACGGCCGGCAACATCGCCTACTTCACGAGCGCCGAGAATCCCATCCGCGACGACCTGCAGAACCTTGGCAAGTGGGTCGGCTCGCCGCCGTTCATGATCCGCGACGGCTCGGGCGCGGCGCACAACGACTGGCTGCCCGTGCAGCATCCGCAGCCCAACCAGGCGATCCCGTACGAGATCATGCCGGCCTCGGAAATGCCGCATTCGATCAATCCGTCGCAAGGCTACTTCGCCAACGCCAACAACGATCCGATCGGCGTCACCTTGCAGAACAATCCGTTTGGCATGACGCGGCCGGGTGGCGGCGTGTACTACCTCAACTACGGCTACGATGCCTATCGCATGGGCCGCATCGACCGCATGCTGTCGGCACTGGTCGGGTCCGGCAACAAGATCAGCACGGCCGACATCCAGTCGGTGCAACTGAACAACCAGCCGGTCGATGCGCAACTGCTGCTGCCGTACCTGCTCGCGGCGGCGCGCAACGCCACCGCCGCCGGTGCGTGGGCGCCGCTGCAACAACTGGCGAATGATCCGGCCGTGAGCGAAGCGATCACGCGCCTGTCCGCATGGGATTTGTCCACGCCGACGGGATTGCAACAGGGCTTCGACGCCGGCCGCGCGCCGGGATCGCCGCCGACGGCGGCGCAACTGGGCAATTCCGTCGCTGCGACCGAGTTTTTCATGTGGCGCAGCAATGCGATCAAGAACACCATGGATGCGACCTTGACCGCGTACGGATTGGGCAGCTATCTGCCAGGCGACGACAGCGCCTACACGGGCCTCAAGTTCCTGCTCGACGCCTTTCCCGTCTTGGGCGGGCACGGCGCTTCGGGCATCAATTTCTTCAATGTGCCGAATGCGCCGGACGCCGCGTCCGCGCGCGATTTCATCCTGCTCAAGAGCCTGAAGGACGGACTCAACCAACTCGCCAGCGATTCCTTCGCCGCGGCATTCGGCAATTCCACGGACCAGTCGACCTACCACTGGGGCGCGTTGCACCGCTTCGTGCTCGTGCATCCACTCGGTGGTCCGTTCAACATCCCGGGGCCGAATCCGTACGGCTTCACCGACCTGTCGCCGCAGCTGCCCGGCATTGCGCGTGATTCGTCGTACAGCACGGTCAACCCCGGTGGCAGCCACTTGCGCGTGGATGGCGTCAACGACTTCATGTTCAGCGGTGCCACCGCGCCGGGCCGTCGTTTCGTCGGGCAGATGAGCACGCCGATCAATGCGGTCGAAGTGATCCCCGGCGGTGAATCGGCCGTGCTCGGCGATCCCAACTACGCGAGCCAGTTGCTGCTGTGGCTCAGCGGCGGTTACCACCCGCTCGTCGTCGATCCGAACGCGGCAACGTCGGGTGCGACGAGTACGTTGGGTTTCGTGCCTTGATGGGCGTTGAAAGAAATTACCCGTCATGCCGGCATGGATTGCCGGCATCTAGACCGCAGGGATGCCATCCTTGGCCTCTGGATTCCGGCAGTCCCTGCCGGAATGACGGCTAGGCTAGGCTGAGCGCGCTTTCCAGCACCAATGCCATGGCTCGTAGGCGATCCCGTGCGGATTCCTGCGCGGGTAGCTCAACGCAAAATTGTATAACTTCGCATTTTTGCGCAGCCACGCGAACGCTGCCGATTTTTCGAATTCTTCTTCCAGCGCCGCGAATCCCGGCGTGGTGATGTCCAGCGCGCGTCCGGAATGATGTTCGCTGTAGCCCGGCGCCGCACTCACGCGCAGGATTGCATCGATCGATAGACCGCGATCGAGCTTGCGGCGCAAGATGCCGAGTTGGTATTCGATCGAGCGAAACGCCGAAACGACCTGCAATTCCACGCCGTCGCCCGCAGCCGCCTCACGCATGCGCGCCCACGCGCGTGCCGCACGTGGTGCGAGGAATTGTTCGCGGCCCTGCGTGTCGAGGCCGATGGAAGCCAGATGCGACGGCTCGCGCACGCGGCGCAAGTGGCGCGCGCGGCCGTAGTCGCGCGGCACGCCGAGGGAGCAGGCGATGGCGACCGGGTCAGTTGGCGTGGCCATGCGTCTTGATCCATTGCGCGATGTCGGCGATCACGCGTGCATCGACATGGCCAGGTTTGGTGTAATCCGCGGGCGAGGGACGATTGCCGGCGGGCATGAACAGGTGGCTGAGTCGCGGGTAGGCGCGCAACGTGACGCGATGGTCGTGTGAGAAGGCCGCCTGCCACTGGGAGAACTCGCCATCGAGCGTGACCTGGTAATCGCGTTCGCCCTGCAGGATCAGCATCGGTTGACGCAGGCGTTTCGCCACGGCGACCGGATGATAATCGCGCAGACTCAGCCAATAGCTCGCCGGTGCGTGGAAGAATTCGCCGGCGGGAGGATGTGCCGGATCGGCGCGCGCGATCGCGTCGCGTGCGGCGATGATCGGTGCGACTGCGTCCTCGACCTGCCGGGGCGTCGCATGTTGCACGCCGGCAAGATAGCGCGTCTGTCGCAGGATCGTGTCGAGATCGAGTCGGGTGGGCGCGGCCAGCAGGATCACGCCGGCTACCTGCGCATCGCGATCGGCAATGCGCGGCGCCAGCATCGCGCCCAGGCTATGGCCGAGCACGAATACGCGCCTGGCATCGACGCCCGGTTGCGTCGCCAGCAACTTCAGGGCGGCAACGGCATCGTCGGTGACTTCCTCGTCGATGGTGATGGGCGTGCCGGCCAATTTTGCGCCGTACACATGCGTGCGCTTGTCATAGCGGAATGTTGCGATGCCTTGTTGCGCAAGACCCCGCGCGATATCGAGAAAGGGTTTGTTCGGCCCGATGCTTTCGTCGCGGTCGTTGGGACCGGAACCGGCGACCAGCAGCACGGCCGGAAACGGACCATTGCCATCGGGCAGGGTGAGCGTGCCCGGCAAAGCGCCCAACGGCGAAGGCACATCCAGCGGCATGTCGTGCGCGGACGGCGGCGATGCAACTGGTGCGGCAGCAGGCGCCGCTCCGGGCGCGAAGAACAATCCGTCGACGTTGCCATCAGCGGCGCAGCTCACGCGCATTTCGAGCCAGGCATTGGCGAACTGCATGGGCGTGCGCGCCAATGCGCCGGTGGGTTGCAGGGCAACCGTAGTGGCGGCATGGTCCTTGTACGCGCCGGCCTGCGCGGGCAGCACCCGGGTCCAGACCTGCTGCAGCCTGGCAGCATCCAGCGCCGCGCGCATGCGTGCATCGAAGTGCGACGTGGCGGCAGTGTAGTCGTGATTCGTCAGTGCGGCGAGGATGGCATCGGAGCGCTCGCGGCATAGCGACGATGGATCCGGCGCCGCGATCGCGCGGGTGGCAACGGCGATGGCGAGGGCAGGCAGGATTGCAGCAGGCAAGATCATCGTGGCTTTGTTCCCTTGTTTTCGAGCGCGTGCGCAGGCGGTTTGATACGCCCGGCCCGGCGCAGCGCATCGCGCAGCAGGTACTCGATCTGCGCGTTCACGCTGCGCAATTCGTCGTCGGCCCAGCGCTGCACGGCGTCGAGCACCTCGCTGGAGATGCGCAGCGGATAGGCTTTTTTCTCAGCGGCCATCGCTAGTCTTTTCCGCCCCAGCGCCAACGTGGCCGTTCACCGGTGAGCCAGCAGATCACCACCAGCAGCAGCGTCAGCAAGACGAAACCGGCCAGCAGCGCCATGTTTTGCGTGTGTGCGAAGAGCAATGCGCCGAACACGGTCAGCGTGATGTAGACGCCGAGGACGAGCCAACCTTGCCAGGTCAGCGGTAAACCCCAACCCCAGCCGTAGCGCTTGGCACGAAACCAGGGGCGGTTGCCATCGATATTGTGCGTGTGCATGGTTGATTCCCTTAACCCGAATACAGCGTACCGGTATTGACGATCGGCTGCGTGCCGCGCTCGCCACACAGCACGACCAGCAGGTTCGACACCATTGCAGCCTTGCGTTCCTCATCGAGCTGCACGACGCCGCGTGATTTCAGCTGATCCAGCGCCATCTCGACCATCGTCACCGCGCCTTCGACGATCTTGGTGCGTGCGGCAATGATTGCGCTGGCCTGCTGGCGTTGCAGCATCGCCTGTGCGATTTCCGGCGCAAACGCCAGGTGCGAGATGCGCGACTCCAGCACTTTTACGCCGGCGCTGGCCAGGCGCTCCTGGATTTCATTCTGCAAGTGATCGGTGATCTCGCTGCCGTGGCTGCGCAAGGACACCGCGCCGGTATCGTGCGAATCGTAGGGATAGCTTTGCGCCATCTGGCGGAGCGCAGACTCGCTCTGGATGTGCACGAAGTCCTCGTAGTCGTTGACCTGGAACAGCGCCTCGGCAGTATCCACGACCTGCCACACGACGACGGCGGCGATCTCGATGGGATTGCCGTCCGAATCGTTGACCTTGAGCTTGCTCGACTCGAAGTTGCGCACGCGCAGGGAAACGCCGCGCTTGGAGTAGAACGGATTGGCCCAACGCGGACCGGAATCGCGCACCGTGCCGACGTAGCGGCCAAAGAACTGCAACACCTTGCCCTCGTTCGGCGCCACGGTGAAGAAACCGCCCAGGCACACCAGCAGGACGATGGCGATGAGGATGGCAGCAATGACGGCCCAGGCTGCCTTCGACTGGATCGCGAACACGAACCAGGCGCCGTCGATCAACAGCAGCACGAGCAGGCCGATCAAGGCGGGAATGCCCGACGGGGCGGAAACAGGACGTTCGTTCATGGCGGTTCCTTTACGTGTCAGGATGCCGCAAAGATATATCAAAACGATATCATCGTCAATGCGCCTCGGCAGCCGCCGGAAGCAGCGGCTCGATCTTGTCCACGCGCATGCGCCCGAGCGTGTCCATGCCGGCGAAGAACCGCCACGGATCGCCATCGCCGGCGGACAGCGCGATATGGCCGGCGTCGAAGCCGGGCAGGGCGGCGTCGAAACTCTGCCAGTGGTCTCCGAGCCAGGCCTGTGCCCAGGCGTGCGGCACGAAGACGTGATCCTTGCCGGCATACCGGTCGACATAGGCCAGGCCATCGACGACGCGCGTGGGGATGCCGAGCGCGCGACCCAGTGCCGCGAGCAGCACGGCGTGTTCGGTGCAATCGCCCTCGGGATGCTTCGCCACCTCCAGCGCCGAGGCGTAGCCGACATTCAAATCCTTGGTGCGGATGTAGCGGCGCACGAATTCCTGCAAGTTGTGCATTTGCGCGGCGGGCGTTTTGGCATCGCCAACGCCTTCGCGCGCGAGCTTGCGGATTTCCGGCGCGTCGCTTTGCAGCCAGTCGTTGGGTTGCGAGTCGGCGGGCGTGGGTGGCGCTTCCGTTGCGTTCGCCGGCGTCGCCGCGCTGATCGGCGCGATGCGCAACTGCGTGCCGTCGGCGATCGCACGCGGGATTTGTTCGCCGGTCTGCGCGAATTGCAAGGGTTCGTTGCCGCTGCGCGCACTGATCGAAAGGACGATGCCGTCGCGCAATTCCCGTGCGGAAATCGCCGCCGGCGCCTGCGCGAGCGCGTGCACGAGGATGTCCGCGCCCTGGTTTGGCGCATTGGCGCAGGCCTTGGAGCAGGCCAGCATGGTCAGGTCCAGCCCCATCACCGGCAGCGTGGTCTTGCGCGCCAGGCCCTCGGCATCGACCCAGCTGCGGCTGTTCGTCGTCATGCCGGACAGATGGAAGGTCTGGTCGATGCGGCTGAGCATCGCCACCGAGCCGTCGGGCAGTTCGACGCGCTCGCGCGGCCCAACGACGGATTCGACGGCGATCGCGTCGAGCGTCTCAGGTTGAAATGCGAGTTCGGAAAAACGCGTGCCGGCCGCCATGCCCGCGCGCAACTCCGCCAGGCGCAGGCCTTCGGCGAGCAGCGCACCCTTGGGCCAGTCGATGACGCGGGTGGACTTGGCGCCACCGACTTCGCTGACCACGTCGAAGCGGCCGTCGCCGCGGCGCGTGCCCTGCACGGTACTGGCGATGCCGGATATCGCCGAGCGAGAGGTGAAGGCAAGCGGCTCGCCGGCAGCGGTTTCGGCGTCGGATTCGCCGGTGGAAAGATCCACGCGCACGCCGGCGCGATCAAGCTGCACCTGCATTTTCTGTGTGGTGATCACGGTGCCGTCGCGCACTTGTCGCGTGATCTGCATGTTGCCGATCTTGCGGCCGTCGAGCAGCACGCTCATCCAGACATCATCCGCCGGCGCGGCCAGGACGAGGTGTGGCAACAAGGCGAATAAAACGGCAACGGCGAGGCGCATGGTTTTTGCACACGAGTTGGAAAAGCCAAGCATAACCCGGTGCGTGTTCGTGCTATCACGCCGTGCCGTCAAGGCGGCGCCAGTCGCCGCCGTCGAGCACTTCCAGCGGGGCAAAGCGCGCCTTGTAGTCCATCTTCGGATGACGCGCGATCCAGAAGCCGAGGTAGACATAGTCCATGCCGCGTGCACGCGCCAGTTCGACCTGGTGCAGGATCGCGCAGGTGCCAAGGCTGCGTGCCGGTTCGTCCGGATCGAAGAACGTATACACCGCGGACAGTCCGCTGGCCGTGAAGTCGGTGACGGCGACGGCGAGCAGGCGTTCGCGCAGGCGCAATTCGAGGAACTTCGTCGGACTCCAGGTCGTGAACAGGAAGCGCTCGAAATCCGCGGAATCGGGGTCGTCCATGCCGCCGTCCCTGTGGCGCGCGCCGAGATAGCGGCGATACAGGTCAAAATATTCGTCGCTGAACGCGGGCGCTGCGATGCGCAGTTCCAGATCGCGGTTGCGCGCCAGGCAACGGCGCTGGCTGCGGTCGGGCGCGAATTCGGCGACCGCGATGCGCGCTGGGATGCAGGCATGGCAGCCCGGGCACTGTGGTCGGTAGACGTGTCCGCCGGCGCGGCGAAAGCCCTTGGCCAATGCCGCATCGTATATTTGTGGAAGATGCGGCGCCGCCGGATCGATCACCAGGTTCTGCGCCACGCGCTGCGCGAAGTACCCGCACGGGTGCGGCAGGGTCTGGAACAGGCGGACGACGTCGGATTTCACGCCGCCAGTCTACTGCGATCAATAAACGCCCAGGTAGCGCAGCACGATCAACAGCAAAATGACGCCGATCAGGAAGATGCGCAGCTTCGAGGCCAGCGCCCAATGCGGCCGGCCGGATTTTGGCGCGCGCGATTGCGCCAGTTCCTCGGCAAAGCGCGTGTACGGGGCGATGCCGGCATCGCGCAGGATCGCCCGCGCGCGCGGCTGGTCGTCGGCGTTGACGATCCATACCGTCGGCCATTGCGCCGAATCCTGGCGCGCGCTGTAGCTCGGGCCCTTGTAGTCGTGGCCGGCGTAGGCGCGCCGATTGGTCACCCGGGTTTCGATGCCGGCTTCCTCGAGCAAGGCCACCATCCGGTCGATGTTTTCGGCGCGCGGGGATGAAAATATCTGCCTCATGGCGTGACCGATTCCGGCAGCACGCGCAACATGCCCTCTTGCGCGGTGGAAGCCACGAGCCTGCCGTCGCGGGTGTAGATCATGCCGCGGGTCAGGCCGCGCGCACCTTGCGCGCTCGGACTGTCGCACGAATACAGCAGCCACTCGTCGACGCGAAACGGGCGATGGAACCAGATCGCGTGGTCCAGGCTCGCCATCTGCACGTTGTGTTGCAGGTAGGAAATGCCATGCGGCAGCGTCGCCGTGCCGATCAGGTGGAAGTCCGACGCATAGGCGAGCATCGCGCGATGCAGGGTGGGATCGTCCGGCGCGCGGTCGATCAGGCGGAACCAGATCTGCTGGAACGGCGGGCGCTTGGCCGGCTTCAATTCGTTGCGCGGGTACACATGGCGGAACTCGAACGGACCCTTGCGGCCGAGCCAGCGTTGCAGCTTCACCGGGATCTTGGCCAGCTCTTCCGGCGGGATCGGATCCGGCGGCGCCAGGTCTTCGGGCGGCGGCACGGTGGGCATGCCGAGCTGGTGTTCGACGCCGGGCTCGGCGATCTGGAACGAGGCGGCCGCATTGAGGATGGTCTCGCCATGCTGGATCGCGACGATGCGACGCACCGAGAAACTCTTGCCGTCGCGCGCGCGATCCACCTCGTAGACGATCGGCGCGTCGATGTCGCCGGCGCGCAGGAAATACGCGTGCAACGAATGCACGCCGCGCGTCGGATCGACCGTGCGCTGCGCCGCCGACAAGGCCTGGCCGAGTACCTGGCCGCCGAAAACGAAACGCGTGCCGATGTCGCGGCTCTGGCCGCGGAACAGGTTTTCCTCCAGGCGTTCGAGCTGCAGCAGATCGATCAATTCGCCGATCAGGGGATGGGACATGCATGATTCCTAGGGTTTGAATCGATCAAGACCACTGGCCGGCACGACTTGCTTCCACGGGAACAGCGGCCCCGGATCCTGGCGCCGTCGCAGCATGACCTTCGCATCGTCGCTGGCCGGTTCCAGGCGCGTGTCCAGGTCTTCGTGGCCGGCGATGTACGTCAGGTTCGGCAAGTCGTTTTTCAGTTGCCGCAGCAGCGTGAGCAGGGCATCGATCTGCGCCTTCGTGTAGGGAACTGTCCAGTCCTGATATCGGCTGTCGCCCCAATGCGGATAACGGCCGATGTTGGACAATTCGATGCCGATCGACCGCGGGTTGTAGCCGAAGGTGTGGTTGGCCACGCGATCGTCCGGCACATAGCGGTAGATCGTGCCGTCCGTGTCGATGTAGTAGTGCCCGCTGTTGCCGGTCCGCGATTTTTCGTGGTGGATGCGCTCGCCGAACTCGCGCGCCATCGCCATGTCCGGCAATTCGGTGCAGTGGATCACCACCAGGTCGATCGCCGACAGCGGGCGCCTTGCCAGACGCGCCACGTAGGGCAGGGGTTGGTCGTGGATGGGCAATGCAACGGGCATGCGATAATTGTCGCATGAAGCCATTCCTGATTCTCTCGCACGGTCTGGACAGCTCTCCGGACGCCACCAAAGTGAGTGCGCTGGCGAAAGTCGCCACGCCGCTGGGTTTCGACAGCGCGCGTCCGGATTACCGCGACCTGGATGCCTCGCGCGACGTCAATCGCATCGACGCGCGCATCGAGCGGCTGATCGAGCACGTGCCAAAAAATCGTTCCGTGATCCTGGCCGGATCGAGCATGGGCGCCTTCATCTCCGGATTCGCATCGCTGCAATTGAATTGCGTGGGGCTGTTCCTGATGGCCTTGCCCGTCGCGATTCCCGGCTACGCGCGACGCTTCGATGCGGCGCGCGTGCCGACGGCGCTGGTGCACGGCTGGAGCGACGAACTTTGCCCCGTGAACGATGCGATTGCGTTTGCGCGTTCGCGCAATGACGAAGCCACGCTGGTGAATGACGATCATCGCCTGTCGGCGCACGTGGAGTTTGTCGCGGCGCGGTTCGTGGAATTCCTGCGGCAATTTTAGCTGTCATTCCGGCATGGAGTGCCGGAATCCAGTGGCCACGGATGGCATCCATGCAGTCTGGATACCGGCATTCCCTGCCGGTATGACGATTGCACCAAGGTCGATTGAATCGTGAAAAGTTTCTTTGCCACCTGTCCGAAGGGCCTGGAATACCTGCTCGTCGATGAACTCAATGCCATCGGCGCGAACGATGTGCATGAGGCGCTGGCCGGCGTGCATTTTGCCGGTGGACTCGATGCCGGTTATCGCGCCTGCCTGTGGTCGCGCCTGGCCAGTCGCGTGCTGATGACGCTGTCCGAGTTCGACGTGGCCGATGCCGATGCGCTGTATGCCGGGGCGCGTGCGATCGACTGGCCGGCGCATTTGGACATCGCCACGAGCTTCGCGGTCGATGCCGTCGGTACCACGTCAGGTTTGACGCACAGCCAGTTTGCCGCCTTGCGCGTGAAGGATGCCATTGTCGATGCCTTCCGCGAGACCACGGGCGAGCGGCCGAACGTGGACACGGAAAACCCCGGCCTGCGCGTGAATCTCGTCCTGCGCCGTGGCAAGGCCGTCATCGGCTTGAATCTCTCCGGCCCGCCGTTGCATCAGCGCGGCTATCGCAAGGGCGCGGGACTCGCACCGCTCAAGGAAAACCTCGCCGCGGCGATGCTGCTGCGCGCCGGTTGGCCGGCGATCTACGCCAGCGGCGGCGGGCTCGTCGATCCGCTGTGCGGTTCGGGCACGTTGCCGATCGAGGCGGCGCTGATGGCGGCGGATGTCGCCCCCGGTCTGCGCCGCACGCAATGGGGATTTGCCGGCTGGCGCGGCCACGATGCGGCATTGTGGAAAATGTTGCACGATGCCGCACAGGTTCGCGCAACGGCGGGTTTGCAGGCGCTCAAGCCGGTTTTCTTCGGCTTCGACGAGAATCCCAGCGTGCTCAACGAGGCAAAGCGCAACGCACAGGAAGCACTGCTTTCCGGATTCATCCAGCTTGGCCGGCAGACGCTGGAACACCTGCATCGTCCGCATGAATTGGCGCAGCCCGGGCTGGTCGTCACCAATCCGCCGTACGGCGAACGCATGGGCGACGATGACGACGTCATCGCGCTGTACCGCTTGCTCGGCACGAAGTTGAAAACGGAGTTTCCCGGCTGGCGCGCCAGCATCATCGCCGCCGATGCGGCACACGGTCACGCACTCGGTCTGCGCGCGGACAAGCGCTACAAACTCTTCAACGGCGCGATCGAATGCTCCTTGTTGAACTTCGAGATCGCGGCCACTGACGCGCCGAAACCCGAGCCGAAGCCGCTCTCGCCCGGCGCGCAGATGGTGAAAAACCGCATCGAGAAGAACTTTCGCCATCTGCGCAAGCAGGCGCAACGCGAAGGCGTGGAATGCTGGCGCGTCTACGATGCGGATCTGCCCGAATACGCTGCGGCGATCGACATCTACGGCGATCATCTGCACATCCAGGAGTATGCCGCGCCGGCGAGCATCGACGAGAATCTCGCGCGCACGCGCTGGCGCGAGCTGGTGCGCGCGGCGGGCGAGGCATTAGGCGTTCCGCGCGAACGCATTGCGCTGAAACAGCGTCGGCGCGGCAAGGGCGGCGAAAAGTACGGCCGGCTCGACGAGCGCGGCGAATTCATCGAGGTGGGCGAGGGCGGGTTGCGCTTTTTCGTCAACCTCCACGATTACCTCGATACCGGGTTGTTCTTGGATCACCGCCCCTTGCGTGCGCGCGTGCGGGAATTGTCCAACGGCACGCGTTTTTTGAACCTGTTCTGCTACACCGGCAGCGTCAGCGTGTATGCGGCATCGGGCGGCGCGGTCGAGACCACCAGCGTGGATCTGTCGCAGACCTACCTGGACTGGGCGCAGCGCAACCTCGCGTTGAACGGTTTCGATCTGGCACGCCACAAACTCGTGCGCGAGGACGCAATCGATTTCCTCGCGTCGCGTTCGGCGATGTACGATCTGATCTTCGTCGATCCGCCGACATTCTCCAATTCCAAGCGCGCCGAGGACTTCGACGTGCAGCGCGACCACGCGAAGCTGCTGAATCTGTGCGGCGAGCGCCTGTTGCCGGGTGGATTGATCGTATTTTCGAACAATTTCCGCCGCTTCAAGCTCGATGAGTCTGCCTTGGCCGGATTCGCGATCCGCGAGATCAGCGCGCAGACGATTCCCTTCGATTTCGCGCGCAGTCCGCGTATCCACAGGGCGTGGGAGCTGCGCAAGGCATGATCCGTTCAGCTTCGCCGGATTGAAGCTGAACAGATCGATCCAACGCCGTCGGATTTCACATTCGATTCAGGCCCGCAGGCCGACCATGCAATGGCGACACTGGGGTCGCAATGCACGTTCGGGAGATTGCCATGACCATCCGCAGACACGGGATTCGCACTTTCGCGCTGGGCTTGCTGGCTTTGGCCGGTCTGGCTCTCGCCCCGGCTGCGTTCGCGCGCGGCCACGTGAGCATCGGCATCAACCTGCCGGGCGTAAGCCTGGGCTATTCGGGTGGCCACCACGGGCACGGTTACATCGGCGTGGGCAGCTACTACGGCGGTGGCTATTACGGTGGCGGCTATTATGGCGGTGGCTATTACGGCCCAACCTACTATGGTGGCTATGCCGCTCCGGCTTACTACGGCGGTTACTATGCGCCGGCGCCGGTCTACTACGACAGCTACTACTACTCTGCGCCGGTATATCGCACGTACTATCGTTCGCGCACCTATTACCGCAACGAAGATCCGCGCTACAGCCGCGGTTATGACCGTGGTTACGACAACGATCGCGGCTACTCGCGCGCAGGCTACAACCGCGGCTATTCGTGCCGGTCGTCCGACCCGCGCTATTGCCGCTGAGCGCCTGCGGATTCCGCCACGACCCGCCGTGCGCTGCGCGGCGGGTTTTTCGTGCGCTTAACCCTTGTGGAATCGGCGACCTGCTAGCATAGCGGCCCATGCAGGGGATATTTCCATGAGTTCGCCGATCCGGCCCGACGAGCGTGCCGCCGCCCCCGAGGCGTGGACGTTCTTCCGCCAATGGCTGAAGAATCCGCTCGGCATCGCCGCATTGTCGCCGTCCGGGCGGCAGTTGACGCGGCAGATGATTTCCGAACTTCCGCACGGCACGCGCCGCGTGATCGAGCTTGGCGGCGGCACCGGCGTGTTCACCCGCGCCATGCTCGCGCATGGCATCGCGCCGCGCGATCTGCTCGTGCTCGAACTCAACGAGGCGCTCTACCAGCACCTGCGCGCACATTTTTCGGATGTGAGCGTGGAATGCGGCGATGCGCGCGAACTCAAGGCCATTGCGCAACGCGCCGGCTACCTCGACGGTGGCCCTGCCGACGCGATCATCAGCGGCCTCGGCCTGTTGTCGATGTCGCGCAGCACGCAGGCGGAAATCCTGGCCGCGGCGTTTTCCGCGCTCAAGCCCGACGGGCGCCTGGTCCAGTTCACCTATGGACCGAAATCGCCGGTGCCGCGCGAGTTGCTCGACGAGCTGGATCTTTCCGTGCGCCGCGGGGGATTCGCCTGGTGGAACGTGCCGCCGGCATCCGTATACGTCTACACACGCAACCGCTCGCGCGCGGTGCATGCGGTCAAGGTGGCGGCAAGGAAAAGTTGAGTCTTGGCCGCGCTGCCCGTATCATGCGCGGCCCACACACCGGAGAGGTGGCAGAGTGGTCGAATGCGCCGGATTCGAAATCCGGTTTACGGTTTTGCCGTAACGTGGGTTCGAATCCCACCCTCTCCGCCAGATTGGGTCGTGCCAGGATTTCGGTATGCCGAATGTTGTCCGTAACTCCTTCCGCCGCTTCGTCGTGAAAGTTACGCACACGGATGGTGTGTGGATCGCAGAATGTGAAGAGCTCGGCCTTGTTACCGAGGCGGATTCCTTCGATGCGCTTACCGAACGGGCTTGGCAGATCGCACCGGAACTTGCCGCGGAAAACGGTCTTGGTACCGATGCGGCTGGCATGCATTTGCTGTTCCAGCATGAACAGTCTGCTCCCGAACTGCTTGCGTTGTAGTCCGTGGGACGCGGCCTGTATCCGCGGTTGCGGGAAATTCTGATCGCCCATGGCTGCACCTTCGTGCGTGAAGGAAAAGGTAGCCATGAGATTTGGCAAAGCCCGACCAGCATGAAGCGGTTTTCGGTCCCCGTCACCATCGTTGCTGCACCAACGGCAAACGCCATCCTGAAGCAAGCCGGCATTGCGGCGAAGATGAAATAGTCCGCCACGTCGCGTCCAGGCATGAACCTCAAGAGCATAGGAACAATGAGCCTCATCTCCACCCCCGTTTCCTTCGGCGAACTGATCGACAAGATCACCATTCTCGAGATCAAGTCCGAGCAGATGCGCGACGCCGCCAAGCTCGCCAATGTGCGCGCCGAACGCGACTTGCTCGACGCGACCTGGGCGCAACATCCAGCCTCGCGCACGGACATTGCCGCCGAGCGCGCGCAGCTCAAGCAGATCAATCAGCAATTGTGGGACATCGAGGACGAAATCCGCGTCAAGGAAAAGGCGCAGGAATTCGATGCGCGTTTCATCGAACTGGCACGCGCCGTGTACTTCACCAATGACCAGCGCGCGGCGGTCAAGCGCGCGATCAATGTGAAACTCGGTTCGCAGCTGGTCGAAGAAAAATCCTACCAAGACTACGGCGCAGGGCCGGCCTGAGCCGCGAACGCATCAAACCGTTCGATCACCGCGTCGGTTTCGATCAGTTCCATCACGCCCGGATACTCCAGCTTGGTTCCCCACGGCAGCGCACTGGCCGGTTTGCCGCGAAATCGGCGTGCGGCTGCGTCGTAGCGATCCACGCACCAGCGTCGATCGGAATAGGGTCCTGAACGGTTCGGATTGCTGGCCGCATGCAGACCCAGCACCTTGGTGCCAACGGCATTGGCCATGTGCATGGGCCCGGAATCCGGCGTCAGCACCAGCGTTGCGCGCTGGCACAGCGCGAGGAATTGCTTGAGCGTATCGCGTCCGACGAGATCAATCGGCTTTTGCGCGCATCCAGCAAGTATTGCATCACCGAACTCACGCTCGAACGCACTCGGACCGCCACACAAGACCACGCGCCAGCCGCGCGCGGCGGCATGATCCATCACGGCGGCGTAGCGATCGGGCATCCAGTTGCGCGCGCGATGACTGGAACACGGACTGACCAGCAATGTGGGCACGTCGCCGGGCAGGTGCGTCGCGGCGAATGTGTGCGCCGAATCGGGAATCGGAATATTCCATTCGACCTTGGCTTGATGCAATCCCAGCGGTTCGAGAAAACTTGCCATCGCATCCAGTACATGTTCGCCGCTGCGCGCGGCGATGCGCGCGTTGACGAACAATCCATGCAGGTCTTTTGATCGTGCCGGGTCGTATCCGATGCGCAGATCGGCGCAGACGAGGGCGCTGATGAGATTCGCGCGCAGCGCCACCTGCAGGTGCAGCAGCGCGTCGAAGCGTCGTCCGGCCAGTTGTCGGCGCAAGGCCGCGACTCCGCTCCAGCCCGCGCTCTTGTCGAAGACCAGAAATTCGACGCCGGCAATATCGCCGACCAATTTGCGTTCGAGCTTGCCGACGATCCAGGTCAGGCGCGTTTGCGGCCATTGCGCCTGCAGCGTGCGCACCAGCGGCACGACGTGCGTTACATCGCCCAGCGCCGAGGTGCGCAGCAGGCAGATCGACGACGGTGGATTGGCTGCAGAAAAGGCGGCGTGCGGCATGCGGGCTGCTAAACTGGCGGCGATGATGAAGGCGCAAATCCAACCCACGCCCGATGGTGCGATTGTGTTCGACGCGCAGGCGGTAGCACAAGCGGCATTCGATCCGGAATGGTTCAATCCGGAATACTGGCGCGCGCGGTCCGGCGCGCAGGCACCGGCTGGCGGCCGCGGCGGAGCGGTGTTCATCGATGCGCCCTTCGGCCAGTGTGCGCTGCGCCACTACCACCGCGGCGGCATGGCGGCACGACTGCTCGGCGACCGCTATCTATGGATCGGCGCACAGCGCACGCGCAGTTTCGCCGAGTTTCGCCTGCTCATGGAATTGCGCGAGCATGGCCTGCCGGCACCGGCGCCGATCGCGGCGCGTTATCGCCGCTGCGGCACGCACTATCGCGCCGACCTGATCACGCGCCGGATCGAGCAGGCGCTGACACTGGCCGAATGCCTCGCCGCCCGCGACGCGGACGCCGCGATGGCCGCCCGCGTCGGTGCGACGATTGCGCGTTTCCACACGGCTGGTGCCTGCCACGCCGACCTCAATGCGCACAATGTCCTGCTGCGCGGCACCGAGGTTTGGCTGATCGACTTTGATCGCGGCGAACTGCGCACGCCCGCGCGCGCGTGGCAGCAGGCGAACCTGGCGCGCCTGCAGCGATCGCTGTACAAGCTTGGCGCCGCCCGTGATGGTGAAGATGCGTTCATGCGCAATCTGTGGCAGCCGCTGCTGGCGGCTTATGAAGGGGCGCTGGCATGAGCCTGGCCTTGCATTTCCTTGGCGTGGGTTCCGCACAGGCAGTGGAGCTGGGCTCGTCCGGCGCCGTGCTCGAACGCGACGGCAAGCCGCTGTTGCTGATCGACTGCGGCCCGGACACGTTGACCACGTACCTGGACGCCTACGGCGCACCGCCGCACGCGATCTACATCACCCACACGCACATGGATCATGTCGCCGGACTGGAGCGGCTGTTCTATCGCGTCTATTTCGACGCCGCGCTCAGGGGCACGGTGCGCCTGTACGCACATGCTGCGCTGGTGCCGCATCTGCAACGTCGAATCGCCGATTATCCGGAAGTGATCGCCGAGGGCGGCGCGAATTTCTGGGACGCCTTCCGTCTGGTGCCGTGTTCACGCGGATTCTGGCACGACGGACTGTGGTTCGACGTGTTCGCCACGCGTCATCATGCGCCGCAGACCTCGTTCGGACTGGCGCTGCGGGGTGCGTTCGCCTGGACCGGCGACACCCGACCGATCCCGGAAATGCTGGCCGAACATGCGCCAGCGCCGGCCGTGATCGCACACGATTGCGGCCTGCACGGCAATCCCTCGCATACGGGCGCGGACGATCTGCTGCGCGAATACGACGACGCGACCCGTGCGCGCATGCGGGTGTATCACTACGCCGGCGCCCAGGACGGCCTCGCGCTCGCGGCTCGCGGACTGAGCGTGGCGCAACGCGGCGAACGCGTCGCATTGCCGGCACCGGCGAACGTGTCACCATGAACCGTGCCATCGACCCGGTGTTGGTTGAACCTGTGCGCGATGCGCTGGCGCGCCCGCTGCACGACCTGCGCATTTCGGTCATCGATCGCTGCAACTTCCGCTGTCCGTACTGCATGCCGGAAGACCGCTACGCGCACGATCATGTCTTCCTGCCCAAGGACGAGCGCCTGCGTTTCGAGGAAATCGAACGCATCGCCCGCGCGTTCGTCGCCCTTGGCGTGCGCAAGCTGCGCCTGACCGGCGGCGAGCCGCTGCTGCGCCGTGATCTGCACGTACTGGTGCGCCAGCTGGCGCAGATTGCGGATGTGGAAGATCTCGCTCTCACCACCAATGGCACCTTGCTCGCGCGCCAGGCGCAGGCCTTGCGCGATGCCGGCCTGAAACGCCTGACCGTTTCGCTCGACAGCCTGGATCCGGCAACGTTCCGCCAGCTGTGCGGCGGACGCGGCGAAGTCGCCGAAGTGCTCGATGGCATCGCTGCCGCCGAACGCGCCGGCTTTGCGCGCATCAAGATCAATTGCGTGGTGCTGCGCGGCGTGAATGACGCGCAGGTACCCGATCTCGTCGAACACTTCCGCGGCACCGGCCACATCGTGCGCTTCATCGAATACATGGACGTGGGAACCGTCAATGGCTGGGATCCGGCGCGCGTGGTGCCCAGCGCGGAGCTGCGCGCGCGCATCGCCGAACGCTGGCCGTTGCGGACGCTGGACAGCAATTATCGCGGCGAGGTTGCGCAGCGCCATGCGCTCGTCGACGGCAGCGCCGAGATCGGTTTCATCAGTGCGGTGTCGCAGCCGTTCTGCGGCGATTGTTCGCGTGCGCGATTGTCGGCGGACGGCAAGCTCTACACTTGTCTGTTCGCCAAGGCGGGATTCGATTTGCGCGGTCCGCTGCGCGCCGGCGCCAGCGATGTGGAGGTGCAGGCCCTCATTGCGCAGCGCTGGAGCGCGCGCCGCGACCGTTACAGCGAACTTCGCGCACGGCAGCGCGCGACCGGGAACAACGAGAGAGTCGAAATGTACGAGATTGGCGGGTGACATGGGCAAAAAAACAGCCTCACTCACGCACATCGATCTTGCCGGCCGCCCGCGCATGGTCGATGTCGGCGCGAAAGCAGTCACCGCGCGCAGCGCGACGGCACAGGCCATCGTGCGTTTTCCACCGGCGGTCGCACGCTCGTTGCGCGCCGCCGGCATGCGTGCGAAAAAAGGGCCGATCATCGATACCGCGATCATTGCCGGCACCCTGGCGGTCAAGCGCACGCATGAGCTGATTCCGTTCTGCCATCCGCTGGCGATCGAGCGCTGCGAGTTCGTCGTGGAATTCGTGAAGTCGAACGAACTGGGGATTTGCTGCGAGGTTGCGCTTTCGCACAAGACCGGCGTGGAAATGGAAGCGCTCACCGGCGCCAGCGTTGCCGCGCTCACCGTCTACGACATGTGCAAGGCGCTGTCGCACGAGATCGTCATCACCGACGTGCGTCTGCTGGAAAAATCCGGCGGCAAGCGGCGCGTGCGCAAGGGCAAGATCATCCAATGAAGTATCGGCTGTTGTATTTCGCTTCGTTGCGCGATCGCGCCGGCGTGGATTCCGAGACGGTGGAGTCATTTGCCGCCGACGCACGCAACCTCTACGCCGAACTGCGCGCGCGACATGGATTCGCAATGGACGCGGACTGCCTGCGCGTGGCGATCAACGGCGAATTCGCCGCATGGGATCGTGCACTCGCCGATGGCGACGAAATCGTGTTCATTCCGCCGGTTTCCGGGGGCTGACATGTTCCGCTTGAGCGATGACACCATTGATGCCGCAACGCTCACGCGCGGGCTGGCGCACACGCGCGCCGGCGCCTGCGTTGCGTTCGAAGGCTGGGTGCGCGACCACAACGACGGCCGCCGTGTCCTGCGCCTGGACTACCAGGCCTACACAGCACTCGCGCAAACACAGGGCGAGCGCATCCTCGCCGAGGCGCGGGAAAAATTCGCGATCCTGGATGCGTGCTGCGTGCATCGCGTCGGCGCGCTCGCGATCGGCGATCTCGCGGTTTGGGTCGGCGTCAGCGCCGCGCATCGCGGTGCGGCGTTCGATGCCTGCCGCTACATCATCGACGCGGTGAAGTCGCGCGTACCGATCTGGAAGAACGAGCACTACGCCGACGGCGAATCGGGCTGGCTACACCCGTAAGCATTCGTCACGGTTCGAAGCCATTGGCAAAAATGCGGTCGAGGACCTCGAAGCCATCGGCGAAGATGGCATCCCTGACTTGCATGTTGAAGTTCCCCGGCGACACATTGAAGAAGATGCTGTTGCTGCAACGCACCTCGATGCGCGCCGTCGTTGTCGCCGGCAGATTCGGCACGGTCAGCGTGGCGGATCCGGAATTCGGGATCGCGCTCGCCAGCACGATCGGGAACGTGGCGCCGCCATCGGCGGAATAGAGCACATCGACGGCCGCGCAACTGACCGGCGCCGCCGTGGTGTTGGCCACGTTCCAGGCCACGTTCTGGGTGTTCGCCGCCTGCCAGGTCGCGCCGCCAAGCGGGGCAGTGACGGTGAATGGCCCGGCTGCGCTGGTGACGTGGATCACGGTGTCGGCGCTGCTGCTGGCGCCATATTGCGGCGTGCCGGGAACGCCATGGTTGTCGCGCACGGTCAGGCGAAAATCGAGGTTGCGTGTGGTCTTGGGCCAGGTCTCGCCGGGTACGAAGGCGGCACCGAGCACGGTGCTCATCTTCGGGAAAACGCGCGTCGCGCTGGCGGTCGCATTGAAGCTGCGGAAGATCGGTCCGTTGCCGATATCGCCCTGCGCCAGCGTCGTGGGTGATCCGAGGTCGTACTGTTCCCAGTTGTAGCTCATTGTGTCGCCATCGGCGTCGCTGGCGGAGGCGCTCAATGCGAACGGCGTCTGCATGGGAATGGTGAGTCCATTCGCGATGGATGCGGTATCGATCACCGGCGCATGGTCGGTGCTGGTCGTGGAAATGGCGCAACTGCCGCCGGTGCCGTTGATCCAGGTAGTGATTTCATCCAGGCTCTTGGCGTGGAAATACGGATCAGAGTGGAGTTGCAAGTTGTCCGCGGCGCAGATGCCGGCGTAGGCCATGATGGTCGAGCCGCTGCCGGGTTCATACGCGGCGGTAGCGGCGCGGTTGCCGCCGCCGCAATTGTCGGTCGTGGAATTGAAGGTATGGTTGCCGCCGAACTGATGGCCCATCTCGTGGGCGACATAGTCGATGTAGAACGCGTCGCCGGTCGGCGTGGGTAAACCGGTCGTACCACCGGCCTTGGATGATGTGCACGTCACGCCCAGGCCAGCCAGACCGCCGCTGCCGGTGGTGAACACATGGCCGATGTCGAAATTGGCGTTGCCGATGACGCTGGCGAGGTTCGAAATGTTCTGGTTGAGCGCGCTCGTGGTGTTCGAGTAGGGATCGCCGCTGGCGCTGGGATAGATGATCAAATTGTCGTTGGCGATCAGCGTCATGTGCACGCCCAACTCGGTCTCATAGACCTGGTTGACGCGATTCATCGCCGTGACGACATTCGCGAGGCCGCAGGCGACAGTGACGTTTCCCGGGCACACCGCCGCGACATAGTTGTGGTTCGCGGCGACCGCTGCGCGATACACGCGTTGTTTTGCCCCGGTCGTGGTCATTGGCGCGGCGATGCTCGCCAGGTTTTGCGTGAGGCTGGGCGCGCCGCCCGGTACGTCGCACTGGAATCCGGTGGCGGACAGCGCAAGATCCGCACGGCGGAAACTCAGGTATTGCGAGTTCGACGTCAGGCTCTCGGGGCGCACGACCCAGATGCCATCCGTGTCGAATACCATCGCCTGCAGGCCTTGCGGCGAAATGTCCACGCGGGCCATGCGTCCGTCGCCATCCTTGCCGACAAGGCTGATGATGTCCGGATAGTTGTCCTGCAGCGCATCGGGCATCGTGCGCGAATCGGCAAGGGTGAAATCGCCGAAGCCGCCATCCGGACGCGGCAGCGCCAGCGTCACGACGCCAGCGCCATGGCGTGTCTGCGCGAGCCGGGCGCGCGCCGCATCGAGATCGAGCGAAAGCATCCGATAGGCGGAAACCGGCGGCGCATCCGCCGACAATGTGCGTGCGAGGGTGTCATGCCAGAGCGAGCGCGAAACGTCCGCGGCGGATGCTGGCGCGGCAGACAATGCCAGGATGCAGATGAGCAAGAATCGCATGCGGCGAGCCCCCAGAGCTTGCGTGAAGGGTGGCGGCCCCGCCAGCCACATCCCGGCACCCGAATCATTCACTACCGTTGCTGCCTTCCGGCCCTGGCGGGATTTGCAAACTATCGTCGCGGGAGAACCGACGGGGCCACCATGGACTGGCGGAGAAATTGGCGGAGAGAGCGGGATTCGAACCCGCGAAGCGGTTTGACCCGCTTACACACTTTCCAGGCGTGCTCCTTCAACCACTCGGACACCTCTCCGGAAAAGGCCGCGCAGGATACCCGACATGGGCTCCGAGCACAAGAATGCAATGCTGGCCTCGGGCGCTTCAACTTGGCACAATCCACGCGTGGATACCTCGGCATTTCGATGAGCTACCAAGTCCTCGCGCGCAAGTGGCGCCCCAAGCGGTTTTCCGAACTGGTCGGGCAGGAGCACGTGGTGCGTGCCCTGAGCAATGCGCTGGAATCGCAGCGCGTGCATCATGCATTCCTGTTCACCGGCACGCGCGGCATCGGCAAGACCACCATCGCGCGCATCTTTGCCAAGTCGCTCAATTGCGAACGCGGGCAGTCGTCCAATCCCTGCGGCGAGTGCGCGGCCTGCCGTGACATCGACGCCGGCCGTTTCATGGACATGATCGAGATCGACGCGGCCAGCAATACCGGCGTGGACGACGTGCGCCAGGTGATCGAGAACGCGCAATACGCGCCGTCGCGCGGGCGCTTCAAGGTGTACCTCATCGACGAAGTGCACATGCTCAGCAAGTCCGCGTTCAACGCGCTGCTGAAGACGCTGGAGGAACCACCCGAACATGTGAAGTTTTTGCTCGCCACGACCGATCCGCAGAAACTGCCGGTGACGGTGTTGTCGCGTTGCCTGAAGTTCAACCTCAAGCGTTTGTTGCCGGAACAGATCGTCGGCCAGATGCGGCATATCCTGGGTGAGGAAAAGATTGCGTTCGACGACGATGCGCTGGATGAACTGGCGCGTGGCGCGGATGGCTCGTTGCGCGACGGATTGTCATTGCTCGATCAGGCCATCGCTTATGGTGCCGGCAGCGTGCATGCGGCCGAGGTGCGGCAAATGCTCGGCACGCTCGAACGCGGCCAGGTGTTCGCATTGGTCGAGGCCGTGCATGCGGGCGATGGCGCCGGGTTGATGGCGCAGATCGCGCACCTGTCCGAGTTTGCTCCCGACTTTGCCGGCGTGCTCGAGGATCTGGCCACGGCACTGCATCGCGTGCAGGTTGCGCAGTTGATCGGCACGAGTGATGCCGATGCACGCACCAGCGCCTTGGCGCAAGCGCTCGGCGCCGAGGAGACACAGCTTTACTACCAGATCGCCGTCATCGGTCGGCGCGACCTGCCGTTGGCGCCAACCCCGCGCGCGGGATTCGAGATGACCCTGCTGCGCATGCTGGCGTTTCGTCCTGCTGGCGCGTCCGCCGACGCGCCCAGCCAGCGTGCCGCACCCGGCAGATCCGCCGCGCCGGTTGCAACGGGTGCCGCCGCCGCGCCGGCGAAGCCCGCGCCGCGCAGCGAGCCGGTCGCAACGCCACAGCCCGCAGTGCAGGATGGCGCGGCGATTCGCGCCGTCGCGGCGGGCGACTGGCCCGGACTCATCGCCGCCGCCGGCTTGCGCGGTCCGGTCGGGCAACTCGCACAGCACGCGGCCCTGCTCGGTTTCGACGACGGCGTGTTGCGCCTGGCGCTAAAGCCCGATCACGAACACCTGCGCGCGCCGCCGCTGGTCGCGCAACTGCAGGAAAACCTGGGCAAGGCGCTTGGTCGCGCCGTCGAGGTGCGTTTCGAGAAGGCCGGCAACGGCGCGACGTCGACGCCCGCCGATATCGCCCGCAGCCAGCGCGACGCGCGCCAGCAGGCGGCCGAACAGGCGTTGGAGGCGGATCCGGTGGTTCAGGGCATGATCCGCGATTTCGGCGCGCGCGTGATACCCGAATCGATCAAGGCAGCGGAGAAGTGACATGCGCGGACCGATGGCGCAAATCATGCAACAGGCGCAGCGCATGCAGGAGGACCTCAAGCGCGCGCAGGAAGAACTCGCCAGGCTCGAAGTCACCGGCCAATCCGGCGGCGGCATGGTCAGCGTGACCATGAACGGGCGCCACGAGGTGCGGCGCGTGCAGATCGATCGCAAGCTCTTCGCCGACGATCCGGAAATGGCCGAGGATCTCGTCGCCGCTGCGATCAACGACGCTGTGAACAAGATTGCAGCGGCGAGTCAGGAGAGAATGGGCGCCGTTGCCGGCGGCATGAACCTGCCACCCGGATTCAAATTGCCATTTTGATTTCTTTTGCTGTCATTCCAGCGCAAGCTGGAGTCCAGTTTTTGATTTTGATTTGTTCGATTGCAAATTGGCCTGAAGAGCGAAGAGCTGGATTCCGGCTTTCGCCGGAATGACGAATCAGGAAATGCCCGGATCGCCGCTGCTCAATGAATTGATCGAGGCCCTGCGCTGCCTGCCCGGCGTCGGCGCCAAGACCGCGCAGCGCATGGCCTTCCATGTTCTCGAGCGCGATCGCGCGGGCGCGCGACGCCTCGCGCAAACCCTGGCTGCGGCGGTCGAGCGCATCGGCAATTGCACGCGATGCCGTGCCTTCAGCGAAGAACCGGTGTGCGCCACATGTTCGAGCCCGGCACGCGATGCCTCGCTATTGTGCGTGGTCGAAACGCCCGCCGATCAGCTCGCCATCGAACAGGCCACGGGTTTCCGTGGGCGCTATTTCGTCTTGTTGGGCCGTTTGTCGCCGCTGGATGGCTTGGGGCCCAAGGAGTTGGGGCTGGATGCGCTCGTCGCGCGCCTGGCCGAAGGCGAAGTGCGGGAATTGATCGTGGCGACCAATCCCACCGTCGAAGGCGAAGCCACGGCGCACATGCTCAGCGGCATCGCGCGCCAGGCCGGCGTGCGCGCCACCCGACTCGCGCACGGCGTGCCGTTGGGTGGGGAACTCGAATACATCGATCGCGGAACTCTGGCGCATGCGTTTGGCTCGCGCCACAACCTTGAGGAGTGAGTCATGGCCGACACGATTTTCGACAGGATTATTCGCCGCGAGATTCCCGCCGACATCGTCTACGAGGACGACGCGATCCTTGCCTTCCGCGACATCGCACCGGCGGCGCCGGTGCACGTGCTGTTCATTCCGAAGAAGCCGATCGCCACCTTGAACGACGCAACCGATGCCGATGCCGCGTTGATCGGCAAACTCGTGCTCGCCGCCACGCGCTGGGCCAAGGCGCAAGGATTCGCCGACAAGGGCTATCGACTTGTCACCAACTGCAACCAGGACGGCGGACAGACCGTGTTCCATATCCACGTGCATCTTCTTGCCGGCCGGCAGATGCATTGGCCGCCCGGCTGATCGGCGAGCCGCGTTCTTCTCAATCGAATCCGCTGCCGAAGAGATGGTCGGCATCAAATTCGTAGGCGCCAATGTCCGCCGCCGCGCCGACCACGCGCGCATACGGCTTGCCGCGCTGGTCGAAAGCCAGTGCATCGGGATTGCTGCCACGGTCGATCGCCGGGCTGGTTGGCGCGAGCGCATGCGTGGGAATTGTCCCGCCGTTCAGCGCCAGCGGCAGCAATTGCGGATCCTGGTTCCACAACGACAGCGTGGTCGTGTCGAACGTGAACGTACCGCCCCCGATATTGATGCCGCCCTGGAAAAGTGCGTGGTTGGCGACGATTGTCGGCGACGTGGATGGCGGCGACGCCACCCCTATCTCCTCGAAGCCGTTGCGACCACGATTGCCGGCAACGATCGAGCTTTCGATCAGCGCGGTAGGCTCCACGGAAGCATCGTCTTCGCGTTTGAACAGGATTCCAGCGGACGCGCTGTTGGTATTCAAGGACTCATTGTTGGTGACCGTGCTGCTGAACAGTGCGAGTGAAGTGGAATCGCTGCCTTCGCTGAGCAACATGATCCCGCCGCCGCCTTCGTTGACTGGCCCGCTGATGCGGTTGCCCGAGACGGTGCTGTTGACGAGTTTCGCCTGCGTGGTTTCGAGGAACAAGCCGCCGGCGCGCGCCTTGGACTGGGTATCGACCGTGTTTCCGGCAACGGCGCTGTCCACCAGCGTGAAGGTGCCGCCGCCGGCACGCACGCCGCCGCCGAAGCCGAAGGTGGCGGTCACCGCGTTGCCGCTGATCAATGTGCGCTCGATGCGGGTGTCGGCACCCGACGACGTGTTCTGGATGTTGACGCCGGCGCCGCGCGCATAGGTGCCGTCGTCGCTCGGACTGCCGGTGCGATTGCCGGTGATCCGGCTGTCGACGATGGTGACCGCTTCGGCGAACGCCGATACGCCGCCGCCGTAGGCGAAATCGCCTTCGGAAACGTTGTCGGAAATCGTGCAGTCGGCAATGGTGAGCGTACCGGCGACGCCTCCGACGTAGTCGCCAATCGCGTAAACGCCGGGTCCAAAGGGATTGGGGCCTTCGCTGCGGTTGCCGGAGATCGTGCTGCGCGTGAGTTCGACACTGGACTGGTAGGCGCCGATGCCGCCGCCCCCGGCGAGGTAGCCGTGCGAGGCGTTGCTGCTGATTTCGCTGTCGGTCACGCTGATGCTGCCGAACAACACTGCGACGCCGCCGCCGATCGCGGCACCATAGTCGTGGCCGGGGTTTTCGACGAAGCTGCGATTGCCGCTGATCGTGCTGCGCTCGACGGTCAGGTTTGCGCCCTGCACGCGCAGCGCGCCGCCTTGATCGACGAGGTTGCAGCCGCCGGTCAGCGTGAGGTCGGTGAGGGTGAGGTCGGCGCTGGCGTCGAGCAGACGAAACGCGTTTGCCGCCGTCGGCGAGCAGGCGTTGGCGCCGGTGTCGTCGCGCCGGATCGTCCTTCCGCCGCCGCTGCCGTGCAGCGTGAGCGCGTCGGTGATTGGCGGCAATGCGGCGGACAGGGCGATGTCGGCGGTGAGCACGATTACGTCGGCTCCCGCGTTGGCGTTGGCGTCGTTGATGGCCTGGATGAGTTCGGATTCTGTACCGGCGGTGTAGCTCGCCGCCTGCGCGGTGCTGGCGATGAGCGCGAGAGCAAGGGCCTGGACAAGGCGGCGGCGGTGCAAGGCGGTGCGAGAGAGGTTGCTGCGGTGCATGGTGTTTCCCCAGGACATGAAACCGGGTTGGGCCGGTACCTGTGCATCTGGGAAAAATGCGGGCTCGGTTACATCGCGGTAGCCGCTGCCATTGAATCGGGAGGAATTTGCCGCAGGATCGCCTCGCGTTGCACGGCGACACCGACGATGGACTTGTCGCGCAGCGCGGCAAAGCGGTCGTCGCCGCGGAACGGCAGGAACTCCAGCATGGCGCGTGTACGGTTGTTGTAGGTCAGGCCCAGCGCGAAGGCGCGTTCGAGGGTGGCGTAGGCGGCGTCCGTGTCTCCGGCGAGGCGTTGCGCCGCGGCCATGCGCAGCCAGACCTTGGGCAGATCATTGCCGGCGTCCAGCGCCGCCTGCAAGGCTTGTTGCGCTTGCCTGACCAAGGTGGAAACCTGTTGAGTCGATTGCGTTTGCGCCAGCAGGATGGCTTCCTGCAACTCCGGTGGATTGCCGTTCAACCGTCCCGAGTCGACCGCGTTTTTGTGTATCGCCGGTAGCGTCGCCAGCGCGGCCGCATAGTCACCTTGCTGCGCCGCGCAGCGTGCCAAAAGCGTGTGGCGCGCGAAACGGCCGTCGTACGCCAGTGGCTCCAAGGCGGCAGCCAGCCTGCTGCACATTGCGTAGTCTTGGCGATACAACGCGATTTCGGCCTCGCGCAGTTTGCGTTCTGCTACCGACATTCCGACCATGGCTTGCCGCAACTGGCGTTCGCCGCGGTCGTTTTCGCCGACGGCGAACAGCACATGGGCGATGGTTTCGAGCGGACCGATGTGATCGGTTCCGTAGCGCAGCCGCTCGCGTGCCAGGCGGTAGCTGTCGTTGAACCGTCCGGTTTCGTAATAGATCAGGCTCAACGGCTCCTCGAGATACATGCTGCCCAGACGCCGCGCTTGCTCGTAAGCCGCCGTGGCGCGCGACATCCAGCTTTTCCGGTAGTAGGCCTGGCCGAGTTGCGCCGACGCGAGCCCAAGCGACGGATCCATGCGCCGGGCGCGCGCGGCTTCATCGATGGCGGTATCCATCCAGTAGGCCTCGCCGTTGTGCCGGTTGTAGGCTTCGGCCAGCCAGGCGTGTGCGAGTGCGGAATCGGGAGCCAATCTGATGGTTTCCTTGAGTGCCGCAATTGCATCGTCGTTCGTGCCCGAGGTTGGATATTCGAGCAGGCGGCGCGCGCGCAGAAACGCGGCAAGTGCGCGACGCGACAGCTGCGCCTCGGGCGTGGGAGTGGCACGCCTGGCGTGAAGCGCTGCCGCCAAGTCTTGCGCCACGCGATCCTCGTCGCCTGTGGCGAACGTAGTCTCATAGAGGCTTTCTTCCCGCAGATCGTCGATCGCCGCCAGCGCCAGACGTGTGGCATCGTCCGGTTCCTCGACCACGACAACCACAATGAAGGCGCCTAGCACCGCGTTCAAATCGGTATCGGCGCCGATGGGCAGCGATCGTGCCTTGGCCAATGCCGCATCGAACGGACGCAGGCGCAACGGCGAAGGCAGACGCAGGCGCTCTGCGATACGGCGCGAGGCCATCTCTTCGCGCGCGTCGTGTTTGAGCAGGTTTGGAAGTATGACCACGCTATTCGTGGCCAGTGCGGCATCGGGAATAGCGATCGGTTCGCGCGACGCATACCAGGAGCTCAGCGCGGCAATGCCGACGAGCAACAGCAATGCAGTGGCGAAGGTGACCCGCCGCCGCCGTGACGGCAGCATCGTGAACATCGGCGGCAGATGTCGCCGTGTTGGCGTCTCGGCTTCGGCCAGCCAGTCTTCCAGCGCCCGCGCGAGATCGTCGGCGCTGGCGTAGCGATCGCCCGGGCGCTTTTCGAGGCAGCGCAAACAGATTGTTTCGAGCGCCACCGGAATCGCGGGGTTGCGCGTGCGCGGGCGCACCGGCGCGCGTGTGGCGACATCGCGCAGTACCTGCAGCGGGGTCAGTTCCGAAAACGGTGGCACGCCGGTCAGCAACTCGTACAAGATCGCGCCGAGGCCGTAGATGTCGGCGGCAGGCGCAAGCGCGGCGCTCGCGCTTGTGACCAATTCCGGCGCCACGTAACGCGGCGTGCCGATCAGTGCGTCGGTGCCGGTCAGTGAAGCGTCCGCGCCGAGATGTCGCGCCAAGCCAAAGTCCGTGACTTGCGGTTCGTCGTTCTCGTCGAACACGATATTGGATGGCTTCAGGTCGCGGTGCAGCACGCCGCGTGCGTGCGCGCGTGCGACTGCGCGCGCGACCGCGGCGAGCAGGCGTGCGCAAGCGGTGAAATCCCCACGCATGACCGCAACGCGCTCGGCGAGGTTGCCGCCAACGGCGAGCTTCATGCAAAAGTACGGCAAGCCGTCCTGTTCGCCGATGTCGTAAACCGGCAAGATGCCTGGCGCCTCGATGCGTGCCATCAGCGCTGCCTCGCGGCGAAAACGCGTCAGCGCATCGGGATGGTCGCGCCGCACCGACAGCAGCATCTTCAGTGCGACTTCGCGCTTCAATTCGGGCTGCCAGGCGCGATAGACCACGCCGTTGCCGCCGCGCGCGATCTCCCCGCACAAGTGATAGCCACCGATGGCCGATGCATCGCATGGCGATTGCGCGTCCCTCGCCAGGCCCGGATCGATGGCGGCGGCCAGCACGCAGTGCGGGCATACCGCACCACTGCGCGCGCCGCCACAACGCGGACAGCGCCCCGTTGCGTTCACAGTGCGGCCTCGGCCGCGAGCACGTCGCGCAGATGCGTCAACTCATCGTCCACGTCGTCGGCGCTCGCGACGGTCAACCCCACTTCACGGCGCAACACTTCGCGAAAGCGATCGCGCAGGCGGTGCACGGCGACCTTGATCGCGCCCGGGTTGCGTTGCAGGCGCTGGGCCAGGGCGGCGTAGTCCGGCGCGCCCGCGCCGGGATCCAGGCTGGATTCGAGCGCCGCATAGACGGTGCTGTTGCCGGCGCGCACATATTCCTCGCGCAGGGCATCCATCGCGTTGGCCAGCAGGGCGCGCGCCCATTGGCGATCGAACAGCAGCTCGAGCGGCGTCGAACTCTCGTCGGCGGATAGCTGTATTTCCACGGCATTCGTATCGAACTCGACGAACTGCGCTGCACCGCCGCGCTTGCGCGCATGTTCGCGTTCGTGTTCATTGGCCAGGAATCGCCGCAGGGCGCCGAGCAGAAAATTGCGGAAGCGTCCGCGTTGCGGATCGGCGCGCGCGACCGCATTGTCTTCGAACAGGCTGAGGAAAAACCCTTGGACCAGATCGTCAGCGTCGGCCGGCGCAATGCCTTGCCGGCGCAGGCTGACATAGATCGGCATCCAGTAGCGTCGGCACAGTTGCGCGAAGGCGTCGTTCGGGCTTGCACGATCGCGCGCGGACAGCACCAGTCCCCAACTGGTATCCGGAAACCGCGCGCCACCAGCCGCGTGGACGGTCCTCGTGGTCAATCGATACCCCATTGCCACCAACCATCGCCACCCCAGCGTGGCGATTGCGTGGCATCTTGCCGCAACGCAACCGTGCCGGCAATCGCGCCATGCTGCGCAATATCAAACCAGTGGCCCGACCCAGAGTGAACACGCACCCAGTGCGCCGCCGATGCCGACCGCGGCCAGCACGTCGCTGGGGTAGTGCAATCCCAGCACGACGCGCGAAATTGCCACGAGCGCGGTGAAAGGCAGCAGCAGTGGCGCAAGCGCCGGGTAGTGCGCCAGCGCGACCACGCTGAAACCCACCGCGTGCAAGGTGTGCCCGGACGGAAAGCTGAACTCGTCCAGCGGCGGCACGCGGGCGATCACGCCGTCGCCGTTGCGGAAGGGACGCGGTCGCCGCGTCCAGTGCTTCAGGTTGCGATACAGCAACAGTGCAACCAGGCCGGTGAGCAACATCTGCACGGCGACCAACGCGCCACGCGTGCCACCGAACGCGGCCAGTGCCAGCATCAGCGCGTACCAGAATGCGCCGTCGCCGAGCCGACTCACTGCGCCGAAGAAGGCCGCGACGGCACGATGCGCGCCCCAGCGATTGGCGCTCAGGCACAAGCGCCGGTCAAATCCGGGCGATGGCGACAGGCTGTTCACGCGGTGTCTCCTGGCTGAGTTGGCGCAGCAGCGATTCGAATTGCGTGATCACCTTGGCCGGCGCGAGCGCCGCCACGCGATGGCGTGCGTTTTCGCGCACGCGCTCGCGCAGGACCACGTCCACGCCCAGGCCGACGCAGGCATGCACGAAGCCGCCGGCGTCATCGACGCGCACGCGCATGCCGCTGATGCCGTCGGCGATGTGCTCGTGCGCCGCGCCGCGATCGAACGCCGTCACCGCCAACCCGCTGGCCATCGCCTCGAGCGTGACGTTGCCGAAGGTTTCGGTCAGGCTCGGAAAGACGAACAGGTCGGCGCTGGCGTAGTGTCGCGCCAGGTCAATGCCGGTGCGCGCGCCGGTGAAGATGAAATCGGGATTGGCGGCGGCGATGCGCTTGCGCAGCGGTCCATCGCCGACCCAGACGAAGCGTGCGCGTGGCGTGCGTTCTTGCAATGCACGGAACGCGCGAACCGCGAGGTCGAGGTTCTTTTCCGCCGCGATGCGGCCGACGTGGATCGCCACCGGATCGTTGTCACCCACGCCCCAGCGGGCACGCAGGTCCGGGTCGCGGCGGCTCGGGTGGAACAGCTCGATGTCGACCGCCCGTCGCAACAGCCGCACGTTGTCGATACCGCGCCGGCGAAGATCCTCGGCCAGCGCGTGTGTCGGCACCAGGGTGGCGGCGGCGCGGCGATGGAAGCGGCGCAGCCAGCGGTTGACCAGCGGTGCCATGAAGCCGATGCCGTAATGGCCAGCGTAGTCGCCGAAGTTGGTGTGGAAGCCGGTGCAGACGGGAATGCGCAGGCGGCGCGCGACGCCAAGCGCGGACCAGCCGAGCAGGCCCTCGGTGGCGATGTAGATGGCGTCCGGGCGCAGTTGCGTCCAGGCGCGGCGCAGGCGCGCAGCGGCCGGCAAGCCGACGCGCAGTCCGGGATAGTGCGGCAACGGCAAGCCGGACGTATCCATGCACTGGATGCCGGGCTCGGCGTGCCGGTCCGCACGCTGCGGACGCACCACCTGCACGCTGTGTCCGCGCGACGCCAGACCGTGGGCCAGGTCGCGCACCGTCAGCGCGACGCCGTTGATTTCCGGTGGATAGGTTTCGCTGACCAGGCTGATGCGCATGGGCGGACTCCGCGGGAATGCGGAAATCCTGCGCGCCGCCCGTTGCGCGGTTGTGATCGCCGCATGACGCGGCGATGACGGCTCAGTGCTTGGGCGGCGGCGGCCGCACGATCACCACCGGCGGCGTCCACCAGCCACCGCCCCAGTACGGACCCCACGGGCCCCAGAACGGATCATAGTAGTACGGCCACGCGCCGCGGCGATCTTCGGCAGTGCGCACCGGCCACAGGTAGATGTTGTCGGCATCGACCATCGCATAGGTATAGTCGTAGCCGCCGACCGGGTGCTTCTGCGTACCGGCAAGCGTGCCGGTCACGGTGATTTCGCGATCCTTCTTGTACAGCTCCGGATCGTAGAACCCGTTGCCGCAGGCGATGAAGCGGCCGCTGCTCTGCGAGCGTGGCCGCGGTCGCGCATCCGAAAACAGCTCGCGCGAGAGGATCTCGAAACACGTCTTGTCGGCTTGCGGCACGACGGCGACGATGTTGCCGCCCCAACGCACGCGGTCGCCGTGGACGTCCTGGCGCGCCGCGATTTGCGGCGTGATCGCATTGAAATTCTGCCCGGCCAGTTGCTGCGGCACGGTGGCACAGCCGCCGAGTGCAAGCGCGGCCAGCAGGGCAGTGGCTATTGGCAAGTTGCGCATGGTCTTCTCCTGATGCTCGAGTCTCATGACGATTGTGCGGCCAAAGGCGTCGCGGCGGGAAGGCGCAATGCGGCAACGGCACGCGTAAAGGTTTGTATTCGTTCAGGTGCAGGTAACGCACAGGCGTAGCGCAGGCTGACATATTGCGTGATCAAATCCTGCGCATCACCTCGCGCGGGCCATCTTGCGGCGACGCGTGCCGCCAGCGTCACCGGGCCATCCGCCGGGTCGCGCACGGTGCCGGCGCGGGCGAGCTTGCGGCACAGGCGCGCGTAGGCTGCATCGAGCGCGTCGCCGGCACGCCTGGGTGCGCGCATGACCCACCAGGCGAAAAAGCCGAGCAGCAGGCTGCCGGCGACGAGCATCGCCAGCATCAGTTGCGGATAGTCGGCGCGCACGATGCCGAATGGCGTGAGCAGGCTTTGCTGTCGCAGCGCGTTGAACTGGATGACGGCGTCGTTCCAGAAGCGATTGACCAGGTCCAGCTGGTTGCGCATGGCCATCAGCCAGTCCGCCTGGTACCACGGCACGCTGGCGCCAGCGGCGGCGCGCGCGCCGAACTGCACGCGCTGCGGACTGACGGCGGCAGTCGGATCCACGCGCACCCAGCCGCGGCCCTCGAGCCAGACTTCGGACCAGGCGTGCGCATCGGACTGGCGCACCACCCAGTAATTGCCGATCGGGTTGAAATAGCCGCCCTGGTAGCCGGTGACCACGCGCGCCGGAATGCCCGCCGCGCGCATCAGGAAGGTGAACGCCGAGGAAAAGTGTTCGCAGAAGCCGCGTTTGGTTTCGAACAGGAAATCATCCACCGAATCGCGGCCAAGAAGTGGTGCGTTGAGGGTGTAGGTGAACTGCGCGCCGATCATGTCCAGCGCAGCGCGCACGATGAGGCCTGGATCACCCTTGAATTCGTCGCGCCAGCGTTGCGCCAGCGCGCGTGCACGTGGATCGAATCCCGGCGGCAATTGCAGGGCAAGCCGGCGGTGCAGCGGGCTGAGCACGGGATCGAGTTCGTAGTTTGGTGCCGAAACCATGCGATAACGCGTCGCAGCGTCGATGCGGGTGCGGCTGACCAGGCTCATGTCGGCGCCGCGCACGGCGCCGGCCGGCGCCAGCAGCGGTACGTCCAGCGCCAGCAGCCAGTGGCGCTCGGAGGGCTCCAGCGTCACCTCGTAGCCCACACGCGGCCCGCGCACGCGCACCTGCGTGCCATCGTGCTGCGGTGCAGCCAGCCATTCCGGCCGCGTCCACGCGCTGCCGTCGAAATTCCACAACACCGGGCCGCGCCAGTACAGTTCCTCGCGCGGCGGCGTGGCGCCGTCGAACACGACGCGGAACGCCGGGCTGTCGTCGATCAGCAGTTCCTGCATGGTGCCGGGCGCCATGCGTTCGCCCAGGCCGGTGCGCGCGATGGTATCGGTCGGCGCGCCCCACAGCGGCGCGGCCAGGCGCGGAAAGAACACGAACGCGCACAGCGCCAGCGGCAGGGCGCCGGCCAGCGCCAGTGCGCCGGCGCGCAGATCCCGGCGCCACGCCGTGCGCGGGGATTCGAGCGCACGCAACGCGGCAAGCAGCAGCGCCAGCGCCGCGCACAGCAACGCGGTGATCCACAGGCTGTTGTCGAACAGCAGGGCGCTCATCAGGACGAATGCGGAAAAACAGATCGCCGCACGCGCATCGCGGCGATTGTCGGTTTCCAGCAATTTCAGCGCGAGCATGGCGCAGGCCAGTGCGCTGCCGGGTTCGCGCCCGAACAGGTTGCCATAGTGGAAAATGATCAAAATGGGAAAAAGCAGCACCAGCGGCAGCTTGATCCACGCCGGCGGCCGCGTGCCGCCGCGCCAGCGCTGCAGCCAGCACAGCGCGAACAGCACCAGCACCGGCAACGCGATCAGCCACGGCAGGCGCAGCAGATGCGGCAGCACGGCGACGAACACGGCGGCCGCGGTCAGGCGAAACTGCGTTTCGGTCAGCGCCGGCAAGGTTTTCACGGCGCGGCTCCGGGCGCGAGCGCCAGCGCGCGCAGGCAGGCGTGGCGATGCGCGTCGCCCAGGCCCGCTTCGATGCGCACATCGGGCAGGCGCAGTGCGTACGGCACGCGCCGGGTTTCGGCCATGCACACCCATGCGGCGAGGCGGGAAATCCGCGCTTCGTACGCCAGCCCGCGCAGGGTCGCAGGGTCGAGCACGACCTCGTGGCCGCGCAGCGTCTCGAATTCCTTGACCAGCAACTCGTCGCGGCGCGCGCTGGCCTTCCAGGCGATGTTGCGCGGGGGATCACCGGCCTGGTAATCACGCAGCGCGGCCAGTTCGTCGCCGGCGACGCGGTCGGCGAACGCTGGCGATGTGGCGCCGGCATACGGCAGCGGCGGCGGATCGGCTTCCAGGCGCGGATACACGAGCGCGGCGAAGTCCGGATTGATCCAGCTCCATACCTGGAACAGGCCGAACGGATATTCGCTGGACACGCGCAAGCGACCCGGACGCAGCCAGCCGCGGTGCGGCGCGGGAATGCGCAACGTGGCCGCGCCGTCGGCATCCAGGTCGAAACCGATTTGCGCAGCGCCGGCGCTCACGTGCAGGCTGTGGCGTGCGCGCGCCGCGGTATGGAAATGTATACCCAGCTCCAGTTCGCCACCGGCGTGACACGGTTCCGCGCGCAATGCGTGTATTTGCAATCGGTTGAGCGTGCCAAAGGCGGTGAACACGCTCTGGTAGGCCGCCGCGGCGAGCAGGCAGGTCAGCAGCAGGGCCGGATTGTTGTTGTAGTTGAGCGCGCCGAGCAGCATCACGAGCAGCAACACCGAAAGCATCAGGCCGAAGCGCGTCGGCAACACGTAGATGCGGCGGCGGTCGAGCACGACCGGCAGCGCTTCCACGCGCTTGAGCCGGGTCAGCGCCGGCAGGCGGAGTTCGGCAGCCTCGAACAGACGCGTCTTGAGCGAAGCGGCGCTCGCGTTCACGGCATCAGCGCACCGGCGTCTTTTCCAGCAATTCCGCCGCCAGCCGATCGCGACTCAAGGTGGCGCTTGCCGATGGCATCAGCCGGTGCGCGGCGACGCCGGGGAAAACCCGCTGCACGTCTTCGGGCAGGCAATAGCCGCGGCCTTCGAGCAGGGCGTGCGCGCGCGCCGCGGCGAGCAGGGCCAGGCCGGCGCGCGGCGACAGGCCGACGCGGATCTGCGCATGGCTGCGACTGGCGGCGAGCAACGCCTGCACGTAGTCGAGCAGGGCGGGACTGGCAAGTACGCTGGCCACGGCGCCGCGCAATTGCGCCAGTTGCGCCCTGGTCAGGCACGGCGTGAGCTGCGCCAGCAGTTCGCGGCGGTCGCTGGCGGCGAGCAGGGCGCGCTCGGCGGCCGGGTCGGGATAGTCCAGGCCGATGCGCAGCATGAAACGGTCGAGTTGCGAATCCGGCAGCGGATAGGTTCCCGCCAGTTCCACCGGATTCTGCGTGGCGACGACAAAGAACGGCGTCGGCAATTTGCGCGTGACGCCGTCAACGGTGATCTGCGCCTCGGCCATCGCCTCGAGCAGGGCGCTTTGCGTCTTCGGCGTGGCGCGGTTGATTTCATCGGCCAGCACCAGCTGCGCGAACAACGGGCCGGGATGGAACGCAAATGTGGCGCTCTCGCGCTCGTACACGCTCACGCCGATAATGTCGGCCGGCAGCATGTCGGACGTGAACTGGATGCGCTGGAAGGAAAGGTCCAGTGTCGCCGCCAGCGCATGCGCCAGCGTGGTCTTGCCCACGCCCGGCAGGTCCTCGATCAGCAGGTGCCCGCCGGCGATGAGGCAGGCGAAGGCCAGGCGCACCGGTGCGGCCTTGCCGAGGACGACGCGATTGACCTGCGCCTGGGCGCGTTCGAGCGCGGTGATGAGAGCGGGATCGGGTGCAGTGGAATCGACGGTGGCAAGGCGGGTATTCATGGCAGCGAGTATAGGCAATCCGATCGCCAGTGGAGTTCCGCAGCGCGAACGGCGTTGGCGAGCGGCATTCTGGATCGCCTGGACGGTGCTGCTCGTGGTGAAAATCGTGCTGGCCGCGCAGTTGGCGCCGTTCGGCGACGAGGCATGGTACTGGCAGGAGAGCCGGCACTTGGCGTGGGGCTACAGCGACCTGCCGCCGTTGACGGCGTGGCTGATCGCCGCAGGTGAGTGGATGTTCGGACACGGCGTGCTGGCGATGCGCGCGCCGTTCCTGGGCATGGGCGCGTTGCTGCCGCTGCTTGTCGTGCGCATCGCCGCGCGTGTGTTCGATGCGCGTGCCGGCTGGTGCGCGGGCCTGCTCGTGTTGGCCATGCCGCTGCTCGGTACGCTCGGCATTTTCGCCCTGCCGGACGTTCCGCTCACCTTCGCCAGCGTTCTGGCCTTGGATGCGATCGAGCGCGCCGCACGTACACGCCGTTTGTACGACTGGGCGTTGCTCGGCATTGCGCTCGCGCTGGCGTGGCTGGCGCACTACCGTGCGGCGATGTTGCTCGCCGCCGGCCTGGCGTTTTTTGCCGTTACGCCGCGCGGACGCACGCTTTGGCGAGATCCCGGGTTGTGGCTGGCGCTCGCGATCGTGTGCCTGGGCATCGTGCCGTCGCTGGTCTTCAACGCGACGCATCACTGGGTGGCACTGGATTTCCAGCTCGTGCAGCGCAATCCGTGGGCGTTCCATGCCGACGCGCTGGTGCAGCCGCTGGAACAGGCGCTGGTGTGTACACCGTTGTTTTACGGATTGCTGTTGTGGGCGCTGTGGCGGACGTGGAAACGGCGACTTGAGTCTATGCCGTGGGATTTGTTCTTGTGTTGCGCGGCGGTGCCGATCATCGCGTACTTCCTTTTCGGACTTTTCGCCGACGACACGCGCTTTCGCGCGCATTGGCCGCTGCCGGGTTACCTGCCCTTGCTGGTCGCGCTACCGGCGTTGTTGCGCGAATCCAGAATCGCCCAGTGGTTTCGCATCGCCGCGGTCACCGTGCTTGCGCTTGGCAGCGTATCGGCATTCATCTACCTGGGCATGGCGGCCATTCCCGGCGGCGCTGACGCATTGGCGCGCATGAAGGCGTTTCCGCAGCAATTCGTCGGCTGGCGCGAAGCCGCGGCGCAAACCCAGGCCTTGCTCGCGCAACCGCGTTTTTCGGATTCAATACTTGTCGCGGACAATTTCATGCTCGCCGCGGAACTGGATTTCGCGCTCGATGCTTCGCGTCCGGTCTACACACTCGATCATCCACTCAACGCCAAGCACGGACGCGCGCCGCAACTGGCGATCTGGCAGCGCGATGAAACCGGTTTGCGTGCGCTCGGCGCCGGCAGGTCGGTTTTGCTGGTGGTCGAACCCGGTGCGCGGCGCGAACGCGAGCGTGCGGCATGGCTCGACACCGTGTGTTCACGCGTCGATGGTCTGGAGCCGGTCGCACGGCTGGATGCCTATGATGGCCGCAAGCGTTATCGCTGGTATGCCGGGACCGTCTCCGCGGAATCCAGAATCGCATCGAATCCGGATTGCATCGCTGCGCAGCCGTGAATCACAACGGATCGATTCCCGCTTCGCGCAGCAATCTGCACAAGACGATCAGCGGCAGTCCGATCAATGCCGTCGGATCGTTCGACTCGATGCGCTCGAACAAGGCGATGCCCAAGCCTTCCGCCTTGAAGCTTCCGGCGCAGTCCAGCGGCCGTTCGCGTTCGACGTAGCGCGCGATCGTGTCCGCATCCAGGTCGCGGAAATACACGCGGGTGGTGTCCAAAGCGATGAATCGCGGCATCTGGCGTGGATCGGATTCGGTGCGTGCATCGAGGACGCACACCGCTGTGCGAAACCACACGCAGCGCCCGGAAAACGCGGCGAGCTGGGCGCGCGCTGCGGCGGACGTGCCGGGCTTGCCAATGGCCTCGGCAATGCCTTCGACGTGCGCAACCTGGTCCGATCCGATCACCATGGCGCCCGGGTTCGTGCGGGCCACGGCGCGCGCCTTTTCCCAGGCCAGGCGCCCGGCAAGATCGTTCGCGCATTCATCGCCGAGCGGCGTCTCGTCGATGTCCGGTGCGGCGCTGCGGAAATTCGGCGTCAGGCGTGACAGCAGTTCGCGCCGGTATTTCGACGACGAAGCCAGGATCAGGTCGATTCCGGTCAATGGCGTCATGAGGGTTTCGGGCGCGACAACGTGCGTGCATCGGTCTGCGCGCGCTGCAGGTCGGCGGCAATCGCGGCGAGCCGGTCCAGTTGCGCCTGCAAGGTCGTGCCGGACTGATCCAGCGCGCTGCGCGCCGCGTCGAGTTCGGCTTGCGTCGCCGTGGCCGCGCGCTGCTGGATCCATAGCCGGTGCGCGAGCAGGTCGCGCAACGCGGCCTGTACCTTGGCATCGGCCTGCAGGGCGGAATCGGCCCGCGCGCTCATTTCCTCCGGCAACACGGTGAGCATGTCGCGCAGGTGCTGCATGCGCTCGCGGCATTCCTGCAGCTGCCGCTCCAGCGAATCGGCGCCATCGAGCAGGCCGCGGATCGCACCGTCGCGTCGTTGCAGGCGGCGGCCATGCAGCCAGACGATGAGCAGCGCAAGGACCAGTCCGGCGGCGATGATGATGAGATAGGTTTCGATGCGATTCCCCGCTGGTGAGGCGCCAGTTTGCCCAAAGCCAGGCTTGGGGTAAACCGTGGACGGGCAACGGTTTTGGTTGACTTTGTGCACCGCAAAACCTACCATCCCGCGCGCCATGAACAACGTGTTGCCGGAAATCGTGGACGCGTGGCGCATGGTGCAGGCGCAGCGATCGTTCCAGGGCAGTCTGCCGCTTGCTTCGTTGCCTCGGTTGCGCGGCAGCCTGGCAGCTGCCGATGGGGCCGTGGATTTCGATCTGGAATTCGGCAAGGACGAGATCGGCGTGGCGCATTTGCGCGTTCGCGCCGACGTGGCGTTGCCCCTGACGTGCCAGCGCACGCTGGAAGTTTTCCGGCTGCCGGTGCACGTCGACTCGCGGCTCGGGCTGATCGCGCAGGAAGCCGACGAGGCGGCACTGCCCGGCGGCTACGAACCATTGTTGACCGCCGACGGGGCATTGCGCCTGGCCGACGTGATCGAAGACGAATTGATCCTGGCGTTGCCGGTGGTGCCGGTGAAGCCCGGAGCGCAAGAGACGAAGCCGGCGTTTTCCGGCACGCTGCAGGATGGCGGGAGCGGATCCGAAAACCCGTTCGCCGTGCTGCAGAACATCAAACACAAGAAACCCTGATCTGGAGTAGTGCGTCATGGCCGTTGCCAAGAGTCGTAAATCCCCGTCCCGCCGCGGCATGCGCCGTGCCCACGATGCGTTGAGCGCCAAGCAACTCGGCACCGACCCGACCTCGGGCGAAGTGCACCTGCGCCATCACGTCACCAAGGACGGCTACTATCGCGGCCGCAAGGTCATCGCGGACAAGAAGTCGGTCAAGGACGAAGATTGAGCCGTGCGCGCTTGCGCGATGCATTGAATTGCATCGCGCGCGAACGGCGATGGTCGCGGGCAGGAGCCCGTGACGAGGTTGCTTGGCGAGGTCCGGACGACCGAGCGTAGCAACACCCACGAACCACTGCGCAAATTCGATGCAACATACAGCAGGGGAATCGCTCTGATCTACGCACGCATCGCCGGTACCGGCAGTTTCCTGCCGGAAAAGGTGCTCACCAACGCCGATCTGGAAAAACTCGTCGACACTTCCGACGAGTGGATCGCCTCGCGTACCGGCATCCGCCAGCGCCACATCGCGGCCGAAGGGCAGACCACCTGCGACCTGGCCGAGGGCGCCGCGCGCGCGGCACTCGCGTCCGCGGGCGTGGACGCGAGCGAAATCGAGTTGCTCGTCGTCGGCACCACCACGCCGGACCTGATCTTCCCCTCGACTGCCTGCCTGCTGCAGCACCGCCTTGGCGCCAACGGCTGCGCGGCGTTCGATGTCAACGCGGCGTGTTCGGGATTCGTCTACGCGCTTTCCGTCGCCGACAAGTTCATCCGTTCCGGTACGGTCAAGACCGCGCTCGTGGTCGGTGCGGAAACCCTCTCGCGCATGCTCGACTGGACCGATCGCTCGACGTGCGTGCTGTTCGGCGATGGTGCTGGCGCGGTGGTGCTCAAGGCCGCGGACGAGCCCGGCATTTTGTCCACGCACATCCACGCCGACGGCGGCTTCAAGGAATTGTTGTGGAATCCGGTCGGTGTTTCCGTCGGCTTCAAGCCCGGCGAGCACAATGCCGGCGTCAAGGTGCTGATGGCGGGCAGCGAAGTGTTCAAGGTCGCGGTCAAGACGCTCGATCGCGTCGTCGATGAGACCCTGGCCGCGAACGGACTGGACAAAAGCGCCATCGACTGGCTGATCCCGCACCAGGCCAACCTGCGCATCATCCAGGCCACCGCCAAACGGCTGGACATGCCGATGGATCGCGTGATCGTGACCGTCGACAAGCACGGCAACACCTCCTCGGGCTCGGTGCCGCTGGCGCTCGATGCCGCGGTGCGTTCGGGCAAGGTGCAGCGCGGCCAGTTGCTGTTGCTGGAGGCTTTCGGCGGCGGATTCACCTGGGGCTCGGCACTGATTCGTTTCTGATATACCCACTTCTTCGCAAACTTTGCTGACGCTCATGCAGGCAGCCAATCTCGCTTTTGTTTTTCCCGGCCAGGGTTCGCAGTCGCTCGGCATGCTTGCCGAACTGGGCAGCGAATATGCCGTGGTCAAATCAACCTTTGACGAAGCCTCGGCCGGCGCCGGCATCGACCTGTGGGCGCTGTCGCAGAACGGCCCCGAGGATGATCTCAACCGCACCGAAAACACGCAGCCGGCCCTGCTCGCGGCGGACGTCGCGGTCTGGCGCGTGTGGCGCGAGCGCGGCGGCGCGATGCCTGCGCTGCTGGCCGGGCACAGCCTCGGCGAGTATGCGGCATTGGTCTGCGCCGATGTCCTCGGCCTGCGAGACGCGGCCGGACTCGTCGCCGAACGCGGACGCCTGATGCAGGCGGCGGTGCCGCCGGGCGTGGGGGCGATGGCGGCAATCCTCGGCGGCGATGATGCGCAGATTGCCCAGGTTTGCGATGAAGTCGCCAATGGCGAAGTCGTCTCGCCGGTCAACTACAACGCGCCCGGCCAGCTCGTCATCGCCGGCAATGCGGCGGCGGTGGATCGCGTGATCGCGCGCCTGGCCGAACTCGGCGTGCGCAAGGCGGTGAAACTCGCAGTCAGCGTGCCCTCGCATTGCGCCTTGATGCGCGGAGCGGCGGATCAACTTTCGCGCAAGTTCGATGCGATCTCATGGTCGATGCCAAAAATCCCAGTTATTCAGAATGTTGCGGCGAAATCCTTTGACAGAGTCGAGGACATCCGCGACGCCCTAGCACGCCAGCTGCACTCGCCGGTGTTGTGGACGCAGAGCGTACAGGCCCTGGCGTCGCATGGCATCACGCGCGTCGCGGAATGCGGTCCAGGCAAGGTGCTGACCGGATTGCTCAAGCGCATCGATCGAACCCTGGATGGTCGCGCCATCGGCGCACCGGGCGACATGACGCAGGCTTTGGGAGAGTGGCAATGAGTGCAGTCCTTCAGAATGAAGTCGCGTTGGTCACCGGCGCCAGCCGCGGCATCGGCGCGGCGATTGCCGATATGCTCGCGGCAAGTGGCGCCAAGGTCATTGGCACCGCGACCAGCGAAGCCGGCGCGCAGGCGATCGGCGAGCGCCTGGCGGCGCACGGCGGTGTTGGTCGCGTGCTCAATGTCACCGATGGCACGGCGGTCGAAACCCTGATCGACGATATCGCCAAAGAATTCGGCAGCGTGTCGATTTTGGTCAACAACGCCGGCATCACCCGCGACCAGTTGCTGCTGCGCATGAAGGACGAAGATTGGGATGCGATCCTGGACACCAACCTGTCCTCGGTCTATCGCACCTCGAAGGCGGTGATGCGCGGCATGATGAAGGCGCGCCGTGGCCGCATCATCTCGATCGCGTCCGTGGTCGGCGTGACCGGCAATCCCGGGCAGGCGAATTACGCTGCGGCCAAGGCCGGCATCATCGCGTTCTCCAAATCGCTGGCGCGCGAGATCGGCTCGCGCGGCATCACCGTGAATGTCGTGGCGCCGGGATTCATCGACACCGACATGACGCGCGCGTTGACCGACGAACAGCGCGCGGCATTGCTGCCGAACATCGCGCTTGGTCGCCTGGGTTCTCCGGATGACATCGCGCAGGCGGTGCTGTTCCTTGCCTCTCCGGCGGCGGCTTACATTACTGGCGAGACGCTGCATGTCAATGGCGGCATGTACATGCCTTAACGACTTGTCATTCCGGCAGGGATTGCCGGAATCCAGAAGCCATGGATGGCAAACCAGCATTTGAGTTCCGCTGTGCTCGGCATCCTGCAACCTGGATGCCGGCAGTCCATGCCGGCATGACGGCAGGCTCAAACGCCCGTTCGCTGGCGCGGCGGCGAGGGTTCCACTACAATCCGCGCGCTCCGATACTCGGAATCCACCTTGGTGAGGGTTTGCACATGAGCAGCATCGAAGATCGCGTCAAGAAGATCGTTGTCGAACAACTGGGCGTCAAGGAAGATGAAGTCACGCCGAACGCCTCGTTCGTCGACGACCTGGGCGCGGACTCGCTCGACACGGTCGAGCTGGTGATGGCGCTGGAAGAAGAATTCGAGTGCGAAATTCCTGACGAAGAAGCCGAGAAGATCACCACCGTGCAGCAGGCGGTCGATTACATCAAGGCCCACGTCAAGGCCTGAGTCCGGTTTGTCGGACGTCGCAGAACTGCGCCGATCGGCGCAGTTTGCGTTTCTGGGGTCGTCATCGCAGCGAGCGCATTTTCATGAACAGCAAACGCCGAGTAGTCATCACGGGCCTGGGCATCATCAGCCCTGTCGGCAACGACGTGGCCACTGCCTGGAAGAACATCCTCGCCGGCCACAGCGGCATCGGGCCGGTCACCCATTTCGATGCGTCGACGTTTCCCACGCGCATCGCCGGCGAAGTGCGCGATTTCGATCCGGCGCAGTTCGTCGCGGCCAAGGACGTCAAGAAGATGGATCCGTTCATCCATTACGGCGTCGCCGCGTCGCTCGAAGCGTTGAAGGATGCCGGCATGCATCCGCACGAGCACGACGAGGAACGCATCGGCTGCGCGGTCGGTGCCGGCATCGGTGGCATCTACACGATCGACCGTACCAGCATCGCCTTCCACGAAGGCGGCCAGCGCAAGATATCGCCGTTCTTCGTGCCTGCCTCGATCATCAACATGGCCTCGGGCAATCTGTCGATCATGCTCGGGCTCAAGGGGCCGAACATCGCCTGCGTCACCGCCTGCACGACGGCAACCCACAACGTGGGATTGGCCATGCGCATGATCCAGTATGGCGATGCCGACGTGATGGTTGCGGGCGGCGCGGAATACGCGACCACGGGCGTGGCCATGGGCGGATTCTGCTCGGCACGCGCCATGTCCACGCGCAATGACGAACCGACCAAGGCGAGCCGGCCGTGGGACAAGGATCGCGACGGCTTCGTGCTGTCCGATGGCGCCGGCGTGTTGGTGCTCGAGGAATACGAACACGCCAGGAAGCGCGGCGCGCGCATCCATTGCGAGCTGGCCGGTTTTGGCATGTCCGCCGACGCCTACCACATCACCGCGCCGAGCGAAGGCGGCGAGGGTGCGGCACGCTGCATGCGCGCCGCACTGAATGACGCGGGACTGAACGTCGAGCAGATCCAGTACGTCAACGCGCACGGCACCTCGACGCCGCTGGGCGACATCGGCGAAGTGCATGCCGCCAAGACCGTGTTTGGCGACCACGCCCGCAGCCTGGCGATCAGTTCGACCAAATCGATGACCGGGCACCTGCTCGGCGCGGCGGGTGGCATCGAGGCAATTTTTTCGGTGCTCGCGATCCGCGACAACGTCGCGCCACCGACGATCAACCTGGACGATCCCGGCGAAGGCTGCGACCTGGATTTCGTGCCGCACACCGCGCGCCAGATGCGCATCGACGCCGCGCTGTCGAATTCATTCGGCTTCGGCGGCACCAACGGTACGCTTGTCTTTCGGCGCATTTGAGCGACCTTCGACGCACGCTGCCCGGCGCGCGCGACCTGCTCGCGCTCGCCGCCGCGAATCCGCGGCGCTATCCGTGTTTGCTTGAAAGCGTCGCCGAAGGTGCAAACGCGCGTTACGACATCCTGTTTGCATTTCCGGGCGATTCGATCGCATTGGCTGCGGATGGCCGCGTGCGTGACGCGGATGGCAACGAGCGCGGCACGGATTTCCTCGATGCACTGGATTGCGAATGGCGCAACGCGCGCGTTACCAGCGGTAGCGACTTGCCGTTTTGCGGTGGCTGGGCGTTGTTTCTCGGCTATGAACTTGCGGCGCAAATCGAGCCTGGCATGGGTTTTCCACCGGCAGCGGGTGCGCGAATCCCGGTCGCACTCGCGCTGCGATGTCCCGCCGCAATCATCACTGATCGCAACGCGCGGACCACGCACCTCGTTGCCGAAGCCGAACAGGCAGGCCTGCTGGAGCAGCTTGCGCGCGATCTTGAATCGACGCCGGATTTCGCGCCAGCGTCGTTCGCGGTCGCCGATGTCGACGAAGATGATGCGCAGCGATTCCTCGATGGCGTCGCACGAATTCGCGATCACTTGCGCAATGGCGACACCTACCAGATCAACTTGTCGCGCGAGTGGCGCCTGCACTGCGCGGGCACGCCGTCGGCCGCCGAGCTTTATGCCAGCCTGCGCCGTGCCAATCCGGCGCCGTTCGCGGGGCTCTTGCAGTGGGATGACTGGGCCATTGCCAGTTCTTCGCCCGAACGACTGGTCGAAGTGCGCGATGGCGTCGCGCAGACGCGCCCGATCGCCGGCACGCGGCCGCGGCATGCGGGCGATGACGACGCGACGCGCAAGGGCGAACTGATCGCGCATCCCAAGGAGCGCGCAGAACATGTCATGCTCGTCGATCTGGAGCGCAACGATCTTGGCCGCATCTGCGTGCCCGGATCGGTCGCGGTCGACGAGCTGATGACCGTGGAAAGTTATGCGCATGTGCACCACATCGTCTCCAACGTGCGCGGACGCCTGCGCGCGGACGCGACGCCTCGCGAAGTCATCCGCGCCGTGTTCCCGGGCGGCACCATCACCGGTTGTCCGAAGGTGCGCAGCATGCGCATCATCGCCGAACTCGAGGCCGGCGGTCGTGGCGCCTACACCGGTGCGCTCGGTTACCTGGACCGCAATGGCAACATGGACCTGAACATTCTGATTCGCACGCTGACCCTGCGCGCCGGGCACATCCGCCTGCGCGCCGGCGCCGGCATCGTCGCCGACTCCATCGCCGAACACGAACTCGCCGAAACCCGCGCCAAGGCGCGCGGATTGCTGCGCGCCTGCGGAGCGGACGCGTGAACGCGCGGACGCTCGTCGATGGCGTGGCGACGGCGCAGGTGTCCGCCGACGATCGCGGTTTGCGCTATGGCGACGGCCTGTTCGAGACGATAGCGTTCGTTGCCGGCAGGGCGCCGCTGTGGTCGCGTCACATGCAGCGATTGACAGAAGGCTGCGCGCGACTTGCGCTGGCTGCGCCGGACACATCGATGTTGGCGCGCGAGGCCGCTTCGGTTGGCGCCGGCACCGAGCGCAGCGTGGTGCGCATCACCCTGACACGCGGCAGCGGACCACGTGGCTATGCGCCGCCGGCACAGGCGCAGCCTGTGCGCATCGTGAGCGCGAGCCCCATGCCGGAAGTCGCGCCAGACTGCTACCATCGCGGCGTGCGCATGCGCCGTTGCGATTTGCGTGTGTCCGCACAGCCGCGCCTGGCCGGCATCAAGCATCTGAACCGGCTGGAAAACGTGTTGGCGCGCGCCGAATGGAGCGATCCGTCGATTGCCGAAGGCCTGTTGTGCGATGCGCATGGGAATGTCGTCGGCGCGACGGCGGCGAATGTCTTCGCCGTGCTCGATGGACGGTTGGTCACGCCGGCGTTGGAACGTTGCGGGGTGGCGGGGGTGGCGCGCGCGCAGGTGCTGGCGTGGCGCGAGGATTGCGCAGTGCGGGATTTGCCGATGGATGAATTGATGCGGGCCGACGAAATTTTCCTGACCAATGCCGTACGCGGGATCATTCCAGTAGCGTCGCTGGACGATCGTTGCTGGCCGCTCGGACCGGCGACTTGCGTATTGCAGCGCCAGTGGCACGAACTGTTCGTCATGGAGCGCCGCGCATGAGGGTCTTGCGCCGCGTCATCGTGTTGCTGCTGCTGTTCGGCGCCATTGCCGCAGGCTATTTTTATCGGGACTACGCGCGCTTCGCCGATGCGGCGCTGGCGCCGTTGGCGAAGCCGACCACTGTGGACGTGGCCTTCGGCACGCCGCTGCCGCGCATCGTCACCGATTTGCAGGCGCAGGGCATCCGTACCGGATTGCCGTTGTATTGGCGCTTGCTGGCGCGGCAGATGGACGTGGCCGGGAAACTCCACGCCGGCGAATATGCACTTGAGCCCGGCATCACGCCGCGCGCGCTGCTCGCGAAAATGGCGGCGGGCAAGGTCATCCAGCACAAATTTACCATTGTGGAAGGGTGGACATTTGCGCAATTGCGCATGGCGTTGTCGAACGACAAGGAAATCACGGAAGTAGCGATGGTTGGCGAACCCTTCGTTCCATTCTGGGGCAAGGAACTTATGCAGAAACTCGGCGAGCCGGGTCTCGAACCGGAAGGACAGTTCTTGCCGGAAACGTACAATTTCGTCAAAGGCGAAACCGACATCGACATCCTGCAGCGTGCGCACAAGGCCATGAAGCAGACGCTGGACAAACTCTGGAACTCGCGCGCCCAGGACCTGCCGCTGCATTCGCCGTACGAAGCATTGATCCTGGCCTCGATCGTGGAGAAGGAAACCGCGCAGCCGGCCGAACGCGGACTCATCGCCGGTGTGTTCGAACATCGCCTGAAGCTCGGCATGCGCCTGCAGACCGATCCGACGGTGATTTACGGACTGGGACCGAATTACGACGGCAAGATCCACACGCGCGATCTGCAAACCGACACGCCGTACAACACCTATACGCGCGCCGGCCTGCCGCCAACGCCGATCGCGCTGCCGGGCGCGGCGTCCATCGAAGCGGTGCTGCATCCGGCGCCGACCGATGCCTTGTACTTTGTTGCGCGCGGCGACGGCACGCACGAGTTTTCGGCGACTCTCGAAGCGCATAATCGCGCGGTGGCCAAATACCAGTTGCATCGCCAATGACAGCGGGAAAGCTCATTACCCTCGAAGGCGGCGAAGGCGCAGGCAAGAGCACCGTGCTTGCCGCCGTGCGCGAGCTGCTCGCGGCGCGCGGCATCGATGCGCTGATCACGCGCGAACCCGGCGGCACGCCGGCGGGCGAGGAGATTCGCCGCGTGCTGCTCGACACCGCGCATCACGGCTTGTGTGCCGAAGCCGAGCTGCTGCTGATGTTCGCCTCGCGTGCGCAACTCGTGCGCGAACGCGTGCGGCCCGCGCTTGCGGCCGGGCGCTGGGTCCTGTCGGATCGCTTCACCGATGCCAGCTTCGCCTATCAAGGCGGTGGTCGTGGCCAGCCGGTGGAACGCATTGCGGAACTGGAACGCTGGGCGGCGGATGGTTTGCAACCCGACCTGACCCTGTTGCTGGATCTGCCGGTCGCCGAAGGGATGCGTCGCGCCAACGGCCGCGGTGCGGCCGATCGCATCGAATTGGAAACGGCGGATTTCTTCGAGCGCGTGCGCGTCGCGTATCGCCAGCGTGCGGCAGCCGACCCGGCGCGCTTTCGCGTGATCGATTCGAGCCGGCCGCTCGCGGTCGTGCTCGCCGACGTGCATCACGCGGTCGGCGGATTTCTCGACGCCGCCGGAGTGCGTGCATGAACCTCGCGCCGTGGCATACGGAAAACTGGCAGCGCCTGGTGGCGCAGCGTGCGCACAACCGCCTGCCGCATGCACTGCTGTTGTGCGGGCCGGCAGGCTTGGGCGTGCGCGACTTCGCCGAGCGCATCGCGGCAATGATCCTGTGCGAAAGCGACGATGCGCCGTGTGGCGCCTGTCATGCCTGCCGACTGTTCGCACAGCGCTTCCAGCGCGATCCGGAAGAAACCCGGCCCGACGATACGCTGGCGCAGCCGCAGGGGCACCCCGGGCATCCGGATGCGCGTTTCGTTGGCCACGTGCTCAACGAACGTTCCAGTCCGAAGAAGATGTATTCGGAGCTGACCGTGGACCAGATCCGCGAGCTGTCGGCGTGGCTGGTACTGCCGTCGCAGCTGGGCCGTGCGCAGGTGGCGCTGATCGATCCCGCCGATGAATTGAATCATGCCGCCGCCAATGCGTTGTTGAAGACGTTGGAGGAACCCGGCGCAGGCCGCCATCTGGTATTGGTATCGTCGCGACCCGCGCGTTTGTCCGCCACGATCCGCAGCCGTTGCCAGCGCATCGAATTCCACTTGCCCGCGGTCGAACAGGCGCGGGCGTGGCTGGCGACGCACAAGCTCGATGCGAAAACCGCGGCGGCGGCGCTGGAGGCGGCCAGCGGCAACCCCGGACTGGCGCTGGAACTGGCCCAATCTGGTGGCCTGGCGCTGCGCGCGGAAGTGCAGGGCGACCTCGCGGCCCTGCGCGGCGGCAAGGCCTGCGCCTCGCAGATCGCCAACCGCTGGAGCAAGTCCGATCCGGATCGGCGGCTGTGGTTCGCGGCACTGCTCGTGGGCGCGCAGGTCAATGCCTTGACCGCGCCGGGCGAATTGCCCAAGCTAGCGGCAGGTTTCGACCGCATCAACCGTGCCCGCGAGCAATTGCGCGGGCCGCTGCGAACGGAGCTGGTGATCCTGGACGCACTGTCCGCACTGGCCGCGTAACGAGGAGCAAGTCCGATGGCCGCACCCAATCCTGCCATGCCGCGTCAGGGCATCCTGCCGCTGACGATCAAGGACAAGACGGCGTTGTACAACGCCTACATGCCGTTCGTGCGCGGTGGCGGGCTGTTCGTGCCCACCGCCAAGCGCTACAACCTCGGCGACGAGGTGTTCATCCTGCTCACGCTGATGGATGAAAAGGATCGCCTGCCGGTGCCGGGAAAGATCGTGTGGATCACGCCCGGTGGCGCGCAGGGCAATCGCGCGGCCGGCATCGGCGTGCAGTTCAACGATTCGGCCGATGGCGAGGCGGCGCGCACCAAGATCGAGTCGACCCTGGCGGGAATCCTGGGATCCGACAAACCGACGTACACGATGTGATGCAAAAACGCTATTTCGGTACCGACGGCATTCGCGGTCGCGTGGGCGAAGCGCCGATCACCGCCGAATTCATGTTGTGCCTGGGCCGCGCCGCCGGGCGCGTGCTGGCCAATGACGGCGATGCGCCGGTATTCATCGGCAAGGACACGCGCGTTTCGGGTTACATGCTCGAGTCGGCGCTGGAGGCAGGGCTTGCGTCCGCCGGCGCCAACGTGCGCCTGCTCGGGCCGATGCCGACGCCGGCGGTGGCATTTCTCACGCGGGAATTGCGCGGCAGCGCCGGCATCGTCATCAGCGCCTCGCACAATCCCTATTGGGACAACGGCATCAAGTTCTTCGACGGCAATGGCGAAAAGCTCGACGACGCCACCGAGTTGGCGATCGAAGCCGCGCTCGATGTGGCGCCGGATGCATCCGCGCGCATCGGCAAGGCGGAGCGCGTGGAAGATGCCGCGGGGCGTTACGCCGCGCATTGCCGCAGCGTCGCGCCGGCACTGGACTTGTCCGGCCTGCGCATCGCGCTCGATTGCGCGCATGGAGCGACCTACCAGATCGCGCCGCGGCTCTTCGCCGAGCTTGGCGCGCAGGTCCATGCCATCGGCGTGCAACCCGACGGCGAGAACATCAATCGCGATTGCGGCGCGACGCACATCGCCGCGCTGCAGGCGGCGGTCCGCGAATCGCACGCGGACATCGGCATCGCCTTCGACGGCGACGGCGACCGCGTGCAGATGGTGGATGCCGACGGCAAGCTTGCCGATGGCGACGACCTGCTGTTCATCCTCGTGCGTGATGCCCAGTCGCGCGGTCGGTTGCATGGACCCGTCGTCGGCACGTCGATGACGAATTTCGGCATCGAATGCGCCTTTGCACGGATGGGTGTCGAGTTCCTGCGCGCCAACGTGGGTGATCGCTACGTGCTGCAACTGCTCAAGGAACGCGGTGGCACGCTCGGCGGCGAGGCCTCCGGACACTTGTTGAGCCTTGAACATGCATCGACCGGCGACGGCATCCTCAGCGCCTTGCTCGTGCTCGATGCGCTGCGGCGGCAGGGCATGACGCTGGCGCAGGCGCGCGCCGGCGTGCAGCGCGTGCCGCAGGTGATGCTCAACGTGCGCGCTGCGGCGGCATCGATCGAGGCCGTGCCTGTACAGGCGGCATTGCGTGACGTGCAGGAAAACCTGCGTGGCCGCGGCCGCGTGGTGTTGCGCGCCTCGGGCACCGAGCCGCTGGTTCGGGTTACCGTGGAAGGTGAAGATGCGGCCGAAGTGCGCCGCCTCGCGCAGGGGTTGGCGGACGTCGTAGAATTGGCAGGATGAACGCCCAAATGACCAATCATGTCCCCACACTCGATATCCGCCGCTTCGAATCGGATCGCGGCGCGTTCATCGCCGAACTCGGCGCCGCGTACCGCGAATGGGGCTTTGCCGGCATTCGTGGCCACGGCATTCCACAGGCCTTGATCGACGGAGCCTATGATGCGTTCGTGCGCTTCTTCGCGCTGCCGGCCGAAACGAAAATGCGCTATCACCAGCCGGGCACCGGCGGTGCGCGCGGCTACACGCCGTTTGGCGTGGAAACCGCCAAGGACTCACGCTATCCGGATTTGAAGGAGTTCTACCACATCGGCCGCGAATTGCCGCCGGGGTCGAAATTCGCGGAGGTGATGGCGCCGAACGTGTGGCCGGATGTCGTGCCCGAATTCCGCGAACACGGACTGGCGTTGTACGGCGCGCTGGATGCGCTGGGCTCGCGCGTTCTGCGTGCATTGGCGCTGCACATCGGCCTGGCCGAGGATTTTTTCGCCGACAAGACCCAATTCGGCAATTCCATCCTGCGCCCGATCCACTACCCGCCGATCACCGCGCCGGACGTTCCCAACGTGCGCTCCGGCGCGCACGAGGACATCAACTTCATCACCTTGCTGGTCGGCGCAAGCTGCGCCGGACTGGAAGTCAAATCGCGCAAGGGCGAGTGGGTGCCGTTCACCTCCGACGCCGACACCATCGTGGTGAACATCGGCGACATGCTGCAGCGCCTGTCCAACCATGTGTATCCCTCGACCACGCATCGCGTCGTCAATCCGCCCGGCGCGGATGCGCGCAAGCCGCGCTATTCGGTGCCGTATTTCCTGCATCCGAATCCGGACGTGGTGCTCGACCCGCTGCCGTGCTGCGTGACGGCGGACAATCCGCGCCGCTACGACACTTCGATCACCGCGCACGAATACCTGCAGGAGCGATTGCGCGAGATCAAGCTGATCTAGGCGACCTGCGCCTAGCCGTCGTTTTGTGCTCGAAACGCTTTTGAACGTTTCTGCATCGAACGCAGCGCGAAGCGATCCGGCAGCAGCTTGAACAGGGATTTGATGGCGCGATTGACGCGGCCGGTGACGCAGACGATTTCGCCACGTTCGCTGGCGTCGACGCCGATGCGGGCGACGTCGGCGGCGTCCATCCACATCCATTTGGGCATCTTCGAGACGATGCCGCGCGTGCCGCTGACATCGTGGAATTCCGAGTACGTGAATCCCGGGCACACGGCGCACACGTTGACGCCGGTCGCGGTGTTCTCCAGCGCCAGCGACTGCGAAAACTTGATCAGGAAAGCCTTGGAGGCGCCATACAGGGTGTGCCCGGCCGAGCCCGGGACATGTCCGGCCAGCGAGGCGATGTTGAGGATGCGGCCGTAGCCGCGCTGTTGCATGCCGGGCAGGAGCTTGTAGACCAGTTCGCAGGGCACGGTCATGAGTACGCGGATGAAGTCCGCATGGGTCGGCCAGGATGGCGCGAGGAAACTGCCCGGCACGCCGTAGCCGGCATTGTTGACCAGGATGTCGATGGCGATGCCGCGGCGCGCGATTTCCGCGCACAGGTCCTCCACGGCGGATGCCTGGGCCAGATCCGCGGTGATGCACTCCACGCGCACGCCATGTGCTGCGCGCAGTTCGTCCGCCAACGCGCGCAGGCGGTCCTCGCGCCGCGCGGTGAGCACGAGATTGCAGCCACGCGCGGCGAATTCACGTGCAAAGGCGGTGCCGATGCCGGCCGAAGCGCCGGTGACCAGGGCGAAGCGCGAAGCGTAGTTGGAGAGTGTCATGGCGCGATTCTAACCAAAGGTCGCTTCGGATATGCTTTGCGGCCCAATCACGAAGGAAACCGTGCATGCGTCGCAAGATCGTTGCCGGAAACTGGAAAATGCACGGCACGCGCGCGAGCGCACGAGCGCTCGTGGACGCGATCGCGGCAGCGCCGGCGATGGCGTGCGAGATCGCCGTGTTCCCGCCGTTCGTCTACCTTGCCGAATTGATCGCGGCGCATCCCGGGCTCGGTTTCGGCGCCCAGGACGTCAGCGCGCATGACAAGGGCGCGTTCACCGGCGAGGTGTCCGCGGCGATGGCCAAGGACATCGGCGCGCGCCATACGCTGGTCGGGCATTCCGAGCGTCGCCAATACCACGCCGAGTCGAACGAGGTCGTCGCCGCGAAGTTTGCACAGGCGCAGGCCGCTGGATTGCTTCCGGTGCTGTGCGTGGGTGAAACACTGGAACAGCGCGATGCCGATCAAACCGAGGCGGTGATCGCCGCGCAGGTCGATGCCGTCATCGCGCGCCGTGGCGTCGCCAGTCTGGCCAGCGCCGTGGTGGCCTACGAGCCGGTCTGGGCCATCGGCACCGGGCGCACCGCCACGCCGGACCAGGCGCAGACCGTGCATGCCTTCATCCGTGACAAAATCCGGCGGGAAGATGCTAAAATCGCCGGCTCGCTGCCGATCCTGTATGGCGGAAGCGTGAAGCCGGACAATGCGGTGGGGCTGTTCGCCCAGCCGGATATCGACGGCGGATTGATCGGCGGCGCCTCGCTGGTGGCCGCGGATTTCCTGGCCATTTGCGCCGCGGCGCGGGGCTGAATCAACGGAATTACCCATGTTGCTCACGATTTTCAACATCTTCTATGTACTCGTCGCGATCGGGATGTGCGTGCTGATCCTGCTCCAGCGCGGCGACGGCGCCGCGGCGGGGTCGGGCTTCGGCGGTGGCGCTTCGGCCACCGTTTTCGGTGCTCGCGGCGCGACCACCTTCCTGTCGCGCGCGACGGCGGTTCTGGCGGCGGTGTTCTTCATCCTCAGCATCGCGATGGGCATTTACCTGCATCCGACCGCGAACCCGAACAGCGACCTGGGCATCATGAGCGGTGTCGGCGCGGCCGAACCGGCCAAGGCGCCCGTGGCGACCCCCGCCGCACCGGTCAAGTCCGACGTGCCGGCGGCACCGGCGGCGACATCCGACAAACCGGCGGCGACGCCCGCGCCTGTCGCGGCGGAAAAGAAGGACGACGCCAAGCCGGAGCCGAAAAAGAACTAACGGCACATTTCAACTCCTTGCCCAGGTGGCGGAATTGGTAGACGCACTACCTTGAGGTGGTAGCGCCGACAGGCGTGGGGGTTCGAGTCCCCCCTTGGGCACCAACAAACGAACCCGCGCGAGCGGGTTTTTTTGTGTGCGCGATTTTTGCATTGCGTGCGGCGCGCCACGCATGCGAAAATCGCCCGGCTTTGCGGTTGCTTACGAGGATGCTGCCCGTGCTGGCGGAATATCTGCCGATTCTCCTGTTCCTGATCGTCGCCGGCGGCATCGGCGTGGCCTTGCTCGGCATTGGCGCGCTGCTCGGTCCGCGCAGCAAGAATGCGGAGAAATCCGATGCCTACGAGTGCGGATTCGAGGCCTTCGAGGATGCGCGCACCAAGTTCGACGTGCGCTACTACCTGATCGCCATCCTGTTCATCATCTTCGACCTGGAAATCGCCTTCCTGTTTCCGTGGGCGGTGGTGTTCAAGCACATCGGCGTGGTCGCGCTGGTCGAAATGCTGATGTTCCTGCTGTTGCTGCTTTTGGGATTTGTATACTGCTGGAAGAAGGGTGCGCTCGAATGGGAATGATTGAAACCACCGTCGAGAAACAGCTCTTCCACAACCCGGTGCCGACCGGCCCGGTCGCGGACATCCTGCGTCCGGGCGGCGACAATCCGCTGCTGCAGCGCGGCTTCGTCACCACCCAGGTCGACACCCTGCTCAACTGGGCGCGCACCGGCTCGATGTGGCCGATGACGTTTGGCTTGGCCTGTTGCGCGGTGGAAATGATGCACGCCGGCGCTGCTCGCCTTGATCTGGATAGATATGGCGTGGTGTTCCGCCCGAGCCCGCGGCAGTCCGACGTGATGATCGTCGCCGGCACCCTGGTCAACAAGATGGCGCCGGCCTTGCGCCGCGTCTACGACCAGATGCCGAATCCGAAGTGGGTGATCTCGATGGGTTCGTGCGCGAACGGCGGCGGTTACTACCATTATTCGTATTCTGTCGTGCGTGGCTGCGATCGCATCGTGCCGGTGGATATCTACGTGCCGGGTTGCCCGCCGACGGCCGAGGCGTTGATCTACGGCATCCTGCAATTGCAGAAGAAAATCCGCCGCACCGAGTCCATCGCCAAGAAGGCGAGCGGCGCATGAGCACGGACACCGGCACCCTGGCGCAGCGACTTGGCGCGCATCTGGGCGACAAGATCGCTGCCGTGCACGAATGGCGCGGTGAAACTATCATCGATGTCGTTCCGGAGAACTGGCTTGCGGTTGGCCAGCAGCTTCGCGATGCCGCCGAATTCCGCTTCGAGCAACTCATCGACCTGTGCGGCGTGGACTATCTCGGCTATGGCCAGGTCGAATGGGACACGGCCGACGTCACCTCGACCGGCTTCTCGCGCGGCGTGGAAGGCGAGGCCGCGGGGCGTTTCGACTGGGCCCATCGCCCGCGCACCGGTGCCGGGCACAAGCGCTTCGCCGCCATCGTGCAGTTGACCTCGATCGCGCACAACGCGCGCGTACGCCTGCGTTGCCATGCGCCCGACGATGCGCTGCCGGTGATTCCGTCGCTGGTGCCGTTGTGGCCGGCCGCGAACTGGTTCGAGCGCGAGGCCTTCGACTTGTTCGGCATCGTCTTCGAAGGCCATCCGGATCTGCGTCGCCTGCTCACCGATTACGGTTTCGTCGGTCATCCGTTCCGCAAGGATTTCCCGCTGATCGGCAACGTCGAGGTGCGCTTCGACGAAAAACTCGGCCGCGTGATCTACGAACCGGTGACGAGCGTGGTGCCGCGCGTGACCGTGCCGCGCGTGCTGCGCGACGATTCGGACCTGATGCAGGCTCGTGCCGAAGCCGCCGACAAGTGGCGGGAGAACTGAGCATGCAGGAAATCAAGAACTACACGATCAATTTCGGCCCGCAGCATCCGGCCGCGCACGGCGTGTTGCGCCTCGTGCTGGAGATGGACGGCGAGACCGTGGTGCATGCCGATCCGCACATCGGCCTGTTGCATCGCGGCACCGAAAAACTGGCCGAATCCAAGCCGTTCAATCATTCGATCGGCTACATGGATCGCCTCGACTACGTGTCGATGATGTGCAACGAGCACGCCTATGTGCGCGCGATCGAAACGCTGATGGGCATCGAACCGCCGCCGCGTGCGCAATACATCCGCACGCTGTTCGACGAAATCACCCGTGTCCTCAATCATTTGATGTGGATCGGCTCCAATGCGCTCGATCTGGGCGCCATGGCCGTGTTCCTGTACGCGTTCCGCGAGCGTGAGGAACTGATGGATGTCTATGAGGCGGTGTCCGGCACGCGCATGCACGCCACCTACTATCGGCCCGGCGGCGTCTACCGCGATTTGCCCGGGCAAATGCCGCAGCACAAGGAGTCGCGCTGGCACAAGGGTGCGGATCTTGCGCGCCGCAATGCCCGCCGCGAAGGCTCGCTGCTCGATTTCATCGATGCGTTCGCCGACGACTTCCCGCAGCGCGTCGACGAATATGAAACCCTGCTCACCGACAACCGCATCTGGAAACAACGCACGGTCGGCATCGGCGTCGTTTCGCCCGAACAGGCGCTGGCCTGGGGCATGACCGGGCCGATGCTGCGTGGTTCCGGCATCGAATGGGACCTGCGCAAGAAGCAACCCTACGCGATGTACGACGCGATGGATTTCGACATCCCGGTCGGCGTCCATGGCGACTGCTACGACCGCTACCTGGTGCGCGTGGAAGAAATGCGCCAGTCCAATCGCATCATCAAGCAGTGCGTGGCGTGGCTGCGCGCCAATCCCGGCCCGGTGATCGTGGACAACTACAAGGTCGCGCCGCCCAAGCGCGAGGAAATGAAGCAGAGCATGGAAGCGCTGATCCATCATTTCAAATTGTTCACCGAAGGCTATTGCGTGCCGGCAGGTGAAACCTATTGCGCAGTCGAGGCGCCGAAAGGCGAGTTCGGCTGTTACCTCGTTTCCGACGGCGCCAACAAGCCGTTTCGCGTGCACCTGCGTGCGCCGGGCTTCGTGCATTTGTCGTCGATGGATGCGATCGTCAAGGGTCACCTGCTCGCCGACGTGGTGGCGATGATCGGCACCTACGATGTGGTGTTCGGAGAAATTGATCGATGAAAGCCACCGGCCACTACAACGAAGTCAAGGACGTCGATCCGCTGGTCGCGTTGAACGCGCACACGCGCGAGCATATCGACCATTGGGCGGCGAAGTTTCCGCCCGAGCGCAAGCGCTCGGCGCTGATCCAGGGCCTGATGGAGGCGCAGGAACAGAACAACGGTTACCTGACCGACGAACTCATTGCGGCTGTGGCGAAGTACCTGGACCTGCCGCCGATCTGGGCCTATGAAGTCGCCTCGTTCTATTCGATGTTCGAAACCCACCCGGTCGGGCGCAACAACGTTGCGGTGTGCACCAACATCAGTTGCTGGCTCAATGGCGGCGTCGACATCCTCAAGCATTGCGAGAAAAAACTTGGCATCAAGGTTGGCGAGTCCACGCCGGATGGTCGCGTCTACCTGAAGAAGGAAGAGGAATGTCTCGCCGCCTGTTGCGGCGCACCGATGATGGCGGTGAACGGGCATTACCACGAACACTTGACGCCGGAAAAAGTGGATCAGATTCTGGATGGGTTGAAATAATCTATGTGTCATCCCGGCAGGGATTGCCGGGATCTAGATCGCAGGATGCAATGTTTTGTTGCGTGCAGGCTGCCATCCGTGGCGCCTGGATTCCGGCATTCCATGCCGGAATGACGAGCTAGAAGGTTAACGTAATGGCAGTTGGACCCGCACCCCAGGAACACCAGGTCGTCTACACCACGCTGCATTTCGACAAGCCGTGGTCGATGGACAACTACGTGCAGACCGGCGGCTGGCAGGCGTGGAAGAAGATCCTCGCCGACAAGCCCGACCCGGCGACCATCGTCGATGAGCTGAAGAAGTCTTCGCTGCGCGGGCGTGGCGGTGCGGGTTTTCCCACCGGCCTGAAGTGGAGCTTCATGCCCAAGGGCACGATGCAAAAGTATATTTTGTGCAATTCGGACGAATCCGAGCCCGGCACCTGCAAGGATCGCGACATCCTGCGCTACAACCCGCATGCGGTGATCGAAGGCCTCGCCATCGCCTGTTACGCCACGGGTTCCACCGTCGCCTACAACTACCTGCGCGGCGAGTTCCACCATGAGCCGTTCGAGCACTGTGAAGAGGCACTCAAAGAAGCCTACGCCGCCGGACTGCTCGGCAAGAATATCCAAGGCAGCGGCATCGATGTCGACATTCACAATGCGTTGGGCGCCGGCGCCTACATCTGCGGCGAGGAAACCGCGCTGATGGAATCGCTGGAAGGCAAGAAAGGCTGGCCGCGCTTCAAACCGCCGTTCCCGGCCGGATTCGGCCTGTACGGCAAGCCGACCACGATCAACAACACCGAAACCTATGCCTCGGTGCCGGCGATTTTGCGCAAGGGCGCGGAGTGGTTTCTCAGTCAAGGCAAGCCGAACAACGGCGGGCCGAAGATTTTTTCCGTGTCCGGACACGTCAACAAGCCGGGCAATTACGAGATCAAGCTCGGCACGCCGTTCGCCGACCTGCTGGCGATGGCCGGCGGCGTGCGCAACGGCCACAAGCTCAAGGCGGTGATCCCCGGCGGCTCGTCGATGAAGGTGTTGCCGGCTGATGTGATGATGGGCCTGACCATGGATTACGACGCGATCGGCAAGGCCGGCTCGGGCTTGGGTTCGGGCGCCGTGATCGTGATGGACGAGACGACGTGCATGGTGCGCGCCTGCGAGCGCATCAGCCAGTTCTACCACATGGAATCGTGCGGCCAATGCACGCCCTGCCGCGAAGGCACCGGCTGGATGCATCGCATGCTTTCGCGCATCGTCGCAGGCCGCGGCATGCCGGAGGATTTGCATCGTCTCAAGGCCGTGGCCGGGCAAATCGAAGGCCACACCATCTGTGCGTTCGGCGAAGCCGCGGCGTGGCCGGTGCAGGCCTTCCTGCATCAGTTCTGGAACGAGTTCGAATACTACGTCGAGCACGGCCATTCGATGTTGGATGAAAAATTGGGAGTGGCGGCATGAGCGTCTTTGCTCGTCATTCCGGCAGGGACTGCCGGAATCCAGAAGCCAGGGATGGTAAAGCCGCAATCCACTTTCGCGGTTGGCATCCGTGCAGTCTGGATGCCGGCAATCCATGCCGGCATGACGGCATGGTGATCGCATGAGCGCACAGCCCACAACACCCAACGCCGCGCCCGATCTGGTGAATATCGAGATCGACGGCAAGGCCCTGCGCGTGCCGAAGAACTCGATGATCATCCAGGCCGCCGACGCGGCCGGCATCCCGATCCCGCGCTTTTGCTATCACAAGAAATTGCCGATCGCGGCGAACTGCCGCATGTGCATGGTCGAAACCGAAATGAACGGCAAGGCCTCGCCCAAACCTGCGCCGGCCTGCGCCACACCCGTTATGGAAGGCATGAAGATCAACACGCAGTCCGCGCGTGCCTTGTCCGGCCAGCGCAACGCGATGGAATTCCTGCTGATCAACCACCCGCTGGATTGCCCGGTGTGCGATCAGGGTGGCGAATGCGAATTGCAGGATGTCTCGCTCGGCTACGGCCGCTCGGTCAGCCGCTTCACCGAACGCAAGCGCGTGGTCGCGGACGAAAACATCGGCCCGCTCGTCGCCACCGAGATGACGCGCTGCATCCACTGCACGCGCTGCGTGCGCGTGCTCGGCGACGTCGCCGGTACCTACGAGTTCGGCGACATGGATCGCGGCGACCGCCACGTCATCGGCACCTATATCGGCCGGCCGCTGGTCAGCGAGCTGTCCGGCAACGTCATCGACGTGTGCCCGGTCGGTGCGCTCACCAACAAGGTATTCCAGTTCAAGGCGCGCGCCTGGGAACTGATCGCGCGCGAATCCATCGGCTATCACGATGCGCTCGGCTCCAACCTGTGGCTGCACACGCGCCGTGGCGAGGTGCTGCGCACGGTGCCGCGCGACAACGAGGCGATCAACGAATGCTGGTTGTCCGACCGCGACCGCTATTCGCATGAAGGGTTGAACGCGGCCGATCGCGCCGTAAAGCCCATGGTGCGCAAGAACGGCGAGCTCGTCGAAGTGCCGTGGGACGAGGCCATCGCCTTCGTCGCCGATGGATTGAAAAAATCCGGCGGCGACGTGGGTGCGCTCATTGCGCCCCTGGCGTCATGCGAAGAAGGCTTCCTGCTCGCGCAGATCCTGCGCGCGCTCGGCAGCGATTCCATCGATCATCGCCTGCGCACGCTGGACTTCGCCGATGGCGCGCCGGTGTTGACGTTCGAGATGCCCGTTGCCGACGTCGAGAAGGCGCGCGTCATTGCGCTGATCGGCTGCAATCCGCGCCATGAGATGCCCTTGCTCGCGCAGCGCATGCGCAAGGCGTGGAAGGCCGGCGCGAAGGTGCATGCGATCAATCCGCTGGATTTCGATTTCAACTTCGAACTCGCCGGCAAGACCATCGCCACGCCATCGGCGCTCGTCGATGCGGTGTTGTGCCTCGCCCGCGCGGCAAACGATGCCGGACACTTGCCGAGCGGCGAGCTGGCGCAGGCCTTGTCGAACGTCGCGGCCGATGAAACTTCGCGGGCGCTGTTCAAGGCGCTGAACGAGGCTTCATCCAAGGTATTGATCCTGGGCGCGCTGGCTGCGCAGCATCCGCAGGCATCGATCCTGCGTGCCGCGGCGCGCTTTGCCGCGCAGGCCGCGGGTTGTGCCTTCAACGAGATTCCGTGCGGCGCCAATGATGTCGGTCTCGCGCGCGCGGGTGCGCAGCCGCAAGGGCAGGGCAAGAATGCCGCGGCGCTGCTGGCGCAGCCGCCGAAACACCTGATCGTGTACCAGGCCGGTTCGCAAGATACGTTTTCGTCGGCGGCGTTCGATGCGGCGCGCAGCAATGCCGCGTCGTGCGTCTACATCGGCGCCTTCGCATGCAATGGCGTCAAGCGCACCGCGCATGCGGTGCTGCCGATCGGCCTGCCGCCCGAATCCGAGGGCAGTTTCGTCAACGTCGACGGTATCGTGCAGTCGATCAAGGCCGGTGCGCGCGCGCCGGGCGAAGCGCGGCCGGGCTGGAGAGTCCTGCGTGCGCTGGGCGCGGCGCTCGGCGTGGCCGGATTCGATTTCACCGAGTACGCGCAAGTACGAGATCTGATCGCCTCGAAGCTTGCGGCAAAATCCACAATGCCGCATTCCGCGAAATGGGCCGCGCGCACCACGCCGGGTGCAGGCTTGCAACGCATCGCCACGGTGCCGATCTATCGCGCCGACCAGGTGTTGCGTCGCTGTCCGGCCCTGCAATCGCATCCGCTGACCGGCAAGGCCACGGTTGCGCTCAATCCGGAAGATGCGTTGGCCCTGGGCCTGGCACAGGATGCGCAAGCCAAGGTGTCCGGCAATGGCGCCGAGGCGGTGTTGCCGGTGACGATTTCGCGCGGCGTGCCCAAGGGCGCGGCGTGGATCGAATCCACCTGGCCGGAAACGCGCGCCTTGCCGCCGATGGGCGCGGCGCTCACGGTGGCGAGGGCATGAGCGTGTTCGATCCGTTGCGCAATTTCATCCTCGGCTACGGCGACATCGGTCTCGTGGTTTGGCTCGTGGTGTGCATCCTGTGCATCGCCGTGCCGGTGATCCTCGCCGTCGCGTTCTACGTGTGGTGGGAGCGCAAGGTGCTGGGCTGGATGCATGTGCGCATGGGCCCGAACAGCGTCGGCCCGGCCGGATTGGCGCAGACCTTTGCCGACGTGTTCAAGCTGCTGTTCAAGGAATACCTGCTGCCCGCCAAGTCGAGCAAGCTGTTGTTCGTGCTCGCGCCGCTGATCGCCCTGGTGCCCGCCTTCGCGGCGTGGGCGGTGGTGCCGTTCGACCAACGCGTCGTGCTTTCCAACGCCAACGCGGGATTGCTGTATCTCTTGGCCATGACCTCGATGGGCGTGTACGGCATCATCATCGCCGGCTGGGCGTCCAATTCCAAATACGCCATGCTCGGCGCGATGCGTTCGGCGGCGCAGGTGGTCAGCTATGAAATCGCCGCGGGCATGGCCTTGGTCGGCGTGCTGATCTGCGCCGGCAGCCTGAACCTGACCGACATCGTCAACGCGCAATCCGGCGCGTACGGCATTTTCTCGTGGTTCTGGTTGCCGCTGCTGCCCTTGTTCGTGATTTATTTCGTGTCGGGCGTGGCCGAGACCAACCGCCTGCCGTTCGACATGGCCGAAGGCGAGTCGGAAATCGTCGCCGGTTTCCATGTCGAGTATTCCGGTGCGCCGTTCGCGGTGTTTTTCCTCACCGAATACGCGAACATGATCCTGATTTCCTTCCTCGCCTCGGTGCTGTTCCTTGGCGGCTGGCTGTCGCCGTTCCCGGAGAGTTGGCCGCTCCTTGGCGTGCCTGGCTGGTGGTGGCTGTTCGCCAAGGCGTTCTTCTTCGCCTTCCTGTACCTGTGGTTCCGCGCCGCTTTCCCGCGCTATCGCTACGACCAGATCATGCGCCTGGGCTGGAAGGTGTTCATCCCGATCGCGCTGGCGTGGATCGGCGTGGCCGGCGTGCTGGTCTACTTCGGCTGGTTTGGCCTGGGAGGCGCACGATGAGCCGCGTGTTCCGCTACATCAAAAGTTTGCTGCTGATCGAGCTGCTCAAGGGCTTGGCGCTGACCGGCAAGTACATGGTCAGTCCCAAGTACACCGTGCGCTATCCGATGGAGACGATTCCGCGCTCGCCGCGCTTCCGCGGCCTGCACGCATTACGCCGTTACCCAAATGGGGAAGAACGCTGCATCGCCTGCAAGCTGTGCGAGGCGGTGTGCCCGGCGCTGGCCATCACCATCGATTCGCACAAGCGCGAGGACGGCACGCGCCGCACCACGCGCTACGACATCGACCTGTTCAAGTGCATCTACTGCGGATTCTGCGAGGAATCGTGCCCGGTCGACTCGATCGTGCTCACCGATGTGCTGGAATACCATTTCGAAAAGCGCGGCGAGAACGTCCTCACCAAGCCGCAGTTGCTTGCCATTGGTGATCGCTTCGAGTCGCTGATCGCCGCTGCGCGCATGCAGGATGCGCCGTACCGCTGAGGATGCCATGACGATCAACCTGATCCTCTTCTATGTGTTTTCCGCCATCCTGGTGCTGTCCGCGCTGGGCGTGGTCGGCGCGAAGAATTCCGTGCATGCCGTGCTGCTGCTGGTGTTGTGCTTTTTCACCACGTCGGCACTGTGGCTGCTGATCCAGGCGGAATTCCTCGCCATCGTGCTGGTGCTGGTCTACGTCGGCGCGGTGATGGTGCTGTTCCTGTTCGTGGTGATGATGCTCGACATCAAGATCGAGCCGTTGCGCGAGGGATTCATCCGCTACCTGCCGGTCGGTGTGCTGGTGGCCGCGGTGATGCTCGCCGAGATGCTGCTGTTGATCGGCGTGCACAACCTGCAGGTCGCGGCGCCGGCGGATCCGGCCGGGGCCTCCAATACGGCTTGGCTCGGGATGGCCTTGTTCACGCAGTTCCTGCTGCCGTTCGAGGTCGCGGCGTTGATCCTGACCGTGGCCGTGGTCGCGGCGGTGATGTTGACCTTGCGCAAGCGCAGCGGCGCGCGCTACCAGAATCCATCGCAGCAGGTCGCGGTCAAGGCCAGCGAACGCATCCGCATTGTCAAAATGCCAAGCATCGCCAAGATGCCTATCGCGCCGAAGACGGAGGCCGCGCCATGATCACGCTCGCGCATTTCATCGTGCTTGGCGCAGTGCTGTTCTGCATCGCCGTCGCCGGCGTGTTCATCAACCGTAAAAATCTCATCGTGCTGTTGATGGCGATCGAGCTGATGCTGCTTGCGGTGAACATCAACTTCGTCGCGTTCTCGCGCTACCTCGGCGACGCCGCGGGGCAGGTGTTCGTGTTTTTCATCCTGACCGTGGCGGCGGCCGAATCCGCGATCGGGTTGGCGATATTGGTGACGCTGTTCCGCAACCGCGCGACGATCAATGTGGGCGAGATCGATGAACTCAAAGGTTAATGAGGCTGTGTGCGTCATTCCGGCAGGGACTGCCGGAATCCAGTGCCATGGATGGTACTTTGCAAAACGCGTGAGCATTCACATCCCTGTGTCTGGATTCCGGCAGTCCCTGCCGGAATGACGAGCGAAAGAACATGGTTCTGAACCCCACAATCCTGCTCATCATCGCCCTCGCACCGCTTGCCGGTGCGTTGATCGCGGGCTTGCTGCGCAAGCAGGTCGGCCGCGTCGGCGCGCACAGCGTGACGATCGCCGGCGTTGCGCTGAGCTGCGCGCTGTCGTTTTACGTGCTGTACCAGCTCGTCTGGGGCGGAGCGCCAACGTACAACGAGAACGTCTACACCTGGTTCCAGGTCGGCGACTTTTCCACGCACATCGGTTTCATGATCGATCGCCTGACCGCATTGATGATGGTCGTCGTCACCTTCGTGTCGCTCATGGTGCATGTCTACACCATCGGCTACATGGCCGACGATCCCGGCTACCAGCGCTTCTTCAGCTACATCGCCCTGTTCACGTTTTCGATGTTGATGCTGGTGATGGCGAACAATTTCTTCCAGCTGTTCGTCGGCTGGGAACTGGTGGGACTGGTCTCGTACCTGCTGATCGGGTTCTGGTTCAAGAAGCCGACCGCGATCTTCGCCAACCTGAAGGCTTTTCTCGTCAACCGCGTCGGCGACTTCGGTTTCATCCTCGGCATCGCCGGGGTTTTGTATTTCTTCCACACGCTCGACTACCAAAGCGTCTTCGACCACGCGAACATCCTCGATGGCAAGACCCTGGCGATCTGGGGTTCGACGCCGTGGTCGGCAGCGACCGTGATCTGCCTGTGCCTGTTCGTCGGTGCGATGGGCAAGTCCGCGCAGGTACCGCTGCACGTGTGGCTGCCGGATTCGATGGAAGGCCCGACGCCGATCTCTGCGCTGATCCACGCCGCGACCATGGTCACGGCCGGCATCTTCATGGTCGCGCGCATGTCGCCGCTGTTCGTGTTGTCCGACACGGCGCTGTCGACCGTGCTTGTGATCGGTGCGACCACGGCGTTCTTCACCGGCTTGATCGGCATCGTGCAGAACGACATCAAGCGCGTCGTTGCGTATTCGACGCTGTCGCAGCTCGGCTACATGACCGCGGCGCTTGGCGCCGGCGCATTTGGCGCCGGCATCTTCCACCTTATGACGCATGCGTTCTTCAAGGCCTTGCTGTTCCTGGGCGCCGGGTCGGTCATCATCGCCATGCACCACGAACAGGACATGCGCTACATGGGCGGCCTGCGTCGCTACATGCCGATCACCTGGATCACGATGTGGGTCGGCACGCTGGCCCTGGTCGCAGCGCCGGGGTTCTCGGGTTTCTATTCCAAGGACGCGATCATCGAAGCCGTGCACGAATCCACGCGATGGGGTTCGGGCTACGCGTATTGGTGCGTGCTGCTGGGTGCGTTCGTCACGGCGTTGTACAGCTTCCGCCTGTTGTACATGACCTTCCACGGCAAGGAGCGTTTCGTCGTCGAACACGGCGGGCATCACGGGCACGATCATCATCAAGCGCCCGGTCACCTCGCGCACGCGCCGCACGAATCGCCGTGGGTGGTGACGGTGCCGCTGATCCTGCTCGCGATTCCGTCGCTCGCCATTGGCTGGCTGACGGTGGGTCCGATCCTGCATGGCGACTATTTCGGCGCCGCCATTCGCACCATCGGCGAGCATGGACATGAGGCGTTTGCCGGATCGTTGACGATGATGCTCGAAGGATTCACCGCGCCGCCGTTCTGGATGGCGTTTGCCGGATTCGCTGTAGCGACCTATGTCTACATTTTCAATCCGGCATTGGCCGGCCGCGCCAAGCAGGCGCTGCATCCGCTGTGGAAGCTGCTCGATCACAAATACTATGTCGACGAGCTGTATCAACTGGTGTTCGCGCGCGGCGGCGTCGCGCTGGGGCGCGGCCTGTGGAAGAGTGGTGACGTGGGCGTGATCGACAACATCCTGATCGACGGTACTTCGATCGGCGTCGGCCGCATGGCCGGTGTCGTGCGCTGGATCCAGTCCGGCTATTTGTACAGTTATGCGTTCGCCATGATCCTCGGACTCGTCGTCTTGCTCGGCGGGCTGTGGTGGGTGGTGAGAGTCTAGGGCAGGGACGATGATGACTTCCGATTCAATTCTGCTCTCGCTGCTGATCTGGCTGCCCATCGCCGGCGGTGCACTCGTCGTGCTTGCGGGCGGCAGCAACGCTGGCCGTGCGCGCTGGCTGGCGCTGATTGTCTCCATCGTCATCTTCGCCGTCAGCATCCCATTGCTCACCGGCTACGATGCCGCGGCGGGAACGATGCAGTTCCAGGAACACCATGTCTGGATCGCGGCGATCAACGCGAACTACCATCTTGGCGCCGACGGCATTTCCATCGCCCTGATCGTGCTGACCACCTTCGTCACGCCGCTGGTCGTGCTTGGCGCGTGGGACGCGGTGCACGAACGGGTCGGCCAGTACATGGCGGCCTTCCTCGTGCTCGAAGGCCTGATGATCGGCGTGTTCGCGGCAATGGACGCGCTGCTGTTCTACGTGTTCTTCGAAGGCATGCTGATCCCGATGTTCATCATCATCGGCATCTGGGGCGGCCCGCGCCGCGTCTATGCCACGCTGAAATTCTTCCTGTACACATTCTTCGGTTCGATCTTCATGCTGATCGGGCTGATTTACCTGTACCTGCACGCGCATACCTGGGATCTGGCGCAACTGGCGGCATTCCACCTGTCCGCTATGGAACAGGCCTGGTTGTTCTTCGCCTTCCTGCTCGGTTTTGCGATCAAGGTGCCGATGTGGCCGGTGCATACGTGGTTGCCGGATGCGCACGTCGAGGCGCCGACCGGCGGTTCGGTGATCCTGGCCGCGATCATGCTGAAGATCGGCGGTTACGGATTCATCCGCTTCTCGCTGCCGATCGTGCCCGACGCGAGCCAGGAATTCGCCTGGCTGATCATCGCGTTGTCGATCATCGCGATCATCTACGTCGGCTATGTCGCCCTGGTGCAGGAAGACATGAAGAAGCTGATCGCGTATTCGTCGGTCGCGCACATGGGTTTCGTCACGCTCGGCCTGTTCATCGCCTTCGCGCTGATGCGCGTGACCGGCAACACGCAGGCGGCGTACCTGGGCGTGCAGGGTTCGATGGTGCAGATGATCTCGCACGGCTTCGTCTCCGGCGCGATGTTTACCTGCGTCGGCGTGCTCTACGAGCGCATGCACACGCGCATGATCGGCGATTACGGCGGCGTGGTGAACACGATGCCGTGGTTCGCCGCGTTCTGGGTGCTGTTCTCGATGGCCAACTGCGGCCTGCCGGGAACGAGCGGATTCGTCGGCGAGTTCATGGTGATCCTGGCGAGCTTTGCCATGAATCCGTGGGTCGCCGCCGGCGCCGCGTTCACGCTCATCATCGGTGCGGCCTACACGCTGTACCTGGTCAAACGCATCATCTGGGGCGACGTCACCAACGACCACGTCGCCAAGTTGAAGGACATCAACCCGCGCGAAGCGCTCGTGCTCGGCTTGTTCGCCGCGGGCGTGCTCGTGCTCGGCATCTGGCCGGAACCGCTCACGCATCTGATGGATGCGTCGGTGAAACACATCGTCGATCAACTGTTGATCGTGAAGACCTGAGACCGAGTTGCCGATGAACTTCAACCTCCACGATCTGGCTCTGCTTGCCCCCGAGGATTTCCTGCTCGGCGCGGCCTGCGCAATTCTCTTCATCGACCTGTTCCTGAAGCAGACGCAGCGTGCAGTAACGCACTGGTTGGCGATCGCGGCGTTGCTCGGTACGTTGGCAATCGTACTCTGCGCTCCGGGTCAGGTGCAGACGGCGTTCAATGGCGCCTACATCCACGACACGGTGGCGACGGTGCTCAAGACGTTCATCCTCGGCCTCGTCGCCGTGGTGTTCGTGTTTTCGCGCCGCTACCTGGATGAACGCAAGCTGTTCATCGGCGAGTTCTACACGCTGATGCTGTTTTCCACGCTCGGCATGCTGCTGCTGGTGTCGGCGGGCAATCTGGTGATGGTGTACCTGGGTTTGGAACTGTTTGCGCTGTCGAGTTACGCGCTGGTCGCCATCCACCGCGATTCCGGCGTGGCGTCCGAAGCGGCGATGAAATACTTCGTGCTCGGCGCGCTGGCATCCGGCTTGCTGCTGTACGGGCTGTCGATGATCTACGGCGCCACCGGCACGCTGGATCTGGCACAGATCCGGGCGGTCGGCGGCGTCGGCGTGAATGGCCTCGCCCAGCATCCGACCCTGTTTGCGTTTGGCCTGGTCTTCGTCGTCGTCGGCATCGCGTTCAAGTTCGGTGCGGCGCCGTTCCACATGTGGCTGCCGGATGTCTACGAAGGCTCGCCCACGGCGGTGACGACGTTCATCGCCACCGCGCCGAAGCTCGCCGCGTTCGGCATGGCCTATCGCCTGCTCGAAAGCGGCCTTGGCACGCTGGCGCCGCACTGGAGCCAGATGCTCGCCGCGCTCGCGGCGCTGTCGCTGGTCATCGGCAACCTGGTCGCGATCGCGCAGACCAACATCAAGCGCATGCTCGCGTACTCGACGATTTCGCACATGGGCTTTCTGCTGCTCGGCTTGCTCAACGCGACGCCGGCCGGTTATGCGGCGGCGATGTTCTACGCGATCTGCTACGCGATCATGACGGCGGCGGCGTTCGGCGTGATCCTGCTGCTCGCGCGCGCCGGCTTCGAGGCGGAGATGATCGACGACTTCAAGGGCCTGAACCAGCGCAATCCGTGGTATGCCTTCATCATGCTGCTGGCGATGTTCTCGCTGGCCGGCGTGCCGCCGTTGTTCGGCTTCTTCGCCAAGCTGCTCGTGCTCAAGTCCGCCATCGACGCAGGCTTCCTGTGGCTGGCCATCATCGCCATCGTCATGGCCATCGTCGGCTGCTTCTACTACCTGCGCGTGGTCAAGGTGATGTACTTCGACAAGCCCGCCGACACGTCCGCACTGGAACTGCCGCGCGACCTGCCGCTGCGCTGGGTGCTGTCGATCAATGGCCTCGCCCTGCTTGTGCTCGGCGTGCTGTGGGGCCCGCTGATCGGCTGGTGCTATCGCGCGTTCGGCCTGCCGGGCTGAATTTCCGGCGGCTTCGCGGTTGCGCCAGGCCCGCGCACTCGGCTAAAATGCGCGTTCCCCTGGTGCGGGGTGGAGCAGTCTGGCAGCTCGTCGGGCTCATAACCCGAAGGTCGCAGGTTCAAATCCTGCCCCCGCTACCAACTTTTCTTTTTGCGCAGGATGCGCGTTAGCCGATGTTGGGATGCGAGACAACGGCGGACCAGGAAAGGCCCTCGTGGCCTTTTTTTGTACCCGCGAAAACCCATGTTCAATGCGGAATTGACCAATCTGTTGGCGCCGGTGGTGGCCGATCTGGGCCTGGAATGCCTGGGCGTCGAATACAGCCCGTCGCAGGGCAATGGGCTAGTGCGCGTGTACATCGACGCGCCGGGCCGGGCGGTGACGGTGGATGATTGCGAAGCGGTCAGCCGACAGATCTCGGCAACGCTGGACGTGAACGACCCGATCCCCGGCCGCTACACGCTGGAGGTTTCCTCGCCGGGACTGGATCGGCCGCTGTATACGCCGGAACAGTTCGCGCAATTCGCCGGACACGTGGTGAAGGTGGAAGTGAACCTGGCGATCGCGGGACGGCGCCGCTTCAACGGCCCGATCCGCGGCGTCGATGGCAACACGATCGTGCTGGACCAGGATGGGGTCGCGGTATCCATCGCCGCCGACAACATCCACAAGGCGAAACTGGTGCCGCAGTACGACGAACCGGCCGGCAAACCCGGCAAGCACAAGCACGCCAAGAAAAATTCGAAGTGAGAACGCAGCAATGAGCAAAGATCTGTTGTTGGTCGTGGATGCCGTCGCCAACGAGAAGGGCGTCGACAAGAACGTGATCTTCGATGCGATGGAAGCGGCGCTCGCTTCCGCGGCGAAGAAACGTTACCTCAACGAAGACGTCGCCACGCGCGTGGCCATCGACAAGAGCAACGGCGAGTACGAAACCTTCCGCCGTTGGGAAGTCGTGGCCGATGACGTGGTGATGGAATCGCCGGATCGCCAGCTGCGCCTGATGGACGCGGTCGAAACGCATCCGGAGATCCAGGTCGGCGAGTTCATCGAGGAGCAGATCGACAACCCCGATTTCGGCCGCATCTCGGCGCAGGCCGCCAAGCAGGTGATCGTGCAGCGCGTGCGCGAAGCCGAGCGTGCGCAGGTCGTCGATGCCTACAAGGATCGCGTCGGCGAACTGCTCACCGGCGTGGTCAAGCGCGTGGAACGCGGCAGCGTCTTCCTCGATCTTGGCGGCAATGCCGAGGCCTACATCCCCCGCGACAAGGCGATCCCGCGCGAAGCGGTGCGCGCCGGCGACCGCGTGCGCGGTTATCTGTTCGAAGTGCGACCGGAGCCGCGCGGACCGCAGTTGTTCGTCTCGCGCACTGCGCCAGAATTCATGATGGAGCTGTTCAAGCTCGAAGTGCCGGAAGTCGGCCAGGGCCTGGTCGAGATCAAGGGCGCCGCGCGTGATCCGGGCGACCGCGCCAAGATTGCCGTGCTCGCGCACGACAACCGCACCGATCCGATCGGCGCCTGTATCGGCATGCGCGGCTCGCGCGTGCAGGCGGTGTCGAACGAATTGAACGGCGAGCGCATCGACATCGTGCTGTGGAACGACAATCCCGCGCAATTCGTGATCAATGCGATGGCGCCGGCCGAAGTGCAGTCCATCATCATGGACGAGGACAAGCACTCGATGGACATCGCCGTCGCCGAGGACAAGCTCTCGCAGGCGATCGGCCGCGGCGGGCAGAACGTGCGCCTGGCCAGCAAGCTCACCGGCTGGCAGCTCAACGTGATGACCCAGGACCAGGTCGCGCAGAAATCCGAAGCCGAGCAGGAAGCCGCGCGCAAGCTGTTCCAGGACAAGCTCGAAGTCGACGCGGAAATCGCCGGCATCCTGGTGCAGGAAGGCTTCACCACGGTCGAAGAAATCGCCTACGTGCCGACCGGCGAGCTGATGGCGATCGAGGGCTTCGACGAAAACATCGTCGAGGAACTTCGCGCGCGCGCACGCGATGCGCTGCTCACCGAGGCGCTCGCGGTCGAGGAAGACATCGAGGACAACAAGCCGGCGGAAGACTTGCTGGCGGTTGACGGCATGGACGAGGAAACCGCGTTTGCGCTCGCCGAGCATGGCGTGACCACGCGCGAGAACCTTGCGGACCTGGCCACCGACGAACTCATGGAATTCGCGCTCGACGGCATGGACGAGGCGCGCGCTGGCGATTTGATCATGGCGGCACGCGCGGAAGCGGCGGCCTGAGTCGAGCCACCACGGCACTGCGCGATACGCACACGGAGAAACCAACATCATGTCGGACGTAACCATCAAGCAACTGTCGGTCGTGCTCGGCATGAGCGTGGACAAGCTGCTGGCGCAGCTCGACGAGGCCGGCATGAAATTCTCCAGCCCCGATCAGGTCGTGTCGAGCACGGAAAAGGTCAAGCTGCTCGGCTTCCTGCGCCGCACGCATGGCAAGCGCGAAAAGGCCGCGACGGAAGAGGATTCGTCGCCGCGGCAGATCACGCTCAAGCGCAAGACCGTCAGTGAGCTGACGGTCAACCAGGGTGCGGCGCGCGGCAAGACCGTCGCCGTGGAAGTGCGCCAGAAGCGCACCTACGTCAAGCGCAGCGCGGTCGTCGAGTCGCAGGAAGTCGACGCCGAGCGCGAGGATGCGCTGAAGAAGCTGCAGGAATCGCAGGCCCGCAATGAGGCCGAGCAGGCCGCGCTCAAGGCGCAGGACCAGCGCCGCCACGAAGAAGAAGCGAAGTTGCGCGCGGCCGAAGAGGCACGCCGTGCCGAGGAAGCGCGCGCGCGCGCCGAAGCCGATGCGAAGGCCGAGGCGCCCGCGGCGAAAGCCGATGCCGCGCCGAAGGAAGAACGCGCAGCCCCCGCGCGCAAGGCGCATGCGCCCAAGCCCGCGGATGATCGTCGCGGTGGTCGCGGCGAGAACGACAGCGCGGCGCACAAGCACAAGCCCAAGCACGGCTCGCACCGCATGCCCAGCGGCGACGGTGACGGCGACGGCGGCAATCGTTACTTCGGCGCGGAGTTGCATCTTTCCGATGAAGGCCATGCGCGCCGTGGTGCGGTCAAGCGCAAGCCGCGCAAGCAGATCGAGCCGATGCGCGCGGGCGCTGCCGGCGCACACGCATTTTCCAAGCCGGTCGCACCCATGGTGCGCGAGGTGCCGGTGGGCGAGTCGATCCTCGTTTCCGACCTCGCCGCGAAAATGGCGGTCAAGGGTGCCGACGTGGTCAAGGCCCTTTTCAAGATGGGCGTGATGGCGACCATCAACCAGGTCATCGATCACGATACCGCCGTGCTGGTGGTCGAGGAGTTCGGCCACACGGCCGTGCAGGCGCAGGAAAACACCGCCGAAACCACGTTGGCGCGCGTCGAGGTGCAGGGCGAGAAACTGCCGCGGCCGCCGGTGGTCACGATCATGGGCCACGTCGACCACGGCAAGACCTCGCTGCTCGATTACATCCGCCGCACCAAGGTCGCCGCAGGTGAAGCCGGCGGCATCACCCAGCATATCGGTGCGTATCACGTGGATACCGGCAAGGGCGTGATCAGTTTCCTCGATACGCCAGGCCATGCCGCGTTCACCGCCATGCGCGCGCGCGGCGCCAAGCTCACCGACATCGTCGTGCTGGTGGTGGCAGCCGATGACGGCGCCATGCCGCAGACCATCGAGGCGATCCAGCATGCCAAGGCGGCGCACGTGCCGCTGATCGTCGCCGTGAACAAGATCGACAAGCCCGAAGCGAACGCCGACCGGGTCAAGCAGGACCTGATCCAGCACGAAGTCGTCTCCGAGGACTTTGGCGGCGACGTGCAATTCGTGCCGGTGTCGGCCAAGACCGGGCAGGGCGTGGATGCGCTGCTCGATGCGATCCTGCTGCAGGCGGAAGTGATGGATCTGAAGGCGGTCAAGGACGGCCTTGCCACCGGCGTCGTCGTCGAATCCAGCCTCGACAAGGGCCGCGGCCCTGTCGCCACCGTGCTGGTGCAACAAGGCACGCTGAAGAAGGGCGACTTCCTCGTCTGCGGCGTCGAGTATGGCCGCGTGCGCGCCATGTTCGACGAAAACGGCAAGCCGGTCGAAAGCGCCGGGCCGTCGATTCCGGTGCAGTTGCTCGGCTTGTCCGGGGCGCCGAACGCAGGCGATGATTTCGTCGTCGTCGAAGACGAGCGCCTGGCCAAGCAGGTTGCCGCCGAACGCCATGCCAAGCTGCGCGAGACGCGCCTGACGCGGCAATCGGTGCGCCTGGAAGACGTGATGTCGCAGATGGGTCAGGGCGAAGAACAACGCGTGCTCAACCTCGTCGTCAAGACCGACGTGCAGGGCTCCGCCGAAGCGCTGCGCGATTCGCTCGGCGCGATCGGCAATGAGCGCGTCAAGGTCAATGTGATTGCCTCCGGGGTCGGCGGCATCACCGAATCCGATGCCACGCTCGCGGTCGCGTCCAAAGCCATCGTCATCGGCTTCAACGTGCGCGCCGACGCCACCGCGCGCAAGGTGCTGGAAACCAACGGCATCGACCTGCGCTACTTCTCGATCATCTATGACGTGATCGATCAGGTGAAGCAGGCCGCGACCGGTTTGCTCGGCGTGGAAATCCGCGAGGAGATCATCGGCACCGCCCAGGTGCGCGACGTGTTCCGCTCGTCCAAGTTCGGCGCCATCGCCGGCTGCATGGTGATCGAGGGCACGGTCAAGCGCAGCAAGCCGATCCGCGTGCTGCGCGACAACACCGTGATCTTCCAGGGCGAACTCGAATCGCTGCGCCGCTTCAAGGAAAACGTCGACGAAGTGCGCAACGGCATGGAATGCGGCATCGGCGTCAAGCAGTACAACGACGTCAAGCCGGGCGACCAGATCGAGTGCTTTGAACGCATCGAGGTAGCGCGGACGCTGTGACCAAGCGCCGTCGTGCAGTACGATGGATGCTCTTGACGGCTGGGGGACGCAATATGCCCGGGAAACGATTCGCGCTGCTGGCTTCGATCGGTGTGCTTTTTGCGGTGAGCGCAGCAGCGCAAAACGGTCCACCCGGACCGGATGCGCCCAAGCTTGAGGCCGATGGCGCGATCCGCCTTGCGCACGAAGCGCGTTTTCCGTTTTCCTCATTTGCGTCGAAGCAGGCGCTCGCGCGCTTCCTGCAGATACTGGTCGAGGATCGCAGTGCGCCCGATTTCGAGGCTTCGATCGAGGTCATTCGGGCGTATTACGACAAGCTCGATGAGGCGCGCGTGGAGCGCATGAAGACGCTGTATCCGGTCAAGATCGTGGTGTCGAAAATCGATGGCGTGCCGGTTCAGGTCGTCTCGCCGTCGAACGCCAAGCCGGATCCGCAGCGCGTGCTGATCAATTTGCATTGGGGCGGTTTCATGTTCGGCGCAGGCAATGGCGGACTGGTCGAGTCGATTCCGGTTGCGAGCGTGTCGAAGATCACCGTGGTCAGCGTGGATTACCGCATGGGCCCGGAACACACGTTTCCCGCCGCGAGCGAGGACGTGGAAAAGGTCTATCGCGAATTGCTGAAAAAACACAAGGCGCAAGATATCGGCATTTATGGCTGTTCCGCGGGTGGCGGTCTGGCAGCACAATCGGTTGCCTGGATCGCCAGCAAGAAGCTGCCGCGGCCTGGCGCGATCGGCCTGTTCTGCTCCGGGTTGGATGGATTTGGTGGAGACTCGGCGTATGTCGCGCCGCTGCTCAATGGCCAAGCGGTTCCGGCGGGCGCGCCGATGGACCTGATGTCGGAATTGCCTTATTTCAAGGGCGCCGATGCCAATGATCCGCTGGTGTGGCCGGGACGTTCTCCTGCGGTACTGGCAAAGTTTCCGCCGACTTTGCTGATTTCCGGAACCCGCGACGAAGCCTTGAGCCCGACCCTGCATTCGCAGGATCTGTTGGCACGCGCCGGTGCGGAAACCGAGTTGCATGTCTGGGATGGCATGTGGCATCGCTTCTTCGCCGATCCGGACATGCCGGAATCCCAAGCGGCGTATTCCGTCATCGCGCGCTTTTTCCAACGTCAGCTTGGACGCGCGTCGGCGCGTACCGAAAAATCGACCTGATCCGGACTGCCATTTATGCCATCGCGTTCCTTCACCCGTTCCGATCGCCTTTCCGCCGAGCTGCGCCGCCTTGTCGGCACGCTGGTGCACGATGCCGTGCGCGAACATGCGCTGCCATCGATGAGCGTCTCGGATGTCGAGGTGACGAAGGATTTCGACTCCGCGACGGTTTTCGTCACGGCGCTTGATCCCACCCAGGCGACCGATGGCATGAAGGCGCTCAAGGCGATGGCGAAGGAGTTGCGCATGGCATTGTCGAAGATGATGCGCGTGCGCCGCGTGCCGGAGCTTCGGTTCCGCTACGACGATTCGGTGGATCGCGGCGAGCGCATCGACGCCTTGCTGCGCGGCGAGAAATGAATCGGCGTCATCCCGGCATGGATTGCCGGGATCCAGACTGCATGGATGCCAAACATGCGCTGCCGTAATTCCTCGCATTGCCGTCCCTGGCGCTTGGATTCCGGCAGTCCCTGCCGGAATGACGAGCTTGAAAACTTGGCGCGGCGTCCACGGCATCCTGCTCCTGGACAAGCCTGCGGGAATCAGTTCCAACCGCGCCTTGCAGTTGGCGAAACGCCTGTACGGCGCGGCCAAGGCCGGACACACCGGCAGCCTCGATCCGCTCGCCACCGGTCTCTTGCCTGTGTGCTTTGGCGAGGCGACCAAGATTGCCGGCTACCTGCTCGGCTCGCGCAAGGCCTACGCCGCGCAATTGCGGCTCGGCACGACCACGACCACCGACGATGCCGAAGGCGAGGTCGTGCAGACGCGCCCCGTTCCACCCCTCGATGTGGCGTTGATCGAAGCCGCGCTGGCGACCCTGCGCGGACGCATCGTGCAGATTCCGCCAGCGTATTCTGCGATCAAACAGGGCGGGGTGGCGCTATACAAACGCGCACGTCGCGGCGAGGACGTCATCGTGCCTTCGCGTGAAGTCGACGTGCATCGCCTCATCCTGGAAAGCCGCGACGGCGATGTGTTGAACCTGCATGTCGAGTGCGGTTCGGGAACCTACGTGCGCAGCCTCGCGCGCGATCTGGGCGAACGCTTGGGTTGCGGCGCACATCTGATTGCTTTGCGCCGGCTGTGGGTCGAACCGTTTCGCGAACCGCGCATGCACACGCTCGATGCGCTCGAGCGCATCGCGGCGCAGGGTGGCGTGGCTGCACTGGATCACCTGCTGTTGCCATTGGAGGCGGGCGTGGACGCACTACCTGCGCTGGACTTCGACGCCGATGCAGCCGTGCACTTGCGCCAGGGCCGCAAGATCACGATCACGCCGCGCACGCCGATGCCTTTGTGCCGGGCGCGGGATCCCGCCGGCCGGCTGATCGCACTGGTGGAAGTGTCGGCCAGCGGCGGCGTGCGCATCCTGCGTGGGTTCAATCCGGCTTGATCGCACACGCGCGGATGCCTGCATTTCCCGGCTCGATGCAACGGATTGCTCACATGATCTTGCGGCGGCCGTGTTATACATTCGCCATGGATTTGGATCTCGTGCACACGCCACGCAGGGAAGTCTTGTTCCATCGCACGACCCTCGCGGCGATGGCTGTCCTGGCCGCCGCGCCCGCACTGGCCGGCGTGCTGAGCGTGCGGATCGACGGTGTCGACGATCCGCTCAAGGCGGCTGTCGTCGCTGCCGCCGAAATCACCCAGTACCAGAACAAGGACATCACCGCCGCGCAGGCACAGCGCCTGTACACCAACGCCGGCGAACAGATCGACAAGGCGCTCGAAGCCTTCGGCTACTACAACGCCAAGACCGACGGTGAGTTGAAGGAAACGCCGCAAGGATGGGACGCGGTCATTCACGTGCAGCCCGGCGAGCCGGTGCGCGTCGGCGATTTCAGGGTCGAGGTGCCGAGTCCCGCGCGCGAACAGAAACCTGTCGCCAAGGCGTTGGCCGAGTTCGCGCCGAGGCCGGGTGCGGTGTTCGACAGCGTCGCCTACGAAAAAAGCAAGGCGCAGGTGCAGTCCGCGCTGTATGCGGCGGGCTATCTCGATGCCACGGCCACGCTGCACAAAGTCGAGATATCGCGCAGCGCCAACCGCGCCGCCATTGCGCTCGAATGGGACGTCGGCAAGCGCTACCGCTTCGGCGAGGTCGTGTTCGAAGGCAGCCAGTTCAACGCCGGCTTCCTCGATCGCTACGTGCCCTGGCGCGAAGGCGATTTCTACAGCCAGGCGCAATTGCTCCGCCTGCAGCAGAAGCTGGTCGATGCCGACTATTTCGCCATCGCCGAGGTCATGCCCGACAAGCAAAGTGCGCGCGACGGCGTGATTCCGATCAAGGTCACGCTCGCGCCCGCCAAGCGCACGATCTACACGGCCGGCGTGTTCGTCGATTCCGACGTCGGCGTGGGCGTCAAGGGCAGCGTCACGCGCCGCTGGATCAATGCGCGCGGGCACAAGGCCAAGGTCGAGGCCGAAATCGCGCAGAAGCTCAAATCACTCGCCGCGACCTACACGATGCCGCAACCCGGCGAGAACGACCGCGCGTACAACCTCGGCGCGATCTACAACGACAGCGACACGAGCACGGTGCAATCGCGATCCTTGCGCCTGGTCGCCAATGAAACACGCCAGTGGCATGGTTTCATGCGCACGCTGGGCCTGAATTACCTGACCGGGGATTTCACCGTCGCTACGATCAAGGGCAATTCGAGCATGCTGTATCCGGAGGCATCGCTCGAACGCAAGCGCATGGATGATCCGACCTTCGTGCGCAACGGCTATTCGCTCATCCTCGACGTCAAGGCCAGTCCGGGGCCGTTGTCCGACACCCATTTCGCCCAGGCCCGCGCCGACGCGAAGTGGATACGTGGCATCGGCGAGCGCCAGCGCTTCATCGCACGCGGCACGCTCGGCATGACCGCAGTCGGCGATTTCGACCTGCTGCCGCCGGAGCTGCGCTTTTTCGCCGGCGGCAACAATTCGATTCGTGGCTACCCATTCCAGGGCGTCGGGGTTGCGTTGGCGCCCGCGCTGGTTCCCGCTGCACTGGGCCGCTGCGCGCGCGACAGCTCGCTCGACTGCAACAACCTGATCATCGGTGGCAAGAATCTCGTTGTCGCCAGTGCCGAATACGAGTACTACTTCAAGCCGAATTGGGGCGTTGCCACCTTCGTCGATGTCGGCGATGCGTTCAACGCGTTCGGCAGCTATCGCAACCGCATCGGCACCGGCATCGGCCTGCGCTATCGCTCGCCGGTCGGCATGATCCGCGTCGACCTCGGCTTCCCGGTCAATGATCCGGACGGGATGCACGGCGTGCAGCTGCACCTGGTCATCGGGCCCGATCTATGAATCCGCGCGCGAAGACCTGGCTCAAACGCAGCGGCATCGCGCTGGCGATCGTGTTCGCGCTGGTCGTCGTGCTGGCGTGGTGGCTGCTCGGCACACAATCGGGCGCGCGCTTCGCGTTCGCGCGCGCGCAGAGCGCGCTCGGCGGCAAGCTCGCGCTCGCACAGGCGCAGGGCGCGCTGGCGAGTCCGCTGGAACTGCACGATCTCGTCTACAAGGATCCGGCGTCGGGCATATCCGTGCGCATCAAGACCTTGAAAATCGACTACGCATTCTGGGGCCTGCTGCGCAAGAGCGCGCATGTGCGCAACCTCGACATCGACGGCGTCGAGGTTGCGTTGACCACGTTGCCAGCATCGCCGCCGGCACCGCAAGCCGCGCAACCTTCGATCGCGCAGTTGCTGACGCCGCCGCTGGATATCCTGCTCGACCGTCTGCATGTGGGCAGGATCAGCGTCAGGCAGGATGGCAAGCCGGTATTCATGGCGGACAGCCTCGATGCCGCGGCAACGTGGACCGGCTCGGCGCTGACCGTCAAACAATTGGCCCTGCGCGCGCCAGATGGCAAGGTCGATCTCGCCGGCGCGATCACGCAATACAGGGACCTCGTCGGCAACGGCAAACTCGATCTCGACTGGAGCATTCCGGGCGATGGCAAGTCCGCGCCGCTGCATGCCGTCGCCAGCGTGAATCTCGACAGCGACGGCAAGCAGGCGCATGCCACGCTCGCCGCGATCCAGCCGCTGCGCGTCAACGCCAAGGCCTCGCTCGTTGCCAACGACAAAAATCTGCCATGGACGATCGCAGTCGACGTGCCGGACTTCGATCCGCAGCGCCTCACGCAAAGCGACACGCTCAAGACGCTGGCGCTGAAGCTGTCCGGCAGCGGCGACAAGAACGCCGGCACGCTGAGCGGCCATGTCGACGTCAACGGTCATCGCGTGCTGCTCGATCCGCTCACCTTTGCCAGCGACGGCAAGACGCTGACGCTGGATCCGCTGCGCCTGCGCTCGCCCGATGCGCCAGGAACGCTGACCGCGCAAATCAAAGTGCATCTGGATGCCAAGCCGGTCGGCGGCGAGGTCACACTCGATTGGGCCGACGTGTTGCTCCCCGCCGATCTGGCCGGACAGGCACTCGCCACGCACGGCAGCATCGACGCCGGTGGCAATGCCGAGAAGTTCCACGCGCAAGGCGAGCTGTCGATCGGGCCGCCGCAACAACTTGCCGATCTTGCGTTCCAGTTCGACGGCACGCCGGCGAAAATCTCGCTCACCCAGCTGACCTTGAAACAACCCAAAGGCGGCCTCGACGCCAGCGGCGACATCCTGCTCAAGCCGCAAGTCGGCTGGACCATCCAGGCGAAGGCGACGCAGTTCGATCCCGGCGCGTTTGCGCGCGAGTGGTCCGGTGCGATCGATTTCCAATTGTCCACAAGTGGAACGGTGGAAAAAGACGGGCCGGCGGGCAGGCTCAAGCTCGAACGTCTCGGCGGCCGGCTGCGCCAGCGTCCGCTACGCGGCAACGCCGACCTCGCGTTTTCGCCACCGCTGCATCTGGACGGCAAGCTCGACCTCGTCTCGGGCAAGAGCACCATTGCCGTGGTGGGCAAGGGCGCCGGCAAGGACGCGCCGACCGACCTCGCAATCGACCTCGACATCGCCAGTCTCGGCGACTGGCTGCCGAACGCGGGCGGCAGCGTGCGCGGCAAGATCATGCTGGCCGGCACGTATCCGAAACTCGATGCGCGCGGCCGGATCGACGGCAAGCAGATTGCCAGCGGCGATACCCGGCTGGATGCCATCGCGCTGGATTTCAACCTGCGCGACGTGAGCGCGCCCAGCGGCAGCGCGCGTGTGGATGCGACGCGGCTCGTCGCGGGCGGTTATGTCTTCGATACGGTAAAGCTAGACGCCCATGGCAATGCGGCCGCGCACCAAGTCACGCTCGCTGCCCACGGCAAAGCGCTTGCCATCGATCTCGGCCTCGATGGCGCGCTGGCCAAATCCAAGGCGACGAACGACTGGCGCGGCACGCTGAATACGCTGAGCTTCGACCAACAAGGCCAGCCAGCGTGGAAACTCGCGCAACCGACCGCGATGGCCTACGTGGGTGGCAAGTTTTCATTGGACGAACTGTGCCTGAGCGCCGGCACGCCGCGTCTGTGCGCGCAGGCACGGCAGGATGCGAAAGCGGGCACGCATGCGAAATTCAGTCTCGAACACCTGCCGTTGGCGACGTTGGCCAGACTCGCCGCCCCCGACGCAACGGTCAAGCTCGATGGCGAGATCAATGGTCAAGGCGCCATCGTCATGACGCCGAACGGGGCGATCAGCGGCAATGCGACGATCGCGTCCGATGCGGGAACGATCGTCTATCCCGATTCGGCCTCGAAGGCGCTGCTGAGCTACAAGAATTTCCATGTCGATGCCGCGCTCGCGCCCGCGCAGAACACCATCACGATCGCAGGCGACTTGAACGACGGCGGACGTATAGACGGCCATATCGTCGCCGGCGCGGCGGATGCATCAGGCGCGATGCCGCTTTCCGGCCAGCTTGCGCTGGATGTCAACGACCTTTCCTTCCTCGACTTCCTGACCACGCAGGTGGCGGGCACGCGCGGCAAGGTCGCCGCAAAGGTCGCGCTGTCGGGCACCACCGCCAAGCCCGGCGTCGACGGCCAGCTCGCCCTCGTCGGCTTCGCCACCGAGGTGCCCGCCGCCGGACTCAAGCTGCACGACGGCAACATCACGATGCAGTCGCGCGACGGCGGAAACTTCGCCATCGATGGCAGCATCGCCTCCGATCAGGGCAAACTCGCGATCCACGGCAACGCGGGCATTGCGGCCGACGCGCCATTGCACATAAGCATCAGCGGCGAGCGTTTTCTTGCCGCCGACATTCCCGGGGCAAAAGTATACATTTCACCCGACCTCACCATCGACCGCGACGCCAAGCGACTGAAGGTCGGCGGCACCGTGCAGATACCGAGCATGGCCGTCGATCTGGGCAAACTGCCGGGCGGCGGCGCGAACGCGCAGGTCTCGCCGGATGTCGTCGTCACCGACGAGCAGGCGCCTGCCGCCGCCGCGGCGTTGCCGGTGGAGGTCGATGTCACGCTCAAGTTCGGCGCCGGGCAGGCTCCATCGTTGGATCTGCGCCAGGGCACGCAGGTGCATCTGGTCGGTTTTGGCCTGGACAGCAATCTCGGCGGACAATTGCGCATCGTGCAGATGCCGGGCAACCCGCCGCTCGGGCGCGGACAAATCGACGTCAACGGCACCTTCAAGGCCTATGGGCAGGATCTGACCATCGAGCGCGGACAGGGCCGCCTGTTGTTCGCCGGCACGCCGGTGGAAAACCCGGGGCTGGACATCAGCGCCACGCGATCGTTTCCGGAACAAAACATCGTCGTGGGCCTGCAGGTGCGCGGCACTGCGCTCAAGCCGCAACTGACCGTGTTCTCGCGGCCGGCGATGGAGCAATCCGATGCGCTGTCCTGGCTCGTCGCCGGCAAGCCGTTGTCGCAATTGAAGGGCGGCGACGGCAACGCGGTATCCAGCGCCGCCTCCGCGCTCGGCTCGGCCGGTGGCGATCTGCTGGCGAAGAGCATCGGCGCGAAGATGGGTCTGGACGACGTCGGCGTGGCCGACAACTCCTCGGTCGGTGGCGCCGCCCTGACCGTCGGCAAGTACCTGTCGCCGCGCTTGTACATCGGCTATGGCGTCGGCCTGTTCGCGCCGGGGCAGGTCGTCACCCTGCGCTACAAGCTCACGCGCCTGTTCAACTTCGAGATGCGCAACGGCACCCGGTCCAGCCGTGCCGGCATCGACTACCGCATCGAGAAATAGCACGATGCGGCGCACGCCTTGGCTGTGAACGAAGCAGCCTCGAACGGGTTATTGCCGCCTGGCATCGATTTGGGCGACAACTTCGCGATTTTACCTTTGTCCGCCAATTCGGGTTACAATGAGCGGCTTTTCCATCCCGGGCACGTGGTCCGGGCCTTGACGCGATTCGCGCTCCTCCCTCGGACCGGGCTGATTCGCGCCGTACGCAACAGCAAAAGGTAAACCTTCATGTCGCTTTCCATCGAACAAACCGGCAAGGTCATTGCCGACTACCGCCGCGCCCCCAACGATACCGGTTCGCCGGAAGTGCAGGTCGCGCTGCTCTCCGCCCGCATCGAACACCTGTCCAAGCATTTCGCCGCGCACGACAAGGACCACCATTCGCGCCGCGGCTTGCTCAAGATGGTCAACCAGCGCCGCAGCCTGCTGGCCTATCTGAAGAAGTCGGACGTTGGCCGTTACCAGTCGCTGATCGAGCGCCTGGGCCTGCGCCGGTAATTGCTGCACCACGATCCCCGCTTCGGCGGGGATTTGTTTTGAAAGAAATCCACCACGTCGCAAACCCGGAACCCCGATGGCGGGATGACGGCCCAAGAGGCAGAAAAGACCATGGCAAAGATCAGCAAATCGTTCCAGTACGGAAATCATCAGGTCACGCTGGAAACGGGCGAAATCGCCCGCCAGGCATCCGGCGCGGTGATGGTGTCGGTCGACGGCACCGTCGTCCTCGTCACCGCGGTCGCCGCGGCCAAGGCGAAGGAAGGCCAGGATTTCTTCCCTCTCACCGTCGATTACGTCGAGAAGTTCTACTCGGCCGGACGCATTCCCGGCGGCTTCTTCAAGCGCGAAGGCCGACCGACCGAGAAGGAAACGCTCACCAGCCGCCTGATCGACCGTCCGGTTCGCCCGCTGTTTCCGGAAGAGTACAAGAACGAAGTGCAGGTGATCGCCCAGGTCGTTTCCTTGAATCCGGAAATCGACGGCGACATTCCGGCGATGATCGGCGCCTCGGCGGCGCTGTCGCTCGCGGGCATCCCGTTCAAGGGCCCGATCGGTGCGGCGCGCGTCGGCTACGCCAACGGCAAGTACATCCTCAATCCGACCAAGACCGAGCTGCAAACCTCCGATCTGGATCTCGTCGTCGCCGGCACGGCGAACGCGGTGCTGATGGTCGAGTCCGAAGCCAAGCTGCTCAGCGAAGAGGTCATGCTCGGCGCGGTGACGTTCGGACACAAGTCCTTGCAGATCGTCATCAACGCGATCAACGAACTGACCGTCGAAGCCGGCACCAGGCCGTCAACGTGGACGGCGCCGGCCAAGAACGACGCGCTGATCGGCGCGCTCAAGGGCGCCATCGGCAACAAGCTCGCCGACGCGTTCAAGGTGCGCGACAAGCTGCAACGTCGCGACGCCATTTCCGCGATCAAGGCCGACACGCTGGCCGCACTCGCCGGTCAGGCCGAAGCGCAGAAGTGGGCAACGGCAGAGCTTGCCAAGGAATTCGGCGAACTCGAATACCGCACGATGCGCGATTCCGTGCTCGACACGAAAGTGCGCATCGACGGCCGTGCACTGGACGGCATTCGTCCGATCACGGTGCGCGTGGGCGTGCTGCCGCGTACGCACGGCTCGGCGCTGTTCACGCGTGGGGAAACGCAGGCGCTGGTAACGGTCACGCTCGGCACCGCGCGCGACGCGCAGATCATCGATGCGCCGGAAGGCGAATCGAAGGATCCGTTCCTGTTCCATTACAACTTTCCGCCGTTCTCGGTCGGCGAGTGCGGCCGCTTCGGCGCACCCAAGCGCCGCGAGATCGGCCACGGCCGCCTGGCCAAGCGTGGCGTGCAGGCGGTGAAGCCGGCGATGGAGGCGTTCCCATACGTGGTGCGCGTCGTTTCGGAAATCACCGAGTCGAACGGCTCCTCGTCGATGGCCTCGGTGTGCGGTTCCTCGCTCGCCATGATGGACGCCGGCGTGCCGCTCAAGGCGCCGGTCGCGGGCATCGCCATGGGCCTGGTCAAGGAAGGCGACAGGTTCGTGGTGTTGTCCGACATCCTCGGTGACGAGGATCACCTCGGCGACATGGATTTCAAGGTCGCCGGTAGTGCGGATGGCATCAGCGCGTTGCAGATGGACATCAAGATCGACGGCATCACCGAAGAGATCATGAAGGTCGCGCTGGCGCAGGCCAGGCAGGGCCGCCTGCACATCCTCGGCGAAATGGGCAAGGTCATCACCAGCTCGCGCAGCGAGATGAGCGAGTATGCGCCGCGCCTGATCACGATGAAGATCCACCCGGACAAGATCCGCGAAGTCATCGGCAAGGGCGGCACCACGATCCGCTCGATCACCGAGGAAACCGGCGCGACGATCGACATCAGCGATGACGGCACCGTGGTCATTGCCTCGGTCAACCGTGAAGCCGGCGATGCCGCGAAGAAGCGCATCGAGCAGATCGTCTCTGACGTCGAACCCGGTCGCATCTACGAGGGCAAGGTCGCCAAGCTCATGGACTTCGGCGCGTTCGTGACGATCATGCCGGGCAAGGATGGCCTCGTCCACGTCTCGCAGATCTCCAACGAGCGCGTCGAGAAGGTTTCCGACAAGCTCAAGGAAGGCGACATTGTCAAGGTCAAGGTGCTCGAAGTCGACAAGCAGGGCCGCATCCGCCTGTCGATGAAGGCGGTGGCGGAAGAGGCGCCGGCGGCGTGATTTGCTGATATCGAACTTCAAAAAAGGCGAGCCTGTGCTCGCCTTTTTTGTTTTTGCAGCGCAACAAGTCCGTGTTAGCATTTCACGATCCGTGGAGATTCCGATGAGCGAAAACAAGACTTCCCAGGATTGGCAGAAGGACTGGCAGGCGTTGCAGCAGCAGTATTGGAACGCCTGGCAGGACGCGACGCGCGGCGTGCCGAACCAGCCAGGCGCCAACGCGCCATGGCATGAAGGCCTCGAACAGTGGTCGCGCCTTTTCGCCGGCAGCGGTAAGCAGAATGAAACCACCGAGCGCCTGCTCGGCAGCGCCAAGGCCTATGTCGCGCTGATGCAATCGATGCTGGCCGCAACGGCAGGCAAGGATGCGGGTGCAGGGGTGCAGGGCGCATGGACGCAGGCGCTGCGCGATGGCTTCAACTTGCCGGGCATGGGTGGTGCATTCACAGACAATCCGTTCGCGGCGATGATGCAGGGCTTGCGCGGGCCCGGTGCACAAGGCCTGGGCGAATTGCCGCAGGCATTCGCGCCGTTTCTCGCGCAAGCAAAAGCCGAGGGCATGTCCTGGCTCAACGCGCCCGCGTTCGGCTATGCGCGCGAACACCAAGAACGCATGCAGAAGGCGGCGGTCGCTTTCGCCGAGTTTCAGGATGCGGTCGGCAAGTACAACGAACTGATGCTGAAATCCTCGCAACGCAGTTTTGCGATCTTCGAGGACAAACTGGCGCAGCGCGGCGAACCCGGGCGCCAGATCGATTCCTTGCGCGGTTTGTACGATCTGTGGGTGGATGCGGCCGAAGAAGCGTATGCGGAGATCGCGCTTTCGGACGAGTTCCGCAAGGCCTATGGCGATGTCGTCAACGCGCAGATGCGCGTGCGCTCGCATGTGCAGAGCGAAGTCGAACGCCTCGGCGCGGAGTTGGGCATGCCCACGCGCACGGAACTGGATTCCGTGCACAAGCGCCTGCATGGCCTGCGCCGCGAGTTGCGTGCGCCGCGCGGCGCGGAGTCGGCGAGCGCGGAAATCGCGGCTTTGCGCAGCGAGGTCAAGGCGCTGCGCGAGTCCCTGCGCGCGAAACCGGCCAAGCCGGCCGCTGCAGCTGCCGTCGATCCCAAGCGCCGTGCGGCGCCTGCGCGCAAGCGCGTCGCCGCCGTGGCCAAGCCACGCAAGGCCTCACGTGCCGGCGCAGGGAACTTCAACGATGCGTTGAAAGCCATGAAGGATAAATCCGGGAGCGGCGCATGAATCCGATCCGCATCGAACCGCAGCAGGCGCTGGCGGAAGCGCAGCGATTCAATCGCAAGCTCGCCGCGGGGCTGTCGACCCTGCGTTCGCTGGATGACGTCCACTATGGCGCCACCGCCAAGGAAGAGATCTACCGCGAGGACAAGCTCGTGTTGTACCGCTTCCGCGGCGACAAGACGCCAACCGCGAAGGTGCCGATCCTGATCGCCTATGCGCTGGTCAATCGCCCGTACATGGTCGACTTGCAGGACGACCGTTCGCTGGTGCGCAACCTGCTTGCGCGCGGCGAGGATGTGTACCTGATCGACTGGGGCTATCCGGACGCTTCCGACAAATACCTGACGCTCGACGACTACATCAATGGCTACATCGACCGCTGCGTCGAGGCCGTCGCGCGCCGCCACAAGCTGGACAAGATCAATTTGCTCGGCATCTGCCAGGGCGGTGCATTCAGCCTGTGCTATGCGGCGACGCACGCCGACAGGATCCGGAATTTGATCACCATGGTCACGCCGGTCGATTTCCACACGCCGGACAACATGCTTTCGCACTGGACGCGCGGCATGGACGTGGATCTGTTCGTCGATACGCTCGGCAACGTGCCGGCGGACCTGATGAACTGGTGCTACCTGACGTTGAAGCCGGTGCGTCTGTTCCAGCAGAAATACGTCGGCCTCGTCGACATCCTCGACGACAAGGCAGAGCTTGAGAATTTCCTGCGCATGGAGAAGTGGATCTTCGACAGCCCCGACCAGGCCGGCGAGGCGTTCCGCCAGTTCATCAAGGATTTCTATCAGGCCAACAAACTCGTGACCGGTGGCTTGAAGATCGGCGACAAGGACGTGAGCCTGAAGAACGTCAGGATGCCGGTGCTCAACATCTTTGCCGAGCAGGATCACCTCGTGCCACCGTCGGCGTCGCGTCCGCTCAGGCAGCTGGCGGGCACGAAGGATTACACCGAACTCGCGTTCAAGGGTGGCCACATCGGCATCTATGTGTCCGGTCGCGCGCAACGTGAGGTGCCGACGGCTATCCACGAGTGGCTGGCAAACCGCTGAATAACCTGCTGCGCTCGACATCTCGCGCGCCGGCAGTGCTCGAAATCCTCATGTACTGACGTGTACACTCCGGTTCCTGCGCGCTGGCGACGCGCGACCTGTCATCGCTCGCGACGGTTCTTCGGCGGTTCGGAACATCGGTGTCGCGATGGATTGGCCTGCGGAGAATCGCATGAACGAAATCCTGTTCCATTTCAATCACGTCGTCATCACGCCGTGGAAGCTGATCGGCTACGTCGGCGTGTTCCTGTTCACCGCGCGCTGGTTCGTGCAGCTGTACGCGACCAAGAAACTGCGCCGAGTGGTCATGCCACAGGCGTTCTGGTGGCTGTCGATCACCGGCAGCGTGCTGCTGCTTTCCTATTTCACGTTCGGCAAGAACGATTCGGTTGGCGTGCTATCGAATCTGTTTCCGGCCTTCGTGTCGATCTACAACCTCGCCACGCACTTGCGTGAAAGAAAACCCGAAACCATCGCACCGGGAGGGTCGGAAGAAAGCTAAGCAGTAAAGGGTTTCGATACCATTCGACGTCATACCGGCAGGAATTGCCGGTATTCAGACCGCATGGACGCCATCCGTGGCCACTGGATTCCGGCAGTCCATGCCGGAATGACGGATGTCTAATCCGGATCGTAGTCGAGGTTCGCCGACAGCCAGCGCTCGGCCTCTTGCAGCGTCCAAGCCTTGCGTTTGGCGTAATCCTCGACCTGATCGCGCGTCAGCTTGCCGACGACAAAATACTGGCTGTCCGGGTGGCTGAAATACCAGCCTGAAACCGCCGCCGCCGGATACATCGAGAAACCTTCGGTGAGTTCGATGCCGGCGTTGTTCGTCGCATCGAGCAGGCGGAACAGCGTGGCTTTTTCGGTGTGGTCGGGGCAGGCGGGATAGCCGGGCGCGGGGCGGATGCCGCGGTATTTTTCCGCGATCAGCGCTTCGTTGTCGAGGTCCTCGTCAGGCACATAGCCCCAGAATTCGCGGCGCACGCGCCGGTGCATGTATTCGGCCAGCGCTTCGGCGAGTCGGTCGGCGAGCGCTTTCAAGATAATAGAGGAATAATCGTCGTTGTCCTTGTGGAAACGCTCGAGATGTTCCTCGATGCCCAAACCCGCGGTGACGGCGAATCCGCCGATCCAGTCGGCGACGCCGGATTCCTTCGGCGCGATGAAATCCGCCAGGCACAGGTTCGGGCGCTCGACGGGCTTGTCGGCTTGCTGGCGCAGGTGGTGGAGCATCACTGGATTGTCGCCATCGCTCAGCTCGATATCGTCGCCCACCCGCGCGGCCGGCCAGAATCCGACCACGGCTTTCGCACACAACCATTTTTCATCGACGATTTTCTTGAGGATCTTTTGCGCATCGTTGAACAATTCCGTCGCCTGTGCGCCGACCACGGGATCGGTCAGGTTTTCCGGATAGTGCCCGTGCAGTTCCCAAGCCTGGAAAAACGGCGTCCAGTCGATCACGGGCAGCAGTTCGGTCAGGGGGATATCGTCGAACACCGTGATGCCGGGCTTGCGTGGCACCGGTGGAATGTAATTTTCCCAATCCAGCCTTGATGCATTCGAGCGCGCGGCTTCCAGCGTCACCAGGCGCTTGCCGTGGCCGCGATGCTTGTGCCGCTCGCGCACCTCGGCGTATTCGGCGCGCACCTTGGCGAGGAAGCCATCGACCAATTCCTTGCTGACCAGAGACTGCGCGACGCCAACCGCGCGCGAGGCATCCTTGACCCAGACGCAGGCGGTTTCGTAGTTCGGCTCGATGCGCAGCGCGGTGTGCGCGCGCGAGGTGGTCGCGCCGCCGATCAAGAGCGGGATGTTGAAATTCTGCCGCTTCATTTCCTTGGCGACATGCGCCATTTCCTCGAGCGAGGGCGTGATCAGGCCGGATACGCCGATCATGTCGGCTTTTTCGGCGATGGCGGTGTCGAGGATCTTCTGCGCCGGCACCATGACGCCCAGATCCACCACCTCGAAGTTGTTGCAGGCGAGCACCACGCCGACGATGTTCTTGCCGATGTCGTGGACGTCGCCCTTGACCGTGGCCATGACGATCTTGCCGTTGGATTTGCCGACCTCGCCGTTGCGCTTTTTTTCTTCTTCCATGTAAGGCAGCAGGTAGGCGACGGCCTTCTTCATCACGCGTGCGGATTTCACCACCTGCGGCAGGAACATCTTGCCCGCGCCGAACAGGTCGCCGACCACGTTCATGCCGTCCATCAGCGGGCCTTCGATCACGTCGAGTGTGCGTGTGACGGTCTGGCGCACCAGTTCGGTGTCTTCCACCACGAACTGGTCGATGCCGTGCACCAGTGCGTGTTCCAGGCGCTTGGCCACCGGCAGTTCGCGCCACGCGAGCGCGTTGCCGGTGTCTTGTTCCTTTGCGCCCTTCTTGTAACGCTCGGCGATTTCCATCAGGCGTTCGGTGGCATCGCTGCGACGGTTGAGCACCACGTCCTCGACGCGCTCGCGCAGTTCCGGGTCGAGGTCGTCGTAGATCGGCATGGCGCCGGCGTTGACGATACCCATATCCATGCCAGCCTTGATGGCGTGAAACAGGAACACGCTATGGATCGCCTCGCGCACCGTGTTGTTGCCGCGGAACGAGAACGACACGTTGGAGACGCCGCCGGAAATATGCGAATCCGGGAAACGCTTTTTCAGTTCCCTGGCCGCAGCGATGAAGTTCACCGCGTTGTTGGCGTGCTCCTCGATGCCGGTGGCGATAGGGAAGATGTTGGAGTCGAAGAAGATGTCCTCGGGCGGGAAGCCGAGTTTTTTCGTGAGCAATTCGTATGAACGCGTGCAGATCTCCAGTCGCCGTTCGACCGAATCGGCCTGGCCTTGTTCGTCGAACGCCATCACCACGGTCGCCGCGCCGTAGCGCAAGACCTTGCGCGCCTGCTCGAGAAATATCTCCTCGCCTTCCTTGAGCGAGATGGAATTGACCACGCCCTTGCCCTGCAGGCATTCCAGGCCGGCTTCGATCACGCTCCATTTGGAGGAATCGACCATCACCGGGATCCTGGCGATGTCCGGTTCGGCCGCGATGAGGTTCAGGAACTTCACCATCGCCGCTTCCGCGTCGAGCAGGCCTTCATCCATGTTGACGTCGAGGATCTGCGCGCCGCTGGCAACCTGCTGGCGCGCGACTTCAACCGCTTCGTCGTAGCGATCTTCCTTGATCAGCTTCTTGAACGCGGCCGAGCCGGTGACATTGGTGCGTTCGCCGACGTTGATGAACAGCAGCTCCGGCGTGATGACCAGGGGCTCGAGGCCGGAGAGGCGGGTGTATCTGGTTGATTGGTTCATGTTCAAAAAGCCATCAAGCCGTTATTCCGGCAGGGACTGCCGGAATCCAGATGCCAGGGATGGCAAGCCGGGCGGCATTGTGCAATCTGGCATCCATGCAGTCTGGATCCCGGCATTCCATGCCGGGATGACAAGTTTTACGCAGCCTCGATAGCCCTGGGCAATCCGCGCGGCGCAACGCCGCGAACGGCGGACGCAATGGCGGCAATATGCGCCGGCGTGGTGCCGCAGCAGCCGCCGACCATGTTCACCAATCCCGAGCGCGCGAATTCGCCGACCGTCCTGGCCATGTCTTCCGGCGTCTCGTCGTATTCGGCGAATGCGTTCGGCAGGCCCGCATTCGGATGCGTGGAGACACGACACTCGGCGACGTTGGCGATCGCTTCGACGTATTGACGCAGTTGTGTCGCGCCAAGCGCGCAGTTCAGGCCGATCGATAACGGCCGGGTGTGGCGCAGCGAGTAGTAGAACGCCTCGGCGGTCTGACCGGACAGGGTGCGCCCCGACAGATCGGTGATGGTGCCGGATATCGTCACCGGCACGCGCGCGCCGATGGCATCGAAGGCCTGCTCGATGGCGAACAGCGCCGCCTTGGCATTGAGCGTGTCGAAAACGGTTTCCACCATCAACAGGTCTGCGCCGCCCGCGACGAGCGCCGTGGCTGCTTCCACATAGGCTTTGGCCAATTCATCGAAACTCACATTGCGAAATCCCGGGTTGTTCACGTCCGGCGAGATCGAGGCGGTGCGGCTGGTGGGCCCCAGCACGCCGATGACGAAGCGCGGCTGGCCCGGAGTCCTGGCCTCGGCGGCATCGCAGCATTCGCGCGCCAGGCGCGCGCCTTCGCGGTTCAACTCCGGCACCAGATGCTCGAGGTGATAGTCGGCCTGGCTGATCGTGGTGGAATTGAAGGTGTTGGTTTCGACCAGATCCGCGCCGGCATCCAGATACGCCGTGTGCACGGCGCGGATGATGTCCGGCCGCGTGAGCGTGAGCAGGTCGTTGTTGCCCTTCACGTCGTGATCGCAAGCATGCCCGTTCACATCGGGTCCGTGGCCATGCGCGTGCGTACCCGTCTGCCCGCGCGCGAAGCGCTCGCCGCGGTAGCCGTCTTCGTCGAGCTTGTAGGCTTGCAACATGGTGCCCATCGCGCCGTCGATGACGAGGATGCGTTCGGACAATGCACTTTCCAGCGCGGCGACGCGCGCGGGATTTTTCCAGGGCAGGGTATTCATGCGGGTTTTTTCGCGGTCAGTTGCAGCACTTCGAAATGCGGGGGGCGGCGCTCGCGGGTCATCGTTGCGCAGGTGACGACCTTCAGTCCCGCCGATTGTGCGAATCGGCGCAGGTCCTCGGCGCGGAAGCCGAGATTGCGGTGGTCGAATGGTGCGACCGCGGCGCGATGCGCGTGCCGGCCGAGGGTGACCGCGCACAGGCGGCCGCCCGGTTTGAGCACGCGCGCGGCTTCGGCAATGGCGCCGGCCGGATCCTGGCTGTAGGTCAATGCGTGCATCAGCAGTACGAGGTCGAAGCGGCGCGTGCCGAGATCGAGCGCGTGCATGTCGCCCTGGCGCACGCTGACGTTGCGGAAGGATTTCAGGCGCGTGCGCGCGGCGGCAACGACGCGTTCGCCGGCGTCGACGCAGACGATGGATTTGGCGTGCGGGGCGAGCAGTTCGGCCAGGGCGCCGTCGCCGGAAGCGATGTCGAGCACATCGCCGACTTCGATAAGACTGGTCAACGCGCGCGCCAGCACTTCCCAGGTGCGGCCCGGCGAGTAGTGCCGTTCCATGTCGCCAGCCACCGAATCCGCCCAGCCGGCCGCGCGTGCGCGCTGCGCGAGGATGGCGGGCAGGCGCTGCAGGTCGTGCGCAATGAGTGCGTCGTCGACATGTTCGCGCAGCGCATCGAGCAGGGCGGCGGATTTCGCGTCCGGATCGGGATTGCGGCGATAATAGGCCGACACGCCAGCGCGGCGGTCGCGCACAAGGTCCGCTTCCTTCAGGCGCGCCAGGTGCGTGGACACGCGCGGTTGCGCCAGGCGCAGTACGCTGGACAGCTCGGCCACGGTGAGTTCCTCGCGCTCGAGCAGCGCGAGCAGCCGCACCCGGGTCGGGTCGGACAGCAGGCGCAGCAGGGCCGATGTGGCGGCGAGATTCAACAGTATCCTTTCATCTTGATCGAAAGATAGATGGCAATGATAGGCGTCCAAACAAAGGCGGTCAATCACGCAGGCGCCGTGTTTTCGCGGCGCGGATGCCGGTGACCTTGCGCGTGTGCCAATGGCTGGGCCTCGTCGCCGTCGCGTTGCTGCAGGCGGCGTTGCCGGCGCACGCCGAGGTTGCCTACTCGGCGCTGGCCAAATACTGGACGCCGGATGCACTGCACGTGCCGTATCGCGCCATGCAAACGCCCGGTCGCATTGATGGCGAAAAGCTGCCGCTGATCGTGTTCCTGCACGGCGACTGGCAGGACGGCACCAACAACGAATCGCAACTGGCCGGCTACGGCAACGGTTCGATGCTGTGGCTGGACCAGGCCATCCACGGCAGCATCCCGCTGGTCTATGTCGCGCCGCAGACGACGGGCGGCTATTGGCCACCGGCGCGCGTGGCCGCGGTGGTGCGCGATGCGCTCAAGCGATTTCCCATCGATGCACGGCGCATCTATCTCACCGGTATCTCCGACGGCGGGACGGGTGTGTGGGATGCATTCAAGACCTGGCCGGAATGCTTCGCCGCCGGCGTGCCGATGTCGGGCATGACGGAGCTTGCGGGATTGGCATCGATCCGCGACGTGCCCGAATGGATCTTCCACGGCGCCAAGGACAACGACACGGATGTGGAAACCGGCTATGGCGGCGCCATGGTCGGCTCGCGCGCGGTGGTGCGCGCGCTGCGGGCGCTCGGCGGCTCGCCGCGCTACACCGAATATCCGAACGAGATGCACGTGATCTGGCATCACGCGTATTCCACGCCTGCCCTGTTGCCGTGGTTGCTCGACCAGCGCCTAGACCATCCGCCCTGCGATTTCTCGAACCTGCCCGCACCCGGATCGCTGACGTGGCAGGGCGGGAAACGGTAAAATCGCAACCTGCTTAGCTCGTCATTCCGGCCAATCCTTGGCCGGAATGACGGCACACGAGGAGCCCTCATGGATTTCCGTTTTACCGAAGAACAATTGCAGATCCAGGCCATTGCCCGCGACTTCGCGCAAAAGCGCATCGCGCCGGTGGCGGCGGATTTCGACAAGTCCGGCGAGTTCCCGCTGGCCAATATCCGCGAGATGGGCCAGTTGGGACTCATGGGCATCGAGGTGCCGTCCGAGTACGGCGGCGCCGGCATGGATTCGATCGCCTACGTGCTGGCGATGATGGAAATTGCCGAAGCCGACTGCGCGCATTCGACCATCATGTCGGTGAACAACACGCTGTACTGCAATGGGCTGCTCAAGTTCGGCAACGAGGAACAAAAGCACAAGTACGTGACGCCGATTGCCAGCGGGCAGGCGATTGGCGCGTTTGCGCTGACCGAGCCGCAGTCCGGTTCCGACGCCACCGCGATGCGTTGCCGCGCCGTCAAGCAGGCCGACGGCAGTTTCGTCATCAATGGCAAGAAGAGCTGGATCACGTCCGGTCCGGTGGCCAAATACATCCTGCTGTTTGCGATGTCGGACCCCGACAAACACGCGCGGGGTATCACCGCATTCATGATCGACACCGAGCGCGCCGGCTTCCATCGCGGCAAGACCGAACCCAAGCTCGGCATTCGCGCTTCGGCCACCTGCGAGATCGAATTCACCGACTACCATGCGCCCGCCGCCGACGTGATCGGCGATGAGGGCCACGGTTTCAAGATCGCCATGGGCGTGCTCGATGCCGGCCGCATCGGCATTGCTTCGCAGGCGGTCGGATTGTCGAAGGCGGCCTACGAGGCGACACTCGTCTACGCGCGCGACCGCAAGGCGTTCGGCCAATCCATCGGCTCGTTCCAGATGATCCAGCAGAAGATCGCCGACATGAAGTGCCGGCTCGATGCGGCGCAGGTGCTCACCCTGCGTGCGGCCTGGACCAAGCAGCAGGGCGGGCGTTTCTCGACGGAAGCCGCGGTGGCCAAGCTCACCGCGTCGGAAGCGGCGATGTGGATCACGCACCAGGCCGTGCAGATCCATGGCGGCATGGGCTATTCCAAGGAAATGCCGCTGGAGCGCTATTTCCGCGACGCCAAGATCACCGAGATCTACGAAGGCACCTCGGAAATCCAGCGCATGGTGATCGCGCGCAACGAGACCGGGTTGCGCTGAACCCCATCTGACGCGAATCGCTTTTGGGCCCGCGCCGGGCCGCGCGCGGGTGGCGAATGCTTGCTGTGAAGGGGTATCCTTGTAGTCCCGAATTTCCCGTTCCGGACGGATTCCCATGAACGCCAGCCCCAGCGCCGCCGCACGCAGCGACGACTCGATTTCGCAAGCAGTCCTCGCTTCCCTTGGCAGCACGTCGACGCCGCTGGCGCGGCCGTTCGTCGAGCACTTTTTCCGCAGGCTCGTTGCCGAGGATGCGCAGGCGCACGACGCGGCCGGCTGGGCCGGGATGATGCGCGGTCTGCTCGATTTCGCGCGCGTGCGCAAGTCCGGCGTGCCGAACCTGCGCGTGTTCAATCCGGCGTCCGATGCCGATGGCTACGAATCCCCGCACACGGTGATCGACGTGGTGACCGACGACATGCCGTTCCTGGTCGATTCGGTCGGCGTCGCCGTGGCGCAGGCGGGCCTGGCCGTGCACCTGGTGGCGCATCCGGTGTATGGCGTCGAACGTGATGCCGGCGGCAATGTGCTCGCGTTTGCGGCGGAAGGCGGCAAGGGCAAGGCCGAATCACTGATGCATTTCGAGATCGATCGCGTTGCCGATCCAGCGGAACGCGCGCGCCTTGAGCAATCCGTGCGCGCGGCGCTCGAGGATGTCGCGCAGTGTTATCGCGACTGGCCGGCGATGCGCGACAAGATGCTGGCCATCGCCGATGACATGGGCAAGCAGAAGCTGCCGATCGACGCGGTCGGCGTCGCCGAGGCACAGGAATTCCTGCGCTGGGCGGCCGCCGATCATTTCACCTTTTTGGGTTACCGCGAGTATCGCGTCGGCAAATCCGGAAGCGAAGACGTGCTGCAGGCCGTGGATGGTTCGGGTCTGGGCATCCTGCGTGGCAGCGAACGCTCGGTCGCGCCGCGCTCGCTCAAGTCGCTGGCGGCGCGCGACTTGCCGCAGTCGGGCGCCCTGGATGCGATCATCCTGACCAAGACCAATGCACGCTCCAGTGTGCACCGCTCGGGCTACATGGACTATGTCGGCGTGCTCGAATTCAATGCCGCCGGCGTGCCCGTGGCCGAACGGCGTTTCCTCGGCTTGTTCACGTCCAGCGCGTATGCGCGCAGGCCCTGGGAGATTCCGCTGCTGCGCCAAAAGTTCGAGGCGGTGATGGATCGCTCCGGCCTGCGCCGCGATTCGCATTCGGGCAAGAACCTGCGGCACATCCTGGAAACCCTGCCGCGCGACGAATTGTTCCAGGCCTCGGAAGACGAACTGTTCGCCACCGCGATGGGCGTGCTCGGCCTGCATGGACGCGCGCGCGCGCGCCTGTTCGTGCGCGGCGACAAGTACGGGCGCTTCTACTCGTGCCTGACCTACATGCCGCGGGACCGTTTCACCGCCGACGTGCGCGAGCGCATCGAAGGCCTGCTCCGCGACACCTTCCATGGCGAGCGTGTGGATTCGACGATCAACGTCGGCGAATCGGCGCTGGCGCGCCTGCACCTGATCGTGCGGCCGAAACCCGGCGCGCGCGCCGAATACGACACCGCGCAGCTGGAAGAGCGCATCGGCCAGATCGTGCACAACTGGCGCGACACCCTGCGCGAAGAACTCGTGCGCAAGCATGGCGAGGAGAAGGGCAGCAAGCTCGCCAGCCGCTTCGGGCGCGCGTTGCCGGCCGGATACATCGAGGAAGTCAGCGCCGAAGTCGCCGCGGCGGATGTGGAATCCATCGCCAGCCTCAAGGACGCCAATGACCTGCGCCTGTCGTTGTACAAGGCGGGGCAGGGCGAAGGCAGCCTGCGCTTCAAGCTGTTCCGCTTCGGCGCGCCGATCACGCTGTCCGACGCCTTGCCGATGCTCGAGAACATGGGGCTGAAAATCCTGTCCGAGCATCCCTACGAGATGAAGCTCGGCGACACCGCCGCCGTGATCCAGGACTTCGAAGTGCAGCCGGCGGCGGGCTTCGGCTTCGACCTGGACCAGGTGCGCGAGACGTTCCAGACCAGCTTCGAACGCATCTGGCGCGGCCAGGCCGAGAGCGACGGCTTCAACAAGCTCATCCTCGGCGCGAACCTCGACTGGCGCCAGGTCGCGATGTTGCGCGGCATCTGCAAGTACATCGTGCAGACCAATGCGACGTTCTCGCAAAGCTACATGGAAGAAACCCTCAACCGCTACCCGCTGATTGCCGGCTTGCTGGTCGAATTGTTCGAAGCCAAGTTCGACCCGCAGCGCGAGAACCCGGGCAAGACCGTGCTCGAAGGCGCGCGCAAGCGCCTGCGGCGTGAGCTTGAAGTCCTGTTGCCGGTGGACGTCGCAAAGACCCACAGCGGGTTCGTGGACAACCTCATCGACGTGCGCGGGCAGTCGCGCGACGCGCAGATGCAGGCGATCGTCATCGCGCTGCGCGTGTTGCTCGATCGCGTCGCCAGCCTCGACGAAGACCGCATCCTGCGCGGATTCCTCGGCGTGATCGGCGCGATGCTGCGCACCAGTTACTTCCAGACGCCGGCTGGCCGCGTGCGCGAATACATCAGCTTCAAGTTCGACTCGTCCAAGGTGCCGGACCTGCCCAAGCCGCGTCCCTACCGCGAGATCTTCGTCTACGCGCCGCGCGTGGAAGCCGTGCACCTGCGCTTCGGCCCGGTCGCACGCGGCGGCCTGCGCTGGTCGGATCGGCGCGAGGACTTCCGTACCGAGGTGCTGGGCCTGGTCAAGGCGCAGATGGTCAAGAACACGGTCATCGTGCCGGTCGGCTCCAAGGGCGGCTTCTTCGTCAAGCGCCCGCCCGTCGGTGGCGATCGCGACGCCGTGCTCGCCGAAGGCATCGCCTGCTATCGGCTGTTCATGAATGGCATGCTCGACATCACCGACAACCTGGTCGATGGCAAGATCGTGCATCCCCTCAATTGCGTGCGCCACGACGGCGACGATCCGTACCTGGTCGTCGCGGCCGACAAGGGCACAGCCACATTTTCCGACATCGCCAACGCGATCTCCGCCGAGCACGGATTCTGGCTCGGCGATGCCTTCGCCTCGGGCGGTTCGGTGGGATACGACCACAAGGCCATGGGCATCACCGCCAAGGGCGGCTGGGAATCGGTCAAGCGCCATTTCCGCGCCATGGCGCGCGACTGCCAGACGCAGGATTTCACCTGCGTCGGCATCGGCGACATGTCCGGCGACGTGTTCGGCAACGGCATGCTGCTGTCGCGGCATACGCGCCTGGTCGCCGCGTTCGACCACCGTCATGTTTTCCTCGATCCGAATCCGGATGCGGCGAAATCCTTCGCCGAGCGCGAGCGCCTGTTCAAGCTGCCGCGCTCCTCGTGGGCGGACTATGACACCGCGCTGATCAGCGCTGGCGGCGGCGTCTATCCGCTCAGCGCGAAGGCGATTCCGGTGTCCGCGCAGGTGCGCGAGGCGTTGGGCATCGACGTCGGCGTGGAATCGCTGTCGCCGAACGACTTCAAGCGCGCGATCCTCAAGGCCACCGTCGACCTGCTCTGGAACGGTGGCATCGGCACCTACGTCAAGGCCGAGACGGAAACGAACGCGGATGTCGGGGATCGTTCCAACAATGCCATCCGCATCAACGGCCGCGAGTTGCGCTGCAAGCTGGTGGGCGAGGGCGGCAACCTCGGCTTCACCCAGCGCGGCCGCATCGAGGCGGCGCTCAATGGCGTGCTGCTCAACACCGACTTCATCGACAACTCGGCGGGCGTGGATACCTCGGACCACGAGGTCAACATCAAGATCCTGCTCAGCGACGCGGTGCAGCGCGGCGAGTTGACCTACGAGACGCGCAACACCGAGATTGCCGCGATGACCGACGAGGTTGCGCGTCTGGTGTTGCTCGACAACTATCGCCAGAACCAGGCGATCAGCCTGATGGAACGCATGTCGGTGGCGCGCATCGGCGCCAAGCAGCATTTCATCCGCACGCTGGAGAGCCAGGGCCTGCTCGATCGCCAGATCGAATACCTGCCCAGCGACGCCGAGTTTGCCGAACGCAAGGCGCGCGGGCTGGGGTTGACGCGGCCGGAGCTGTCGATCCTGCTGTCGTATTCGAAGATCGTGTTGTTCCAGCAACTGCTCGAATCCGACGTGCCGGAAGATGCGTACCTGTCCAAGGAATTGCGTCGTTACTTCCCCACGCCGCTGCAGGAGAAATACGCACCGCACATGGAACGCCATCGCTTGAAGCGCGAGATCATCGCCACGGCGGTGACCAATTCCATGGTCAACCGCATGGGCGCCACGTTCGTGCTGCGCATGGGCGAGGACACCGGCAAGACGCCGGCACAGGTGGCACGTGCCTACAACATCGCCCGCGAAGTGTTCGATGCGCGCGCGATGTGGGCCGGCATCGAGGCGCTCGACGGCAAGGTGGACGGCAACGCGCAGATCGAGGCGCTGCTGGTGATCTGGAACGCACTGCGCGGTTCCACGCGCTGGATCCTCAACCATTCCGATGCGACGCTGGACATCGCCGCCGCGGTCGATCGCTACCACGCGGGCATGCGCGAGTTGCGCGGCCATCTGGTCACGGCGATCACGCCGCGCGAGAAGCAGCGTTACGACACCGACCGGCAGCGCTGGATCGACGCCGGATTTCCGCAAGCGCTGTCGTCGGACCTTGCCGTGCTGCCGACGCCGGGATCCGGGCTCGACATCATCCACGTCGCCGCCGACCACAACCTGCAGGTCGAACGCGCCGCGGAAGTGTATTTCGCGCTCGGCGATGCACTGCATCTGTCGTGGCTGATGGGCAAGATCGAAGACCTGCCAGTCGAGTCGCGCTGGCATGCGCACGCGCGCGGCAGCCTGCGCGACGAGTTGTACAGCCAGCATCGCGCGCTCACTGCGCAGGTCATCGACCACGGCGGCAAGGGCAGCGGCGCGGAACTGGTCGAGGCCTGGCTCAATCGCGATGACCCGGCGCTCAAGTTCACCCTGGCCATGTTTGCCGACATGCGCTCGCAACGCGTCGCCGACTACCCGATCGTCTCGGTTGCGGTGCGCCGGCTGGCGCAGCTGGTGCAGGCCGGATGAGCGCCGCGTGACCACCGCCATCGCCTTCGTCGCCAGCAAGACACCCGAGGCGGAATCGGCCCTTGCCGGTTTGCGCGCGCGTTACGGCGAAACCCCGGTGGAGCAGGCGCAGGTGATTGTCGCGCTCGGCGGCGATGGCTTCATGCTGCGCACGCTGCATCGGCACCTGGCGGCGGGCAAACGCTACTACGGCATGAAGCTTGGCACGGTCGGGTTCCTAATGAACCAGTATCGCCCGGATGATTTGACCGAGCGTCTGGCGCGCGCGCAGCCAACGGTGCTCAAGCCACTGGTCATGGAGGCGGTGAGCGAATCGGGCACGACCACGACGTCGCTCGCGTTCAACGAAGTCTCGCTGCTGCGCCAGACCAAGCAGGCGGCGCATATCCAGGTCTCGCTCAACGGCGCGGTGAAGATCGAGGAGTTGATGTGCGATGGCGTACTGGTGTGCACCTCGGCGGGTTCAACCGCGTACAACTTGTCCGCGCACGGACCGATCCTGCCACTGGGCGCCGACGTGCTGGCGATGACGCCGATCAGTCCGTTCCGCCCGCGGCGCTGGCGCGGCGCAATCCTGCGCGCGGGTACGCGCGTGAAGTTCGAGATCCTCGACCCCTACAAACGTCCGGTCAGCGCAACCGCAGATTCGAATGAAGTGCGCGATGTGGTCGAGGTATCGATCCACGAATCGCAAGATCAAACCGTGACGATTCTGTTCGATCCGGAACACAATCTCGAGGACCGGATTCTGAATGAGCAGTTTGCCTACTGAGCGGTTCGTCCCAAGTATCGCGGGGGCGCTGTGCCTGCTTGCCGCCGCCAGCGCGAGTGCCGCCGTGGTCGATCCGCAGGTGCGCAGGGCGCTGTCCGCCGCCGGTAGCGCGGATGTGCTGCTCGTGTTTCCCGACCAGGCCACGCCGGTGCTTGCCCCGCTTGCTTCCGGCAGCGACTACCGCGTGCGCCGTCGCGCCCTGGTTGCACAGCTGCAAGCGCGCGCGGCAGCGGATCAGGCCGTCACGCGCGATTGGCTCGATGCGCATGGAATCGTGCACCGCGACTACTGGATCGCCAACGTGATCCAGGCGCGGATTCCCGTTTCGGCATTGACCGCATTGGCGTCGCGCGCGGATATCGCGCGCATCGATGCGAATCCGCGGATACCGCAACAACTGCCACAGGTCGAGAGCGCACGTTTGCCGCAAGCGGCAAGCAGCATCGCCTGGGGCGTGAGCAAGATCGACGCGCCCGCGGTTTGGGCCAAGGGCGATACCGGGCAGGGCGTGGTCATCGGCGGCGAAGACACCGGCTACCAGTGGGATCATCCGGCGCTCAAGGCCAAGTATCGCGGCTGGAACGGCGTGGGCGTGAACCACAATTACAACTGGCACGATGCCATCCACGATTCCACCGGCAGTTCCTGCGGCAATGATTCGCCGTTTCCATGCGATGACGTCGGTCACGGCACGCATACCATGGGCACGATGGCCGGCGACGATGGCGCAGGCAACCAGATCGGCGTCGCGCCCGGCGCGAAGTGGATCGGCTGCCGCAACATGGCCAGTGGCAATGGCACGCCGGCGCGTTACATCGAATGCATGCAGTGGATGCTGGCGCCGACCAATTCCAGTGACAGCAGCCCGAATCCCGATCTGGCGCCGGATATCGTCAGCAATTCGTGGTATTGCGCCGTTTCCGAAGGTTGCACCGTCGGGGACGAGATCGAAACGGCGGTGAACAATCTTGTCGCTGGTGGGATCTTCTATGCTGCTGCGGCAGGCAACGCGGGTCCGGGTTGTGGCACGATCGCCGGGCCACCCGCGATTTATGACGCCAGCTTCGTGGTTGGAGCCACCGACAGCAACGACGCACTCGTGGGGTTTTCCTCGCGCGGGCCGGTGGCGGGTGCCACAAAAGTGCGACCCGACGTGATTGCGCCGGGATATGGCGTGTATTCGAGCATACCGACCAATGGCTACGCCAACATGAGCGGCACCAGCATGGCCACGCCGCATGTGGCTGGCGCGGCGGCCTTGCTGATGTCGGCATTCCCGTCGCTCAAGGGCAAACCGGCGGAGGTGGCCTCCATCTTGCGCGAAACCGCGATTCGCGCTGGCGTGACCAACCCGGTACCGCAAACCTGCGGCGGCATTGCCAGCACCGTTTGGCCGAACCATGCACTGGGCTATGGCCGTGTCGATGCGTTGGCCGCCTACAACGATGTGATCTTCATCGATGGCTTCGACCGCTGACCGCCCCGATTCCGATCCGGGCGATCGCCTGATCGTCGCGATCTCCTCACGCGCCTTGTTCGACCTGGGCGAGAGCCATGAACTGTTCGAGCGCGAAGGCATCGACGAATACCGCCGCTTCCAGATGGCGCGCGAGAACGACCTGCTCGCGCCGGGCATCGCGTTTCCACTGGTGCGCAAGCTGTTGCGCCTGAACGAAGATGCGCCAGAGCCACGCGTGGAAGTGGTCCTGCTCTCGCGCAATTCCGCCGACACCGGGCTGCGCATCTTCAATTCCATCGAGCATTACGCACTGCAGATCGCGCGCGCGGTGTTCACCGGCGGCGCGCCGACCTCGCCCTACGTGCACTCGTTTGGCGCGCAACTGTTCCTGTCGGCAAATCCCGAGAGCGTCGCAGCGGCATTGGCCGCGGGCATAGCTGCCGCAACGATCCTGCCATCCAAGGCGCCGACGACCGCGTCGGAACAATTGCGCATCGCCTTCGACGGCGACGCCGTGGTCTTTGGCGACGAATCCGAGCGCGTCTCGCAGGAACAAGGGATCGAGGCGTTCCACCGCAACGAGGTCGAGAATGCCAACAAGCCCTTGTCCGGCGGACCGTTCCGCGGATTCCTCGCCGCACTGCATCGCCTGCAGGCGGCGTTTCCCGCCGGTGACGAATCGCCCATCCGCACCGCGTTGGTCACCGCGCGTTCGGCGCCCGCGCACAAGCGCGTGATCCTCACCTTGCGCAGCTGGGGCGTGCGCCTGGACGAGGCGTTGTTCCTCGGCGGCCGCGACAAGGGACCGTTCCTGCAAACTTTCGGCGCCGACATCTTCTTCGACGATTCGCACGCGAACGTGGAATCCGCGCGCCAGCATGTGGCCACGGGCCATGTGCCGCATGGGGTGCGCAACCAGGCAAGGAGCCACGAGTGAACGTCGACGATTTCATCATTGTGCGCGAAAGCGAGGACGCACCCGCTGCGCTGGAGGCTCTGTTCCAGCGCAAATACGCGCGCACGCTGCCACGGTTTCCGCACCACGTCGCGGCGTATTGCCGTGGCGGAGGCGGCGATGAAATCCCGGTTTGCTACGTGCACTTCACCGACTGCGGCGACATCCTGCTCGGTGGCGGTGCGTGCGTGGACAATCGTGTGCTGCGGCAGATGGGCGACGACGAACGCTCCGCGCTGCATGCGGCCGGTGGCCTGTATCATCATGTGCTGGCGTGGTCGGTGAAGCACTTCGCGCCGCGTTTCGCCGCGATCTTCGGCTATTGCGGCGATGCGCTGGCCGAACGCGTGGATCGCGCGGTGGGATTCGAATCGACCGCGCATGCGCGCCTGCTCGTGTACTGGACGCGCGAGGTGGATGCGCGCCGTCGCGGCCACATGGTGGAGAAAGCCAATGCCTTCGTGCCGTTCTGACAGGGTGGTCTGATGACGCTTGCCGACAAACCAGAATTCCTGCTGATCAGCGAAATCGACGATCCACGGCCGGTCGTCGGCGAACTGTTCCAGCGCAAGTTCGGCCATCCGATTCCGCAGTGGAAGCACGACCTCGTCGCCTTCGTGCGCACGCGCGAAGGCACGCTGGCGCCGATGTCGTATGCCAAGTTCATGCCGTTCGGCAGCGTGATCCTGGTCGGCGGATGTTGCACGGATGGGCGCGCCTTCGCGCACCTGGATCCGGCGCAGAAGGATGCGCTGGCTGCATCCGGCAGTGCCATGGTGCAATTGCTGCGCTACGGCTTCGCGCGTTTCGCCGATCGCTGCGATGGATTCTTCGGCTACTGCGGCGACGCACGCGCCTGGGAAGTGGATCTGCAGGCCGGTTTCGAGCCGACCGGCCACGACAAATTGCTCGTGCACTGGCGCAAGCCGATCAACGACCAGCTCAAGCGCGGTCTGGTGGCAATGGCGCAGGCGATCGGCCCGTTTTAAGTCAGGCGGCCGATTCCAGGATCGCCCGCAATTCGTCCGGCGATTTCCAGTGCCAGCCGCAGACGTGGCGCGGCAGCTTCCAGCGATCATCGGTTGGGGCGACTGCCCGGCCATCGGTCGACCAGGCTGCCGTCAAGCCGAGCTCGGCGCCGCGTCCGGGCAGATAGTCGTTGACGAGAAACGCGTTGCTTTGGCCGAAGGGAAATGCGAACTGGGTGACTGCCTGCTTGCCGGTGCGGCCGGCGAGGTAAGCCATCGCCTGCGCGATTTCGTGTTCGGCCCGCGCCGGCGAATCGACGCTGGAGAACGAGCCGCGCGGGATGCCATTGCCTCCGGTTTCGCCCAGCGCCGGGTGGTTGTGTTCCCAGCTGTGGCATTCGATGGCCATCAATCCGGACGCGGTCGCCTGCGGCCACCAGTCCTCGTTCATCCATCCTCGCGCCGCGAGGCATCTCTGGTCGAGCTGCATGCGCGCCTGCGGCGATGCAATCACGAAGCTGGTCAGATGCAGGCTCGGTTGCGCCGCGGCGCCGCGTTCGGCGATAAAATCAAGCATGCCGTTGTACAGGCTGCGTTGTGGCCCATGCGCGGGATGGTCGAGATCGTGGAAGTCGAAATCCGAGCCATCATCGCAACTCAGCGCCACGCAGCGCGACAGGTCGCGTTGCGTCGTGCCGAGCACCGCATCGACGACCCAATGCAGCGGCACGATGCGCAGTCCTAGGTCGTCGATCAGGCGCAGGTCGGCGGCGAAGGCGACATGGTCGTTGTTCGCATAGTCGTTGCCGGCGATATTCACGGCATGGTAGGTCAATACGGGTACGCGTAGCACTTGATTCTGCGGGACTTTCAGCAAGCAGGCGGATAGAATACGCAGCCTTTCCCCATTGCGCAAAACCCGGAGTTTTCCGATGCCCGCAGCGCCCTTGAATCCCGTGGACCTGTACGACGTCCGTTCGCTGCTTTCCGACGAAGAGCGCATGGTGCAGGACACCGTTGCGCGTTTCACCGATGAGCGCGTGTTGCCGATCATCGGCGACTGCTTCGACAAAGCGCGCTTTCCGACCGAACTGATTCCGGAAATGGCCGAATTGGGCTTGCTCGGCTCGTCGCTGCCGCACGAATACGGCTGCGCTGGCATGAATGGCGTGAGCTACGGCTTGGTGTGTCAGGAACTCGAACGCGGCGATTCCGGCCTGCGCAGTTTCGCCTCGGTGCAATCGTCCCTGTGCATGTATCCGATCTACGCCTATGGCAGCGAGGAACAGCGCAAGCGCTGGTTGCCGCAGATGGCGGCGGGCAAGGTCATCGGTTGCTTTGGCCTGACCGAACCGCACGGCGGCTCGGATCCGGCCAACATGAAGACGCACGCGAAAAAAGACGGCGCCGACTGGATCCTCAACGGCGCCAAGATGTGGATCACCAATGGCAATCTCGCCCATATCGCCATCGTCTGGGCGCAGACCGACGACGGCATCCAGGGGTTTCTCGTCGAAAAGGATTTCAAGGGTTTCGCGGCGCAGGAAGTGCACAAGAAGATGAGCCTGCGCGCCTCGGTTACGAGCGCGCTGTTCTTCGATAATGTGCGCGTGCCGGAAGCGAACCGTCTGCCGAACGTGAAGGGCCTGAAAGGACCGCTCGGCTGCCTTACGCAAGCGCGCTACGGCATCACATGGGGCCCGATCGGCGCCGCAATTGCGTGCTTCACCGAAACCACCGAATACGCCAAGAACCGCATCCTTTTCAAGCGCCCGCTCGCGGCCAATCAAGCAGTGCAGCTCAAACTCGCCGACATGGCACGGCGGATCACGCTGGCGCAGTTGCTATCCCTGCAGCTCGGTCGTCTGAAAGACGCCGGCACGATGCAGCCGACGCAGGTGTCGCTGGCCAAGTGGAACAACTGCCGCATGGCCATCGACATCGCGCGCGAATGCCGCGATATCCTGGGCGGCGCCGGCATCACCACCGAACATTGCCCGATCCGGCATGCGCTCAATCTCGAATCCGTCATCACCTATGAGGGCACCGAGACCGTGCACCAGCTCGTCGTCGGCCGCGAAGTGACGGGCATCAATGCCTTCTGATTCGCCCCGCATCGAGACCGAACGCCTGCTCCTGCGCCTGCCGCGCATTGAGGATTTCGAAGGCTACGTCGAGCTGCACGCCGACGAGGAGGCCGCGCGGCATATCGGCGGTGCGCTGCCGCGCGCCGCGGCATGGCGCAAGTTCCTGCAGATGCCCGGTGCGTGGGCGATGCAGGGCTTCGGCATGTTCAGCGTACTCGACAAGGCGAGCGGCGAGTGGCTCGGCCAATGTGGTCCGTGGTTTCCCGAGGGCTGGCCCGGCACTGAGGTCGGTTGGGCGTTCCGGCGCAGCGCCTGGGGCCGTGGCTACGCGCGCGAATCCGCAATCGCCACCATCGATTGGGCCTTCGCCAACCTGGGTTGGACCGACGTGATCCATTCGATCAGCCCTGAAAACACGCCCTCGCAGGCGCTCGCGCGCAGGCTGGGATCGCGCCTGCTGCGCCAGTCCGCGCTGCCCGCGCCGTACGCAGATCACATCGTCGACGTCTGGGGCCAGACGCGCGAGGAATGGCGTGCGCGGCGCGCCGCCGAATCCTGACATCCACTCGTCGATTCCCGCCATGAACGCCATCGCCACGCCCATTCCCGCCCGCCACAAGAGCCTCAATCGCGCCGAGGTGTGCGACCAGAATTTCATCGAGTTCGTGCAGAACTGGCCGGGATCGAATGTGCCGGTCGGTGCGCCCAACGATGCGGTGCTCAACGGCAGCCTGTGCAGCGTGCGCGATTTCGTCGAGTTGTTCGATTCGCAACTGATTTCGCGGCACCTGGATTTGATGGCACGCGTGCTGCGCGTCAAGAACAAGGTGTTCTACACCATCGGCTCAAGCGGTCACGAAGGCAACGCGATGGTCGCGCGGCTGACGCGGCACACGGATCCGGCCTTCCTGCATTACCGTTCCGGCGCGTTCATGGCCGAGCGCTTCCGGAAACTTCCGGGCATGGATCCGATCATGGATTCGGCGTTGTCCTTCGCGGCGAGCAAGGATGACCCGGCCTCCGGCGGACGCCACAAGGTCTGGGGCAGCAAGCCGCTATGGGTGCTGCCGCAAACCTCGACGATCGCTTCGCACCTGCCCAAGGCCTTCGGCACGGCGGTGGCGATCGAGCAGGCGCGGCGCATCGGTCACAAATTGCCGATACCGGAAGATTCCATCGCGATCTGTTCGTTTGGTGATGCATCGAGCAATCACGCCACCGCGCAGACCGCGTTCAATGCCGCCGCATGGACGGCGTACCAGAAGTTGCCCGCGCCCGTCTTGTTCGTGTGCGAGGACAACGGCATCGGCATTTCGGTCAAGACGCCGACGGATTGGGTCAGCGCGAATTTCAGCGGCCGCCGAGATCTGGATTATTTCTATGCCGATGGTCTTGATCTGGCCGCCGGTTACGAAGGCGTGGCGCGTGCGGTCCATCACTGCCGCACGACGCGCCGGCCGACGTTCCTGCACCTGCGCACCACGCGCATCATGGGCCACGCCGGCACGGATTTCGAGATCGAGTGGCGCAGCATCGAGGAACTGATGGCGGTGGAAGCCACCGATCCGCTGTTGCGCAGCGCGGCCATCGCGCTCCTCGCCGGCATCTACACGAAACAGCAACTGCTCGAACGCTACGAGGACATCCGCAAGCAGTGTTTTGCGGCGGCTGACGAAGCCGATCGCAGGCCCAAGCTCACGGACCTCGCCGAAGTCATCGCGCCTTTGGCGCCGTACCATCCGAACCAGGTCAACGTCGAGGCACGTCGCGCCGATTTCGGCGACAAGCGCCTCGCCGTGTTCGGTGGCGCCGACAAGTTGCCGGAAAAATTGCCACCGCGGCATCTGGCCATCCAGATCAACCAGGCCCTGCACGACATTTTCTGCAAGTATCCCGAAGCGCTGCTGTTCGGCGAAGACGTGGCGCAAAAGGGCGGCGTGTACACCGTCACCAAGGGCCTGCAAAAGGCGTTTCGCGGCACGCGCGTGTTCAATACCTTGCTGGACGAGACCATCATCCTCGGACTCGCCCAGGGTTTTGCCAACTTGGGGCTGCTGCCATTGCCCGAAATCCAGTATCTGGCATATTTCCACAATGCCTGCGACCAGATCCGCGGCGAGGCGGCGAGCCTGCAATTCTTCAGCAATGGCCAGTACCGCAATCCGATGGTCATGCGCATCGCCTCGCTCGGCTATCAGAAGGGTTTTGGCGGGCATTTCCACAACGACAATTCGATCACCGCGCTGCGCGATATTCCGGGCCTTGTTGTCGGATGCCCATCGCGCGGCGATGACGCAGCGATGATGCTGCGCACATTGATGGCATTGGCGAAAATCGATGGCCGCGTATGTGCGTTCCTCGAGCCCATCGCGTTGTACATGACCAAGGACCTGTACGCCGCCGGCGACGGCGCCTGGCAGTTCTCCTACCCGCCGCCAGACCAGGCCATGACCCTCGGGGAAGAGCGCGTGTACGAGCCAACGGCGAAGGATATGGTGATCTTCACGTTCGGCAATGGCGTGCCGATGAGCCTGCGCGCCGCGCGCGAGATCGAGAAGGCGCATGGCTGGAAGGTGCGCGTGGTCGACCTGCGCTGGCTGGCGCCGCTCAACGACGCCGCCATCGCGCGCCATGCCGGCGAATGCAAGCGCATCCTCGTGGTCGACGAGGGTCGGCGTTCGGCGGGGGTGGGCGAGGGTGTCATCACCGCCATCGTCGAGTCCGGGAATGGCGCCAAGCCGCTAAAACGCGTGGTTGGCGTGGATACCTACACGCCGCTCGCCGGAGCGGCATTGCTGGTTTTGCCGGGCGACGCGGACATCGTCGCTGCGGCGCAGACCTTGGCCTGACGGCGTTGGCGGCCGGGGGCTTGGTGCCGGTCGCCGGAATAGCCTAAACTTGGGCCGCGATGAGCCAAACCATCCCCTTGACCATCCTGTTCGCCGACGTCAGCGGCAGCACCAAGCTGTTCGAGACGCGCGGCGACCTCGAAGCGCGGCGCCTGGTCGCGGCGATCCTCGGCGCGTTGTCGGAAGTCACCGCGCGCCACGGCGGGCGCGTGATCAAGACCATCGGCGATGAAATCATGTGCACCTTCCCCGGGCCGATGCAGGGGCTGCTGTGCGCGGTGGACATGCAAAAGCGCATCGCCCACGATCCGAATTTCGCCAAGGACAAGCTCGCCATCCGCGTCGGCCTGCACCATGGCGAAACCCTGGTCGAGGAAAACGACGTCTACGGCGATGCGGTCAACACCGCCGCGCGCATGGCGTCATTGGCCAAGCGCGAGCAGATCATCACCACCGCGAGCACGGTCAACATGCTGACCAACGTCGGCATGCTGCACACGCGCGCGGTCGGACAGGCGCGCGTGGCCGGCAAGCAGCATCCGATCGACATCGTCGACGTGCAGTGGCAGGAAGACACCTCCAACGTGACCATGGTGCAGCGCGCGATCCGGCTCGATGCCGGCGGCCAGCCCGCGGCGGCCAGGCTGCTGTTGCGCTATCGCGGCCAGGTTCTGGAACTCGATGCCCTGTCGCCGCCGTTCACGCTCGGCCGGGATGCGGCCAGCAGCCTGTGCGTGGATGCCGAATGGGTTTCGCGCAACCACGCCCTGATCGAGTACAAGCGTGGCTACTTCATGATTTCCGACCGCTCGACCAATGGCACCTGGGTCAAGCTTGGCGATGACGACGAATTGCGCCTGCACCGCGACGAGGTGCACCTGCGCAAGACCGGCTCGATCAGCCTGGGCCAGACCGTCGGCCTGAATCCGGACCACGTCGTCTATTTCCAGTGCGGCGAATAGGCGGTGCCTGTGCGCCACCCGGTCCTGCGACCGGGCGGCGGGATGCGCGTCAGTGGGCTTTCGGCGCCGGACCTTGCACCACCTGCACCAGGTTTTTCGGCTTGAGGTATTTTGCGCACGCGGCCTGAACGTCGGCGGCGGTGAGCTTGAGATAAAACTTCGCCGCTTGCATCGGCTGGTCCAGCGGTTCGCCGTGCCAACTCCATGACAGCAGCGAGCGGGCGATGCCATTGACGCTGGAAACCCCCAGCGGAATCGAACGGATCTGGAACTGGCGCGCATTGGTCAGTTCGTCGTCCTTGATCGGCGTCTTCTGCAAGGCCTCGATGTTCTGCAAGACCAATGCGTCGACCGGCGCGACCTTGTCCGGGTCGGAGCCGTAGTAGACGTAGAACATCGAGCGCGAGCGGTCGATGTTCATGCCCGAGCTCGCGCCATAGGCATAGCCGTGCTTGACGCGGATGTCGACCATCAGGCGCGAGGCGAAACCATTGCCGCCAAGTACGTCGTTGGCGAGTTTGAGCGCGTAGCGATCGGGATTGGCGAGGTTCACATCGAGCATGTGGCCCATCAGCACCTGGTCCTGCGAGGCGTAGGCATTGGGCACGACGGTGTAGCTGGCGGGATTGAGCGGAACCGGCTTCGGGATGACGTCGGGCTTGGGACCGGTCGCCTTCCAGGCGCCGAAGTATTTCTCGACCGTGGCCCGGGCCTGGTCCGGCGTCACGTCGCCGACGACCACGATCGTCGTCAGGTCGGGGCGATAGGTCTGTGCGAAATAGGCCCTGGCATCGGCCAGTGACAGCTTGTCCACGGTGGCGGGCAGTGCTTCGCGCAGGCCCGGATCGCCTGCCGGCAACAGGCCTTTGGACAAGGCGCGGAACATCTTGTACTGCGGCGACTGGATTTCGCCGGCGAGCGTGCGCGACAGGGTCTTTTGCTGCACCGCGAATGCCGCTTCCGGAAGCGCCGGGTGCAGTTCGTTGTCGGCGAGCAGTTGCATGCCGCGATCGAAGCCGGCGGTGGGCACGGCCAGGCCGAAATCATCGCCCGCGGATTCGGTGGCGGCGATCTCGTCCAACGCCTTGTGGAAGGCGCTGCGGTCGAGCGTCGTGGTGCCGTAGTCGAACAACGCCGAGAGCAGGCGACCGACGCCATCCTGGCCCGCCGGCTCCTGCAACTTGGCATCGTGATCGACGTGGCCGGCCACGGTGACGGTTTTGCTCACGCGCGTCGGCTGCACGATCAGGGTGATGCCATTGGCGAGCTTCATCGACACCGGGTCGAGCGTCCAGTGCGGCATCTCGAGCCTGGCCAGCGCGGCGCCCGCCCACGGCGGCAGCGGTACGTCGAGCTTGTCGTCGCTGCCGAATTTTTCTGTGCCGCCAAAGCCCTGGCTGTCTGGCGGACGCTTCCCGTTCGGGTCGGGGGTGAGCACGACGGTGACGCGGGCATCGCGTTGCAGGTACTCGCGGGCGACGCGGTTGACGTCGGCCACGCTGACATCGCGGATCTGCTGTTCAGCCTGGTCGGGCGAATCCAGACCCTGCCAGGCCAGGGCCTGTGACCAGGAACTGGCAAGCTGCACGGCACTGTTTTTCTTGAATTCGGCCTGGGCCAGTTCCGAGCGCTTGGCAGCATCGACCAGGTCTGCGGACACGCCGTGCTTGAGCAAATCGGAGAGCGTGTCGTCCAGGTGCTGCCGTGCTTTGGCCGAATCACCGCCCTTGGGAAAACCCACCTCGATCACGCCGATGCCGCCGTGGCTGAACGGCTGCACGCCGGCATCGGACGACAGGACCTTGCCTTGCGCCGCCAGTTCCGACAGGTTGCTGCGCGGGTTGCCGAGCACGTCCATCAACACTTGCGAGGCCGCGTAGTCCTTCGACTGCATGCCGGGCATGCGGTACATGAACTGCACCGAGCCGGTGCCTTGCGGCGTGGTCTTGGCGATCGTGGAGGGCTTGAAGGGCGCCAGTTTGACCGGCGCGCGCGCCGGCGTCGCGTGGCGTGGGATCGGGCCAAAGAGTTCCTTGACCTTGGACAAGGTGGCCTGTGGATCGACGTCGCCGGCGATCACGAGCAGGGCGTTGTTCGGCACGTACCAGGCATCATAGAAGCCCTGCAGGATCTTGCCCGTGGTCTTGTCGAAGGAAGGTCGCGAACCCAATGCATCGTCGGCGTAGCCGGTGCCGGCATACAGCGCGCGTTCGGCTTCCATGAAGGCGAGGTAGCCGGGGTCGGAGATGTCGCGCGACACTTCCTGTTCGATCGCGCCTTTTTCCAGCCCCCAATCCTTGTCGGAAAGCTGCGCGCCGCGCATGCGCGTGGCCTCGATCTTGAGCAGAAGATCCACGTATTGCGCCGGTGCCACGAAATAGTACTGGGTGGCATCATTGGTGGTGAAGGCATTGTTCTCGGCGCCCATCTTGCCGGTCATTTCGTTCAACTGCGAGCCGCTCAGTCCGTGGCTGTCGCGGAACATCATGTGCTCGAGCGCGTGGGCGGTCCCGGGAAATCCCGCGGGGGTTTCGTAGCTGCCGGCCATGTAGGTGATCTGCGTGGTCACCATCGGTGCCAGCGTATCGCGCACGATCACCACGCGCAGGCCGTTTTCCAGCGTGGAATGCAACACATTTTCCTGCGTGGTCGAAGACGGCGGCGCTTCGGCCATGACCGATGAGATGCCGCCGAAGGCGAGTGCGCAACCGAGCCAGATCGCCAGCGCAATCGGTCTTGATTTATTGTGCAAATACATGGAGATACTCCTGCTATTTGAAACAATTCGACGTCAGGCGATGCGCGGTTCGGGTTCCAGACGCACCTCAAACCTCACGTACACCGCTTCGATGATTCGCTGTGCCAACGCCCACAATTGCGCGCCGGTTGCGGCGCCATGATTGACCAGCACCAGCGCGTGGCGTTCCGATACGCCGGCATCGCCTTCGCGCACACCCTTGAAGCCGCAGGCCTCGACCAGCCAGGCGGCGGACAATTTGCATTGGCCGTCATCGCCCGGCCATACCGGCAGTGCGGGATTCGCGCTGCGCAACGTGTCGGCCTGTGCTGCTGACACCAGCGGATTCTTGAAAAAACTGCCCGCATTGCCGATCTGCGCGGGATTTGGCAGCTTGCGCGTGCGCAGGCGCATCACGGCTTCGGCAACGGTGGCGTGATTTGGCGTGTCGATTTTCATCGCCGCAAGTTCTTCACGCATGCCGGCGTAATCCAGGCGCAGCTCGCGCCGGCGCGGCAGCAGGAATTCGACGGCGCAGACGAGGTAACGATCCGCGTCGCGCTTGAACAACGAGTCGCGGTAGGCAAAGCCGCAGGCGGCGTTGTCGAGCCGCACGACTTGGCCCGTGCGGCGATCGAATGCTTCGACGGTCTCGATGAACTCGCGCACTTCCACGCCATAGGCGCCGATGTTCTGGATCGGCGCGGCGCCGACGCTGCCGGGAATCAGGGCCAGGTTTTCCAGACCCGCAAAGCCTTGGCCAAGCGACCAGTGCACGAAGTCGTTCCAGTTTTCGCCGGCTTCCACGCGCACCCGGGTGTTGTCGCCGCGAGCATCGAGGATGCGGATCCCGCGTGCAACAATCGACAGCACCGCTCCGGGCCAGTCGCGGGTCAGCAACACGTTGCTGCCTTCGCCGAGCACCAGCAGTGGCGAGCGCCGCACCGCACCAAGACCGAACACTTCGGGCAGGGCGCCGGCATCGCCCACTTCGATCAGCCATTGCGCGCGCGCCGGCACGCGAAAACTGTTGCGGCGCGACAGATCCGCCAGTTCAGTGACGCGGTAATCCGACTCATTCAGGGTATCCGGCTTCATTGCGCAAGCTGCCTGCGAATGGCCTCGACCGATTTGCCGATCAGGGCCGGTCCGCGGTAGATCATGCCGCTGTAGAACTGCACCAGGCTCGCGCCGGAGGCGATCTTTGCCGCGGCGTCCGCACCGGAAAGAATACCGCCGACGCCGACCAGCGGGATCTTGCCGTCGAGCCGCCGTGCCATGCCATCAAGCACGAATGTTGCTTTTTGAAACAATGGCTTGCCGGACAAACCTCCGGTTTCTTCCGAATGCGTCGCGCCGGCAATCATGCCGCGATCGACCGTGGTATTGGTGCAGATCAGGCCGTCGATTTTCGCGGCCAGCAGTACCTGTGCGATGCCGTCGAGTTCGGGTTCGGAAAGATCGGGTGCGATCTTGAGCAACATCGGCTTGCGTGCGCCGTGTCGGGTCGCAAGGCGTTCCTGGGCATCGCGCAGGGTGCCGATGAAACGTTTGAGGGTTTCTTCCTCCTGCAAATCGCGCAGGCCTTGCGTGTTCGGCGAAGAAATGTTCACCGTGACATAGCTCGCACGCGCATACACGCGCTCGAGGCAAAAAAGATAATCGTCGATGGCGCGTTCGTTCGGCGTGTCCTTGTTCTTGCCGATGTTGATGCCGAGAACGCCGGAAAAACGCGCGCGTTCGGCGTTGCGCACCAGCGCATCGACGCCGGCGTTGTTGAAACCCAGGCGATTGATCACCGCGAGATGTTCCGGCAAGCGCCACATGCGCGGCTTCGGATTACCGGGCTGCGCACGAGGCGTGGTCGTGCCGATTTCGATGAATCCGAATCCCAGCGCCGCCAGCGCATCGATATGGGCGCCATTCTTGTCGAGCCCGGCGGCGAGGCCAACCGGGTTGGGAAAGTCGACGCCGAAGACTCGCGTCGGCAATGCGGTGGGTTTGGCCGCGAGCAGGGGATTCAAACCCGTGCGATAGGCCGCTTCGATCGAGGCCAGCGCAAGATCGTGCGCGCGTTCGGCGTCGAGGCAGAACAGGAAGGATTTTGCGAGCGCGTACACGCCGGACTATTTTTTTGGCAGCCGCGGCGGGGCAGCCGCGCGTTTGCCGGCCATTTCGACCATCGTCTCGATGCGGATCAGGCGGCGGTCGAGATCGGTCATGAGCTGCGTCAACGATTCGACGTTGCGTGCGAGGCGATCCATGTCACCGCGCATCTGCAGCACGTCCTTGAGCGCGGAAATGGCATCGGCGAGAACGCCCATCAGCGTGCCCGGCGCTTGCCGGCGCGGTAGCGCGCCGGTGCTTCGGCGATCTTGAATTGCGTCCTGTCGCCCAGTGCGGCGATGGTGCGCTCAGCGGTAGTATTCGCGTCGCGCAAACTCTTGCGCATGGCCGGAATCGCACCGCGCAGCTCGGCCGTGAGCGCGGCCAGTTCGCGCGTTTCATCGATGGAGCTCGCGCCGTACGCCTGCACGGCCTGGCGCACCAGTTCGCTGGCGGTGACGCCGCGATCCTCGGCCAGACTTTGCAGTTGGCGCTTGTCGTCGGGCGAGATGAGCAGCGTGACGCGGTCGGTTTTCATCGGATGCTCCGCAGCATGTGCATTATCATAACATGCACATGCTGGCGGAACAAACGCGGGCCGGGTCAAAACTCGAACTTGATGCCCTGCGCCAGCGGCAACGCGTCCGAATAGTTGATCGTGTTGGTCTGGCGGCGCATGTAGGCCTTCCACGCATCCGATCCGGATTCGCGGCCACCGCCGGTTTCCTTTTCGCCGCCGAACGCACCGCCGATTTCCGCGCCGGACGTGCCGATGTTGACGTTGGCGATGCCGCAGTCGGATCCCGCGCTGGACAGGAAGGCTTCGGCCGCCTTCACGTTCTGGGTGAAGATCGCCGACGACAATCCCTGCGGCACGCCGTTGTGCGCATGGATCGCCTCGTCGATGCTCTTGAACGGCATCACGTACAGGATCGGCGCGAAGGTTTCGGTCTGCACCACCTCATCGGAATTCTTCAGTCCCGAGATGATCGTCGGCAGCACGAAATTGCCGGGGCGGTCGGTGAGCGCCTTGCCGCCGGTGAGCACCTTGCCGCCGGATGCGCGGGCCTTTTCGATGGCGCTCGTGTAGCGTTTGACCGCGTCCGGGCTGTTGAGCGGGCCCATCAATGTCGTCGCCAGGGTCGGATCGCCGATCTTCTTCTCGACCTGCTGGTAGGCACCGACCAGTTTGTCGACCACGTTGTCGTAGATCGATTCGTGCACAAACAGGCGGCGCGTGGTGGTGCAACGCTGGCCGGCGGTGCCGACGGCGCCGAACACGATCGCCGGGATCGCGAGTTTCAGGTCCGCCGTTTCATCGACGATGATGGCGTTGTTGCCGCCGAGTTCCAGCAACGAACGGCCCATGCGCTTGGCCACGCGCTCGCCGACGTGGCGGCCGACCGCAGTCGAGCCGGTGAAGCTGATCAGCGCGATGCGGTGATCGTCCACGAACTTTGCAGCGAGTTCACTACCCGCGTCATTGAAGAGGAAGAACAGGTCCGGGAAGCCGCCGGCCGTGAGCGCGGCGTTGCAGATTTTCAGCGCGGCGATCGCCGACAACGGCGTCTTCGGCGAGGGTTTCCAGATGCAGATGTCGCCGCAGGCCGCGGCGATGAACGCATTCCACGCCCACACCGCAACCGGGAAGTTGAACGCGCTGATGATGCCGACGAGGCCAAGCGGATGATACTGGTCGTACATGCGATGGCCGGGGCGTTCGGAGTGCATGGTCGAGCCGTACAGCATGCGCGACTGGCCAAGCGCGAAGTCGGCGATGTCGATCATCTCCTGCACTTCGCCGTCGCCCTCGGGCTTGATCTTGCCCATTTCCAGCGCGACCAGCGAACCCAGCGCGTCCTTGTGCTTGCGCAGTGCTTCGCCGCACAGGCGCACGGCTTCGCCGCGCCGCGGCGCCGGCACCGCGCGCCAGTGCTTGAAGGCTTCCTGCGCGCGCTTGACGATGGTTTCGTAGTCGTCTGGCGAGGTGGCATTGACGCGACCGATGACTTCCTGCGTGCTCGGATTGAGCACTTCGATGACGCCGGCGCCGGTCGATTTCGACCATTCGCCATTGCCCAGATACGTGCCGGATTCGGTTTGTTTGAGGCCGAGGGCGGAAAGGATGGATGCGGACATAGGTGCTCCAGAGTGACGGGAATCGCGCCTATGAACGGCGCGAAATAGCTGAAAATTATAGCAAAACTGGTTGGGTCTCGGCTGTTTGTCAGGGTGTGTCAGGTCAAAGCGCCAAATATCGTAACAATCGGTAGTGCACAGCAGGTGATCAACCGATGAAATCCCAATTCATGTTTCTTGCAGCAGTCTTTGGCGCAGTGCTGTCATGTGCAACTGCCAAATCCTCAGCAGCCATTCAAACTGCATCTGCTCCGAAGCTTGTCTATCTCAACACTTGTATTGGTGGCTGTCCTATCTACGCTGGCAATGACAATGCCGTTAATCGTTATTCGTCGGTTATCTATGGGGCGGTTACGGTGCAGCCGTTTGCGTACTCCAGTGACACGTTCGCTCAGATAGCGGCATGCACACGTGCGGTGTTGGAGCCATTCAATATCAAGTTGACTGTTCATGACCCCGGCAACTTGCCGCGCGATGAAGTACTGCTGACGACTACGGGAACTTCGATGGGATTGCAGGACGGTATTGGCCTAATGGCCCCGTTTACAGGCGCATACCAACCGAACACATTGGGTTTCGTGTTTGCAAGTGCCTTTGGCGGCAACGTAGATGAAGTTTGCTGGTCGACAGCTATGGTGATCGGGGAGCTTTTCAGTCTGAATCGAGTTACGCCTTGTGCGGATTTGATGTCGTTTGCAAGCGGCTGCGGAGAAAAGGCATTCACAAATGCTGATTCTGCATGTGACGGCACGAACTTCGGGACGCCCGGAAAGTGTTTTTCGGGGGCATCGACACAAAATAGCTTTGCCATACTGACCACGATAGCCGGGCCAGTCGACACGGTGTTTGCGCAGGGCTTTGACGCGTGGGAACTGCCGCACGCCGGGCCTTCCCCGTAGCACTCGTGCGCTGCATTGAGGCTGGCGACCCCGGCCCGATTCGAACGGGCGACCTCGCCCTTAGGAGGGGCGCGCTCTATCCAGCTGAGCTACGGGGCCTTGATCGAACTTCTGGAACCTGCTGCGCTCGGCAGCTCGCGTGCCGGCGGTGCTCGGAATGCTCATTTACATTCGAGTAAGCTCCGCTTCCTGCGCTCCGGCGACCCGCAATCTGCCTTCGCTCGCTACGGTTCAAGAAGTTCTCCAAGCTGCATTGTAGCTGTTGGCTCCAGGCTTGCGGAGGTGTTCGTTCGGCGCAGAGGAGGGAGTAGAATTCCGCCGTCATTTTTCAACCCAGCGGAGTTCCCATGCAAGTCACGATGTACGAAATGACCGTTCCGATCGCCAATCGCATGCTCGGCAGTTTGTCCGCGATCCTCGACAAGGGCGCGGCATTCGCCACGGCGAAGAAGATCGATGAAACCGTGCTGACCGGTGCGCGCCTGGCACCGGACATGTTTGCGCTCACGCGCCAGGTGCAGATCGCTTGCGACATGATCAAAGGCGCTGCGGCGCGCCTGGGTGGCGTCGAGGTGCCGTCGCATCCGGACAACGAAACCACGTTTGCGGAACTGAAGGCCCGTGTGGCCAAGGTGCGGGACTTCATCAACAGCATTCCCGCGGCGAACTTCACCGGCAGCGAAAGCAAGCCGCTTACGCTGAAAATGCGTCATGGCGACAAGCATTTCGACAACGGTCTGGATTACCTGCGCTACTACGCGATGCCGAATTTCTATTTCCACATCACGACGACGTACAACATCCTGCGCCACAACGGCGTGGAGTTGGGCAAGGCCGATTTCATCGGCGGTTAGTCCATCGAGCGGCGCGCAGCTTTTCCTTCCCCCGCTGCGCGGGGGAAGGTGCCGAAGGCGGATGGGGGCAGTGCCTGCAATACGATCGCTGGGTTATTTCAGATACGTTTCCATCCACCCCACCCAACGGCGGTACACATCCACCGTCTGCACGATGTCGCGCGGGAAATGCGTATCGGCAGGGTAAGCGACGAATTGCACCTCGACGCCGTTGTCGCGCAGGGCGTGGTACCACTCGTAGCTGTTGACCAGCGGCACGTTGGGGTCGCCGACGTCGCCCATGATCAACGTGGGCGCCTTCACGTTTTGCGCATACTGAATCGGTGATTGTTCGCGCCAGATGTCGGCGTACTTGGCGATCCACGGCGAGCCACCGAAGAAGTACGTGTCGCCCATCTGGTAGTAGGCGATGGTGTAGTCCATCACCCAGTCGGTGAGCGCAGCGCCGGACACCGCCGCCTTCCAGATGGCGTAGTGGCCCGTGAGCCACGTCGTCATGTAGCCGCCGTAGGACCAGCCGGACACGCCGATGCGGTTCGCATCGACGAAACCGAGCTTGTTCACGGCGTCCACGCCGGCCATCACGTCCTTGCCGGGACCGGCGCCGGTGTCGCGGAAGATTGCGTGCTGGTAGGCGTCGCCAAGATTCGTGCTGCCGCGATAATTGGGCTGGAACACGATGAAACCGGGCGCGGCCAGCAGTTGCGTCAACGGGGAAAAACGCGCGGTGGAACCGGCTTCCGGTCCGCCGTGGATTTGCAGCACCAGCGGATATTTTTTTGCCTTGTCGAAACCCGGCGGGTAGGTGAGCACGCCATCGGCGTTGAATCCGTCTTCGGTTTTCCACGCGATCGATTCGCTGCGGCCGAGGTCGAGCTTGGCGACGAACGCGTTCACGTCGGTCAGCCGGCGCGGCTTGGCCTGCGGCGATTCCATCACGTACAACTCGGCGGGTTGCGTCGACGTTGCACCGATGAAAGCGAACGCACCGTGCGTGGAAACACTCAGTGCGGATGAAACCTGCACATCGCCCAGATCCAGCAGTTTCGCCTTGCCATCGACCGGCTGCTCCCAGATCACGGAGTTTGTGCCCAATTCACCGAATGTCAGCAGCGCCTTGCCGTTGGGCAGCCAGGCATAGCCATTGAAATTGCGCGCCAGTGCGGCAGTGGCGTCGCTGATCTTGCCACCGACACCGACATACACGGCATTGCCATTGTTCTGATCGCCATTGCGCGAGCGCCGGAAGGCGAAGCGATCGCTGTCCGGTGCGTAGGCGAAATCCGTCGAACCCTGGGCATCGACCAGGGTCTGTGGCTCGCCGCCGTCGACGCCCACCGATGCGATCACGCTGCGGAACGACGGGCCCCAGTAGGGCGAGGGATATTTCGTGAACACGATGCGCTTGCCGTCGCGGCTGAAAACCAGCGGCGCGGGCGCATCCTGGTCGTTCTTGAGGCTGTACGTGCCGTGGGTGAGTTGCTTGGCGTCGCCACCCTTGGTCGACACGATCCACGCATGCGTCGGCGCGAGCGCCTCGCGCAGCAGAAAATGTCCGTCGGTGACCTGGAACGATTTGTTGTGTTCCTTGATCGCCTTTTCGTTGACCGGTGGATCTTCGGTCAGGAAGGCGATGCGCGTGCCGTCCGGGCTCCAGGTGAATTCGTCGACGCCTTGTATTGCCTTGGTGATGCGCACGGCATCGCCGCCGGACATCGACATCACGAAAATCTGTGCTTTCGCATCGCCATCATCCTTTGCGTCGCCATCCTTGCCATCCGCATCCTTGGGCAAGGCGGACTTGGCGAGAAAGGCAAGGCGCGTTCCATCCGGCGACCATCGTGGAGACGAGACACCCTCACGTTCAAACGTGAGCGCGCGCTGTGCGCCGGTCTTCGCGTCGACCAGATCGAGTTCGAGTTTGTTCTTGTCGGTTTTCCAGTCCGGCGTGGAACGCACCACGACGATGCTTTTCCCATCTGGCGAGATTTGCGGATCGCTCAGGGAAACGAGCTTGGCGACGTCGTCGAACGAAAACGATGCGGCATTGGCGCCGATGCCGAAAGATGCCAGCGCAGCACAAGCGAACAGCGTTGCGGTCTTCATGCGTTTTCCTTCGACTTTGCCAAGGCCAGCCATGTATCGACGACGGTATCGGGATTGAGCGAAACCGATTCGATACCTTGTTCCATCAGCCACTGCGCCAGGTCCGGATGGTCGGACGGGCCTTGTCCGCAGATGCCGATGTACCTGCCTTTCTTTTTCGCGGTCTGGATCGCCATCGACAGCATCTTCTTGACCGCCGGATCGCGCTCGTCGAACAGGCCCGCGACGATGCCCGAATCGCGGTCGAGGCCGAGCGTGAGCTGGGTCAGATCGTTCGAGCCAATCGAGAAGCCGTCGAAGATGTCGAGGAATTCGTCGGCCAGCAACGCGTTCGACGGCACCTCGCACATCATGATGACTTTCAGTCCGTTCTCGCCTTTTTTGAGGCCGAATTCGGCGAGCACGTCGATGACCTTGCGGCCTTCTTCGAGCGTGCGCACGAACGGGATCATGACCCACGCGTTTGCCAGTCCCATTTCCTCGCGCACTTTTTTCATGGCGCGGCATTCGAGCTCGAACGCATCCTTGAAACTCGGATCGACATAGCGCGACGCGCCGCGGAAACCGAGCATCGGGTTTTCCTCGTGCGGCTCGTATTTCGCTCCGCCGATCAGGTTGGCGTATTCGTTGGTCTTGAAATCGGACAGGCGCACGATCACCGGATTGGGCGCCACGGATGCCGTGATTGTGGCGATGCCTTCGGCGAGGCGGTTGACGTAGAAATCAACCGGATCTTCGTCGCCAATACGGTCCCGGATTTTCCTTTTCGTTTCCGCGTCCTGCTGGTCGAATTCGAGCAGGGCTTTCGGATGCAGGCCGATGTGGCTGGCGATGATCATCTCCAGCCGCGCCAGGCCGACGCCCGCGTTCGGCAGCATGGCAAAATCAAACGCACGCTCGGGATTGGCCACGTTCATCATGATCTTGAGTGGCGCCGGCGGCATCTTGTCCAGGTCCGCCGTGACTTTCTCGAACGCGAGCTGGCCGTCGTAGATGAAACCGGTGTCGCCCTCGGCGCAGGACACGGTGACCTGTGCGCCATCGGGAATCTTCGATAGCGCATCGCCGGTGCCGACGACGGCCGGCACGCCGAGCTCGCGCGCGATGATCGCGGCGTGGCAGGTGCGGCCGCCGCGATTGGTAACGATTGCCGCGGCGCGCTTCATCACCGGTTCCCAGTCCGGATCGGTCATGTCGGCGATGAGTACATCGCCGGCCTGCACGCGATTCATGTCCTTGATTGAACGGATCACGCGCGCCGTGCCGGCGCCGATCTTCTGGCCGATCGCGCGGCCCTCGGCGAGCACCGTGCCGCGCTGCCTGAGCTGGAAGCGCTCGATCTGCGTTGCGCGCGCACGCGATTTCACCGTTTCCGGCCGCGCCTGCAGGATGTAGATCTTGCCGGTCGCGCCGTCTTTGCCCCACTCGATGTCCATTGGTCGGCCGTAGTGCTGTTCGATCACCAGCGCCTGCTTGGCCAGTTCGTGCACGTCGGCGTCGGAAATGCAGAACCGCGCGCGATCGGCGGCGGGCACATCCTCGATGCGCACGCGCTCGCCGGGTTTGCTCGAGTACACCATGCGCTGCTGCTTGGCGCCGCGCGCGCGGCGCAGGATCGCCGGCTTGCCGAGTTTGAGCGTCGGCTTGTAGACGTAGAACTCGTCCGGATTGACCGCGCCTTGCACGACCATTTCGCCCAGGCCGTAGCTGGCCGTCACGAACACCGCGTCGCGGAAGCCGGATTCGGTATCGAGCGTGAACAGCACGCCCGAGGCGCCGACATCCGAGCGCACCATCAGCTGCACACCGGCGGAAAGGAACACGTCCTCGTGCGCATAGCCGTGATGCACGCGGTAGGCGATCGCGCGGTCGTTGTACAACGAGGCGAAGACTTCCTTGACCTTGTGGATCACGTCGTCGGCGCCACTGACATTGAGGAAGGTCTCCTGTTGGCCGGCGAAGGAAGCGTCGGGCAGGTCTTCCGCGGTCGCGGACGAGCGCACGGCAACCGCAATATTCTTTGCCCCAGCATTCTCACACAACGCCGCGTACGCATCGCGCACGGCCTTGTCGAATTCCGGGATCAGCGGCGTATCGATCACCCACTTTCTGATTTCGCTCCCTGCGCCGGTGAGGGCATCGACATCGTCGACGTTCAGAGCGGCGAGCTTCTTCTGGATGCGTTCGGCGAGTCCCGATTGCGCGATGAACTGCTTGAATGCGTCCGCCGTGGTCGCAAAGCCGCCCGGCACGGAAACGCCGAGCTTGGCGAGATTGCCGATCATTTCGCCCAAGGATGAGTTCTTGCCGCCGACCTTGCCGAGGTCGGACAGGCGCAGTTGATCGAGCCACAAAACCAGTTCGCTCACGTTCAAACTCCGGAAAATGCGGGGATGGTCGCGCAGGGCGCGGAAAAGATGCCAATTTTCGGGGTTTACGGGCGGCGAAACAAGGTTTCTGCTCGTCATCCCGGCAAGGGTTGCCGGGATCCAGATGCCAAGGATGGTCGCCTCCCAGCGTAGAACAACTCATATCCTAGTGTCCTGGATTCCGGCAGTCCCTGCCGGAATGACGAATTTCTGCAAACGTCACGTACACTTGCCCCATGCACCGCCCCATCTTCTTTGTCTCCGACGGCACCGGCATCACCGCCGAGACCATCGGCCATTCCGTGTTGACCCAGTTCGACGGCATCGAATTCGACACGGTGCGCATTCCCTTCGTCGACGACGAGGAAAAGGCGCATGGCGCCGCCGCGCGCATCCGCAACGTCTTCACCGTGAGCGGCATAAGGCCGATCGTGGTCAACACCGTGGTCGATCCGGTGCTGACCGAAATCCTCGCCACCTGTGGCGCCTTGATGCTGGACGTGTTCGCGCCGTTCATCGCGCCGCTGGAACATGAGTTGGGCACCAAGCGCTCGCCGCGCGTGGGCAAGGCGCATGGGCTCACCGACTTCGCCGAGTACGAATCGCGCATCAACGCGACCAACTATGCGCTGACGCACGACGACGGCATCGATGTGAACTATGCCGATGCCGACGTCATCCTTGTCGGCGTATCGCGCGTGGGCAAGACGCCGACCTGCCTGTACATGGCCCTGCATTACGGCGTGAAGGCGGCGAACTATCCGCTCACCGAGGAAGACCTCGAAAAGCTTGAACTGCCCAAGCGCCTGGTGCCTTTCCGCAAGCGACTATACGGCCTGAGCATCGAAGCGCAGCGCCTCGCACAGGTGCGCGAGGCGCGCAAGCCTGGCAGCCGCTACGCGAAAATCGAGCAATGCCGGCATGAACTGTCCGAAGCGGACAAGTTGTTCCGCCGCGAAAACATCCCGGTTCAGAACACCACGCATACCTCGATCGAGGAAATCGCCAGCAAGATCCTTGCGCAGCTGGGGATCGAGAAACACATGTTTTGAGGGTGGCGTGAGTTGGAATTCGCATTCGCGAAATTGGGTGGTAGCATGTCGGGCATGAAATCGAACGCTCTGGAAAAAGAAGCCCTCGAACTTCCCGTCGCAAAGCGCGCAAAACTTGCGCAGCGGTTACTGGCGAGTCTTGAGGAGTTATCTGAGGGCGAAGCAGAAAAGCTCTGGCTCGATGAGGCGTCACGGCGCGCGCGTGAGATCGATGCGGGCAGGGTCAAACTGGTTACGGCCACCGAACTTGAGCGGCGGGTACGGGCACGCTTGAAATGAACTACGTGCTGCATCCCGCTGCGGCGCTGGAGCACGAAGAACAGGTCGTTTACTACGATGCGCGCGCAGAAGGATTGGGGCGGCGCTATCACGCCTCATTCCGGGCGGCGCTACTTCGGGTTTGCGAAGCGCCGCATCGCTACAAGGTGGTTCAAACGCCGGACATTCGGCGCGCGTCGCTGCGCGGGTTCCCGTTCAGCCTGATTTTCCGGGAAACGGGCGACACCGTTCAGGTGCTTGCGATTGCCCCACACCGCAAGCGCCCAGGCTTATTGGTCAGGACGACTCTAGGCGGCGCACCGGTCGGCGTTGAGATTTCTCAATGCCCCACCGCACCGCCCGCATTGCCGAACGGCGGTTTGGCGATCCACACGATCGGGATCATCACGAAGAACAACGCGGCGCACAGCAGGAACACGTCGTTCACCGCGAGCGTGAGCGATTCGCGCGAGACGATGCCTTCGATCAAGGCCCAGGCGCGCTGCGTCGTTGCGCCAAAGGCGTACAGATGGTCGAGGTAGCCTTGCGTGGCGGGGCTGGCCTGGTTCAGGTGCTCGGCCAACATGGCGTGGTGGTAGTCGCCGCGGTGCTGCCAGATCGTCACGGTGACCGCGGTGGAGAAGCTCGCGGCGATGGTGCGGAAGAAGTTCGCCAGGCCCGAGGCGGAGGCGATTTCATCCGGCTGCAGCCCCGACACGATGACCTGATTGAGCGGCACGAAGAAGCAGGCGATGCCGATGCCCATCAGAAAGCGCGGCACCACGAGCTGGCCGAACGAGGCGTCGGTGGGAAAGCTCGCGAACCAGATCGAGGTGATGCCGAACACGATGAAGGCGAACGTCGTCACCCAGCGCAATTCCAGGCGCTGGATGTTCTTGCCGATGATCGGCGAGATCAGGAAGGCGAGGATGCCGACCGGCGCGGTGGCCAGGCCCGCCCACGTCGCCGTGTAGCCCAGGGTGATCTGCAGCCACAGCGGAAACACCACGTTGATGCCGAAGAACGCCACCATGCCCAACGACAGCGCGGTGACGCCGACGGCGAAATTGCGCTTGGAGAACAGGTGCAGGTCGACGACCGGGTGCCGGTCGGTCAATTCCCAGGCGACGAAGAACACCAGGGCGACGACGGCGACGATGCCGAGCGTCAGGATCATCGGCGAGGAAAACCAGTCCTTGTCGTTGCCGTTGTCGAGCATGAATTGCAGGCAGCCGACGCCGAGAATGAGCAGGAACAGGCCAACCTTGTCGATCGGCGTGCGCACGATTTTCGATTCGCGTTCGCGCAGCAGGTTCCAGGTCACGATCGCAGCGAGCAGGCCCACCGGCACGTTGATGTAGAAGATCCACGGCCAGGAATAGTTGTCGGTCAGCCAACCGCCGAGGATCGGCCCGAAGATCGGCGCGATTACTACGGTCATCGCCCACACCGCCAGCGCGATGCCTTTTTTTGCATCCGGATAGTTGTTGAGCAGCAGCGCCATCGACAGCGCCACCATCGGCCCGGAGCCGGCGCCTTGCAGCAATCGCGCGACGACCAGCATCGGCATGCTCGTGGCCATGCCGCACAGCATCGACATCGCCACGAACAGCAGCACGGAAATGCAGAACGTGCGCACTTCGCCGAACTGCTTGGCGATCCAGCCGGTGAGTGGCTGCATCACCGCACTGGCGAGGGAATACGAGCTGATCGCCCAGGTGCCTTCCTGCGCGCTCACGCCAAGGCTGCCGGCGATGTGCGGCACCGACACGTTGACGATGGTCAGGTCCAGCACCTCCATGAAGGTGCTGACCGCCACCGCCACGGTCATGGCGGCGAGCGCAGCGCCACGCAGGGGCGGGGCGCGTTCGGTTGTCGGAAGATCGATGTCGGGCATGGTCGAGTTCAATTTGCTCGTCATTCCGGCATGGTCGAGGCTTGCGCCAGCGAGCCGAGGGGAATCCAGTTGCCACGGACGGCATCCATGCAGTCTGGATGCCGGCAATCCCTGCCGGCATGACGATGTTCTTGTCAGTGACTCAAATTGGCCTTGACGATGGCATCCGCCGCCGCGTCGGCCGCCGCGAAGTCCGCGCTGTAAACCGTGGTTTGCGCCACGGCCCTGGTCGACGGCGTCGGTGCCAGCATCGCGCCGTTGCGATCGTGCGTATCGACCGTCACTTCGGTGGACAGGCCCACGCGAAGCGGGTGCTTTTCGAGTTGCTTTGCATCGAGTGCGATGCGCACCGGCACGCGTTGCACGACCTTGATCCAGTTGCCCGAGGCATTCTGCGCGGGCAGCAGGGCGAAGGCGCCGCCGGTGCCCGCGGCGAGGCCTTCGACACGGCCGGCGTAGGTCACGTCGCCGCCATAGACATCGGTGTGCACCGTGGTCTTCTGGCCGATGCGGATGTGCGCCAGCTGGCTTTCCTTGAAATTCGCATCGACCCACAAATCGTGCAGCGGCACGATGGTGAGCAGCGCCTGTCCGGGCTGGATGCGCTGGCCGATCTGCACGCTGCGCTGGGCGACGTATCCCGATGCCGGCGCGACGATCGCATTGCGATGCGCGTTCACCCACGCCTCGCGGTATGCCGCGCGTGCCTGCTGCACCAGCGGGTTGTCGGCGATGGAGGTGCCGTCGACCAGCGCGTGCGCGGCGGCGGATTGGCGCGTGGCGGCGTCGAGCGCCGCCTGCGCATCGGCCACGGCCTGGCGCGCGTGCGCGACTTCTTCCGGCGCCACCGCGTGTTCGGCGAGCAGCGGCTCGCGGCGCTTGAGGTCGGCTTGCGCGCGAGCGAGGTTTTCGCGCTGCGCGGCGATGGCGGCGTCGTATTGGCCAGCCATCTGCGTCTGTTGGCGCACCTGGCGCACGGCCTGTGCCAATGCACTTTGCGCCTTCGCCAAGGCGAGGTCGGAATCGGTGGGATCGAGCTTGACCAGCACCTGCCCGGCGTCGACGCGCTGGGTGTCGTCGGCGAGGATCGCGGTCACGGTGCCGGGTACCTGCGAGGACACGATTACCTGGTTGCCGTTGACGTAGGCATCATCGGTGACTTCGCGCAGGGAAAACACCAGCCACCACAATGCCAGCCAGGCGATGCCGGCGACGATGAAGACGGTGGCGATGATCAGCAGCAGGCGGCGGCGCTTGCCATTGCCGGTGTCGTTGGCAATCGGGGAATCGCTCATGGCGAGTGGGCTCCGGGGGGCGTGGGTTCGAGTGCTGCTTCGGCGCGATAGCCGCCGCCGAGCGCTCGTGTGAGGGAAATTTCGGCGGCCAACGCCGCGGCATCCAGCTGTACGGTCGCGTCGCGCTGGCGATCCAGCGTGCGCGCCGCGTCGAGCACCGGGATGGCGTCGGTCAGGCCGCGTTGCATGCGCGCGCGCGCACTGGCGAGCAACCTTTGCTGTGCCGCCAGCTGCAATGCGTTCTGTTCCTGCCGCTCACGGATTTGCCGCAGCGACAACGCTTGCGTGGCCGCATCGTGCGCGGCGTCGACCACGGCGGCGTTGTAGTCGGCCACGGCGGCACCGAGCGCAGCTTTGGAAACGCCAAAGCGCGCGCGCAGGCGACCGCCTTCGAAGATCGGCAAATGCAAGGCCGGACCGGCAGCAACCACCGCACTACCGGGACTGAGCAGCTTGCCCAGGTCGATCGATGACAATCCCGCCATCGCCGACAGGCTCAGGTCGGGATAGAACGCATCGCGCGCCACATCGACGTCCTTCAGGGCGGCTTCCACGCGCCAGCGGCTGGCGGCGACATCGGCGCGGCGCGCCAGCAGGTCGAGTCCGGCGTCGGCGGGCAACGCCGTATCCGCGGACGGAAGCGGTCGGGCGACGAGCGCGGGCAGCTCGGCTGGCGCGGCGCCAAGCAATCCGGCAAGCGCGGCCTGCTGGATGCGCGCGTCGCCTTCGATCGTGGCGATCTGCTCGCGTGCCGCAGCCAGATCGGCGTCGGCGCGATGCACGTTGTCGTCGGCGTCCAGGCCCTGGCGCGCGCGCGCGGCAACGATGGCGCGCCCGTGTTCGTAACCGGTGACGATTTCGCGCAGGATGGCGAGACGCGCCTGGTCGGCCTGCCACTGGAAATACGTTTGCGCGACGGCGGCAGTAAGCACGGATTGCGCCGCGGCACGCTCGGCTTGCGCGGCACGCGCGCGGCTGGTCGCCGCGGCGATGTCCGCGCCATGGCTGCCCCAGAAGTCGAAGTCGTACTGGAACTGCACGCCCAGGTCGCCCTGGTTGTACCAGGTGAAGCCGAGGAACCTGCTCGGAATCAGGCCATGTTCGCTCAAGCGATCGCGCTGCACCTGCGCGGAACCGGAAATGCTCAATCCGCCCTCGGCGCGCACCACGTCGGTCTGCCGCATGGCCTGGTCGAAGCGCGCGCGGGCGACGGCCAGCGTCGGCGCGCTGCGCAAGGCGAGTGCTTGCAGATGGTCGAGTTGTTCGTCGCCGTAGCGCTGCCACCACTGCGCATCCGGCCATGCCGCGGTCGACGACGATCCGACGCCGGCCAGCGGCGCGGTGGCGGTCAGGTCCGGATGCGTCGGGCGTGGCGGGATCGCACAGCCGGTGAGCAGGACGATGCCGGCGGCGAGCAGTCCGGGGCGAAGGGCGATCATGCGGTGTGCTCCTTGGCGTCCAGCGCCGCGGCGAGTTTCTTCAACAGGCGTTCCAGGTCGAGCTTGTCCCTTGCGCTCAACGCGCGCATGCCCAGGTCCAGCTCATTCCACATCCTCGGCAACAGGCGTTCGATCAAGGCCGCGCCCTTGCGCGTGATTTCCAGCACCACGCGGCGGCGGTCGGCGATGCCCGCGCGGCGCCGCAGCAGGCCCTTGCGCGAGAGATCGTCGCAGATGCGCGTCATGTTGGCGCGGGTTTCGCCGGCGGCTTCGCTGAGCTGGGAGGCATGCATGCCGGTTTCGGCATTGGCGAACAGCATCATCAGGGTGCGAAAGCTGACTTCGTTCAGTCCGGCCGGCCGCACCATCCGGCCCACATGCGCGGTGAACCGCGCCGACAGATGCTTGATCAGGCGCAACAACACGATATCGCGCACCGGCGCGCCATGCAGGCGCGTGGCGACACGGGCGATGCTCGATTCGATGGCATCGAAGCTGGGGCAGGGCGGAAGTGCGCTCATCGATATATTTCAGGATACAACTATCGCAATACTAATGGGTACAGTATTACGACGCAAGTCCCCGGCTTGCGTCGCCGTTCAGGCGGGTTGCGGCGCCAGCCAGTCGCGCACGCCGCGCACGAGGTGCAGGCAATCGATGTGGCGGTTGTACAGCGGTGTCGGCGCGATGCGGATGGTGTCCGGTTCGCGCCAGTCGCCGATGATGCCGTGCGTTTCCAGATGCGCAAACAATGCGCGGCCGGCCTCGCGTCCACCCTTGACGCGCAGCGAGAGCTGGCAGCCGCGACGCGCGGGTTCGCGCGGCGTGGCGATGTCGATCACGTCGGCCAGATGTTCGCTGATCAGGGATTCCAGATAGCCGGTCAGGGCGATGGATTTCTTGCGCAAGGCGCTCATGCCGGCGCGGTGGAAGATCTCCAGCGACACGCGCAGCGGCGCGAGTGCGAGGATCGGCGGATTCGACAACTGCCAGCCGTCGGCGCCGGGCGTTGGCGAAAACTCTGGTCCCATGGCAAATCGCGTGGCCTGGTCGTGGCCCCACCAGCCGGCGAAACGCGGCAGATTGGCGCGTGCGTGGCGTTCGTGCACGAAACAGCCGGCCACGGCGCCCGGTCCGGAATTGAGGTATTTGTAGCTGCACCACACGGCGAAATCGCAACCGCTGTCGTGCAGGTCCACGGGCACGTTGCCCACCGAGTGCGCAAGATCGAAGCCGACCATGCAGCCTTTCGCGTGCGCGAGTCGGGTGATGGCCTTGAGGTCGAACACCTGGCCCGTGCGGTATTGCACGCCGGGCAGAAGCACCAGCGCGGTGCGTGCGCCATGTGCGTCGATGGCGCGTTCGATGGCAGACGCGGAAATCGTGCCGCCGGCCTCGTCGGACTCGACTTCGATCAGCGCGGATGCCGGATCGAAGCCGTGGAAACGGATCTGCGAGTCCACGGCATGGCGATCGGATGGAAACGGATTCTTCTCGATCAGGATGCCGCAGCGCTCGCGCGTGGGCCGGTAGAAACTCGCCATCATCAGGTGCAGGTTGACGCTGAGCGAGTTCATCGCCACCACTTCCAGCAGCTGTGCGCCGACGACTTCGGCCAGGTGCTCGCGCACCTCGGCGTGGTAGGGCATCCACGGATGCTTGCCGCGAAAGTGCGCTTCCACCGCCAGGCGCGACCAGTCGTCGAGTTCGTCAAGCAGGGCCTGGCGCGTCGCGCGCGGCTGCAGGCCGAGCGAATTGCCGCACAGGTAGACCTGCTGGCCGTCGCCATGCGGTGGAATCAGGAACTCGTCGCGGAACGCAGCCAACGGATCGGCGGCATCGCGGGCGAGGGCGTCGGCTTCGGTAGCGGCGTCGGTCAGGGAAGTCATCGTCGCATCAATGCGGCTTGAGCGACGACATGATTTGCGAACATCCCTTTTCGTAGTCGGCCGTCCATTGCGCCGTGGTCTTGTCCAGCAGCGGCCGCGCGCAACGCACATGCACGAGCAGATGGCTGTTGAGGTACCAGGTTTCACGGTATTCGTATTTCGTCTTGCCGTTGCGCGCGAAATAGCGCAGGGTCGTGGAATCCACGCCATCGGTACGCTGCTCGTAGCCGGGCATCTGCTTGGCCTTGTCCACGTCGCGATTGACCATCGGCTGGAAGTTGCTCGAGTCGTTGAGCAGGCGTGTTTCCACGGTCACGCGCGTGGCTTCGCCGCTGCCGGTATCGGCCGGATCCTTGACCTGGAACGCGACGAACTGCGGATCGCCTTCGGACTTTTGCATGATCACCGGCCATGCGGACGGCGCATTGAACTTGATGATGCCCTGGTCCAGCGAATACTCGCCGGGCGTCTGCGCCATGGCGCTGCCCGTGGCGAGGACAAGGACAAGAAATGATGCGAATCGCAACATGAAAATCTCCGCAGTCACGTGAAACGGGATGGGGGCAGGCCGAGCCATTCCAGCGCGGCGCCGCTGTAGAGGCGTTGTTCATCGGCATGCGCAAGGCCAAGCGCGGCGATTCCGGCGCCGGGCTCCTGCTCGCCGAGCGGGAACGGGTAGTCGGTGCCGAGCATGACGCGGGAAGCGCCGGCGACATCGAGCAGATAGCGCAGTGCGCGGTCGTCGTGCACACAGCAATCGAAGAACACGCGCTGCAGGTATTCGCGCGGATTGCGCGCATTGTCGGTGGCGACGAGATCGGGTCGCATGCGGAAGCCGTGCTCGATGCGGCCGATCGTGTACGGAAACGAGCCGCCGCCGTGGGCAAAGGCGACGCGCAGCTTCGGCAGGCGCTCGAGCACGCCACCGAAAATCAGGCAGCATGCAGCGCGTGATTGTTCCGCCGGCATGCCCACCAGCCACGGCAGCCAGTATTTGGGCATGGTTTCGCGGCCCATCATGTCCCATGGATGCACGAGGATCGCCGCGCCCAGGTCCGCAGCGGCTTCGAAAAATGGGAACAATTCCGGCGCATCCAGATTCCAGTTTTCCACGTGCGAACCGATCTGCACGCCCTGCAGGCCGAGTTGTTCGACGCAGCGTTCCATTTCCTGGATCGCCAGCGTCGGCGACTGCAGCGGCACCGTGCCGATGCCGGCGTAGTGGCGCGGATGATCGCGGCAGATCTGCGCGGTGTGCTCGTTGAGGAACCGGTGCAACTCCAGCGCCTGGTTCGGTTTGGCCCAGTACGAGAACAGCACCGGCACGGTGGAAATCGCCTGCGCCTGCACGCCGAACTTCGCGTAGTCGGCGATGCGGTGCTCGGCATCGAAGGCGTTGGCCCAGACCTCGCGGAAGAACTTGCCATCCTTGTAGATGCGGTGGCGGCCATCGGCATCGACCATCACCGGAAAACGCTCGTCGCCGTACTTTTCGGCCAGGTTCGGCCAGCGGGCGGGCAGGATGTGCGCGTGCGTGTCGATCTTGAGCATGGTGCCGAAGTTTAACCGTTGCCGCGCGCGGCGTCGCGCCGCAGCAAATGCGCGAGCGTGTCGATGCTGTCGGCGATGCGATCGCTGGCGTCGATCCAGGCCGCGACGAGCACGGGATCGTCGGCCGATGCGCGGGCGCGCAACGCGTCGCGCAACCGGCTTTGCGCCTCGCGCAGCGACACATCGCCGGCCGGCGTGCCCTCGCGCAAGGTGTGCGCCAAAGCCAGCATCGTCGCCTCGACACGGCCGGCGAAGGCCTCGACGGCGCTGCGGTCCTGGAAGGGCGGCAAGGATTGGCGCGCCGCTTCCAGGGCCATTGCCGCGCGCAGGAAACGGTTGGCGTTGGCGAAGACGCCTTCGGCCGTAGCGACGAGGTCGCGGCGGCGCGGTTCGCCGCGCAGGCGATCGAGCGAGGCCTGGGCGTTGGTGCGCGCGCGCCGGCTGGCCGCGCGCACGTCCGCGCGCACGCGCGTGTCGGCGCCGGAAACGGCAAGGAAGTATTGCCGATACGCGTCGATGAGGTCCGCCAGGGCGCCGCGCACGCGGCCGCGTTCCCAGGTCGGCCACAGCGCGTAGGCGGTGAGCGCGAGCGCACTGCCCAGGCCCGTGCCAAGCGCGCGCGCGGCCATGGTGTCGCCGGGCGCCATGCCCTCGAAGCTGAGCAGCACCACGATCAGGCCGGTGAGCAAGGTCACGCCCAGGCCATAGTGCATCGTGGTCAACTGGCGGAAGCCGAAACACAGGATCGCGAGCAGGGCGATGCGCGCCCATTCATTGCCGAACGCGACGTGCACCAGTGCGGTGGTCAGTACCAGGCCGGCGAGCGTGCCGGCGACGCGCAGCAATCCGACGCGAAAGGTCCCGGCAAAATCCGGTTTGAGCACGATCGCGCAGGTCATCGGCACCCAGTAGCCGTGGCCGATGCCGGCGAGGCGTTCGCCGGCAATGGCGATGGCAAGGCAGACGCCGCAGCGGATCGCATGACGCAAGGCGACCGACGACAAATGCAGGTTCGCGCGCAGGGTCGCCAGCGCGTTGCGCGGGCGCAATGCGCGCGGCAGCGTGGCTTCGCGCGCGGCCAGACGCAACTCGCCGCGGCTGCCGGCGAAGTCCGTGTTGCGCACGGCGGCGCGCAATTGCCCGCCCAGCGCACGCGCATGTGCAACCGCGATCAGATGGAAATTGTCCGTGCCCGCGGATTGGTCGAGCGCATCCTGCGCGGCATCAAAACCCTCCAGCGCCGCCGTGGCGGTGAGCGCGGGTTGTCCGGCATCGAGTGCGACGGCGATCGCATCGAGCACGCGTGCGGCGTACTCGCGCAGGCGCCCGAGCGTGGCGGCGTCCTCGGTGCTGCCGCCGCGCAGGCCGCCGAGCGCGAGCAACTCCAGGCGGATGCGTTCGATCAGTTCGGCGAGCACGCGCAAGGTGTCCATCGCCACGCCACGCGCGCGGTCGTGGCCATGCAACAGGTCTTCAACGTCGGTCAACGCCTGCGTGACCGGCGGTGCTTGTGCGGTGTCGTCACGCTGGCGCGCACTCGCTGCCAGCTGCCGGCATGTCTGCGCCAGCGCCATGCGTTCGGGGCGATAGCGTTGCAGGGGCCAGGCGGCGATGGCGAACAGCATCAGCAGCACGCCGCCGGCAAAGATCAGCAGGGCCGGGCCGAGTGCCTGCGCGGGTGTGCGTGGATCAGCCGAAGTGACGACGAGCAAGATCATGCTGATCAGGCCCAGCCGGCCGGTGTCCGGGCCGAGCGCGACAAGCAGGCCTCCGGCAATCCCCCAGAGCAGGGCGACGGGCACGAAGACCGCCGTGTTGCCACCCAGGGTGTAGCCAGCGAAGGCCGAGATTCCCGCTGCCGCAGCGGCGCCGAGCATGCGCCGCAGGCGCAGGCGGTACGGGCCCGGCTGGTCCGAGAACATGGTGTTGAGCGCGCCGGCGGAAATGCCCAGGCCAACGCCCGGATGGCCACTGGCCACGCCCATGGCCAGCGGCAGGGCGACCGCGGCGGTATTGCGCAGGCCGACCATCCAGGGCACGTCGCGCGGTTTGAATTCCAGCAGGGATTTCAGCATCGCGGCAAGGATAGCGCGTGCTTGCCGAACCGTGGATTACTCAGCGGTACTTTTCCGGCGCCGGATTCACATGCCCGCAACCCTTGCAGGTGCGCGCCTCTTGCGATCGGTAAAAGCGCTCGAACACGGCGGGAAAATCGGTTTCGATGTTGCCGAGCGTGAAGAACTCTTCGTAGAGCTTGTGGTTGCAGCGCTCGCAAAACCACAACAGGCCATCCTTTTCGTGCGCCAGGCGCTTGCGTTCGATGACCAGGCCGATGGAATTCGCCATGCGCTGCGGCGAGTGCGGCACGCGCGGTGGCAAATAGAACACTTCGCCGGCACGGATCGGGATGTCGCGCGCGCGGCCCTCGTCCTGGACCTTGAGCACCATTTCGCCTTCGATCTGGTGGAAGAACTCGGGACCCTCGTCCCAGTGGTAGTCGGTGCGCGCGTTCGGCCCGCCGACGATCATGACAATGAAATCACCATCGACGATGCATTTGTTGCCGACCGGCGGCTTGAGCAGGTGGCGGTGTTCGTCGATCCATTTCTTGAAGTCGATGGGCGGGGCGAGCATGTCAGCGATTCTCCGGCAGTGCGGCGATGCACTTCAATTCGATCGCGATTGGCGTCGGCAAGGCGGTGATGCCGAGCGTCGTGCGACACGGCTGCGCGGCGGTGAAGTGCTCGGCGTAGATCGTGTTGTACGTGGCGAAATCGCGCGCCATGTCGGTGAGGAAGACGGTCACGTCGATGAGATCGTCCCAGCGCGCGCCGGCGGCCTCGAGCACGGCACGCACATTGGCGAAGACCTGCCGGCACTGCGCAGCAATATCGTAGGCTGCGAGCGTGCCGTCGGAGGCGTATACATTCCCCGGAATCGCATTCGTGGCCGGATCGCGCGGGCCGACGCCGGACAAAAACAAAAGATTGCCCACGCGCCGTGCATGCGGATAGGCGCCGACGGGCCTGGGTGCGGTGGCGGTGTGGATGGCGTCGTTCATGGCTTGGAGCCTGCGGTTATCGTCACCTCGCGCGCGGTGATGACACGATTGCCGCGGTCGGTCGCGGAGATGCGGTATTTGCCCGGCCGCAGGAACAGCCGGCTTTGCGCGGAACCATGTCCGGAAATCACGCGGCTGGCCATGTCCGAGTTTGCATCGACGATATCGAGCAGGGCGCGATCCGCCGCCACGGCATCTTTTCCTTCATCGGCATATTGCGCTTCGATCAGGCACGGAAAATGTCCTCGGCACATGTCGCCAGCGACGGGATACGGCACGCGCAGACCGTCCAGCGCGAGCCAGTCCGGCCGTTGGTCATTGCGCGGGTAGGCGGGAAAGACCACGCTCAGGTCGTACTGCGTGGGTTTGAGCGTCCAGGTTTTGCCGTCGTCGACGAAGACGATGGGTCGGGCCGGATGCATCGCATTGATGATCGCGGTGTAAAAGGGGTGATCCTGATCCGCTCGCGCGTGCTGCATCATCATGGTCTGCTCGATGCACAGCGGATCGATGCCGGACATTTTCTGGAAGAATTCCACCACGCTGCTGCCGCCGAGGTATTTCCCCGTTTTCTGGATATGCGCAAAGCCGGCGTCCACGACCAGGCGCGCCTTCGGGTCCTGCTTGAAGATGTGGTACAGGTTTTGCGCACCAGCCAGTTCGCGCGCATCGCCGAAGCCGGCGTTTTCCACGTCATAGGCAACCACCTTGTAGCCGAGTTTGAGCGCGGTGCGCACCATCTCGCCGAGCAGCGGCTCGTCGACGTAGAAGCCGCTGTCCGGCGTCGGATAGCCACGCGCATTCAATTCCTTGTCATTGCGATACAGGGTTTCGGCGGCGAAATAGTTGAAGCCCTGCGCACGCAGTTTCGCCAGCAGCTCGATGGTCAGGGTTCGCGTGATCGGCGCGCTGTGCGCCTCGTTGAAGAACACGGCCTTGCGGTCCTTGGCCAGTTCAAGGATCACGTCGCCGGCCGGCTTGGCTTGCCAGCCGCCGGTCAGCGGACTGCGTGCATCGTCGGGTTGGGCGGGCTGGGCGATGGAAAAACTCGATGCCGCGCCGTCGTAGTCGCCGATGAAGGTCTGGAACCAGCTCAGGTACTGGCCGAAGATGAGCTGGAACGCGCGCTCGTGGTTGGCGTCGTATTTGGATTGCATGTACAGGTATTGCGCGAGCAGGCCGGGCAGCTTGCGCGCGTCGTGCATGATCTTGTCCGACTGGTCGGCGGCCCGCAATTGCAGGCTGCGCCATTCCGATGGCGACATCTCGTTCGCGGTCGGCGAGGTGTGCTCACCGGCCGCCAATGCGTTGCCGGTGATCGCGGTGGCGATGCCGGCGAAAGACACGACGCGCAGGATGCGGGCAAAGGATCGGCGCATGCTCACTCCAGGTCGACGCAGACGTTTTTGGGTTCGGTGAAGAAGCGCAAGGCGTCGATGCCGCCTTCGCGGCCGACGCCGGATTGCTTGACGCCGCCAAACGGGGTGCGCAGATCGCGCTTGAGCCAGCAGTTGATCCAGACGATGCCCGACTCCAGCCGCGCGGCGACGCGATGCGCACGCTTGAGGTTCGTCGTCCACACCGACGCGGCGAGGCCATAGTTCGTCGCATTGGCCAGCGCGACCGCTTCGTCCTCGCCGTCGAAGGGAATGAGCGTGGCGACCGGGCCGAAGATTTCCTCCTGGTTGGTGCGACTGTCCGCACCGAGGCCTTCGATCAGGGTTGGCGCAATGAACCAGCCATCGGCGCAACGGCCTTGCGGATGCACGGCCTCGCCACCGCACAGGATCGTGCCGCCTTCCTCGCGCGCCAGTGCGAGGTGGCCCATGACCTTGTCGAAATGCGTGCGCGATACCACGGCGCCGAGATCGTTGGCCGGATCCTGCGGATCGCCGACGCGCAGGGCGCGGACTCTTTCCACGAACGCGGATTTGAATGGCTCGTAGACCGCGCGCTCGACGAGGATGCGTGAACCGCACAGGCAGATCTGGCCCTGGTTGGAAAACGCCGAGCGCAACAGGGTCGACCAGTTCGCTTCGCTCGCTTCCCAGTCGGCGAAGACGAGCGTCGGGTTCTTGCCGCCCATCTCCAGCGAGGTCTTGATGAAGCGCGGCGCGGTGGCGCTTGCGATGGCCGCGCCGACGCGCGTGGAACCGGTGAACGAGATGGCCTTGATGCCGGGATGCGCGATGAGCGCCTGTCCCGTGCGTGCACCAGTGCCGTGGACGATGTTGAGCACGCCGGGCGGTAGTCCGGCGTCGATGCAGGCCTGCGCAAACATCCACGCCGTCAATGGCGTGACTTCCGACGGTTTGGCCACGACGGTGTTGCCTGCCGCGAGCGCCGGCGCGATCTTCCAGGTGAACAGGTACAGCGGCAGGTTCCACGGCGAGATGCAGGCGACCGTACCGAGCGGCTGGCGCAGGGTGTAGTTGATCGCGCCGCCATCCATCGCGTGCGACTCGGACGAGAACTGTGTGATTGCCGTGGCGAAGAAGCGCAGGTTCGACACCGCGCGTGGAATGTCGAGGCGGCGCGCGAGCGCCACCGGTTTGCCGCTGTCGCGCGATTCGGCCTGCGCGAATTCCTCCAGGCGCACTTCGATGCGATCCGCGATCCGTTCCAGCAGGCGCGCCCGCTCGGCCACGGGCGCGGCCGACCAGGCGGGATAGGCGCGCGTCGCCGCTGCCACGGCGGCGTCGATGTCGGCCGCGTCCGAGTCCGGGCAATCGGCGTAGCGCTGCGCCGTCGCGGGTTCGAAAACGTCCAGCCACTGGCCGTTTTGCGGTGAGATCAGGCGACCGTCGATGAGATTGGCGAGTTTCAGCAGATCGGACATGCCGCCACTGTAACGCCAGCGGCGGCATGGCGAAACAGGCACAAAGTAACGTCAGAACAAGGCGCGCTGCACCGGCGCGAAGCTGCGCCGGTGCGCGGGGCAGGGACCCAGGCGTTCCAGCGCGGCGAAGTGTTCGGGCGTCGGATAGCCCTTGTGCCGTGCGAAGCCGTAGCCCGGATGGATGACATCGAGCTCGCACAGGATGCGGTCGCGTGCGACCTTGGCCAGGATCGACGCGGCGCTGATGGCCGGTTCCGTGGCGTCGCCGTCGACGATGGCGCGTGCGGCGCAGGCGAGGTCCTTGGGCAGCCGATTGCCGTCGATCAGGGCAAGCTGCGGCGCGGGCGCGAGCGTCGCGAGCGCGCGCGACATGCCGAGCAGGGTGGCTTGCAGGATGTTCAGCCGGTCGATGTCGGCGACGCCGATTTCGATGACGCTGAAGGCCATTGCCTGCGCGCGGATTTGCGCATCCAGCGCCTCGCGGCGCGCGGCGCCCAGAATCTTGGAATCGGCGAGCCCCGCGATCGGCTGCACGGGATCGAGAATCACCGCTGCCACCACGACCGGACCGGCCAGCGGGCCGCGGCCGGCTTCGTCCACTCCGGCGATCAAGCGTTCATTCATTCGTGCACGGCGTGCAGCGTGTCGAAGACATGATTGTCGTACGCATCGAGCAGCGGCTTGTTTGGGCAATCCAGGTAACGCCCCTGGCAGCGCTCGCGCATCAACGCATTGGCCTGGAAGAACGCGTCCTTCTGCACGCCGGCGATGTCGAGGATGAGCGAACCGGCGAAACTGATGTCCAGCGCCGGATAGCTGTAGCCGCTGCGCGCCGGCTTGAAGTTGCTCTTGAGCATGAAATAGGTGATGAAGTTCGAATCCGGAACCGATGGCGGCACGATCTTCTGCAACGCGCGGATCGCGCCCTCGAACGACGGTTGGTGGTCGCCGAAATGGAACAGCAGCGCCGGGCGTCCGGCATCGAGCAGGGTTTTCTCGATGTGCGTGATCGCGGCGTCCGACCCGGCAACGCGGTACAGGTAGTTGGCGAGGTTCAGGTTCAGCCAATCGTCCAGATCCTTGGGTTTCCAGTGTCCGGGGAACAGCGGTTTGTCGAACGGCGCCGGCATGGTCTTGTACGGATCCATGTGCGGGCCGTGTTCGCGCAGAGTCAGCATCATCACGAACAGCGGCTGCTTGCCGATGGTCTTTTTCTCCTGTGCGTAGATGCGATCGAACACCTGCACCAGGTCGCTGTCCGGCGATTCCCAGGACAATCCGTAATCCTGGCCGTCGTAGAACTTGTCGAAGCCGTAGTCCTTGTAGGCGTTGCGCGCGTTGATGAAATCGCCGGTCATCGGGTAGATAGCGATGACGCGGTAACCGGCGGCGTGCAGGACGCGCGGCAGGGTGTAGGCGACGCGCGGGGCGAGGTTGTACGGTGCGTACAGGCCGGCCTCGCCGAAGCTCAGGTGATTCAGGCCCGTAAGCAGGGCGAACTCGGATGTCCAGGTGCCGCCGCCCCACACGTGCATCGTCGCCAGCCCATGCGCGCGCGTGCGGCCATCGGCCTCGAACATGCGCAGCTTGCACAGGCGCGGAATCGTGCACACCTTGAGCATCGTCGGATCGAACGTGCTTTCTTCCAGGATCGAAACGATGTCCGGGTGTTCCTGCGCGCTGGCGAAACGGGTCGTGGTGCAGCGGTTGCGCGGACAGGCCGGGGGATTGTCGGCGGGCGATTGCGTCCAGACCAGGGACTTGTCAGCGTCCGCCGCAGGCTTGGGGATGACGATCTGCGTCTGCCAGAACGAGGCGAAGAAGTCGACGATGTAATTGCGGTCGTTCATCATCGCCCACATGCCTTTTTCGAACACGCTGGAAAACGGCCCGCGTGGCGAATCGACCGCGACCAGCAAGGCGATGCACGCCAGCGCGCCGATGGTTTGCAAGGCGCGGCGCGGCGCGGGCTTGAGCTGCGCGAACAGGTGCGGGCGATCCAGCCACCACACGGCGATCAGCACGCCGGGAATCAGCACGGCGCCGCCGACCAATGCCACCATGATGCTCGGATAGTGGTTGGCGACGTCGAGCAGGTCGCGGTTGAGGAAGTACACCAGGTCCGGCGCGAGCAGGGGCGTGGTCAGGTATTTGAACTTGATCGCGCCGGCGACGAGCAGGCCACCGAAGACCACGCCCGGCACGGCCATGGCGAAGGCAGGGCGGCGGCTCAGGAATGCGACGAGCAGGGCGGTGTCGATGATCAGCGCCAGCGCGAACAACATCTCGCCGCGCTCGCTCGACGCAAACGGCCCGAGGATCAGCAACGCCGCGAAACCCAACGCGGCGATGGCGGTGACGATGCGCGTGCGTTTGGGAAGAGGCAGCCTCATGCCCGCATCATAGCGGCTCGGGGCAAGCGGCCGCTGACGCGCTGCACAGTTGCGCTATGGCATCGGCCGCCGCCGCATTGCCGCCGCCGCGCAGGGACTGGTGCAGGCGGCGGAACTCGTCGATCAGCCCGGGCGGCGCGGCGCGTGTGCGCAGGAACGGCAGCAGCGCCGCGGCGAGTGCATCGGGTCGGCAGGCGTCCTGCATCAATTCCGGCACGAGGCGCTTGCCGGCCAGGATATTCGGCAGACAGTACACGTCCGTGCGCAGCATGCCCAGCGTCTTCACGATGAAATGCGTCAACGGCGCGATGCGATAGGCCACCACCATCGGGCGCTTGGCCAGCATCGCCTCCAGCGCCGCCGTGCCCGAAGCGAGCAGCACGGCGTCGGCCGCAACCAGCGCCGAGTGCGCACCGCCGTCGATCACGCGCAATTCGTCCGGCAGTGGGCCGAGCGCGGAAAACGCCGTGCGGCATTGCGCATTGGCCATTGGCGCCACGAATTGCAATTGTGGAACCTGCCGTTTGAGCAGGATCGCGGCATCGAGAAAATCGCGGCCAAGCCGGTGGATTTCACCGAGCCGGCTGCCGGGCAACAGCGCAAGCACGGGGACATCCGCTGCAATGCCCAGTTCACGTCGCGCGGCCGCCTGATCCGGCTCCAGGGCAAACGCATCGGCGAGCGGATGGCCGATGAAGCGCGCGTCCACGCCGTGCTTCGCATAGATCGGCGGTTCCATCGGAAACAGGCACAGCACGCGGTCGGCGCTGGCGCCGATCTTCGTGGCGCGCTTTTCCCGCCAGGCCCAGATCGACGGGCTGACGTAGTGCACGGTGCGGATGCCGGCCTGTTTGAGGCGACGCTCCAGGCCGAGGTTGAAGTCCGGCGCATCGATGCCGATGAATGCCACCGGGCGCTGCTGCAACGTGCGATTGCATGCGTCGCGCCGGACCGACAACAGTTGCGGCAGGTGGCGCAATACCTCGACCAATCCCATGACCGACAACGTATCTGCCGGGTACCAGATGTCCATGCCGGCTGCGGCCATGCGCGGCCCGCCAATGCCGGCAAAGCGCGCGGACGGGAAACGTTCGTGCAGGGAGCTGATCAATCCGGCACCGAGCAGGTCGCCCGAGGCTTCGCCGGCGACGAGGATGAACAGCGGACTTGCGTCCGGCGTCATCGCATCAGGCTGCGCTGCCCGCGCTCGATGAACTCGAGCATGCGTGCCACATCCGGCGCCCCCGGGGCGGTCCGCGCCAGCTCGGCGCGTGCCTGCTCGAAGGGCAATCGCGAAACGTACAAGGTCTTGTACGCGCGCTTGATCGTGGCGATGCGTTCGGGTGAAAAGCCGCGGCGTTTCAAGCCTTCGCTGTTGATGCCGCGCGGACGGCCCTGCGTGTCGGCATCCGTGGCGATCATCATGAACGGCGGCACGTCGCCGCTGAGCAGCACGCCCATGCCGATGAAGGCGTGCTCGCCGACGCGGCAGAACTGGTGCACGCCGGCGAATCCGGACAGGATGACGTGGTCGCCGATCTCCACGTGCCCGGCCAGCGTGGCGTTGTTGGAGAACACGCAATGGCTGCCGACGACGCAGTCGTGGGCGATGTGCGTGTAGGCGAGCAGCCAGTTGTCGTCGCCGATGCGGGTGACGCCGGCGCCACCGCCGGTGCCACGATTGATGGTGGTGAATTCACGGATCGTGTTGCGCTCGCCGATGACGAGCTCGCTGCGTTCGCCGCGGTATTTCTTGTCCTGCGGATCCGCGCCGATCGAGGCGAATTGCCAGATGCGGTTGTCGCGGCCGATGTGCGTGGGGCCTTCGATCACCGTGTGCGGGCCGATCGTGGTGCCGTCGCCGATTTCCACGTCGGCGCCGATCACCGTGAACGCACCGACGCTGACGTTGGCGCCGAGTTTCGCCTGCGGATCGATCTGCGCGGTGGCGTGGATCATGCGCCGCTGCGCCCGGCGCACAGCAGTTCGGCTTCGGCGACCTGCTTGCCGGCGACCAGCGCGCGGCAGGCGAACAGGCCCATGCCGCGGATCATGCGCTTGAGCTCCACGTGCAGCATCAACTGATCGCCGGGGACGACCATTTGCGTGAACTTGGCGTTGTCGACCTTGACCAGGTAGTACATCGGCTGCGCATCATGCTTCGCGGCGGACAGGAACACGAGCAGGCCCGAGGCTTGCGCCAACGCCTCGATGATCAGCACGCCAGGCATCACCGGATGGCCCGGAAAATGGCCCGTAAAACACGGTTCGTTGACGGTGACGTTTTTCAATGCGACGAGGCGCTTGGAATGCTCGAACTCGACCACGCGATCCACCAGCAGGAACGGATAGCGATGCGGCAGCAGCGTCATGATGCGCTCGACGTCGAGCGGCAGTTCGAGCGGGGTGTCGGTCGGGTTCATTGCTTTGCTTCCTTTTCCAGTTGCTGCACGCGGCGCGCGAGTTCGTCCAGGTGCTTGAAGCGCGCGGCATTGCGTCGCCAGGCGCGATTATCCTGTATTGGCGTGCCGGAGGAATACTCGCCAGCCTGCTCGATCGAATGCGTGACCAGGCTGCGTGCGGTGATCGTCACCTTGTCGGTGATCGAGATATGGCCGACGATGCCGGCGCCGCCGCCGATCAGGCAGTAGCGGCCGATCCGGGCGCTGCCGGCCACTGCCGCGCAGCCAGCCATCGCGGTGTGCGCGCCGACATGGACGTTGTGCGCGATCTGGATCTGGTTGTCCAGGCGCACGTCGTCCTCGAGTACCGTATCGCCAAGCGCGCCGCGGTCGATGGTGGTGTTCGCGCCGATCTCGCAATCGTCGCCAATGCGCACGCCGCCGAGCTGTGGCACCTTGATCCAATGATCCTGGTCGAAGGCCAGGCCAAAGCCGTCCGCGCCGATGACGGCGCCCGGATGCACCAGCACGCGCTTGCCCAGCAACACGTCGCGTACCAAAGTCACGCGCGCGACCAGGCGCGATTGCGCGCCGACGACGCAGCGCTCGCCGACGATGCAGTGCGGACCTAGCACGGCGCCGGCATCCACGCGTGCGCCGGCCTCGATCACGCAGTGCGGGCCGATGCTGGCGCCCGCTGCGATCGTGGCGTCCGCCGCAACCACGGCGCTGGGATGAATGCCCGGCATTGCCACGGGCGTGCGTTCGAACAAGGCGGCGATCTTGGCGAACGCGACGTAGGGATCCGCGGCGATCAGGCAATCGCCGCGGCACGTCTCGGCATCGGCTGCGCGCAGCACGACCGCGCCGGCGCGGGTGCTGGTCAGTTGCGCGCGGTAGTGCGGGTTGGCGAGAAAACCCAATTGCTCGGGCGTGGCGTCTTGCAACGTGCCGACGCCGGCGATCACGCGCGTGCCGTCACCGCGCAGCTGCAGGTCGAATCGTGCTGCAAGGTTGGCGAGCGTGTGCGAGGGCGAGGCAGTCATGGCGGCGAACCGGCGGCCGGCTTGGCATGGCGCAACTGGTCGAGCACCGCATCGGTGATGTCGATGCGCGGGTTGGCATAGACCACGGGACTGGGCACGACCAGGTCGAAGTCGTGGGCGCGCGCGTAGTCGATCACGGCATCGTTGATCTGCTGCCAGACGCGATCACGGTCGGCGGCGGCACGGGTGTTGAGGTCGTTGCGCAGGGCGTCGCGCGTGCGCTTGATCGCGCCGTCGAGCGTATCGATCTGGCGCTTGAGCGCCTCGGCATCGGCCTTGGAAAGGATCGCGGCGTCACGGGTATAGCGCTTGTTCATGTCCGCCAGGCGCGCCTCATCGGCCTTGAGCGTCGCATCGCGCGGGGCGAATTCGCGCTGCAGGCGGGCGCGGCTTTCGATCATCTGCGGGGCATTGTCGATCAGGCGCTTGAGGTCGACGTAGCCGACCTTGGTTGCCGTGCTCTGGGCAAAGGCCAGCAATGGCAGCAACGCCAGCGCCAGCACCATTGCGCTGAAAATTCGCCTTGCGCCAGTGCTCGACCTCACCGAAGAAACCCTTGGTATCGCCATCCCAGCCCGGATCATACGCAAAGGGCCGGATTTGCACAGCCCTTCGCGTCGGCGGCTTAGAAAGTCGTGCCGAAGTTGAACTGCAGCGTTTCGCCGATATCGCCCGGCTTGGAACGGATCGGCCGGCCGAGGTTGATCACGATCGGGCCGACCGGCGCCTGCCAGTGCAAGGATATGCCGGTGGAGGCGCGAATCTCGTCCCAGGAGAAGCCGTTGTTGTTGTACAGGCCGGTGGTGCCGAGCGACTGGTTGTTCTGGTTGAACACGTTGCCCATGTCCAGGTACCACGACAGGCGCGTGGCGCTGTCATCCTTGACGAAGGGCGTGGGAAAAATCAGCTCGAACGAGGCAACGGTCTTCAGGTTGCCGCCGAGCGGCTGGCGGCAATAGTAGTTGGTGGCGTCGGTGCAACCTGGCGCCAGCGCATACGGGCCGAGCGTGTTGTCGCGGAAGCTGCGCACGTCGGAGACGCCGCCGGCATAGAAGTTCTCGAAGAACGGCAGTCCCGACACCTTGATCGGCGCGCCGGTGTCCGGATCGACGCCATTGGCCGCACGCCAGGTATTGCCGTAGCCGATCGTGGTCGAGCCTTCGAAGGTGATGCCTTCGGTGACCGGAATGTACTGGGCATAGCGATAGATCAGCTTGTAGTACTCGACGGTGGAGCCGGGCAGCGCCACTTCGGCGGAGAACTGCTGCAGCGAGCCATGGGTCGGATTGAAGAACTTGTTGCGCGTATCGTGCGCCCAGCTGGCGGTGATCGCCCAGTTGTGGAACGTCTGGTGGTTCAGGCGCTTGATGTAATCGACGATCGGCTGCGGCGAATAGTACGCGGTGTAGGTGAGGTAGGTCGGATTGCCGTTGGCGTCGAGCACAGGGTTGCCATTGGCATCCAGGATCGCCTGCTGCACCGGATAGCCGGTCAGGATCTTGGTCTTGCTCACGCCAAGTTGCAGGTTGACCGTGTCGTTTTCGCTCACCGGAAGGCCGATGTAGGTCGAAAACGCGCCTGTGTTGCTCAGGTAGTTGGCGAGGTTGGCCTGCTGCTGGTTCAACTTCGAATACGACAGATCGTAGCCCAGACCGATGCCATCCGGCGTCAGGTAGGGTTGGTAATACGACAGCGCGTATTTGGTGATGAAGTCGCTCTTGGACACGGTCAGCGCGGCGCGATCACCGGTACCGAGGAAGTTGTTCTGCGACACCGAGGTGCTGAGCACCAGGCCGTAGACCTGCGAATAGCCGATGCCGAAGGTGAACGCACCGGACGAGGTTTCCGTGACGGCCACGTCGACATCGACCTGGTCATCGGTTCCCGGCACCTTGGGCGTGGTGATCTCGACCTTGCTGAAATAGCCCAGGCGCTGCAGGCGCACCTTGGAGCGGTCGATCGCGGCCTGCGAATACCAGGCGCCTTCGAGCTGGCGCATCTCGCGGCGCATGACCTCGTCCTGGGTCACGGCATTGCCCTTGAACACGATGCGGCGCACGTACACGCGCTTGCCGGGATTGACGAAGAAATTGATCCCGACCGTGCGCTTTTCCCGATCGATGGAGGGGATCGGCGTCACCTGCGCGAATGCGTAACCGATGTTGGCAAGCACGGCGGTCATCTGCTGCGCGGATTTTTCCAGCTTCTGGCGCGAGAACACGTCGCCTTCGCGGGTCACCACCAGCTTGCGCATGTCCGCTTCGCTGAGCACCAGTTCGCCGCTGAGCTTGACGTCGGATATCTTGTAGACGTTGCCTTCCGTGATGTCGGCGGTGACGTACATCGTGCGCTTGTCGGGGCTGATGCTGACCTGGGTCGAGTCGATGTTGAAGTCGGCGTAGCCGCGGTCGAGGTAGTACGAATTGAGTTTTTCCAGGTCGCCCGACAATTTTTCGCGCGAATACTGGTCGTCCTTGGAATACCAGGAGGTCCAATTGCTGGTGTCGGATTCGAAATCGTCGCGGATCTGCGCCTGGGTGAAGGCGTGGTTGCCGACGACATTGATCTGCTTGATCTTGGCGACCTTGCCCTCGGCAATGGTGATCGACAAGTCCACGCGGTTGCGATCCAGACCGATGACGATGGGCTTGATGGTGACGTTGTACTTGCCGCGGTTGTAATACTGGCGGGTGAGTTCCTGGGTCACGCGATCAAGCGACAGGCGGTCGAAGGGTTCGCCGTCGGACAGGCCGATGTTCTTCAGGCCTTTGAGCAGTTCATCGGTCTTGATGTCCTTGTTGCCCTTGATCTCGATCTTGGAGATCGCCGGGCGTTCCTTGACCGTGATGACGAGGATGTTGTCCTGGCGCGACACCGACACGTCGCTGAAGAATCCGGTCTTGTACAGCGCGCGAATCGCCTGCGCGGCGCGATCGTTGGTGACCTGGTCGCCTTTTTCGATCGGCAGGTAGGTGAACACCGTGCCGGCGGAAATGCGCTGCAGCCCGTCGATGCGGATATCGGAGGCGACGAACGGATCGAACGCATGGGCCTTGGCGGCGAGGCAGGCGAACAGTACAAGGGCGGCGATACGCTTCATCGTCACTTCCAGCTTTTCATGTAATCGGGATTGCCGCGCCGGAATCCGCCGCGGCCGGGTATTGTAATGTCATCCGGCGATCAAACGCAGGATATCGTTGTAAAAGGCCAGGCTCATCAGGGCAGCCAGCGCGGCCATGCCCACGTATTGTCCGGCGATCAGGGTGCGCTCGCTCAGCGGGCTGCCCTTGACCCATTCGATGGCGTAGTAGAGCAGATGCCCGCCATCGAGCAGGGGAATCGGCAGCAGGTTGAGAATTCCCAGGCTCAGCGAAATCACCGCAAGGAAGGACAGGAACCACGCCAGCCCCATGTGCGCCGAGGCGTTGGCGACCTGCGCGATGCTGATCACGCTGGACAGGTTTTTCGTCGAGGCCGCGCCGGTGAGCATGGCGCCGATCATGCCGAGCGTGGCGCTGGTGGTCTTCCAGGTCTCGCGCAGGGCGGCCGGCACCGCGCGCAACGGGTTGTAGCGTTCCAGTGCGTCGTGCGAATCGGCCGCGCCGATGCCGATGAGCCAGCGTTCCGCGCCGCCTGTGGCTTGCCGCTCGGCGGTCAGGTCGAAGCCCAGCGTATCGGCACCGCGTTGCACGGTCAGGTGCAGGCGTGGATCGCGCTTGGCCTGATCCGGCACGATCTTCACCAGGTCGGCAAACGAGGCGACCGGCTTGCCATTGATGGCGCTGATGCGGTCGCCGGTGTGCAGGCCCGCCTTTTCCGCGGCGCCGCCGGCACTGAGCACGCCGACGATCGCCGGTGGCGGCTGCAACGACAGGCCGATGGCGTCGAAGGTCTTGTCGTTGTCGGCCACGCCCTGCGGGAGTTGGCTCAGCGCCAGGGTGCGCGTTTGCGTCTGGCCGTTGGCCGTAGCGACTTGCAGCGTCGCATCGCGGCGCAGCATCGCCGACTGGGCCACGTCGAGCATCGCCGCGCTCCACGAATCCACGCGGTCGCCATCGACGCTGAGGATGCGGTCGCCGTCTTGCAGTCCGGCGGCAGCCGCCAGGCCCTGCGGCGCGCCGATGACAGGCTGGAAGTCGGGGCGTCCGACCACGAACATGGCCCAGAACGCGAAAACAGTGAAGACAATATTGAACACCGGCCCGGCCACGGCAATGAGCATGCGCTTGCCGACCGGAGCGGCGTTGTATTCGCCGGGCTCGTGCGCGGCCGATTCGGGGTTTTCCGCTTCGCGCGCGTCGAGAAACTTCACATAGCCGCCGAGCGGGATCGCGCCGATCGCGTATTCGACGCCGTCGCGGCCGAAGCGCGACCACACCGGTTTGCCAAATCCCACGGAAAAGCGCAGGACCTTGACGCCACAACGGCGCGCGACCCAGAAGTGGCCGAACTCGTGGAAGGTGACCAGCAGGCCCAGCGTGACCAGCAGCCACCAGACGGAACCGAAAAACTCGCTCATCCGAAAACTCAGCAACAGTGCGCCGCGCGCATGATACGTTGTGCATGCGCCCGCGCGGTTAAATCGGCGTAAACCAGTTCATCGAGCGTGGCGACCGGTTCAGCCGGCATTGCATCGAGCGTGGCGGCGATCACTTCGGCGATGGCCAGGAACGGCAGCGCGCCGGCCAGGAACGCCGCTACTGCGACTTCGTTGGCGGCATTCAGGATCGCCGGCGCCGTGCCACCGGCGGCGAGCGCGCGCCAGGCCAGGTCCAGGCAAGCGAACGTGGCCCGATCCGGTGCCTCGAATTGCAAGCTGCCCAGTTGCGCCAAATGCAGCGGAGCCACGCCCGACTCGATGCGTTCGGGCCACGCCAGCGCGTGCGCGAGCGCGGTGCGCATGTCCGGGTTGCCGAGCTGCGCCAGGGTCGAGCCGTCGGCATATTCGACCAGCGAATGCACGATGCTTTGCGGATGCACGACCACATCGATCTGCTCCGCGCGCGCGCCGAACAGCCAATGCGCCTCGATGACTTCCAGGCCCTTGTTCATCAACGTGGCCGAGTCGACCGAAATCTTGCGGCCCATGACCCACTTCGGATGCGCGCAGGCTTGATCCGGAGTGACGTGCGCGAGTTGCGCGCGCGTGCGTCCGCGGAACGGTCCGCCGGATGCTGTGAGCACGATTCGGCGCACGCCGGCGCGATCCAGATCGGTGCGAGCGCCGGGCAAACACTGGAATATCGCGTTGTGTTCGGAATCTATCGGCACGAGTTCACCGCCGCCTTCGCGCAAGGCTTGCAGCAACAGCGGCCCGGCCATGACCACGGCTTCCTTGTTGGCCAGCAGCAGGCGCTTGCCGGCGCGCGCGGCGGCAAGCGTGGAATCCAAACCCGCCGCGCCGACGATGGCGGCGATGACGATGTCCGCGTCGTTCGCTGCGGCGTCACGCAAACCGTCTGCGCCGGATGCGGCGCGCGTGGGCAGTCCCGCGCCGGCGAGCTTCGATTTCAGGGCCGGTTCGAGCGTCGCGTCGGCGATCACCGCCAGCGACGGGCGATGGCGCGCGCACAACGCCACCAGTGCGTCGACATTGCGGTGCGCGGTCAAGGCATGCACGGTGAATCGCTGCGGATGGCGTGCGATCACATCCAGCGCGCTGGCGCCGATCGAGCCGGTGGCGCCGAGGACCGCGACGCGCTTCATGCGCCGAGCAGCAGTTTGCCGAGCGCGAACAACGGCAGCAGGGCGAAGATGCCGTCCAGGCGATCGAACACGCCGCCGTGGCCGGGGAACAGCGCGCCAGAGTCCTTCACGCCAGCGTGGCGCTTGATCAGGCTTTCGAACAAATCGCCGACGATCGAAAAGCAAACGCACAGCAATCCGAGCACCACGAGCGCGCACAGGGTCAGGCCGCGTACGTCGAGCAGCCAGCCGCCGATGGCGGCGACGACCGCGGTGGCGGCGAGTCCGCCGTAGACGCCGGCCCAGGTCTTGCCCGGGCTGATCGCGGGCGCGAGCTTGCGCCGGCCCCAGCGCATGCCGGCGAGGTAGGCAAACGTGTCCGCCGCCCAGCCCAGCATCAACGCGAACAGCGCCCACCAGTGGCCCAGCGCTGGATCGCCGTGCAGGCGCATCAGCGCGATCCACGCGGGAAAGATCACGAACACGCCGGCGGCAAGCTTGAGCCGCGCATTCTCGCGCGTGGGCGCAGCGGCAAAACTGATGTGCCCGAGCCAGGCCAGTGCCACGACCCACCACACGGCGCCGGCAGTGATGATGGCGGTGATTGCGGCATGATCGCGCCAGTGCCACAGCGCAAGGAAGGCCAAAGCGGCGACTGCCAGCAACACGCCGCGCCAGCGGCGATCGCGCAGGCCGGAAAGCCGCGTCCATTCCCAGGCGGCAAGCAGGCACAGGCCGGCGATGATCACGGCGAACGCCGGCGTCGGCAACAGCAGGATCAGCGCGATGGCCAAAGGGGCGAGCAGCAGGGCGGTGACGACGCGTTGCTTCATGAGGGTGATCGTCCGTGATCGCCGGAAACGGGGGCCGGCCTTGCGATCTGTTCGCTGGTCTTGCCGAAGCGGCGCTCGCGTCGCGCAAATTCGTCGAGCGCGCGCGTGAACTCCGCGGCGTCGAAATCCGGCCACAACACGGCGCTGAAGTAGAACTCGCTGTACGCCGCCTGCCAGAGCAGGAAATTGCTGATGCGCTGCTCGCCACCGGTGCGGATGAACAAATCGACCGGCGGCAGGTCGGCAAGGCAGAAGAATCGTGCGATGGATTTTTCGTCGATCGCATCGGCGCTGATTTCGCCGCGCTGCACCGCCAGCGCCGTGTTGCGCGCGGCATGTGCGATGTCCCAACGGCCGCCGTAATTCACCGCGATGTTGAGCGCGAGCTTGCCGTTGCCGCGCGTCTTTTCCGCCGCGCCGGTCATGCGTTCGCGCAAGGCTGGCGCGAATGCCGACAGATCGCCGATGAAGGCGACGCGCACGCCATGGCCGTGCAGTTCGTCCACTTCGCGATCGAGCGCCTTGAGGAACAACTCCATCAGCGCGCCGACTTCATCGCGCGGGCGGTTCCAGTTCTCGCTGGAGAACGCGAACAGCGTCAGCGCGGCGATGCCGCGGCGCAGGCAGAATTCGATCGCGGCGCGCACGGCCTTCTGGCCGGCGCGGTGGCCGAACGTGCGCGGACGATGCCGCGACCGCGCCCAGCGCCCGTTGCCGTCCATGACGATGGCGACATGCCGGGGTTGCGGCAATGTGGAAAGTTCCACATGTACCGAGTCCGGTGCGGAAATCGTTGCGTTCAGGATCCCCTCCACGCGCGGTTCCGCCTCAAAGCGCCATCAGCTCGTCTTCTTTCGCCTTGGCCACCGCGTCAACGTCCTTGATCGCCTTGTCGGTGAGCTTTTGCACCTCGTCGTCGGCGCGGCGTTCTTCGTCCTCGGTGATCGCCTTGTCCTTGAGCAATTCCTTGATCTGGTGCAGGGCGTCGCGACGAATGTTGCGGATCGCGATCTTGGCGTTTTCGCCTTCGTGCGACACATGCTTGGCCAGCTCCTTGCGCCGCTCGGCGGTCAGTACCGGCATGTTCAGGCGGATCACGGTGCCCGCCGTCGTCGGCGTCAGGCCCAGGTCCGAAGCGAGGATGGCTTTTTCCACCGCCTGCACCATGGGTTTTTCCCACGGCGTGATGACCAGCGAACGCGCGTCGGCCACGGCGATGTTGGCGACCTGCGAGATCGGCACGTCCGAGCCGTAGTAGTTGACCTTGAGGTGTTCGACCAGGGCCGTGCTGGCGCGGCCCGTGCGCAGGCGCTGCAACTCGTGCTTGAGCGCCTCGACGCTTTTGGCCATGCGGTTCTGGGCGTCGGATTTTATGGTGGCGAGCATGGTCGGCAATCCCTGAAAACGAATTGTCGGGAGTATAGCAGCGCCGCCCGACGCACCGGCGCGTCCATGCGCCAATGCGGACTCGACGCGGTGAGACTGGCGACTACAACCCGTCGCCGTCGAAATCGTCGCGGAAGATCGTGTCGTTGTAGCAAACCAGCGACGCCGCCGTGAGCGCGGCGAACAACGTGTAACGGGCGCCGGTTTGCACGACAGCACTGCTCGCAGCGGGCGTGTTCAACTGTGCACGCAGCGAGTACCGGGAATTGGCCTGGGTGGGCGCGTCTTGCGACAAACGTGCCGTGCCGCTGAGCGAAAACTGCCCGGCGAAGGCCGAGCTGCCAGCCAGCAGCGCGGCGGCGATGAGAGCCAAGCGTTGGGCGCGCATGTCACTTGCTCCCGTCGATCTTGTCCAGGCGCTTGCGAATCGCGTCGATTTCCGACTTGAGCGTGGCGTTTTCGGTTTTCAGCGCCGCATTCTCGCCTTCGACCTTCTTGTTCAAGCCCTGGATCGCCGCCAGCGCAACGCCGCCTTCATCGATTTCGGGGATGTGACGATTGTCAGCGCCCAAATGAAACGCGGCATAGAAATCCTGCGCCATCGGTCCCAAATGGCGGATGTCGGCCTTCTGGGTGATGTATTGCCAGGACGTCACGGGCATCGCCACCACGCCGTCGAGGATGCTGCTGACATCGATGTTCTTGATGGCCGTCTTGACGTTGCGGTCGCTCAACGGTGCCCAGGTTCCACTTCCCGCAAGGAGTTGGACACCAACATTGTTGCCTGATTCGAGATAGAAACCGCCGGTTGCGCGAACGTTGAAGCTGTTGTCCTTGTTGAACGGGGAATTAAAGCCAAACGCATTGTCGGCGCTTGCGTCCGACCATACGAAGCTGCCATTTCCGTACGCATAGGAACCGACCCCACCGGCAAAGCTATGGTCGCCAAATGCAATGTTGTCGGCTCCGCCGGGTACTACTGACGCATATCCGTCGGCAGCGTTTCCTCGCCCGCCACTGACTGTGCCGTAGCTGCCACGGCCGAAAAAACCGACCGTGTTGGCACAGTCCGATTGGCCGCCCGAGCCACAATATGCCACTGGTCTTCCGCCGCCGGCAATCGTCGCGCCAGCAACGCCGGCCGCGATATTGGTCGAACCGCCAAAAACCACGTTGGGTGCATCCGGTACGGTGGAAACCGGAGAAGGCGCGAGTGTCCCGATCTTGCTGCCATTCACCTCGAACACCAACGGATTGGCATCCGCCGTGCCCAGATAACTCCCCGCCGGATTGCCCGCATTGCCCGCCAGCGTCCACGCGCCGGGACATACGCTGCCGGTCGCGGCGGTGGCATCCGCACTCACTGGAGCGCGGGCGCCGAGCGCACTGAAGGTGTCGCTACCTGCGGTCTTGACGCTGACCGCGAGCCAGGCGTTTTGTACGTTCGACAACGGGCCGAAATCCGCCTGCGTGTCGAAGCTGCCGTGCTGCACCGGCACGGCGTACAGGGTGAGCGGGCCGCCCACGACCTTGCCGCCTTGCGCTGCCGAATACAGGGTGAGTTGCAGATCGTACTTGCCATCGGCAGGTTTGCCGTTGTCCTGCAAGCTGCCGTGATAGCTGAAGCTGGCGGCCGACGCGGTCATTGAAATGGCCATCGATACGGCCAACGCGAGTGTGGATACGACTGGAACGATTGCCTTGCGCATGATGTCCTCCTGCGGACGTTGTGGGGTAACCATCCATCAAGTTCCACAAATGCGGCGAAGAATTACAGGCATGCAAAGTGTCGGCGCGCTCGCGCATTCGCGGACGCAGAAACGCTCTCCCCCGACGGCGTCGGGGGAGAGGAAGGGGTTGGCGATTGCGGCTGGCAGCCGGCTAAAACCGTCGCGTCAGTTGCACGTCGAGGGCGTATTTCAGATCGCCGTTGGAGCGTCCCCACACGGCGTGTTCGATCGCCGTCTGCAAGTCGAACTTGTTGGCGAAGACATAGTCGATCGCGCCGCCGATGATGCCGTGATCCTGCAGGCGGATGCGGTCGTGGTTGAGCCATATCGGGGTCAACGCCGGAGGCCCGCCGATTTCCTGATCGGTGATGCCGTTACCGACTTTCAGGTCGGTGATGAACTTCGCGCTCAGTTGTGGCGAGAAGAAGTAGCCGATGTTGAAGCCCATGCTGTTGTAGTTGTTGTTGTAGCCGATGTGCGGCGTGTTGAAGTAATACTCGTAGTAGGCCTGATAAAAGAAGTTGCTGAAATCGAACTGGTGCGATGCCTCCACGCCGATGCCGAACTTGGTGTTGCGCTCGCCGACGCTGGTTGCGTAGTACTGGTAGTTGTGGCTCGGCACGACCAGGTCGAACCCGGGCGCGAACTGGATGCCGGCATAGTCGAAGTGATAGCGCAGGCCGGCGGTCCAGTCCTGGAACGTGCCGTGGTAGTTGCCGTCATCGAGGATGTCCGGTCGACACGCCGGCGTCGGGCCTTGCGGGGTGAGGCACGAAATCACCGGATGCGCGAATTGGCGCTGGAACGCATTGCCGCTGAATTGCGATTCGATGTAGGGCAGGCTGGCGCGCACTTCCCAACGGTCGGCGACGAAATAGCTCGCATTCAGCCGGTAGGTGAGGTAGCGCAAGTTGCCCGAATTACTGCCGGCCGGACCGTCCCAATCGCCGTGGTCGTAGGCGTCCACATATTCGAAGCCGAACGAACCTTGCCCGGCGGCGTAGGGTGTGGACGGCGCGTTCGCCTCCTGCGCATGCAGCAAGGGCGCGGCGGCGATTCCCAGGACCAGCATCGTCACTGACTTGAACACGGTCGATTCCTCCTGATTGAATGCAACGTTTCGGCGGCCGTCATCCGGTGCGGATGGCGGATGCGTGTGGTCCGGATCGGCGGCGGCTTACGTGCCGCGCGACTTCATGGTCTGTTCGATGGTTTTCAGGAACTGGTTCAGATTCGCGTCATCGTTCATCGCCAGCGGATATTGCTTGCGCGCCGCGTCCATGTCGCTGCGCTGGAACACCGGGATCAACGCCGGCTCGTGCGAGATGCTGGCGAGCTGCGACTTGATCGCGGAAAGATCGCCCGCGTAGGAGATGACGACGTCGTATTTCTTCGACGCCAGGGCCTTGGCCAGCGCGTCGGGCGAGTCGACCATTTTGACGTGGTGACCGGCCTTGGCCAGTTCCTCGTCGAATTGGCGCATGTCCGACTTCGGCGCCTCGCGCGCTGCCGTGCCATCGTAGAGCAGGATCTGCGCCGGATGGCGGGTGACAAAGGCGTGGTAGTGCAAGGCGCCGCCCATGCTGTTGACCACTTCGCCACAGGCCATGGCGTTCGAGGCCGCCAGGGTTACGGCCAGCATCAACACGGTGGTAGCGGTTTTTTTCATGGCTGATCTCCGTTGGTGGGTGAGTGGGTTTTGCCGTCCGTGGCCGGGAGCTCCTTTTCCCTTTCCGGGTTACGGTGAGTAGATAAAGATTTCACGCCGGCGATTACAGGCTTGCCCACAGCCTTGTCGACGGGCTCGGCCGTGATGGCCAGGAAAACCGGCGTGCTCCAGCCCTGGTCTGCCGTTTCCAGGTCGATGGATTGGATGATTTTTTCCGGGTGCGGATTGGGCAGGCGCGGGTCGCTGATGAGCTCCTCGCGCAGCACGCCGATGATGCGAGCCATGTCGCCAATGACCCAGCCGACCGGGGTGGGCAGGTCGTGATCGGTCCAGCCGGGCACGTCAAGCTGGGTGCGTATGGGCAACACGGCTTGAGTGCCGTCGCGGTAATGCAGGCGCACAGTGGCGTAGACGCGCTCGCGCGGCTCGCCGACGCTCTCCGGCGCATACAGGAGCACATGCAGCGCGGCGATCGGCTGCGGTGGGGCGCGCAATCCGCGCACGATGGCGGGTGCGGCAAACTCCTGACGTGCTGCGCTGCGCGCGTCCGAGCCCTGCGAACGCATTTCCAGTCCGCCGCGCAAATCGTAGTCGATGCCGTCGATGCGCGGCAGGCCGAATGGCAGATCGCTCAACGCCGCCATGATCGAATCCATGACATTCATTTCCGATGTTGGCGCGCGGTTGTACACCGCGCCCATGTCGATCTGCAGCGCCGTGGCGGCCGGGTCGCGCGGCGGCATCGGATCCGGCCCGATCCAGCGCTCGGCGACGACGCGCTCTGGTTCCGGATTGGGCGGCGGGCCGGGATCGCGCGCACGCAAGCGTGCGCGTTCGCTCGAGTCGGCGATGCGCAGCACACGCGAACCGGCGTCCGGCGGCGCGAGCAGGGCTGCATCCGCGCGCAGTGCATCCACGCTGCGCGTGCTGCCGGCCAGCGGCCACAACCGCCAGGTCGAGACGATCGCGTTATCCAGATTCGCGAGCAAATGGCGATCGTCCGCGCTGAAGGCGAGTGCAATCACCGCGTTCATTTGCCCGCTCTGCGTCCACAGCGGGGCACCGACCGGGGTGAGGTCGGACGCGTCGTACAACTGCACCTGGCGACCGAATGCGTGCGCGACGAGGCGGCCGTCGTGGCTGACCGCGAATGTGGTCGTTGCCTCGCCGTCGCGCAGGCCGGTGATGCTGTGCTCGTCCGGCGCGTCGGGATCGAGCACCAGGCGGTCGCGTCCGGCGAGCAGGGGTTTGTCGCCCACCACGGCGATGCCGACCGGATACACGCCGGGCACATGCCGGCGTTCGATGATCTTGCCGGTGGCAAGGTCCCACAGCAGCAGGTCGGCATTGCCGGCCAGGGTGTCGTCGCTATTGCGCGTTACCAGCCACACGCGGTGTGCGTGTGCGGTGAAGGCACCCCAAATCACCGGTTGCTCGGGATCGTGCGGATAAACGCCCACGGCTTTCAACGCGCGCATGTCGAATACCTCGGTGGCGCCATCGGCAGGGCCGGTCGCGAGCAGGCGCGAGTCGTCCGGCGCCAGCACGAACTGGCGCAGCGGACCGCGCGCCACGAGGTCGCCGTGATCCAGGCGCTGGCCGTTGGCAAGGTCGTACACCGCAATGTGTTCGCGCATGCCATCGCGAGCGCTAAAACTCAAGCCCAATGCAGCCAATCGGCCGTCGGCGCTGATGGTCATGTATTCGGGCGTTTGCGCGAGTGCAATCGTTGGAATGCGCGGCTGCAAGGTGGTGGCATCGAGCACGTGCAGGCCGGTGCGCGCGACGGTCACCAAGGTTTTGGCGTCGGCGTCGAGCTGCGCGAAGGCGATTGGCGGCGGCAATGGCAGCCACGCCGTGGCCTTGCCGTGCGCGGTCGACAGCACGCGCAAGCGGTCGTAGCGCACATCCACCACATGGTCGCCGTCGCTGTGCAGATTGTCGGAATTGAGCACGGGCTGATGGGCGTCCAGCGCAGCCGGCAGCGGCAACCGCCACAGGCGGATTTCGCCGCCCATGCCGGCGCTGGCGAGCAGGCCGGCGCGCGGCGCGCTGCTCAGCCAATACGGCGCGGCATGCGTTTGCGGCGTCGGGCTGGCGATCAGCGGCGTGGCCGGGCCGGGCATCGTATTCGGCTCTGGCAAGTGCCAGATTTGCGCCGCGCCGGCGCCGCCGGCGATGAGGCCAGAGACCACCAGCAGCCGGCTGCGGCGGTCGATGTCCACGCGCGTGGCGTCGAAGTTGGCTTGTACTTGCCCGGCGTACAGCGGCTCGCCGCTGGCGACGTCGTAGGCCGCCACCGCGCCATCGCTGCGCGCCGCAGCGAGCCAGGCGCTGTCCGCGCTGAAGCTGAGCCAGGTCACGCGACTGCCGATCGTGCCCGGCAACTGGCGTGCGTGGAGCGTTTTCAGATCGAGCACGAGGATCTGTCCGGTGTGGGTGCCGAGTGCAAGCCACGCGCCATCGGCACTGGCAGCCCAGGCGCTGAACGACTCATGCGGCGGCAGCGCCACCGGCCGGGACGCATCCAGGTGATGCGGATCGAACAGGCTCAAGGCGCGCATGTTGCGGCCGAATTGCACCGCGAAGCGCAGTTGCGGATCGAGCAGCCATTGATGGACGCCGTTGCTCTCGTGTTCCGGCGTCAGCGCCGACAACGCGCGCCACGGCGCGACCTGCCACAACTGCACGCGTCCGTGGGTGTCGTGCAGCAGCGCATGCTGGCCGTCGGCGGCCCACGTGACGTCGGCGAGATCCGCGAAATTTTTCGGCATCGGCGCGACCTGGTCTTGGTCCAGGTCGATCAGCACGCCCGAGGTACCGGGGTTGGGCAGGAAATCGAACCATTCGCCGAATACCAGCAGTCGATGATCGTCGATGAAGCGTGGCAGGATCGGCACGCGGCCGGCCCCCAGGTAATCGAGCAGATCCACGCGACCGCGTTCGGTCAGCGTGGCGGTGTCGTACCAGCGCACGCTCGCGTCATTGAGCGTCACCGCGAGCAGCTTGCCATCCGGACTCAACGCCGTGGCCATCGGGTTGGCGTCGGCGATGATGAAGCGGTCGATCAGGGCGACGCCGCGATGCTCGATCATGCCGATCTCGCGGCGCTCGATCCACGTGTCCGCGCCCTGGCCGGCGGCTTGCTTCTCCTGGATGTTGTCGAGCAGCGGCGCGAGCGCGGCAAAGCCCTGGCCGTCGCGCATGCGGCGCAAGGCGATGTCGTGGCGGCCTTGCCACAGGCGCTGGTTGGAAACCGCGGCATCTTCTTCGGCCAGTAGTGTTTCGTGCGCCGCGTGTTTCGCGTTGGCATTGGCGCGGCGCCATTGCGTCGTCGTCGTGGCGAGGCCGATGAGCAGCGCGAGCAATGCGACCAGCGCGGTGCCGACGATCTTCGGTTCGCGCCGCGCCCAACGCGCACTGCGCTGGAGCGTATTGAGCGGACGCGCCTTGACCATGTAGCCGTTCGCAAAGCGCGTCAGGTCTTCGGCCAGATCGCGCGCGCTGGCGTAGCGCGCGTTGGCGTCGCGTGCCATGCATTTGCCGAGGATGGCGGCGAGGTCGCGCGACAAGCCGGGCACGAGTTCGCGCGGATCGCGCGGCGCCTCGTCGACGACGAGCTTGAGCGTGGCCTGCGGCGATTCGCCAAGATACGGCGGCTGCCCGGTGACGAGCTCGTAGCCGATGGCGCCAAGGCCCCAGATGTCGGTCGCCGGCGTGATGCGTTGCGCACCGGCCGTGGCCTGTTCCGGCGCCATGTAGCTGGGCGTGCCGGAAACCTCGTGGTTGTCCGCCGCAAGGCCGGGTTCGATGCGTCGCGCCAGGCCGAAATCGGCCACGTGCGGTGCGCCGTTTTCGTCGATCAGCACGTTGGCGGGTTTCAGATCCAGATGCAGCACGCCCAGCCGATGCGCGTAATCCACCGCTTCGGCGATGGTGCGCAGCAGTGCCGCCGCGCGTTGCGGCGCAAGCTTGCCCTCGCGCTTGATGACGGCGGCAAGGCTTTCGCCACGAATCAGGCGCATCGAGAAAAAATGCAGTTGCTCGGCGCTGCCGACTTCGTAGATCGCGACGATGTTCGGATGCTGCATGCGCGCGGCGTTCTGCGCCTCGCGCTGGAAGCGTTCGATGAAGTCGCGCGACGCCCACGGCCCGGCCGCGAGCAGCTTGATGGCGACTTCGCGGTCGAGACTGCGCTGGTAGGCGCGGTAGACCATGCCCATGCCGCCGCGGCCGATGAGCTCGCGCAACGCGTAGTCGCCGAACTGGCACTGGGCGGGATCGGACAGATCCAGTTCCAGCGCATCCATCGGCAAAAACGCCAGGTGCCCTTCGCCCATCACGCTGGCATCGGCGGTCAGGCTGCCGAAGGCGAGATCGGCGATCGCTGCGGTCGACGCGCGCACGCTGGCCAGCGGATCGAGTTCCGCCTCGCCGAGCAGCAGGGTCGGGTTCATGCGGGCGATCATCGCTGGTGCCGGAGCAGCTCGTGCAGGTTGCCTTGTTCGACCACGAGGTCGCTGCTGGAGGTGACCGTATCGGCCAGTTCCTGCATGGCCAGTTCGCGGAAGCGCTGGCGCAGGCGCTTGAGCGCCATGACCAACGCCAGCGGCGGCAGGTGCAAACGCTCGCCGATCGCATCGATTTCGCCGGGCGCAGGTTCGCGCCCCAGGAATTCGCGCAGTGCCTGGTACATGGGCAGGTGACCGGTCTGTGCGGCCTCGTCTTGCACGCGCTGCGTGGCGCGGGCGAGGACCTCCAGCGCAAAGGCACGCTGGTAGGCCGCCTCGGGTGACGTGCAGGCGGCCGCTTCGCGCTGGTAGCGCGCTTCCATGTCGGCGGGCATCTGCAAAGCGCAAGACGGCGGGGCGGTGGCCGTCTTGCGCCAGTGGCTGCCAAGGAAAGTGTTCAGGCGATCGAGCAGGTAGCGGCGGAAGTTGCTTTGCGCCTGCGCGTTGCCGGAGCGCGCCGTGAGTTCGCGCAGGTAGGCGGCGGTGATTTCGGCGGCGCTGTCCGGCGCGTGGCCGGCGCGACGCACATACGCGTACACCGGATAGCAGTAGCGCTGCGCCAGTTCGGCCAGCGCGTCGCCGGCCTGCGCCGGGGCGCTGGCGGTTGCGCGCATGACCATCGACCAGCGCGTCGCGGAGAAGTGGTCATGCGAGGAATGCGGTGTACCCATCGTGCGATCCGCAATTTCGTGGATTCCCGGGTAATTAAGAAAACGGCGGCGGCGATTACGCGCTAACCGATGACTCTGGCCAGGGTGCCGCGCAGTTCGCGCAATTCCGCCTCCAGTCCGGCGCGGTCCGAGGTGGTCTGCGCCAATTCCGCGCGCACCAGCTCGCGCAGGCGGTGGCGCAGCCGGTGCACGGCGACGGTGAGCGTGTTGCGGCGCAGCCCCAGCTCGCGCGCGACGCGCTCGTACTCCGCCTCGGCCGGCGGTTCGGCGAGGAATTCCCGCAGCGCCTCGAACAGCTCGACTCTGCCGGCGGTCCGGGCTTCCTCGCGCAGGCGGCGCATGGCGCGGTCAAGCACCACCAGCGCCCAGCTGCGTTCGAAGGCGTGCTCCGGAGTGTCGCCCTCGGAGATCGCATCCGCGCCGGGTTGGCTGTTTTCCAACAGCGGTTCGGGCGGCATGCCGCCGCCGCGTTTCTGCGCATGCGCTCGTATGTCGGCATTGATCAGGAAGCGCTTGAGCGCGACCAGCAGAAAGGCGCGGAAGCGGCCGCGGTCCGGATGCGCGTTGGCATGCGCCGTGCGTTCGATGAAGTCGGTGAAAAATGCCTGGGTCAGGTCTTCGGCGGCGTCGGCGGCATAGCCGCGGCTGCGCACGAAGGCCAATACCGGAGGCCGATACGAACGGCACAGCGCATCCAGTGCCTGGCGTGCATTCGCACCGTCGAGACCTGCGCGCAGGACCAGGCTCCATTGCGTGGATTCGAATTTAGCCATGCCCGGAATTCCAGAGCGAGCCAACCATGCGGCGCGTCGATCTTAGTCCTTTTCCGTTGCGACCGAGGCAATGCACGACAAGCGATCGGTTCTGTTTGCCTTCAACTCGCATCGACATCTGCGGGTACCGGCACGGGCCGATACTTGCCATCGAAGCTGACGAACTGCGGCTTCCAACCTGCGCGCCGCGTGAAGGCGCCGACGAAACGGCGCAGGCAAAACCATTGCATGGCGAGCATGCCATGGTGGTTGTCGGCGTCGATCATCGCGTCGCCGACGCCCGACGCGCGCGTGGCGCGGACGTAGCGCGCGGTGCCGAACAGGTTGTCCCAGATCGACAGCACCTGGCCGAAGTTGCAGTCGGGCAATGGCGGTTGCGATGGATCGGGCAGCCAGTGGTGCTGGCGATGGAAGCGCGGATCGACGATGAGGCGGTCGAGGTAGCGGCCGAAGCCAAGCCGCGTGTTGGTATGCGCCAGGTCCTGCACGAGCTGGGTCAGCAGCACCAGCACGGCGAACTGGCCCACGTCCACACCCATGACCAGGCCCACGGTGGCGAGCAGGCACGACTCGATCACCACGTCGAGCCAGCTCACGCGCGAGTTGGTCCAGCAGTTCACCTGGCGCTGGCTGTGGTGCATGCTGTGCAGCGCCCACCACCAGGGAATCGCGTGTTGCGCGCGATGCATCCAGTAGTAGGCCAGGTCGTTGGCGGCGTAGTAGATGCCGAACGCAAGATAGGGGTGTTCCTGGATGCGCGGGATGTGATTGAGCAGTCCGTCGGCCGGCACACCGAGGCGATCGAGCATGCCGCCGAACAGGTTGGCGAATGGCGACAGCACGAGGAAGGCGAGCAGGGGACTGAAGACGACGAGCACGAACGTGAAGCGCAGATCGACCCAGGTCAGCTTGCCATCGCGCCACGCATCCGCCGGTGCGAAGGCTTCGAGCGGGCGGAACACGCAGGCGACGATGGCGATCTGCACGAATCCGGTGAGCAGCGCAAAGGCGATGTCCTGCGGATCGCCGAGCAGGTTGCCGAGGTGCAAGGCGGCCAGTGCCGGTGCGACCGCGTGCGCGGAAAACCAGTCGACTGCCAGCCACCACCATTGCGCCAGGACATCGAGCATGCTGCGCGTCGCCATTCAGGACTCAATCGCATTCAGGCGAAAACATCAGCGCCAGGCCCGTGGATTCAGAAGCGCCGAATAACCGTTGCGAGCGAAGCCAGGTCGCGGGTCGCCGGAGCGCAGGAACCGGAGTTTACTTGAATGTAAATGAGGATTCCGAGCACCGCCGGCCCGCGAGATGGCGAGCACAGCAGGTTATTCTAGAAGCTGCGCGTCAACCGGGCCTCCAGAGCGTACTTGAAGTCGTATACCGAATCGCCCCAGAACTCGTGCTGGATGTTGAACGTCGCGGTGTAGCGATCGCCAAAACCGTAGTCGAAGCCGACGCCGTAGGCATGGTAGTCGTGCTGGGTTATGCGCTGCCGCTCGTACCAGCCTTCGTCGAACGATGGTGGCCCCAGGCCCGCGCGCACGCCGAATCCCGAGCGCCCCGTCACGAATCCGCGCACGGAAAATTTGTCGTTTACGAACCAGCCCAGTTCACCGTCAAAGCGCTCGTAGCCGGTATTGATGCCAAGCACATGCTGGCTTATCGCATAACCGTAGCCGAGCTTGTAATAGAAGTTGGTGAAGTCGAACTGGTGCGACATCGACACCGCCAGCAGCAACTGGCGCAGGTCCTGTCCGACGATGCCGTTGCCGTAGGTCGGATAGGAGTGGGTCGGGATGACTGCCGTGGCCGACGGCGTGATGTAGTAGTTGCCGACGTTGGCATGGTAGGCGACGCCGAAATTCCAGTCCTGCCAGGCGCCGTGGTAGTTGCCGTCGTCGAGGAAGGGCTCGCCGGGATGTTGCGGAGTCTGCGGCGGATACTGCGCGCATGGTGGCGCGGCAGTCGTGCTCGGACAGTTGATGAACATGGGTGGCGTGTCGGCCCTGCCGGTGAAATAACGCACGCTGCCGAAGATCGTCCAGGCGGGACTCAGGTTGTAGCTCGCATCGAGCCCGGTACCGAGCAGATGCACGCTGCCGAGCGGAAGCTTGAGATTGGAACGCAGCCAGAAGCCGTTTATGGCGGTGTCGAGGAAGTCGATCGAAACAGTGCCTTGGCCGGTGGGGCTGTCGCTCGAACCGCCACTCGCCGGCGCGGTCGGCTGCACCTGTGCGAAGGCCGGTACAGACATTGTCGCTGCGGCGAGGAGCACGACGTTGATCGATGCTGCGATACGAAGGTGCATGTCGGTTTTCCCTTTTCTGTCGAATGCAAGGCCCCGCATCCCTGCGCGTCGGCAGGGATGGCCTGGAGATTTCTGGCGACGTGATTTCAGCTGCCGCGCGACTTCATCGTTTCCTCGATGGTCTTGAGGAACTGGTTGAGGTTGGCGTCGTCATTGAGTGCCAGCGGATACTGCTTGCGCATCGCATCCGTATCGCTGCGCCGGAACACCGGGATCAGCGTCGGCTCATGGCTGATGCTCGCCAGCTCCGGCTGGATCGCCGGCAGGTCGCCGGCAAAGCCGATGATGACGTCGTACTGGTGTGTTGCCAGCGCCTTGCCCAGCGCCGCGGGCGAGTCGACCACGGTGACGTGGTGGCCGGCCTTTTCCAGATCCTGGTTGAACACCTGCATGTCGTTCATTTGCATGTGGTGTTCGGCGGCCGCCGAACCGTCGTAGAGCAGGATCTGCGCCGGGTGGCGCGTGATGAAGGCGTGATAGCGCAGCGCGCCGCCCATGCGATACATCACTTCGCCGCAGGCCATTGCGTCCGTGGCCGAAATGGCGACGGCCAGGCACAACACGGTTGTCGTGAGCTTTTTCATGGTTTTCCTCCGCGGGTGGATGGTTGAAGGTTGCCGTCCCTGGCGTGGCTGTCCGTGCCGGATTCGCGTCCTGTCTCGTCTATTCCGGAGTTTGCGCCCGCGATTACAGGCTCGGCGGTGATGGCGAAAAAGACTGGTGTACTCCATACATTAGGAATCGTTTCCAAGTCTATGGTTTCTATGATTTTTTCCGGATGTGGATTGGCCAGGCGCGGATTGTTGAAGATGAACTGGCTGGCCAGGCCCAGGATGCGATTCACATCGCCCTGGTACCAGCCGACCGGCGTTGGACGATCGAATTGCGACCAGCCCTTCACCTCGCGCTGGGTGCGCAGCGGCAGCCGCGCCTGGCTGCCGTCGCGATAGTGCAGGCGAACATAGGCATAAGCGCGCTCGTGCGATTCGCCGAGGGTTTCCGGGGCAAACACCAGCACATGCAGGGCGGCGATCGGCACGGACGGGGCGTGCAAACCGCGCAAAACCGAGATCGGGACAAACTGGTAATGCGTGCCAAGGGGCACGCCTGCTCCTTGCTGTCGCATCTCGATGGCGCCGCGCCAGTCGTAGTCCACGCCATCGATCCGGGGCAGGCCGAACGGCATGTCCGCCAATGCCGGAATATTGGAATTCATGACATTGATTTCCGATTGCGGCGCGCGGTTGTAGGCAGCGCCCAGATCGATTTGCATGGGCGTCGCCGCCGCATCGCGCGCTGGAATGGGATCCGGGCCGAGCCAGCGCTGCACGCGCTGTACGGGACGCGCTTCCGGCGCCTTGGGCGGGCCGGGATCGCCCGCGCGCAATCGCTCGCGCTCGCGGGTGTCGGCCATGCGCAGGATGCGTGGACCAGCATCCCGGGGTGCGAGCATGGCCGCTTCGGCATGCAGCGCATCCAGGCCATGCGCGCTGCTGGCCACGTTCCAGACGCGCCAGGTCGTGTTGATGGCGGGATCGAGCATCGCCAGCAGATGGCGGTCGTCATCGCTGAATGCCAACACGCTCACGTTGCTCATCTGCCCGGCCCGGGTTGGCAGTGGCGGACCGATCGGGGTGAGGTCCGCCGTGTCGTAGAGCTGCACGCCATTGCCGAACGCATGGGCGACGAGGCGCTGGTCGTGGCTGACGGCAAATACGGTGGTCGCCTCGCCGTTGTGCAGACCGGATACGGTGCGCGCGTCCGCCATGCCGGGATCGAGCACCAGGCGGTCGCGGCCGGCGAGCAGGGGTTTGGCGCCGATCGCGGCGATGCCGATGGGAAACACGCCGGCGATGTGGCGTTCTTCGACGATCTTGTTCGCTGCCGGATCGAGCAGGAGCAGATCCGCGTTTTCCGCCTGGGTGTCGTCGATATTGCGCCTGACCATCCACAGCTTGTGCGAATCGGCGGTGAAGGCGGCCCAGATGACGGGTTGGGATGGATCTTGCGGAAAGACGCACACGCGCTCGCGTGTTCGGGTAGCGAAAACATCGACGGAACCGTCGCCCGGACCCGTAACGAGCAAGCGCGAGGCATCCGGCGAAAACACGAACTGGCGCAGCGGGCCGGCGACCGCAAGATCGCCGCGGTCAAGGCGCTTGCCGTCGGCCAGATCGTACAGGGCGATGCGTTCCTCGAAGCCGGCAGGCCCATTGTGGTTGAAGCCCAGGGCAAGCAGCCGGCCGTCGGCGTCGATGGCCATGTTCTGCGGGGTGTCGTCGAGCGCAATCGTCGGGATGCGTGGCTGCAAGGTGGCGGCATCGAGCACGTGCAAGCCGGTGCGCGCGACCGCGACGAGGGTCTTGCCGCCCGCGGTCAGGCTGGCGAATACGATCGGCGGCGGCAGCTTCAACCATGGCGTGGCTGTGTCGTGTGCGGTCGAAGCCACCCGCAGTTGGTCGTCGTCGACGTCCACGGCATGATCGCCATCGAAATGGAGGTTGTCGGCAACCAGCAGTGGCGGCCGCGCATCGAGCACCGACGTCCTGGGCAAGCGCCAGAGCCGCACTTCGCCGTCCATTCCGGCGCTGGCGAGCAGGCCAGCGCGTGGTGCGGCGCTGAGCCAATACGGACCGGCGCGTGAGCCGGGCGGAGGACTGGAAAGCATGTGCACGGCGCTGCCCAGGATCGGGTCCTGCTGCGGCAGGTGCCAGATCTCGGCGGCGTTCGCTCCGCCGGCAATCTGCCCGGACAGCATCAGCATGCGCGATTGCCGGTCGATGTCGACGCGCGTGGCGGTGAAGTCGGCATGGATCTGGCCGGCATACAGTTTCTCGCCGGTGGCGACTTCGTACGCAACCGCGCTGCCATCCTGGCAGGCAACCGCGAGCCAGGCGCCGTCTTCGTCGAAACTGAGCCAGGTCGCGCGACTGCCCAAGGGGCCGGTCAACTGGCGCGCAACCCGATTGCGCATGTCGATGAGGAATATCTGCCCATTGCTGGTGCCAATGGCCAGCAGTTGTCCATTCTTGCTTGTTGCCCACGCGCTGAACGATTCATGCGGCGGCAGCGGTATCGTGCGTGGCGCATCCAGGTGATGCGGATCGAAAACCCGTAACTCGCCCATGTTGCGACCGACTTGCACGGCGTAATGCAGCTGCGGATCCAGTATCCAGCTGCGCGCGCCATTTATCATCATTTCCGGCGCCAGGGGCGAGAGTGGACGCCACGGATCCACCTGCCACAGCTGCACCTTGTCTGCGTTGTGCAGCAACACATGCCGGCCATCCGCCGCCCAGGTGATGTCGGTCAGATCGGCGAATTGCCGCGGTGGCGCGATCGCCTGTTTGCGATCCAGATCGATCAGCGCACCGCCCGAGGTGGCCGGATTGGGCAGGAACTCGAACCATTCGCCGATGACCAGCAGGCGATGATCGTCGATGAAGTGCAGCAGGATCGGCACCTGGTCGGGATTGAGGCTGTTCAACAAGTCGACGCGGCCGCGTTCGGTCAGCGTGGCCGTGTCGTACCAGCGTACCGACAGGTCGTCCAGCGCCACCGCGAGCAGCTTGCCGTCAGGGCTCAGCGCGGTGGTCATCGGATTGGCTTCGGGAATGATGATTCGGTCGATCAGGGTGACGCCCTGGTGTTCGATCATGCCGACTTCGCGGCGTTCCACCGCGGCTTGCGCGGACTTGCCCGCGGCCTGTTTTTCCGCGATGTTGGCGACGAGCGGCGTCAAGGCCGCAAAGCCCTGGCCATCGCCCATCAGCCGCATCGCGGCGTCGCGGCGTCCTTCCCATAGTCGTTGCGTGGAGATGGCGGCGGTATTTTCGGCGAGCAGCGTTTCGCGCGCCGCGTGCTGCGCGTTGGCGTTGGCGCGGCGCCATTGCATGGTCGTCGCGGCCAGGCCGATGAGCAGTGCGAGCAGTGCGAAAAGCGCGGTGGCCACGATTTTCGGTTCGCGCCGCGCCCAGCGTGCACTGCGCTGCAAGGTATTGAGCGGACGCGCCCGAACCATGTAGCCGTTCTGGAAGCGTACAAGATCCTCGGCCAGCTCGCGCGCGCTGGCGTAGCGCATCGTCGTGTCGCGCGCCATGCATTTTTCGATGATGGCGGCCAGATCCGGCGGCAGGGCGGCTTCCAACTCGCGCGGATTGCGCAGTTCACCGGCAACCACCAGCTTGAGCGTGGCCTGCGGCGTGTCGGCCAGGAAAGGCGGCTCGCCGGTGACAAGCTCGTATCCGATCGCGCCCAATCCCCAGATGTCGGTGGCCTGGGTGATGCGCTGCGCACCGGCGGTGGCCTGTTCGGGCGCCATGTAGCTCGGCGTGCCGGAAACCTCGTGGTTGTCGGCGGCGAGTCCCTGTTCCAATTTGCGCGCCAGGCCGAAGTCGGCCACATGCGGATTGCCGTTCTCGTCGATCAGCACGTTGGCAGGCTTCAGGTCCAGGTGCAGCACGCCCAGCCGATGCGCGTAATCCACCGCCTCGGCGATCGTGCGCAGCAGCGCTGCCGCGCGCTGGGGTGCCAGCTTGCCTTCGCGCTTGACCATGTTGGAAAGGCTTTCGCCGTTGATCAGGCGCATCGAGAAGAAATGCAGTTCCTCGGCGCTGCCGACCTCGAAGATGGTCACGATGTTCGGGTGCTGCATGCGCGCCGCGTTCTGCGCCTCATTGACGAAGCGCTGCACGAACTCGCGCGAGGCCCAGGGTCCGGCGGCGAGCAGTTTCACCGCGACGTCGCGATCCAGGCTCAATTGCCGCGCGCGATAGACCACGCCCATGCCGCCTTCGCCGATGAGTTCGAGCAGTTCGTAGTCGCCGAGCCGGCGCTGCTCCGGATCGGACAGATCCAGCGCCAGCGCCGCCTGCGACAGCCGGCTCAGGCTGCCGTCCGTCGAGGCGCCGGTGCCGAACAGGTCGGCGAAGGCAAGGTCGGCGATCGCGCCCGGACTTGCGCGCAGGCTGCGCAGCGGGTCGATGATGGCGGTGGCCTGGGGCGAGCGATCCATCGTGCTCACTCCGCGGAATCGCGCGTGCTGTCGGACGAGGCTCGACTTGCGGCGGCGCTTTGCGTCTCCAGCGTCAGCGCCAGGAACAGCAATCCCGGGCTGGCATTGGGCGGTGCTTCCAGCGTGATCGACGTGACCGGACGCTCCGGTTCGGGATTGGTCATGCGCACGATGTAGCTGCGCGTGAAGGTCTCCTCGGCATTGGCAGCGCCGCCGTTGATGTGCATTTGCTCCGCGAAACTGCCGAGCCAGCCGACACGACGCGGGCCGGGGTCGTCGGTCGCATCCGTCCATTGCGCGAGCACGTCGCGCGGGCTGGCGATGTCGAGTGTACGTTCGCCGCCGTCTGCGTAGCGCAGAAGCACGCTGCCCACGACGCCAGTGGCGGCGATGTATTGCATGACGAGTGTGTCGATCGCGCGCACGCGCCGCGCACCCAGCGCGAGCGCAGGCGAGACGGGCGGAAATGCGGCATCGAGCAGGTTTTGCGGTTTGCCGGACAGTTGCACGGCGCGGCCGAGCAGGAAATCGACGCCGTCGTAGCGTTGCAATCCCCGCGGCAGTGAGGGCAGGTTCTGCGGCTGCGGCGGCAGGCGCGTGGCATGGTTCATCGGCAGGCGCGGATCGACGTTGGCGATGGAATCCAGGTCCAGCGGTTCGTAGCGCGCGTCCGCCACGGGTTTGGGAATGGCGACGCCCGCATCGACGGCTGTCGTTTCGGATTGTTCGGGTGCCGGCCCCGGATCGGCGGCGCGCAGTTTCTTGCGTGCCGCGTTCGACAATGCAGATGGCGCATCCGTGCGCAGGGACAGATCGCGCAGGCCGATGTCCTGCGCGATTTCGTCGGCCGGTCTGTTGTCGGCGACCAGCGGCCACTGGAACCAGCGCCCGCCGGTGGTGCGGCCGACCAGACGCGAGCCGTCCTGGGCGAAGGCGAGTTGCTGCACCATCTCGTGAAACGGCAGCGGCAATCTCAAATTGGGCAGCAGTCGTTCGTTGTGCGCGATGTCGGTCAGCGCCACGCCGTTGAAGGTTGCGAGCGCCAGCAATTTGCCGTCGGCGCTGACGGCGCCGGCCTCCACGCGTTCGTTCGATGCGGGTGCGATCAATCGCGTCCGCACTCCCGACACTGAGATCATGTCGGGATCCTCCATCGAGATTATGTTGTCCGTGCCGGGCAGCGCCAGCAGCCCCGCCCAATCGAAGCCTTCCGGTATCTTTGCCAGCAGCTTGCCGTCCGCGTCCCAGTGCCAAAGCCAGGGATCGCCGCCTGCCGTCGAGTTCCACGTCTGGTTGGAGCGGCTCCAGATGCTGCCGTCGGGCATGAGCCGGGCGTCATACACGATTTGCTTTGCACTTTTGCCCACATGCGGGAGCCGTTGCAGGATCGTAGCGTTTGCTGCATCGATGACGTAGAGCAGGTTCGCTTGCGCGTTCTCGCTTTGCTTGTCCTGCCAGGCGAGCAGCCGTTTGCCGTCGCCGGACAGGCGCAGCGTGCCGAGCGGGCCGGGCAGGGTGAGCGCGTTGCCGAGCAGCGCGCCGGTAGCAAGGTCGATGATGCGTACCTGCTCGAAGAATTTGCCGGCGTCGTTGCTGCCGCTGGAAACGGCCAGCACCGGCGCGTTGGCGGCAAGGCTCAGGCGCAGCGGCGAATCGGGCAATGCGATCACCGGCCAGCAGGGCTTCCCGCTGCGCCAATTCCAGCAGGATATTTCGCGCCCGGCGAAGGCGATCAATCGTTCGCTGCTGCCGTCAAGTCCGGCGAACGTCGGCGCTTCCGGCAGCGCGATGGTTTTGCCGATGGTCTGGTTCGTCGCAACGTCGAACACGCTTGCGCGATTGCCGTCGACGGAAACGAGGAACCTGCCATCAAAGCGCAGTTCGTCCGACACCATCGGCGCGGCAACGCGATCATTCAACGGCGGCGGGCGCAATCGCCACAGCTTGATCTGGCCGTTGTCGAACGTGGCCAGCAGGCGCGAGCGCGCATCCGTCGCCAGCGCGAATTGCGCGTTGTTCGCGGCCATCACCGGTGCGGCGACGACGGGCGCCTGCGGCGGGAAGCCCGGTTCCGGCAATTGCCATAGCGTGGCCTTGCCGTAAATGTGGCGCGTGAGCAAGGTATTCGCATTCTTGCCGAACCAGGCGTCGATGCCATACTCCAATTCGCGCGCATCGCTGGCGCTGAGCCTGACCGGCTCGGCGATCGGCGTTTCGGTGCGCGGATCGAACACGCGCAATTCGCTCGGGTCGTTCGAGGCGGCCAGCAGGCGGCTGTCGTTCGCGCTGAAACGCAGCACGGCGATACGGCCTGGGAGCTGCGCACGCAGCCAGTCCGCTTCGCCGCTTTGCGGGTCCCACAAAACAATTTGGCCCGTGACCGTGCCGATGGCGATCTGCCGGCCGTCGTGACGCAACGCCCACGCCGTCGCGCGGCCGCGCGTGGAATCGAGCTTGAGCGCACGCAGCGGACGCAGGTGTTCGGCGTCGAGCGCGCGAAACGTCAGATTGGCGTCGCCGGCCAGGATCACGGTTGCGCCATCGGGCGTGAGCAGCGCCTCGCCGAGCAGGGGACCGGCGGTGACGGCGTTGTCGATGTTGCCTGCGATTACGACCTTGTCGCCGTCCGGCGTCCACGGCAGCGAGCGCCAGCGCTGCATGCCGCCGTGTTTGTCGAACAGCAGTGCGTAACGGCCGTCGTCGCTGTAGCTGGTGGCGAGAAAGTCGGCAAATTCGCGCGGCGGTTCGACGACTTTGCCCGCGGCGACGTCGATCAGCACGCTGTCGATGACGTGCGGGCGCATCGTCGACCAAGCACCGCCGGGATAAAAAGCGAACGTGTAGGCGATCAGGCGATGACCGTCCGTGGAAAAGCGCAGTTCGCCAAGGGTGTCGTTGTGGATGCTCATCATGCCGAAGGATTTGTCGGTCGTGTCCGCTTTCCACAGTTCCTTGCCGCTGGCGACGTCGACGAGGTACACCATCCGCGAATCCGAGAGGGCGATGGTTTTGGCGTCCGGCGAAATCGCGATGGCGTCGGCGGTGTCGCCCTTGGGGAGAATCCGCGGAATGACGTCGATCAGCTGCGGCGCATTGGCAAGCACCGTGCCGATGCGCAGGCGTTCGAGGGCGGCATCGTGGTGATCGCCGTGGGCTTGCATCTCGCGCAGGTTGGCCACGGCGTCGGCGAGCGCGGGATACGCGTCGCCTTGTTCGATCTGCTTCTGTGCGGTATCGGTGCGTGAGTCCCACAAGGTCTTTCGTGCGAGGTCAGCATTCGTGTTTGCACGCCGCCACTGCACGCTTACACCGATGAGTCCGCCGATGAGGGCAAGCAGGAACAGCGTGCCAAACACCGCGATGTAGGGCTGGCGCTGCGCCCAGCGCCACACGCGCTGCGGCGCGCCCAGGGGCCGTGCCTGCACCGGGCGATGCTCGAGGAAGCGGCCCAGGTCATCGGCGAGTTCGCGCGCGCTGGCATAGCGCATCGCGGCGTCGCGCGCCATGCATTTTTCGATGATCGCCGCGAGGTCACGCGGCAGGGTGGGTTCCAGCTCGCGTGGCGAAAGCAGGGCGCTGCCGACGACGAGCTTGAGCGTGTCCTGCGCCGAATCGGCCAGGAACGGCGGCTGGCCGGTGGCGAGTTCATAGCCGATCGCGCCCAGACCCCATACGTCGGTGGCTGGCGTGATCTTCTGCACGCCGGCGGTGGCCTGTTCCGGCGCCATGTAGCTGGGCGTTCCGGAAACTTCGTGATTGTCCGCGGCAAGCCCCGGTTCGAGCTTTTGCGCCAGGCCGAAATCAGCCACGTGCGGATCGCCATTCTCATCGAGCAGCACGTTGGCGGGTTTAAGATCCAGGTGCAGAACCCCAAGCCGATGGGCGTAGTCCACCGCCTCGGCGATGGTGCGCAGCAGCGTCGCCGCGCGCTGTGGCGCGAGCTTGCCATCGCGCTTGATGACGGCGGCAAGGCTTTCGCCGCGGATCAGTCGCATCGAGAAAAAATGCAGCTCCTCCGCGGCGCCGACCTCGTAGATGGCGACGATGTTCGGGTGCTGCATGCGTGCCGCGTTGCGCGCCTCGTTGACGAAGCGCTGCACGAATTCGCGCGAGGCCCAGGGTCCGGCGGCAAGCAATTTCACCGCGACTTCGCGATCCAGGCTCAGTTGCCGCGCGCGATAGACCACGCCCATGCCGCCTTCGCCGATGAGTTCGATCAGTTCGTAATCGCCGAGCCGGCGCTGCTCGGGATCGGACAGATCCAGCACCAATGCCGCCTCGGACAACCGGCTCAAGGTACCGTCGATCGATCCGTTCGGCCCCAGCAGGTCGGCGAACGCGAGGTCGGCGATCGCACTCGAATTTGCGCGCAGGCTGCGCGGCGGGTCGGCGCCAGCGACGGCGGTGGCGGCCGACGACATGGTCAGGCGCCGCGCAACACCGCATGCAGGGCGGCGTTTTCCGCCGCCAGTTCTTCCGAGTTGGTCACGGTATCGGCCAGCTCTTCGCCGACCAGCTCGCGAAAGCGCTGGCGCAGGCGCTTGAGCGCCACCAGCAGGGCCAGGGGGCGTGTGTGCAAGGACGGCGCCAGCGCATCAAGCACGCCGGGTGTCGGTTCGTTGCCCAGGAATGGCATCAATGCATCGAACATGTCCTGGTGGCCCGCGCGGTTGGCCTCGCTGCCCAGGCGCTTGATCGCGCGTGCCAGGACTTCCAGCGCAAAGCTGCGCTGGTAGGCGTCCTCGGGCGAGCCGCTGTCGATCAATTCGGTGCGGTAACGCGTTTCCAGTTCCACGGGTGGCAACAGGTTGCGCGCTTCGGGTTGCTCGGTGTTTTCGCGCCAGTCGCCGGCGAGGAAGGCGTTGAGTTGCGCGAGCAGGAAGCGCCGGAAGTGTCCGCGTGGCGCCGTGGCTTCGCCGTCGCGGAACTGCCGCAGCAGGCGCTGCAGGAAGGCGCCGGCGATTTCCTGGGCCAGTGCCGGTGCGTGTCCGCAGCGGCGCAGGTAGGCATAGACCGGGAACCAGTAGCGCTGCGCCAGCTCGGTCAGCGCATCGCCGGCGTCCGTTTCGGGCGAGGCGGCCATGTGCATGACCACGGACCAGCGCGTCGTGGCGAAACGATCCTGCGAAGAACGATGGGTGGAAATCATCATCGCGTCCTGTCCTCGAATAGCGAACCTGGACACCCTTTCCGGAATTGCCGCCGAAGATTACAGCACGATGGGACGGCCGCGACCGGACATTTACAGGATACGCCCAAGACTGTGGCGCAGCGCCTGGATTTCGGCTTCCAGCTCGGCCTTGCTGGTGGTCGTTTGCGCCAGTTCGTCGCGAATCAGCTCGCGCAGGCGATGGCGCAGGCGATGCACCGCCACGGCCAGCGTGTTGCGCCGCAGGTTGAGTACCTGAGCCACACGGGCGTAATCGGCCTCGTCCGGGCGCTCGCCCAGGAATTCGCGCAACTGGTCGAACATGGCCAGTTTGCCGGCTTCCTCGGCTTCGGTGCGCAAGCGGCGCATGGCGGTCGCCAGCAGGGTTGCCGCCCAACTGCGTTCGAAGGCGAGGTCCGGCGTCTGGTCGCCGGCGAGGTTGTCCAGCGTGCTGGGGTTTGTCGCGGTCTGGTCGAAGGAGCGGAACTGCATCGCGCCCCCGCGTTTTTTCGCATGCAGTCGTTCGTCCGTGTCGATCAGGAAGCGCTTGAGCGCGGTGAGCAGGAAGGCGCGGAAACGCCCACGCGCAGGATCCGCGTTCGCGTGCCAGGCATGCTCGATGAACTGGGCAAAGAACGCCTGCGCCAGATCCTCGACGCTGTCGGCGGGATAGCCGCGATGACGGATGTAGTCCAGTACCGGCGGCCGGTACGTGCGACACAGCGTCTCCAGCGCGCCGCGGGTATCGCCCGCGTGCAACACCATGCTCCATCGGGTGGTCTCGAAACGCACCGGCGCCCAACGCCTCCGTGTGTCGCCAACGATCTGGCCTGATATTGCCACAATCCAAAAGCCCCGGCGTCGTGCTCAGCGCACGCGGAAGCCTTGCATGCCATCGTCCGGCGCGAACCGGCTTGCGCGCACGCGCCGCAACTGCGCTTCCAGCCGGCGTTCCTGCTCGCGTTCGGCTTGCCAGTAGGCGCGATCGATCTCCGCCGTTTCGCCGGCGGCTTCGGCCGCCATGCAGAAGCGGCGGAAGTCCGCGTATTCGTCCAGTTCGGCGCGGAATCGCGGCATCGCCACGTCGACCAGGATCGCGTCATCGAGCATGCCGATGCCGCGCACGTGGTTGGGGATCAGGCCGTCCGGCGAATCCAGGTATTCGATCAAGGCGCGCAGATCCGCACGCAGCTTCGCATCCATCTCCCAGCGCCTGTCGGCATCGGCCGCGCGCAACTCGCCGATGCGGCGCACGCGTACGCGGATGAAGGCCGATTCCTCGTCATGCGCCAGCGCCCGCAGCACGCGGCGCGCCGCGCCGGCGATCTGGTCGGCGCTGAACGGGGGATGCTCCGGCGCCAGGCGAACGACCAGCGCGTTGAAGCGCCGCACGGCGTCAGCGTCCAGCTTCAGCGCGGCGACACCCACGGTGAAGATGCCGGAATGCTCCGGGCGCATGTCGAGGTTGCTGCACGAGCGGCGAAAGTCGAAGGCATAGGCAGGCATGGTCGCAGGTCCTGACGATGTTTCGTGTGGGTGTCGCTATCTCATTCGGAAAAAGCGGCCTTCGATTACAGGCCAGGCGCACCAAAAAGAGCCCCGCGCGGGGCGGGGCAAATACTCGACGTGGACGGTTGGGCGTGCGAGAAGGTTACTTGCTCGCGACCGCGGGGTTGTTGCCAAGGTTTGCCGCGAACGAAGCGCGCAGATTGTCGTAGCGCGCCTGCACGCGGTCGAAACTGGCGGTGTAGTTCGGATAGCTCGTGCGTGCGCCGAACAACATGCCGATCTCGCGCAGGGTGAAATTGCGACGGATCTGCGCGTGCCAGGCCGAGCACACGGCGCGGGAATTGGGCGGCGTGCAATCCACGGCAGTGCCCCGGACATGCACTGGCTCGAGCTGCGCTGCGCTGGCAAGGCTGGAGGCGGCCAACAGGCCGAGACAAACGAGAATCGATGTATTGCGTTTCATGACCTATTCCTCTTGATGACCTGCCGCAGGTTTTCCGCTAACGGGCTGGCGAGGTGCTCAAGGCGTCGGCGTTCCGGCTGACGTTGAAGGCGGGGCCTTCAATCCCATAGATAGGAAAAAGCCGCGCACGGTTACACGCCGCCGGCGAACGGCGGAAGAATTTTCGAAGTTCGTGACGAACGGCTTATGGCACGCAAAATGCCGCGAGTGGTTCCCGGGCTAGCTGACCAGGGTGCCGATCGCCTGGCCCTGGATGATGCGCATCAAGTCGCCTTCGCGGCTCATGTCGTAGATGCGCAGTGGCAGCTTGTGATCGCGGCACAGGGCGATGGCGGCGGTGTCCATCACCGCGAGCTTGCGTTCGATGACCTGGTCGTAGCTCAGGTGCTCGAAGCGTTGCGCGCTCTTGTCCTTTTTCGGATCGGCGCTGTACACGCCATCGACCTTGGTGGCCTTGAGCAGCAGGTCGGCGTCGATTTCGATGGCGCGCAATGCGGCGGCGGAATCGGTGGTGAAGAACGGATTGCCGGTGCCGGCGGCGAAGATCGCGATGCGGCCTTTTTCCAGGTGCCGGATCGCGCGGCGGCGGATGAAATCCTCGCACACCTGGTTGATCTTGATCGCGCTCATCACGCGCACATGGGCGCCGAGCTTTTCCAGCGCGTCCTGCATCGCCAGCGCGTTGATCACGGTCGCCAGCATGCCCATGTGATCTCCGGTGACGCGGTCCATGCCTGTGGCGGCCAAACCTTCGCCGCGAAAGATGTTGCCGCCGCCGATGACGATGCCGACTTCGACGCCGGCCTGCTGCACTTCGATCGTTTCGCGCGCCAGGCGCCCGATCACCTGGGGGTCGATGCCGTAGTCGGCCTTGCCGAGCAGGGCCTCGCCGGAAAGTTTGAGCAGGATGCGTTTGTACTTTGGTGCGGCGGGCATGCGCGGCTCCTGCGGGTGGGCAAAACGCCCGTATTGTATCCGACTCACGCAGTCTTATGCCGTCTCGTAGGCCATGACTTTTTCGGGTTCTTGCAAGAAATTTCCCTGCACGAAATTCACCCCGCACGAGAACAGGATCGACATGCTCGCCGCGTCCTCGACGAATTCGGCGACGGTGAGTTTGCCGGCGTGATGGGCCTGGTCGCACAGTTCCTTGATCTTTTCCTGGTGTTCCTTGTTCTTCGGCAGCTCGGCCATGAAATTGCGGTCGAGCTTGAGGTAGTTCGCGTCGACGTGCTTGAGCAGCTGGAACGAATTCAGGCCCGAGCCAAACTGTTCGAGCGCGAATCCGCAATGCAGTTGCTTGAGCCCGGTGACGAAGGCGCGCGCGGGCTTCAGGCTGGTGACGACCTTGCTCTCCGGCATCTCGAACACCAGCGCGTCGCCGCGCAGGCGCGCGTTCTTGAGTTGCTGCGCGATCCATGGCAGCAGGGTCTGGTCGTCCAGTGACTGCGGCGTGAGTTTGACGAAGAACGTGGTCTTGTGGCCGGCTTTCTCGCGCTCGGCCAGGGCCTTGATCGCGGCAGCGATGACCCAGCGGTCGATGGCGGCGAGCAGGCCGTTCTGCTCGGCGATCGGCATGAAATAGTTCGGCGTGATCTCGCCCTTGGGGCCGGTCATGCGCAGCAGGATCTCGTAAAACTCGCCCTCGGCGCCGTGCAGGCTGATGATCGGCTGGTAGAACAGCACGAAGCCGTTGTTGGCAAGTGCGTCCTTGATCAGGGTGAGCCAGTGCTTGTTCTTCTCCTCGTCGGCCTTGTCCTTGGCCGCGGGATCGAACACGTTGATGCGGTTGCCGCCCTCGGCCTGCGCGGCGCGCAGCGCACCGTTGGCCTGGTTGAGGATGGTCTGGGCATTCGCGTTCTTCTCGCCGATCAGGGTGCCGCCGATGCTGACGTTCGCGTTCACCGACTGCTTGCCGACCTCGAAGATGCGTTCCTCGAAAGCATGGCGCAGCGTTTCGGCCAACTGGCGCACCGCGTCGGCGTTGTGCCCGGCAAGCAGCACGCCGAAGGCATGCTCGCCGAAGCGTCCGGCGATGTCGGTGTCCTTCAGGTGCCGGCGCATCAGGTTGGCCATGTCGCCGAGCAACAGGTCGGCATTGCCCAGTCCCACCGTGTCGAGCAGGGATTTGAAGTTGTCGGGCTCGATCAGCAGCAGGGCCTGGTCGTTGCGGCCCTTGGCCGCGTCGCCGGCCATGCGTTCGAGCTCGCCCAGGCAGTGCTGGCGGTTGTACAGGTCGGTGACCAGATCCTTCGAGCGCAAGGCATCGAGCTCCTTGGCCATCTCAACGCTCACCGTCTGCTGGCGGAAGATGATCTGCTGGCAGGGCTCGCCCTCGTAGCTGGCTTCGGCGAATTCCAGGCTGGCGTCGAACGCGCTGCCATCGGCGCGCTGCGCCTTCAGGTTGAGTTTCTGCGGCGGCTTCTCGCCCTTGGACAGCTTCTTCAGCAGGGCCTTGAAGTCTTCGGCGTCGTCCGGCGCGATCATGTCCAGGATCGACATGCCTTCGATGTCCTCGAAGTCCTCGAAGCCGAAGGTTTCCAGATACGCCTTGTTGGCGCGCACGTGCATGCCTTCGTGCACGTAGGCGATGGGATCGCGCGAGGAGTCCAGCAACGCCTCGCAACGGCGCTCGGTCTCGCGCAGGCTCGCTTCCAGCCGACGCACGCTGCGGCGCATCAGCAAGGCCTCGAACTCGCGGCGCGCAACCGATTGCACGTGTTCGGCGCGGTTGCGCAGCGCCAGCGCGCGCGCGCCCTCGACGAAGGCATTGGCCACCGTGTCCTCATCCGCCCTGGCGGTGACGGCGATCACGGCGATGTCCTTGCCCGTGGCGTTGGCAGCGGTGGCGACGGCCTTGAGCGAAAGGCTGCGTGCGGCCAGGTTGACCAGGAGCAAGTCCGGGGTTTGCGTCGCCAGTTGCGCCTGCAACTCGTCGGCATTGCCCGCGCGCGCGGGACGCACGGCGATGCCGCCGTTGCGCAACATGCTGATCAATTGCTCGGCTTCCTCGACCGAGTCCTCGACCAGCAGAATCTTGATGACGTTTTCCTGCTTGCTCATTGCGTGCGGTTCCTTTGCCGCCTGACTTTTAACCGATAACCGGCGGCTTTTCCAGCGCCAGCGGTCACAGTGGCGTCTTTGCCGGCGCGCCCGCTATCTCGCGCACGAGCCGGGGTATGAGATAACCGGAAAGCCGCTTGCGCAAGGCTTCGATCAATTCACGCGCACGCGCGTCGTCCACCGCGAAATGCGCTGCACCATCAACCGCATCGAGCTGGTGCAGGTAGTACGGCGTGACGCCGCATTCGAACAACCGCTCCGACAGCCGCGCCAGCACATCGGCATCGTCGTTGATCCCGCGCAACAGCACGGATTGGTTGAGCAGGATCGCGCTTGCCGCGCGCAGTCGCGCACACGCGTGCGCGACACCGTCGTCGATTTCGTTGGCGTGGTTGGCGTGCAGCACGACGGCGACCGGCCAGGGCAGTGCGCGCAGCCAGTGGACGAATTCATCGTCGACGCGCTCCGGCAGCACGATCGGCAGGCGCGTGTGGATGCGCAGGCGCCGTACGTGGGCGATCGTCGCCAGCGCGTCGGTCAGTTCCGCGAGTTTCGCGGTCGACAGCGACAAGGGATCGCCGCCGGAGAGGATCACCTCGTCGATCGACGCATCGGCGCGGATGCATTCGATCGCCTCGCGCCAGTGCTGGGCGGCGGCGGTTTCCTCGGCGTAGGGGAAGTGCCGGCGGAAACAGTAGCGGCAGTTCACCGCGCACGAGCCGGTGGCGATGAGCAGGGCGCGGCCGGCGTATTTTTGCAGCACGCCGCCAGCCACGCGCGCAGGCATGTCGCCGACGGCATCGGCCACGAAACCGGGCACCGACGTCAGTTCGGCCGCCTGCGGCAACACCTGCAGCAGCAGCGGATCGCGCGCGTCACCGCGGCGCATGCGGGCGGCGAATCCACGCGGCACGCGCAGGGGGAATCCGGTATCGCCGTCGGGCAGCAAGCTACCGGACAGATGGCCCAGGTCGAGCAGGTCGAGCAATTCGTGCGGATCGGTGATCGCCTCGCGCCACAGCCGTTGCCAGGTGCGGGGCTGCTGCGCGGGCAGGGGGCTTGCGGTTATCATTGACAGCCGGTTTTCCTCGATTCCCGCATTTTAGCCGCTTTCCCCAAGCGGCTCCCCGACTATTCACGGAGTTTTACACATGGCTTACGGCATGAACGACGTCAAGAACGGCATGAAGATCATCGTGGACGGGTATCCGTGCACGATCGTCGATACCGAGTACGTCAAGCCCGGCAAGGGCCAGGCCTTCACCCGCGTCAAGTACCGCAATCTCAAGAACGGTCGCACGACGGAAATGACGATGAAGTCCACCGATTCGCTGGATGCCGCCGACGTCATCGACCAGGACATGGAATACCTGTACAGCGACGGCGAGTTCTGGCACTTCATGCATCCGGAAACGCATGAACAGCTTGCCGCGGACAAGGCCGCGATGGCCGACGCCGAGAAGTGGCTCAAGGGCAACGAGGAGTGCATCGTCACGCTGTGGAACGGTTCGCCGTTGACGGTGGCGCCGCCGAACTTCGTCGAGCTGCTGATCACCGAAACCGATCCGGGCGTGAAGGGCGATACCGCCGGCACCGGCGGCAAACCGGCGACGCTGGAAACCGGCGCCGTCGTGCGCGTGCCGCTGTTCGTGCCGCAGGGCGAGAAAATCAAGGTGGATACGCGCACGGGCGAGTACGTGGGACGCGTGAAGTGACGATTTGCTCCAAGAGCGCGTAGCGCGATTGGCAAGCAAATCGTCATCCCGGCAGGGAATGCCGGGATCCAGATCGCAGGGATGCCAACTGACGGAACGGACCATTGCGGCCGTCCCTGGACACTGGATTCCGGCAGGGAATGCCGGGATCCAGATCGCAGGGACACAACGCCGCGAGAAACTTGGCGCTGCCGTCCATGGCAACTGGATTCCGGCAGTCCCTGCCGGAATGACGGAGTACGAAGTTCGTGCCGCACACAGTCGACCAGATTCTCCAAGCGCGCTGGGTCATTCCGGTCGAACCGAACGGCGTGGCGCTGGAACATCACGCCGTGGCGCTGGCCGGCGACACGATCGTTGAAGTCCTGCCGATCTCGGCCGCGCGCGACAAGTACACAAATGCGCGGCGCGTCGATCTGCCCGGACACGCGTTGATCCCGGGCCTGGTCAACGCGCACACGCACAACCCGATGACCCTGATGCGCGGCCTCGCCGACGACCTGCCGCTGATGACATGGCTGCAGCAGCACATCTGGCCGGCCGAAGCGCGCGTGATGGGACCGGAGTTCGTGCGCGACGGCGTGGAACTGGCCATCGCCGAGATGCTGCGCGGCGGCACCACCTGTTGCAACGAAAACTATTTCTTTCCGGATGTGCAGGCCGCGACTTACCTGCGCCACGGCTTTCGCGCCGTGGTCGGCCTGCCGTTCATCGAGTTTCCGAGCGCATGGGCCAAGAGCCGCGACGAATACTTCGACAAGAACCTCGCCGTGCACGATGAATTCAAGGGCGAGAAACTCGTTTCCACTTCGCTCGCGCCGCATGCGCCGTACACCGTGGCCGACGAGAGTTTCGCGCGCATCCGCGTGCTGTCCGACCAACTCGATGTTCCGGTGCACCTGCATCTGCACGAAACCGCGCAGGAGGTCGAGGATTCGCGCAAGCAACATGGCGTGCGCCCGTTCGCACGCATGCAGGCGCTGGGCCTGGTCGACGAGCGCCTGATCGCGGTGCACATGACGCAGATGACCGACGCCGAGATCGCGGCCTGCGCCAGGGCCGGCGTGTCGGTCGTGCACTGCCCGGAGTCCAACCTCAAGCTCGCCAGCGGATTCTGTCCGGCCGCGAAGTTGCGCGGCGCCGGCGTGAATCTCGCCATCGGCACCGACGGTTGCGCTTCCAACAACGACCTGGACATGTTCGGCGAGTTGCGCACGGCGGCCTTGCTCGCCAAGGGCGTGGCCAATGATGCCAGCGCATTCGACGCCGCTTTCGCCTTGCGGGCAGCCACGCTCAACGGCGCGCACGCACTGGGCCTGGGCGATCGCATCGGCTCGATCGAGCCCGGCAAGCAGGCCGATCTCGTCGCCGTGAATCTCGCGGTGCTGGAAACGCAGCCGCTGTACAACGCGGTTTCGCAACTCGTCTACGCTACCGGTCGGCACCAGGTGAGCGATGTGTGGATTGCCGGCGTGCGCAAAGTGGAAAATGGCGCATTGTGCGCAATCGACACGGACGCGCTGCGCGACAAGGCAAGTGCGTGGCGTGCGCGTATCATGGCGACCTGAGATGAACCCCGCCAACGTCAGCTCCATCGAAACCGCCAAGTTCGATCGCCTCGCCAGCCGCTGGTGGGACAAGGATGGCGAGTCCCGTCCGCTGCACGACCTGAATCCCGCGCGCCTGAACTACATCGCCGGGCGCGTGGCGCTCAAAGGCGCGCGCGTGCTCGATGTCGGCTGCGGCGGCGGCATCCTTTCCGAATCCCTCGCACGCGTGGGCGCGAACGTGACCGGCATCGACCTGGCGCCGCGCGTGCTTGAGGTTGCGCGCCTGCACCTGCATGAATCAGGCGTGCAAGTCGACTACCGCGAAATCAGTGTCGAGTCGCTGGCAGCGGAGTCTTCCGGTACGTTCGACGCGATCACTTGCATGGAACTGCTCGAGCATGTGCCGGATCCCGGCAGCGTGGTCGGTGCATGCGCCAGCTTGCTCAAACCCGGCGGACACCTGTTCTTGTCCACGCTCAACCGCACCCCGTTGGCATTTGGCGCGGCCATCGCCGGGGCCGAGTACGCACTGAACCTGCTGCCGCGCGGCATGCACCACTACGCGCAATTCATCCGGCCATCCGAATTGGCATCGGCCTTGCGCGCGGCGGGATTGGAGCTGGAAGACCTGAGCGGGCTGGCCTACAACCCGCTGACGCGACACGCGCAGATCGTGAAAAGTACACAAGTAAACTATTTGGCCTGTGCAACCAAGCCGCGATGATCCAGGCCGTCTTCTTCGATCTCGACGGTACCCTGGTCGATTCCGCGCCGGACATGGTCGTGGCGATGCGCCGCCTGCGCGTGGAGCAGGGCGAGTCGCCCGATGGTGCGGAATCGATCGGCGCAGTGGTGTCCAGGGGCGGACGCGCGATGATCCGGCGCGGATTCCCGGCAGCCGACGAAGCGCGTGTGGAAGCGCTGCTGCCGCGATTTCTGGAACTCTACGCGCAAGCAATCGCCACGCATGCGCGGCTCTTCCCCGGCATGGATGCCGTGCTCGCGTCGCTGGAAGCGCGTGCCGTGCCGTGGGGCGTGGTCACCAACAAGCCCGGCAACCTGGCACGCGCACTGATGAGCGAACTGGCCTTGCGGCAACGCTGTGCTGCGCTGGTGTGCGGTGACTGCCTGCCGCAGAAAAAGCCGGATCCGGCGCCGCTGCTGCATGCCTGCGCACTGGCCGGCGTGGCGGTGGCGGATTCGGTCTACGTCGGCGATGATGCGCGCGACATCGAGGCGGGCAGGGCGGCAGGCATGCGCACGATCGCGGCCGCCTGGGGTTATCTGGATGGCGAAGATCCGCGCGATTGGGGCGCGGACCAGGTGATCGATTCGCCGTCGCAACTGGTCCCGGCTTTTGCGCTGGATTGAACGATGCCCGACGACGTCAGCAGCATCGACAGCTTCGTGCGCAAGTGGCAGGTGGCCAATCCCGAGCACGCCGTGGTCGCGGTGTTCCTGCCGGCGGCGCAACGCCCGCTCGCGAGCGCCTGGGGTTGCCTGGTGCACGAATTGAGTGAGGCGGCATTCCGCGTCGGCGAGCCGAATGTGGCGGCGGCCAAACTCGGCTGGTGGCGGCAGGAGCTGGCCGATGCCGCGTTCGGCAATCCCGGGCATCCGGTCACGCAGGCGCTGTTCGCCTGCGCCGCCGCGCGCGAGGCCGACCTGCAGATGTGGCCGGCGCTCGCGGACGGCGCTTTGGCACAGATCGATGCGCCGGGCGCGGGCACGCTCGGCGCCCTGATCGAGCAGCACGATGCGTTCTTCGGTGCCGTTGCGCGCGTGGACAGCGCGCTGTGGTGCGGCGGCGCCGGCAACGTCGAGTCCGATGCGGCATTGTGGACATTGTCGCATCTGTTGCGCGCGCTGCCTCGCCTGGGTGGCGACGCACCGCACCTGCCGTTGCCGCTCGGCCTGTTGGCACGGCATGGATTGACGCGCACGGAGCTCGCCTGCGAGTCGCCGCAACGCAACAGGCTGATCAAGGATTTCCTCGACGAACTGGTACTGGAAGGCAATGGCGCGCTCGGCGTCAACTCCGTGCGATCACTGTCGTTGCGCGTGCGCGCGGCGATCGATCGCCATCGCATCGATCGCGCGTTGCAGGCTGCCGATCCGCTGCGCTGGCTGCGCGCGCATCCGCATGGCGGACGCTGGTTCACCCTGCATGCAACCTGGCGGCAAGCGCGGATCGCCGCCCGCGCGGGTTAGAATCAACGGCTATCCCGGTTGATCGCACGCATGCCAATCACGATGAATTGCCTCCCCGACATTGGCTCCGCGCCGCAATCCGGCGTCGCTGGCGCGCTGGACTGGGTTGGCATGGAGAACATCGCGCTGCCGGTGCGAATGGCTGGCGGTGACGGCGCGGTCATGCAATTGGCAGCGCGGGTTTCGGCGTTCGTGAATCTTTCCGATCCGACCGCGCGTGGCATCCACATGTCGCGACTGTACCTGTTGCTGGATCGCACGCTGGCCGCCGAGCCGCTGACGCCGGCCGCATTGCGTCGCCTGTTGCACGAGTTCCTGGAGTCGCACGCCGGACTGTCCGATCGCGCCATGCTGCGCGTCGCCTTCGACCTCTTGCTGCGACGCCCCGCGCTGGTCAGTGCCAACAGCGGCTGGAAGGCGTATCCCGTCGAGATCGTGGCCACGCTCGCGCAGGGACACTTCGCGGTGGATCTGCAAGTCGACGTGCCGTATTCAAGCACGTGTCCGGCCTCGGCTGCGCTGGCACGGCATGCCATCGCGCAGCGATTTGCCGAAGATTTCCCGCGCGGCAAGGCGCTCGATCATGCGGCGGTGGAGCACTGGCTCGACAGCGCGCAAGGCATCTGCGCCACGCCGCACAGCCAACGCAGCACGGCGCGGGTGCGCGCAAGCCTCGCCGCAGGATTCGACCTGCCGGTCGCCGAGCTCATCGACGCGATCGAGCACGCGCTCGCGACTCCGGTGCAGACGGCGGTCAAGCGCGAGGACGAACAGGCGTTTGCGCGCCTGAATGGCGAGAATCCGATGTTCTGCGAGGATGCCGCACGCCGTATCCACGCCGCACTGCATGCCGATGCGCGCGTTGCCGATCTCCATATCCGCGCAACCCATCACGAAAGCCTGCATGCGCACGATGCGGTTGCGGTGGCGACGAAGGGCGTCGCCGGCGGATTCGCTCCCCTTGCGCCTATTTCCGCGCGGCGATAATTGCCGACAGCCGGTCTGGAGTGCCGGGGATGCGAACGAGGTTGGGATACTTCGGCCCGCCGTGGTAGTCGACGGCGATGGTGGAAAACGCGTCGCCAATCCGCACCAGCAGTTGTATCGGCAGCCTGTCCCTCGCCGTCGTCGCGATGGCCTCGTTGAGGCGATCCGCGTTGTAGGCTTCGCCGTTCACGGCAACCAGGAGCATGCCGGGCGCCAGTCCTGCTGCAAACGCGGGGCTGTCCCAAAGCACGTCGCGGATCAGGCCGGGCTTGTCGCCGGCATCCACATCCAGGCCGACCGAATCGGTGAAGTCGTGGAACTTGAGGATCTTTTCGTAGGCGCGCGACACTGCGCTGGGAGTCGCGGTATAGGCGAGTTTCCAGCCGCTGCGCGCAATGCCGTCGAGCGGCGCAGCCACGTCGGTGGAATCAAGGCGCTGGCGCAGGAACGCAGCCCAGTCATTCGGCTGCACGGCATTCAAGGCGTTGACGACATCGTCGAACACATAGGTCCTTGGCCCCGGCTGGCCGTCATCCATGCCGTAGAACGCCCGCACGAAATCGTCCAGCGATTTTTTCCCGCGCGAGCGTTCGCGGATCGTGGTGTCCACATCCAGCCACAGCAACACGCCTTCGGGGTAGTAGTCCGCCGCGCGGCGCCAGCTTTTCCACGCATCCGGCGCGGCATACAGGGTCTGCACGGAATCGGCCGTATCCTGCAACGGTCGCCAGCCGCGACCCGGGCGCTTGTCCATCTGCGCGGCGGTCCAGGCGAGCACGGCGCGGAATTGTTCCGGGTCGTACAGTCCGGCGCGCGCGGAGAGTACCTTGCCCAGGTATTCAGTCAGGCCTTCGTACACCCATAGTAGATCGGACCGCATCGCCACGTTGAAGTGCGGTGTCGCAAGATCGGCCGGCCGGCGGAATTTGCCATTCCACGAATGCACGTATTCGTGCGCCAGCAGGTCGCCGGCGTCGCCTGCAAGCGGCGCGTCCGCATCGGTGAAGAAGTTCGCCCAGATGCGATTGTCGCTGGAGCGATGGTGTTCAAGCCCGGAAAAACCGAAATCATCCGACAACGTGAGCAGGAAATCGTAGTGGTCGTAGTGCTGCGATCCTAACAGGGCAACGGCCTGCGCGACAAGGTTGCGGTGCTGCTGGATCTGCGTGTCGCTCATCACGAGATTGCTCGCATGATCGGCGACAATGTCCATGTGCACGGGGACTCTCGCTCCCGGAGCGAGGTCGACGCGCCGGAAGTTCGTTCCGGCGAGTACCGGCGAATCGACCAGGACATTCAGCGCCACCGGCTTGAAGGCAGCGGTGCTGCCGTCCTTGCGATCGGCGTCGAGCGCGCTGGCGTGGTTCCATCCGGCCGGCAACGTGAGCGTGGGGGCGATGGTTATTGCGCGCGCAGCGTATCCGGCCGGATACAGGACGAGCTTGTTCCATTCCACGTCCACGATTTTGGCAGTGGCCGAGATGCCGCCGGCCGCCGCGCCATCGCCGATCGGCGAAAGGTACTGGAAGCGCACCTCAAGCGAATCCACGCCAACCGGTACGTCCAGATGCAGCGTGTACATGTCCAGCAGGTCACGCCGCCAGGCGATGCGCTTGCCGTTTCCCGTGATGATGATGCCGGTGAGGTTTACGATCGGCCCGGTGGGGCGATGATTGCCGGGGATCCATTTCGGATAGTACAGATCGAGCTTGCCGGCTTGCACCGGAATCGTTTCCTGCACGCGGAAAATGCGGCGCGTGGTATCGGTCGCATCGACTCGCAATGTGAGTGTGCCCGGATACGGCGCGGTCTTGATCTCGTTCGCGTCCACGCCGGCGGCGGTCAGGCACAGCAAGACGGTCGCTGCAAAGCGATGGTCGATCATGATGTTCTCCCCAGGGTGCCGGCCATCCAATCACGGAAGACGGGAGCCATGCAACCGCGATGTTTCGTTTCAATTTTCTGGCTTGGGCAGCAGCGCCGGATCCAATCGTACCTCGAACCAGTTGAAGCCCCAGTGCACATGCGGACCGGTCGCGCGGCCGGTCATGCCGGCGAGGCCGATGATCTGGCCGCGGCGAATGCGTTGCCCAAGCTTCACGTCGACGCGGCTCATGTGCAGGAAGGACGAATCCAGCCCGTAACCGTGATCGATCAGCACGGTGCCGCCGGTGAGGAACAGGTCCTTCGCGGCGAACGAGACGATGCCATCGGCCGGCGCATGGATCGGCGTTCCGGCCGGCACGGCCATGTCCAGGCCCATGTGCGGCGCCTTGGGCACGCCGTTGTCGATGCGCTGGCTGCCGTAGACGCCGCTGATGCGTGCGCCTTCCACCGGCAGCGAAAACCCGTGCAAAAAATCTTCGCGGGGGTCGTCGCGCACGCGCGCGGCCTGCACTTGCGCCTGTTCGCGCTGGATGCGCGCGGCGATTGCCGGATTGGGCGTCACCGTCTGTTGCGGCAGGCCGTTGACGCGCTCGATATTGTAGGTGCGCTGCTCGACATCGAAGGCAACACTGCGTTCGCGTCCGTTTGCATCGCGGATTTTCAACTCCGCGCGTGGTGCGGCATCGCGCGCGAGGCCAAATACGAACGTGCCATCGTTGCCGATACGCAAGGCTCGACCGTCGAACTCGATCTGCGTACGCGGCGGCGCGTGGCCGATGACGAGCTGGCCTTGTTGCAGGTGTTCGGGAAGTTTGACCGGTTCGGCTGCGAACGATGCCGCGGCGATAAACAAGCTCGTCATTCCAGCGAAAGCTGGAATCCAGCTTTTGTAGCCGTTGGAAAAAGAGCAAGAACCCGATTCCAGCTTTCGCTGGAATGACGAGAAGAATCTCATCGGTCGAACTCCAGTCGTTGCCCGCATCGCGAATCGTCGAGCTGGCCCTGGTTCCAGGCCAGATGGCCATTGACCCAGGTCGCGGCAATCGACGCGCGGAAGGTATCGCCCTCGAACGGCGACCAGCCGCATTTGGACAGCACGTCGTCGCGTTTGACGGTTTGCGGCGTGTCGAGATCGACGAGCGTCAGGTCGGCGAAATGGCCTTCGCGCAAAAATCCGCGATCGCGGATCGCGAACAGCGTGGCTGGCGCGTGCGCGGTCACCTCGACCAGGCGCTCCAGCGTGAGCTTGCCGTCGAACACGTGCTCCAGCGCCGATTGCAGGGCGAACTGGATCAGCGGAATGCCGGACGGGCAGCGCGTGTAGGGCTGCGCCTTTTCCTCGAGCAGGTGCGGCGCATGATCGGTGGCGAGGATGTCCAGTCGTGTGTCGGCGAGCGCGCGCATCAGGGCGTCGCGGTCGGACGCTGCCTTGATCGACGGATTGCACTTGATCTTGCCGCCAAGCGTCGCGTAGTCGGCATCGGTGTAGCGCAGGAAATGCACGCAGGTTTCGGCGGTGATGCGTTTACCCGCGATCGGGCCGGCCTCGAACAGCGCCAGTTCGTCGGCGGTGGAAACGTGCAGCACATGCAGTCGCGTGCCGTGGCGACGCGCGGTGTCGACTGCCCATTTCGTGGATACGAAGCAAGCCTGCCGCGAGCGGATGTGCGGATGCAATGCCATCGGGATCGCATCGCCATGCGCGGCTTTTTCGCGGTCGAGGTTGGCATGCACGATGCGATCGTCCTCGCAATGCACGGCCACGAGCACGGGCGAATCGCGGAAGACGCCATCGAGCGTCGCCGGATCGCTCACGCACAGGTTGCCGGTCGATTCGCACAGGAACACCTTCACGCCGGGCACCGTGCGCGGATCGAGCGCGCGGATCGCTTCGAGATTGCCGTTGCTGGCGCCGAAGTAGAACGCGTGGTTGATCGCCGAACTGCGCGCGGCAATCGCGTATTTTTCTTCAAGCAGTGCATGCGTCAGCGTCGGCGGGCTCGTGTTCGGCATATCGATGAAACTGGTCACGCCGCCCGCGGCCGCGGCGCGCGATTCCGAGGCGATGTCGGCCTTGGCGGTGTAGCCGGGCTCGCGGAAATGCACGTGGTCGTCGATCAGGCCGGGGATCAGCAGGCGTCCGCGCGCGTCGAACACGCGTTCGTTCGGTTTCGCGTCCAAGCTCGGCGCTATCGCCTCGATGCGGTCGCCGCGCACGCGCAGATCGGCACTGAAACGCCTGCCTTCGTTGACGATATCGGCGTTCGTGATCAGCCAATCACTCATGTGTGTGGTTTTCCGTCGGGCAACGGCGCATGGTAAACGTTTCCGGCACCGGATCGAACCCGCCGCGGCACAGCGGCTGGCAGCGCGCGATGCGCCACAGCGCGAGCAGGCCGCCGCGCGCGGCGCCGAAGCGCGCCACCGCGACGCGCGCGTAATCCGAACAACTCGGATGAAATCGGCAGCGCGCGCCGAGCAGGGGACTCAGGCAGCGCTTGTACAGCGCGAGCAGGGCGAGAATGATGCGGGTCACGGGTCGGCGGTGCGGAAAAGGTTGAAGCCAGTGGGTACTTAGGCTATAACACGCGACCGCTGAAGGGACAATGTGGTGAGCACGATGGCAAAACCCAAACACAAACCGGCCGCGAAAAAGCCCGTGGCAAAGAAGCCCGCCGCGGCAAAAAAGGCCAGCAAACCGGTCGTGCGCAAACCCGCGCCGAAGGCTGCCACGCGCGCGAAGCCAACCGCCAAGCCGGCCAAGAAGGCCGTGGCGAAAAAACCAGCACACAAGCCGGTGGCGAAAAAGGCCGCGCGGCCGGTCCCGGTGAAATCCGGCAAGAAGGCGGCGCACAAGCCTGCTGCCACCGCGAAGAAGGGCAAGATGTCAGTCGCAAGCGAAAAAGATACCGTCGCGCGCGAGGACGGCCGTTACGCATTGTCGAGCACCACGGTCATCGAGTTGCCGGCGAACTACCGGCCCGGCGCGCGCGAGGAATACATGGGCCCGAAGCAGCTCGCATATTTTCGCGCCAAGCTGCTGAAATGGCGCGAAGACCTGGTCGAGGAATCCAAGCAGACCATCGACAATCTGCGCGATGAAGTACGCGACGTCGGTGACGAGGCCGAGCGCGCCACGCGCGAAACCGAGAACTCGCTCGAACTGCGCACGCGCGACCGCTATCGCAAGCTGATCGCCAAGATCGACAAGGCGCTCAAGCGCATCGAGGAAGGCCGTTACGGCTTCTGCGAGGAAACCGACGAGGACATTGGTCTGGAACGCCTCGAAGCGCGGCCGATCGCGACGCTGTGCCTGGATGCGCAGGAGCGATGGGAGCATCGGCAGAAACAGATGGGCGATTGACGCATCGCGTCATCCCGGCAGGGACTGCCGGGATCCAGACAGCATGGATGCCGCCATTGAATTGCCCGAAATGTTTGCCATCCGTGGCAACTGGATTCCGGCAGTCCCTGCCGGAATGACGGTGCCGTTTTACGTGGATGTCGCTACTCGTGCATAATTTTTGATTTTCGCCAGCATCGCCGCCAGGCCGTTGCTGCGCGTCGGCGACAAATGCTGCGCGAGGCCGATCGCGGCAATGTAGCGTGGCTCGGTGGCGAGGACTTCCTGCGCGGAGCGCCCCGAGTACACGCGCAGCAACAGCGCGATCAGGCCGGAGACGATCGCCGAATCGCTGATTGCCGTGAACGTCATGTGTTGTGCGTCGCCGCCGGGAACCAACCAGACCTGCGACTGGCAGCCGTTGACCTTGAATTCATCGCGCTTGCACTCCTCGGCAAACGGCGGCAGCTTGCGACCAAGGTCGATCAGGTACTGGTAACGTTCGGTCCAGTCGCCAAAGAACGCGAACTCCTCGGCGATGGCGTCTTGCGCGGCTTGCGCGCTACCTAGGTTGTGTTCAATTGCTGTTCCCATACGACTCGACCGGATAGTGCTCAGGCTCTTTTCCAGCGAACACCTTGGGGCGTATCTTCGAGGACTATCCCACGGTTCTCCAAGTTTCTTCGAATTTCGTCCGCCGCAGCAAAATCTTTGTTTTGTCGCGCCACTTGGCGTGACGCAACGAGTTTATCGATATCGCTTTCGGACAACTTTGGGTGGATTTTGATGTTCGTGATTCCCGCGATAGTGATCGACGCGGTACGTTCCGTTTTGAACCATGCTTCCGGATCGCCTTGCAGCAATCCGAGGAATTTGCCGGCACCGAGCAAGGCGGTCTTTGCGGCATTCTTGTCTTGTGGATTTGTGGATTTGCGCGCGGCATCGGCAAGCCGCGCCAGCACCGCCAGCGCTTCGGGGGTGTTCAGGTCGTCGGCCAGCGCCGCCAACAGGGCATCCGGCGGCGGGCCGGCTTGCGCCGGCACGTCGGCCATGTCACGCAGCGTGCCGTACAGGCCGTCGAGCGTCGCGCGCGCCTGCGCGAGCGTGGCGTCGGACCAATCCAGAGGCTGTCGGTAATGCGCCTTCATCAGCATGTAACGCAGCAATTCCGGTGGATGCAGTTGCAACAGTTCGTGCAGTTGCAACGTATTGCCCAGCGACTTCGACATCTTGCGACCGTCGAAAGTGAGCATGCCGTTGTGCAGCCAGAAGCGCGCGAACAATTTGCCGCCGTGGGCGCAGGTCGATTGCGCCACTTCGTTTTCGTGATGCGGAAACAGCAGGTCGTTGCCACCGGCGTGGATGTCGATGGTCTCGCCCAGATGTGCAGCGGCCATTGCCGAGCATTCGATGTGCCAGCCCGGCCGGCCGCGCCCCCAGGGACTGTCCCAGCCGGGCAGGTCGGGCGTGGACGGCTTCCACAGCACGAAATCCGCCGGATTCTTCTTGTACGGCGCGACTTCCACGCGCGCGCCGGCGATCATCTCGTCGGTTGATCGCCCCGAGAGATGGCCGTAGTCGGGGAACGAGGCCACGTCGAACAGGACGTGGCCTTGCGCGGCATAGGCGTGTCCGCGCGCGATCAGGGACTCGCACATGGCGATGATCGGCGCGATGTGCGCGGTGGCGTAGGGCGCGATGTCCGGCGGATCGACGCCGAGTTGGGCCATGTCTGCGTCATAGGCGGCGGCATAGCGCTGGGTGATGGCGTCAATCGGCACGCCGGCAGCGGCGGCGGCGGCATTGATCTTGTCGTCGACATCGGTGATGTTGCGCGCGAAAACCACATGCTCTGGTCCATGGATGTGGCGCAGCAGTCGCACCAGCACGCCGAACACCACCGGTCCGCGCGCATTGCCGATATGCACGTAGTTGTAGACGGTCGGTCCGCACAGGTAAACCGTCGTGCGCCGCGGATCCTGCGGGACGAAATCCTCGACGCGGCGGGTCCTTGAATTGTGCAGGCGCAGTTGCATCGACAAGCCTTCCTGTTGCGTTGCGGCATTGTAACGCAGGCATGCAATTCGTTCAGGATCGGATCGCCTGCGGGCCGCGCCACAGCGGCCTTTGCCTTAAGTCGCATTCAGCCAGACGGTGCTTAAATCCGCCGCAATGTTGGGGCGTTGCGCGCCCTCGATGCCCGAGGCAGGACGCCCGAACCCGATTGCGATACCGCCATGAATGTTCTCCGATTCCTTGCTTTTGCCGCGGCGCTGCTTTTTGCAGCGGGCGCCTGTGCGCAGGATTCCGAACCGTCCGCGGCGCCGGGTTTTTCGGACGTACCACCGCCGCCCGCGATGGCGTCGGAGGAGGAGAACTCGCACTACGGTTGGGCGGATGTGCTGCGCGTGGATCCGGTCTACGGCGCCACGACGGCGAATCCGCCGGCGCAACCGTGCTACGACGAACAGGTGCCGGTCGAAACGCATGGCGACGATCAGGCACAGAACAAACGCGGTGTGTTCACCGCGATAGGCGCCCTTGTCGGCGGCATCCTCGGCAATCAGGTTGGCAAGGGCTCGGGCCGTGCGGCGGCGACGGTGGCCGGCGCGGTGGCGGGTGGCGTGGCCGGCAACCATATCGCCGCCGCTGGCGATGAAAACGACGCGCGCCCGCAATACACCACGGTGCGGCATTGCCCGCAGGCCGCATCCGGCCAACGCAAGGCGGTCGCCTACGATGTCGAATACCGTTACCGTGGCGACGTGTATTCATCGCGCCTGGCCTACGATCCGGGCGACCGCCTGCGCGTGCGGGTGACGGTGACGCCTGCCGAATAGACGTCCGGACGTCTTTTCAAGCAACCGTTGCGCCATTGAAGTCACTCGTGGTAACGTGCAAGCCATGATCCGCCTTGTTTCCAACGTTACCGTCCTGACCAGCGCTCGCATGGCCGCCGGCATGACCTCGCGCGCGCGCCGACCGGAACCCTGCATCCCGGTCGGATAATCGTCGCACGCATCCTGTTTTTTCGACGACACCCGGCCTCGCGCCGGGTGTCGCATTTTTGCGTCCAGGAAAATCCGCACATGACCCTTCGCCACTTCTTGACTACCCAGGACTACTCCCGCGCCGAGCTCGACGCGTTGCTCGCGCGCGCGGCAGCGTTCAAACGCGACAAGCTGGGCGATGCGCTCAAGGGCAAGTCCATCGCCTTGTTGTTCTTCAATCCCTCGATGCGCACGCGCACCAGTTTCGAGCTCGGTGCCTTCCAGCTCGGCGGCCACGCGATCGTGCTGCAGCCGGGCAAGGACGCCTGGCCGATCGAGTTCGAGGCCGGCGCGGTCATGGACGGCGAGGCCGAGGAGCACGTCGCCGAGGTCGCGCGCGTGCTGTCGCGCTATGTCGATCTGATCGGCGTGCGCGCGTTCCCGAAGTTCCGCGACTGGGCTGTCGATCGCGAGGATCGCGTGATTCATGCCTTTGCAAAGTACGCGAACGTGCCGGTCATCAACATGGAAACGATCACGCACCCGATGCAGGAACTCGCGCATATCCTCGCATTGCAGCAGCATTTCGGCACGACGGATCTGCGCGGCAAGAAATACGTGCTGACGTGGACGTATCACCCGAAGCCGCTGAACACCGCGGTCGCCAATTCCGCATTGCAGATTGCCACGCGTTTCGGCATGGACGTGACCTTGTTGTGTCCCACCCCGGAATACCTGCTCGATTCGCGCTACATGGATTTTGCCAAACGCAACGCCGCCGAGAACGGCGGTTCGCTGAACGTCAGCCATGATCCACAAAGCGCGTACCGTGGCGCTCACGCCGTCTACGCCAAGAGCTGGGGCGCGTTGCCGTATTTCGGTCGCTGGGAGCAGGAAAAACCCATCCGCGATGCGCACAAGCACTTCATGGTGGATGAGGCGAAGATGGCACTGACCGATCACGCCGTGTTCAGCCACTGCCTGCCGCTGCGCCGCAACGTCAAGGCCACGGATGCGGTGATGGATTCGCCCGCATGCATCGCCATCGATGAAGCCGAGAATCGCCTGCACGTGCAGAAGGCGGTGATGGCGGCGCTTGCCACACAGTCCGGGAGCAAGCAATGAGCAAAGACATCGTTCTCGCATTTTCCGGCGGACTCGACACCAGCTTTTGCGTGCCGTATTTGAGGGAGCGCGGTTGGGCCGTGCACACCGTGTTCGCCGACACCGGCGGCGTGGATGCGGACGAGCGCGCCTACATCGAGCAGCGCGCGCTCGAACTCGGCGTTGCCTCGCATGCGACCAGCGACGGCGGCCCTGCATTATGGGAGCACTTCGTCAAACCTTTCGTGTGGGCCGGCGAAGGCTATCAAGGGCAGTATCCGTTGCTGGTTTCGGATCGGTACTTGATCGTCGATGCGGCGCTCAAGCGTGCCGCAGAGCTCGGCACGCGTGCGATCGCACACGGCTGCACCGGCATGGGCAACGACCAGGTGCGTTTCGATCTGGCGGTGAAGGCGCAAGGCAACTACGAAATCGTCGCGCCGATCCGCGAGATCCAGAAGGAACACACGCAAACCCGCGCCTACGAACAGGCGTTTCTGCAGGAGCGCGGTTTCAAGGTTCGCGCCAGGCAGCAGGCGTACACGATCAACGAGAACCTGCTCGGCGTGACGATGTCTGGCGGCGAGATCGACCGCTGGCAGGCGCCGGGCGAGGGCGCGCGCGGCTGGTGCAAGCCGCGCGGTGAATGGCCGTCCAAACCTTTGCAAGTGAAGATCGCCTTTGTCAACGGCGAAGCGGTGTCGGTCGACGCAGAGAATCTTGCCGGGCACACGCTGCTGGCCAAACTTAACGCGTTATTCGCGCCCTATGGCGTGGGCCGCGGCATGTACACCGGCGACACCACGATTGGCCTGAAGGGTCGCATCGTCTACGAGGCGCCGGGACTCGTCGCACTGCTCACGGCGCATCGCGCGCTCGAAGAAGCGGTGCTGACCAAGCAGCAGAACCGATTCAAGCCGGAAGTTGCGCGCAAGTGGGTGGAACTGGTCTACGAGGGATTCTTCCACGATCCGCTCAAGGCCGACCTGGAAGCCTTCCTCACCTCGAGCCAGCGTTGCGTCAGCGGCGAGGTGACGTTGCAATCCGATGGCGGCAGCGTGAACGCGGTGGCGGTGGAATCGCCACATCTGCTGCACGGCGCCGGTGCAACCTACGCGCAGTCTGCCGACTGGGGCGTGGCCGAGGCCGAAGGCTTCATCAAGCTCTACGGCATGAGCTCGACGTTGTGGGCGCAGGTGAATCGTCAATGACCGCATTGCTCGACGCCACGCTCACCCACCTGCGCGCGTTGGTTGCTTGCGACACGCGCAATCCGCCGCGCGCGATCGACACAGGCGGGATCTTCGACTACCTGCGTGCAAACCTGCCGGGCTTCGATTGCACCCTGACCGATCACGGCGCGGGGGCGGTGAGTCTGTTTGCCGTGCGCGGCAGGCCCAGAATCCTGTTCAACGTGCATCTGGACACAGTGCCGGATTCACCGGCGTGGTCGGCGAGCCCGTTCGAATTGCGCGTGACACAAGATCGCGCGATAGGTCTTGGCGCCTGCGACATCAAGGGCGCGGCGGCGGCCTTGCTCGCGGCGGCACAGGCAAGTGCAGGCGATGCCGCCTTCCTGTTCACGACCGATGAGGAAGCCAACGACGCACGTTGCATCGCGGCTTTTCTTGCGCGGCAGGAACCGTTTGATGCGGTGATAGTCGCCGAACCCACGCGCGGCGAAGCCGTGCTTGCGCATCGCGGCATCAGTTCGGTGCTGATGCGTTTTTCCGGCCGCGCCGGACACGCATCCGCAGGTCAAGCGCCCGGCGACAGCGCCGTGCACCAGGCGCTGCGCTGGGGAGCACGCGCGCTCGATCACGCGGATTCGCTTGCCGACGCATGCTTCGGCGGATTGCGCGGACTGCGCTTGAACATTGGCCGCATCGAAGGGGGCATCAAGGCGAACGTGATCGCGCCGAGCGCCGAACTGCGTTTTGGTTTGCGTCCGCTACCGTCGATGGATACGGATGAGTTGCTCGCGACGTTGCGCGGCTTGGCCGCCGTCGAACCCGCGCAGTTCACCGAAACCTTTCGTGGACCGTCGCTGCCGGCGGGCGACGTCACCCACGCCGAAGCGCGCCGCCTCGCCGCGCGCGACGCCGCCGACGCGCTCGACATTCCGATCGGCGATGCGGTGGACTTCTGGACGGAAGCTTCGCTGTTTTCGCAGGCCGGCTACACCGCGTTCGTCTATGGCCCCGGCGACATCGCGCAGGCGCACGCTGCGGACGAGTGGGTGGCGCTCGAGCAACTGCAAACCTATGCGCAGACCATCCAGCGCATCCTCACGGCAGGCAAGGCATGAACGCGCAGCCCAACACACGCCAGACCATCGTCCGCCTGTTGTCGGCGATGGGTAGCGCCAAGGAAATCCAGCAGTACCTCAAGCGCTTCTCGCAGCTCGACGCGCGGCGCTTTGCCGTGGTCAAGGTTGGCGGCGCGGTGCTGCGCGACGAATTGCCGGAACTCGCCTCGTCGCTGACGTTCCTGCAACAGGTCGGGCTGACGCCGATCGTCTTGCACGGCGCCGGTCCACAACTGGACGAGGAACTCGCTGCCGCGGGCATTAAAAAGCGCACGGTGAACGGCTTGCGCGTGACCTCGCCGCAGGCGATGGGCATCGTGCGGCGCGTGTTCCAGCAGCAGAACCTGCGCCTGGTCGAAGCGCTGCAGGCGATGGACACGCGCGCGACCTCGATCACTACTGGCGTGTTCGCCTCGCGCCTGCTCGATCGCGATGCCTTGGGACTGGTCGGCAGCGTCGAGCGCGTCGACTTGGCGCCCGTCGATGCCGCCTTGCGCGCGCAGTCGATCCCGGTCATCGCCAGCATCGGCGAGACCGCGGAAGGCCAGTTGCTCAACATCAATGCCGATATCGCGGCGAACGAGCTGGTGCGCGTGCTGCAACCCTACAAGATCGTGTTCCTCACCGGCACCGGTGGCCTGCTCGACGGCGAGGGGCGCGTCATCGACTCGATCAATCTTTCCAGTGAACTCGACTACCTGCGCACGCAGCCGTGGTTGAACGGCGGCATGCGCCTCAAGCTCGATCAGATCGCCGACCTGCTCGAAGGCTTGCCGCCGACCTCGTCGGTTTCGATCACGCGGCCGTCGGAACTGGCCAAGGAACTGTTTACGCACAAGGGTTCCGGCACGCTGGTACGGCGCGGCGAGAAGGTGCTGCGTTTCGCGTCGTGGGAAGGCGTGGATCGCGCGCGCCTGCGCGAGTTGATCGAATCGAGCTTCGGCCGCAAGCTGGTGGTTGATTATTTCGAGCGCACGCGGCCGCATTGCGTCTATGTCAGCGAAAACTACCGCGCGGCGATGATCCTCACGCTGGAGGACGGCTTGCCGTATCTGGACAAATTCGCCGTGCTCGACGATGCGCAGGGCGAAGGCCTGGGCCGCGCGGTATGGCAGGTGATGCGCGCGGAAAACCCGCGCCTGTTCTGGCGTTCGCGCCACGGCAACGGCGTCAACGCCTTCTACCACGAGCAGGCCGACGGCTGCATCCGGCAGGAACGCTGGCGCGCGTTCTGGTACGGGCTCGGCGCGGATTTCGCGGCCATCGAACGCTGCGCCGCGCATTGCGCACGGCGCGAACCGACCCTGGTGGATGCATGAGCATGAAACGGATCGGCATCGTGGGTGCCCGCGGCCACACCGGCGCGGAATTGATCCGCCTTGTCGCGGCGCATCCGTCGCTGGAACTGGCGTTCGTTTCCTCGCGCGAGCTGGATGGCCAGCGCGTGGCCGACCACAACGCGGCCTACGCGGGCGAGCTGCGCTACGCAAACCTGGATCCCGCCGCCGTCGCGGCCTTGCGCGCCGATGGCGTGATCCTGGCCTTGCCCAACGGCCGCGCCGCGCCATTCGTGCAGGCGATCGATCAGGTTGCGCCGGAAACGTTCATTGTGGATCTGTCCGCCGACTATCGTTTTGATCCGGATTGGTACTACGGGCTACCCGAGCTGACGCGTGCGCGCTATCGCGGAGAGCGCCGGATCAGCAATCCGGGTTGCTATGCGACGGCAATCCAATTGTCGATCGCGCCGCTCAGGGATCAACTCGCGGCACCGCCGGTGTGCTTCGGCGTTTCCGGATATTCCGGTGCGGGCACCACGCCGTCGGACAAGAACGATCCGGAAAAGCTGCGCGACAACCTCATGCCGTATGCACTGGTTGGTCACACGCACGAGAAGGAAGCGGGCTTGCACCTGGGCGTGCCGGTGGAGTTCATGCCGCACGTGGCGCCGCATTTTCGCGGACTCACCGTCACCGTCAACCTGTACCTTGCACGGCCGGTGACGCGCGATGAGGTGGTGGAACGCTTCACGCGCGCCTATGCGAACGATCATTTGGTGCGGATCGTGGACGATGCACCGTGGGTCAGTCGCATTGCGGGCCAGCATCACGCTGAAGTCGGCGGCTTCGCCGTTGCACCCGGCGGCCGGCGTGTGGTGGTGGTGGCGACGCTGGACAACTTGCTCAAGGGCGCCGCAACGCAGGCGATGCAGAACCTGAATCGTGCGCTTGGCTTCGACGAACTGACCGGGATTCCCCATGACTGATCCGCTGTGGCACAAATCCGGCACGCGCATCGACGCCCGAATCATGCGCTTCCTCGGCCAGGACGACGTGATCCTGGATCGCGAGTTTTTCCTGCACGACATCGCCGCCAGCCACGCGCATGTCGAGGGCTTGGCAAGCATCGGCGTAGTGAACGCGAGCGAGGCGCAAGCGCTCACGCGAGAGCTCGCTGCACTTGCCGATGATTTCAATAGCGGCGTCTTCGTGCTTGATGAGCGTTTCGAAGACGGTCATTCCGCCATCGAAGCGCGCTTGACCGAGCGGCTTGGCGACGCCGGTCGCAAGGTCCACACCGGGCGCAGTCGCAACGACCAGGTGCTGGTGGCGACGCGACTGTGGCTGAAGGAAAGGCTGGCATCGCTGATCGAGCATTGCCGCGCCATCGCCTCGGTGTGCCTGGAGCGTGCCGCGTGCGAATCCCTGCCATTGCCGGGATACACGCACCTGCAGCGCGCCGTGGTGTCGTCCACGGCAATGTGGTTCGCCGGATTCGCCGAAAGTTTCATCGACGACGCGACTCGTGCGCGCGACACGCTGGCGTGGATCGACGCCAATCCGCTCGGCACGGCGGCGGGTTACGGCGTGAACCTGAAGCTGGATCGCGAGCACACCACGCGGGCGCTCGGCTTTGCGCGCATGCAGGTCAACCCCGTCGCCGCGCAACTGTCGCGCGGCAAGTTCGAGATCGCCGTGCTCGAAGCGTTCGGCAGCGCCTTGCTCGACCTGCGCCGGCTGGCATGGGATCTGTCGCTGTTCACCACGGTGGAATTCAATTTCGTGAGCCTGCCGCCGCAATACACGACGGGTTCGTCGATCATGCCGAACAAGCGCAATCCGGATGTCGTGGAATTGTTGCGAGCCAGCTACGCCAGCGTCGCCGCCGCGCGTACCGAGATCGAACAGCTGCTGTCGCTGCCCTCGGGCTACCAGCGCGACCTGCAATTCTCCAAGGGTTCGATCTTCCACGGCGTGCGCCATGGCCTGGGCGCATTGGAACTGGTGCCCGATCTGCTTGCGCATTTGCAATGGAACGAATCTGCGATGCGTGCCGCGATCGAGCCGCAAATGTACGCGACGGATGCCGCGATCGAGCAGGCCGCGAGCGGCGTGCCATTCCGCGATGCCTATCGCGCGGCCGCCGAGGAGGCAGCGGCGGCCGGGCAGGGCAGGACGCCGGAGCAAAGCCTCGCGGCGCGTGTTTCACCCGGTGCGCATGCGGATTTGCGGCTGGATGAATTGCGCCAACGACTGGACGCGCTCAGCGCGTGAGCCAGCCCTGCTTGCGTGCCGTGCACACCGCGTACGGGAAAATCCACGACAGCGCGAAGACCGAGAAGAACGAATAGCCGATGCCGTAGATGAAATCCCAGGAACGCTCTGCGCGCAGGTAATAGAGCATGTTGAACGCGGCGACGATCAGCATGGCGCAGGCGAAGCGCAACAGCATGTCCGGGTGGTCGAACATCGTCGCCACGAGCAGGAACATCGCGGCGATGCCGACCGGGTGGCGCGTCGTGGTGACCAGCGAATCGGCCAGTGCGATCGCACGCGCGCGGCGCGGACGCTTCCACACGATACGGCCGAGGAAACGCATTTCCTCGCGCACATAACTGCGATCCCAACGCAGGAACATCTTGCACAGCTTCTTGTACTGTACGGGTACGATCGTGTGCACCACGCCGGCGCGCTGATAGACGCTGTCGTAGCCGGCTTCGAGGATGTCGTTGGTCATGGCGCGGTCTTCGCCGTAGGTGCAGTTCCGGCCGAGGAAACGCTGGCCGACCCAGCGCTCCAGCACCCGGCGCACGGCCTGCGTGCGATAGGCGGCGAGCGCGCCAGGGCAGCAGTAGACGGTGCCGTAGGTGCTCTGCGCGGCGCGCAGGAAATCGAACGACAGCACGAAGCGCACGTTGAGCATGCGCGGAATGATGCCGGCGGCGCGGTTGTACACGCTGACTTTGCCGGCGACCGCGCCGACCTTCGGGTCGCGGAACGGGCCGGCCATGGCGAGCAGGGTGTCCGGGTCGATCACGCTGTCCGAATCGATCGTCACCATGACCTCGCCCTTGCCGCGACGGAATCCGGCTTCGAGCGCGGCGCGCTTGCCGCGGTTCTGCGGGAAGCGCAGCGTCGTCACCAGGCCCGGGAAGCGCGCGGCGACGCGTTCGATATGCGTCCAGGTATCGTCGCGGCTGCCGTCGTCGACGACGAAAATCTCGAGTTTGTCGTGCGGATAGCGTGCCGTCGCCACCGATTCGATCGAGCGCGCCACCATCTCGCCCTCGTTGAAGGCCGGAATGATCACGGTCAGCATCGGCGCGTCATCCATGGTTGCGACGGGCGGCGTGCGGTAGCGAAACCACAGCAGCGTCCGGTACAGCAGCATCAGCAGGCCCATGCCGGCCCACAGCAGGCTCGGGCGGGCGACATAGCCGAGCCAGCCGTACTGGTGGGCGGAATGGATCAGACCATGGAACGCGCGCAGATGCCATGTCGCGGCGATGACGACGACGAATCCGATGAGGATGGCAACGCGGTAAAACGTATCGCCGGGCTGGAGGTGGTAGTCGGACGTGGGCTGCGCGGCCGGCAAGGTTTGACTGTGCATGGAAACGGACGCCAAGTTGGGTGCCACCAGCGGGCGGCGGAATGACGCTGCTGGACGATGGCGCGCACATTAACCGACAAACCCGGCACGGGGGTTAAACCACGCTTAACGAGCCGCGCGGGTTGCGCGCCATGCTCTGCACCGCCTATCGTTGTCGCATGCCTACGTTTCCGGACACGGGTTCCAGCCTGGTCTTCCAGCCGTCGGACAGGATCCTCATCGTCGCCCCGCATCCGGACGACGAATCCATTGCCACCGGCGGACTCATCCAGTCGGCGCTTGCCGCGGGCGCGGCCGTGCGCGTGATCGTGCTCACGGATGGTGACGCCAACGTCTGGCCACAGCGCTGGATCGAAAAGCGCTGGCGCATCGATGCCATCGCGCGTGCGCGCTGGGGCGCGCGCCGGCGCGAGGAAGCGCGGCAGGCCATGCGGGTGCTGGGCCTGCACGAGGATGCTGCGCGATTCCTGGGTTTGCCGGACATGGGCTTGACCGACCTGCTCATGCGCGGCGGCACGCAGGTTTGCGCGTCATTGCGCTCGGCGATTGCGGGGTTCGCACCGACTTGCATCGTGCTGCCCGCGCTCGGCGACCGCCATCCGGATCACAGCGCGGCAAATATCCTCGTGCGGCTGGCGCTGGATGGCGGTGCGGGACACTCTGCGCGCCTTCTCGCCTATGCCGTGCATGGCGACGGCGTTGGTGCGAACGTGGTTTGCGAGTTGAGTCCGGCCAGCCAGGATCGCAAGCGTGACGCGATCCTCGCCCACGCCACGCAGATGCGCTTGAGCAGCAAGCGATTCCTGCGCCATGCCGGGCCGCAGGAACGCTACGTCGACGCCGGCGTGCCCGCGGCACCCGCGGATGCTGCCGCGATGCCATTGCTGCGCGCACGGCTCGGTGAGGACGGAAGCCTGCACGTGGACATCGCGTCATCGCAGAGCCTGCGCGGGCTCGCGCTTTTCGTCGTGTTGGACGATGGCAATGATCGCCTTTGCCTCAAGGTGGAATGCGCACCGCGCCAACGCGAATGGCCGGTTCTCGACACGATTGCCGGGCAGTGGCGCGGCGCCGCGCATGTGCAGCGTGGCGAGGCGGTCTGGTCGATCCGCTTGCGCACCGAGCGGTCCCGCTGGCGGCAGGGTTTCGTCAAACTGGCGCGTCAGCACCCGGGAATCTGGGTGTTCGACCGCTGTGGCTGGGCGATCGTCGATCCAAGCTGAACGGCGCTGGGAAAATTGCTGAACGGCGATAGCGAGGCGGATTGACACATTCCCCCGCTGCGCGGATGCTGCCGCCTGCGCGTCGTTGCACGAGCGCGAGGATTCCCCATCAAAATGGAGACTGCGATGAAAGCATTGATCGTTTCAGCGGGGTTGGGACTGGGTATGTTGTTGTGTGCCGGCGCATGGGCGCAGGCACCGGCCGGCGCCACCGCCGCGTGCAAGGACGGCACGTACTATTCCGGCACGACGCACAAGGGCGCCTGCCGCGGCCACAAGGGCGTGAAGGAATGGCTCAACGGCGATTCGACGAAGGCGGGATCGTCCGCCGAAGCCGCCAATGACGCGTCGGCCGAGCCGGCCAAGGCGTCGAAGAAGTCCCGAAAGTCAAAGAAGGCCGAGGCCGCCGAAGCCGCGGCGCCCGCCGCTGCAGCGCCGGCAGCGACCGCGGCAGCACAAGAACCGGCCGAGCACGCGGCCAAGGCGAAGACGTCCAAGCATACGGCGCCCACGCCGGCGTCGCAGATCGCGCAGAAACCCGGTGGCGGACCCGGTCTGGTGTGGGTCAATTCCGGTTCCAAGGTCTATCATTGCCAGGGCGACGAGTGGTATGGCAAGACCAAGGAAGGCTCGTACATGTCCGAGGCGGCGGCCAAGGCGGCCGGCAACCATGCCTCGCATGGCAAGGATTGCGGCAAGTAGCCGCATCGGCAAACGTGAAACCAAAAACGCCCGGCATGCCGGGCGTTTTTCGCAGGGCGTTGTTCGTCTTGCGCCAGTGCGGCGACGACATTACAATGCGCGGCTCGTTTTGCTTTCCGTGTCGGGGTGTAGCTCAGCCTGGTAGAGCGCTACTTTCGGGAGGTAGAAGTCGGAGGTTCGAATCCTCTCACCCCGACCAATGATTGGACAAGAAACCGGCCGCGCGCCGGTTTTTTTGCTTTGGCAGACCTGCGAGGATTCCATGGCCTTGACCCCCGCCCGCACCATGCCCGGCACGCTGGAATTGTTGCCGCTGGAGCAGATCGCGTTCCAGCGCATGCTCGACACCATTCGGTGCAATTTCGAGCACTTTGGATTTTTGCCGGTCGAAACGCCGGTGATGGAATTCTCCGATGTGCTGCTGACCAAGCAGGGCGGCGAGACCGAGCGCCAGGTGTATTTCGTGCAATCCACCGGCGCGCTGGAAAAGCCCGCTGCCGGTTTGCCCGAGCTGGCGTTGCGCTTCGACCTCACCGTGCCGCTGGCGCGGTATGTCGCCGAGCACGAACATGACCTGAATTTTCCCTTCCGGCGCTACCAGATCCAGCGCGTGTATCGCGGCGAACGCGCCCAACGCGGCCGCTTCCGCGAGTTCTACCAGTGCGACATCGACGTGATCGGCAAGGATGCGCTGTCGCTTCGATACGATGCCGAAATTCCGGCTGTCATCTACAGCGTGTTCCGTGATCTGGCGATCGGACCGTTCACGATCTGGCTCAACAATCGCAAGCTGATGCGCGGGTTTTTCGAATCCGTCGGCATCGCCGATGGGGAAAAACAGGCGCTGGCGTTGCGCGAGGTGGACAAGCTCGACAAGCGCGGTGCGGAGCCTGTGCGCGACACGCTGATGGGCGATGGTTTCGGACTATCCGCCGCCGCCGCCGCGAAGATCCTGGATTTCGTGAAAATACGCTCCAGCGGACACGCCGACGCGCTAAGCAAGCTCGATGCGCTCGGTGCCGGTAACGCGACGCTGGCCGAAGGCGTAGCCGAACTGAAGCAGACGCTGGAAGGCATCCGCGCTTTTGGCGTACCGCAGACACATTACGCAATCAATCTTTCGATAGCGCGGGGACTGGACTACTACACCGGTACCGTCTATGAAACCACGCTCAACGAACATCCGCAGATCGGCTCGATCTGTTCCGGTGGGCGCTACGACAATCTCGCGTCGAACTACACCAAATCGCACTTGCCGGGCGTGGGCATTTCCATCGGCGCCACGCGCCTGTTCTGGCAATTGCGCGAAGCCGGGCTATTGCCTGCTGCCGGCAGCACGATCAAGGTGCTGGTGACGCAGATGGACGAGGCGCAGTTGCCTGCCTACCTGCAACTCGCCAGTGAACTGCGTGCGGCCGGCATCGCCACCGAAGTGGTGCTCGAACCGGGAAAACTGGGCAAGCAATTCAAGTACGCCGATCGCGCCGGGATCCGTTTGGTGCTGGTACTGGGCTCGGACGAGATCGCCAAGGGCACGGTGATGGTGAAGGACATGCGCCGGCAGGACCAGGTCGAGGTGCCGCGCGCCGAGCTGGTCGCGCGCCTGCGCGATGCCTTGCAACGCGACGAGGACAAACCCGCATGAGCGCGCAAACCCGCCACGTGGTGTTGCTCGATGGCAGCCACCTGACCCGCCCGCAGGTTGCGCAGATCGCGCGCGGCGAGGCCATCATCGGCCTGGATCCCGCGCAGCTTGCGCAGGTACAGCGCACCGCCGATTTCCTGAGCGCACAGGTCATGCGCGGCGAGCCGATCTACGGCGTCACCACCGGTTTCGGCAGCAATGCCGACAAGCTGCTCGGCGCGCATCGGGCCCGCGCGGAGGCGGTTGCGGATGGCGGGCGCACGCTGATGGAGGAATTGCAGCACAACCTCGTCGTCACGCACGCGGTCTGCGTCGGCAAGCCGCTGGCGGCGGAAGTGGTGCGTGCAATGCTGGCGATCCGCGTAAACACCCTGATGCGCGGGCATTCCGGAATCCGCGCCAGCACCTTGCAGGCGTTGGCGGAACTGCTCAATCGCGGCGTGGTTCCCGTCGTGCCGGAAAAGGGTTCGGTCGGCGCGAGTGGAGACTTGGCGCCGCTATCGCACCTGGCCATTGTCCTGCTCGGCGAGGGCGAAGCGTTTTATCGGGGCGAACGCATGCCTGGCGCACAAGCGCTCGAACACGCCGGCCTCGCGCCGGTGACGCTCTCGTTCAAGGAAGGCCTCGCGCTGAACAACGGCACCACGCAGATGCTGGCGACCGGCGTGCTTGCGCTGGATCGGCTGGAGAAAATGCTCGCCACGGCCGATCTTGCCGCGGCGATGACGCTCGATGCCTTTGCCGGCCGCACCTCGGCTTTCAAGCCCGAAGTCCATGCGCTGCGTCCGCACCCGGGGCAGGTGGCCACGGCGGCGAACCTGCGCAAGTTGCTCGATGGTTCGACGCTGGCCGATATTCCGTATCATCTGGTGCCACGCTTCAGACCGTGGCAGGCCGATTCTTGGGGCGATGCGAGCGATCGCGCGCATCGCTTCGATATCGGCTGGGACTATGTGCCGCCGTCGCAACGCCATGGCAAGGAAGCGTTCTACGCGCGCTTCTTGCCGTTCAAGGGCGGCAAGAAGCATCAGCCGCAGGACGCGTATTGCCTGCGCTGCATCCCGCAGGTGCATGGCGCGGTGCGCGATGCGCTGGCCCAGGCGCAGCGCGTGTTCGACATCGAATTGAATGCCGTCACCGACAATCCGTTGATCTTTCCCGATGCGATCAACGCCCGGGTCATCGAGGACCAGGTCATCTCCGCCGGGCATTTCCACGGCATGCCGCTGGCGTTGGCGATGAGCTATGTCAAAGCCGCGATTCCGGTGCTGGCTTCGATCAGCGAACGGCGTCTGAACAAGCTGGTCGATCCGGCCAACAACGACGGCTTGCCCGCCTTCCTGGTCGGCAACGAGGATGCGACGGACTCGGGCTTCATGATCGTGCAATACACCGCCGCGGCACTGGTCAACGACCTTGCCACGCGCGCGCATCCGGCCAGCGTGTATTCGGTGCCGACGAGCGCGAATGCCGAGGATCACGTGTCGATGGGCGCGAACGAGGCGCGCCACGTGCTCGAGATGCTCGATGACCTGGGCCAGGTGCTGGCGCTGGAACTGTACACCGCCGCACAGGCGCTCGAGTACCGGCAGGCCATGCTCAACGCGGCACGCACGCTGGCCGCGCGCGGCGACTGGCAGGCGCTGGCGCGCAAGGTGTCGGGTGCGCCGGCGGCCGGCGATGCGTCGCACGCGCCGTTCGAGGCGGAAGTGAAATCGTTGATGACGGCGCTGGAACGTGCCGGCGAATTCCGCGCCGGTGCGCCGGTGCGGGAGGCCTTCGAAAGAATCCGCAAACACATTGCGTTCGTGTCGCGCGATCGCGCGATGGACGCCGACGTGCGCGCAATCTGCAAGCTGGTGCAGGACAACGCGCTGTTGCGATGACGGCCTGGCGCACGCTGGATGGCAAGCCGTCGCGCATCATCGCGCATCGTGGTGCCAGCGGCCAGCGGCCGGAACATTCGCGGGCGGCTTATGAACTGGCGTTTGCGCAGGGCGCCGATGCGGTGGAACCGGATGTGCTGCCAAGCCGCGACGGCGTACTGTTCGTGCGTCACGACATCGATCTCGCGCCAACGACGGACATCGCGCAACGAGTCGAATTCGCCGCCCGCAACCGCGTTGTCGACGGCAAATCGCAATGGTGGATTGGCGATTTCGACGCCGGCGAGTTGGACACGCTGTGCTGCGTGCAGCCGAATGCGGCGCGTAGCCGCGGATACGATGGGCAATCCACGATCCTGCGGTTGTCGACGCTGTTGCCAATGGCGCGCGCCGCATCGTGCGTGGTCGATGTCGAACTCAAGGATCCGGATTACTTCCGCACGCTGGGATTCGACCCGGTCACGTTGCTTGAAGCCGAATTGGGCGCTGCGGGAATGCGCGGTGCCGACGCGCCAGTATGGCTGGAATGTTCCGATCACGCCGTCTTGCGCGATTTGCATGCGCGCTGCGGCAATCGCTGTTTCGCCCTGATCGAGGCGATGCCGGCTGCGGGTGCGTTGCGCACGCTGGCGCCATGGGCCAGCGGGGTTGCGCCGCCGAAGAATCTGCTATGGGATCCGCTGGGGAACGACGCGGGCCTGGTCACCTCCGCGCATGCTGCCGGGCTGGAAGTGCACGCGTGGACGTTCCGGGACGACGCGGACTGCGCGCCGTTCGCCACGCCGCGCGCTGAACTCGATGCGGCGTTCGCGCTGGGCGTGGATGCGCTGTTCTGCGACTTTCCCGCTACCGCGCTGGCCGCGCGGGACGCGCGCTAACGCGAAACAGTGAGCGTATCGCCCGCTGGTCGTATCGCGATGAAAGGCACGGGCGGCCCGATCGTGATGCCGTCGCGCCACGCCTTGAGCTGGGCCTCGATGCGCGGCGTGGTGACGAGTTGCGGATGGGAGTGCTCGTCGCCTTGGCGCGTTTCCTGCGCGTCCACGCGCTTGCTCGCCTCGGCAAAGGCGCCGGTGAAGGTCGCGTTGTGGTTGAGGCCATCGACCAGGAACGCGCGGCCGAAATCGGTGATGTCCGAATCCGTGCCGCAGCCGAACGAGGCGCGGTCGGCGCGCGCCGCGGTCACGATCATGGTCGTGTCGTTCTTCAGCGCATCGATGAAGCCGCCGGAATAGCACGCGGAGACCACGATCACCTTGAAGCGGATGCCGGCCTTGGTGAAAACGTCCGCCAGGTCTTCGGGCGCGATCTGGTCCAGCGGCAGGGGATCCATGGCCACGTACAGCAAGTGGTCTTCGGTGCCGTGGCTGGTGAGCAGCACGAAAAGGATATCGTTGTCGCGGTCCATCTTCGCCGCGACCGCCTCCACCGCGGTTTCCAGGTTCGTCAGCGTTGCCAGCGGATAGCGCGACAGCGTCGCCGGATTGTTGACCAGCAGAAGTTCATGCCCGGCAGCACCGAAGCGCCTGGCGAACAGTGTGTGCGCGTACTCGGCTTCGTTGAGGAAGACGTCTTCCTCGGCATCGCCCGCGAAACCGATGAAATACAGGTTCGGCTTGCCTGCCACGCGCGGCGCAAGCCGTGCGACGGCAGCGCGCAACATCGCCGGTTGTGCATAGATCACCTGTTCGGGCGTGTCGGCGTCATCGGGCCAGTTGTCGCCGGCATCGTCGTCGCCGGTCGTGTCATCGTTTGCGGACTGCGGCTGCGCGAGGGCATGCGCCGCCGGGGTCGGTGGCTGCGAGGTGTGTTCGAGCAGGGCCGCGGTGAGTGCGCCGCAGGCGAAGGTGATGACAAAAATGGCGGCGAAGAGACGGCGCATGCTCAATCCACGACGATGGCGTCGAAGTCCGGTGCGCACGCATGCGCGCCATGCGGCGGGCACGTCGTGGGCGCGCGTGCGAGCTGCGTGGTGCGCATGCCGGCCGCACGCGCGGCATCGAGTTCCTCGGCGATGTCCGAGAGGAACAGGATTTGATCGGCGGGTTTGCCGATGGCCGCTGCGATGCGTCGATACGATTCGGCCTCGCGCTTGGGGCCGGTTTCGGTGTCGAAGTAGCCGGAGAACAGTGGCGTGAGATCGCCGGCCTCACTGTGGCCGAAGAGCAGTTTCTGCGCGGCGACCGAGCCGGAGGAATAGACGTACAGTTCCAGTCCACGCTGCTTCCATTCGCGCAAGCGTGCGGCGACTTCCGGGTACACGTGCGCACGGAATGCGCCCTCGCGATAGCCTTCGTCCCAGATCATGCCTTGCAAGGCCTTGAGTGGGGTCGCCTTGCGATCCTCGTCGATCCAGCGCTGCAGCAGCTCGATGATTTCCTCGCGTTCGGCGTAGATGATGCCGGCTTCCCTGGCGGCTTCGTGCAGCCAGTGCTGGACGTCGGGTTTGTCCGCGTGCGTCTCGATGAAGGCCGGCAGGCGCTTGCGCGCGAACGGAAACAGCACGTCCTTGACGAAGGATATCGAGCTGGTGGTGCCTTCGATGTCGGTGAGGATGGCGCCAATCATGATTTGCTCACGAGACGAACTCCGCCCGATTCGTCGCACTCTCCAGCCGCGGGAACCGTTGCGCAATGTCGTCGCCGGTGAATTGGGCGACCCAGCCAGAGGGATTGGTGAACAGGCGGATGGCGATGAAGTAGGGCTCCTCGCTCATGTCGAACCAGTGGCGCGTGCCATCCGGAACGCCGATCAGGTCGCCGCGTTCGCACAGCACCTCGTAGATTTTCTCGCCGACGTGCAGGGTGAAAAGGCCGCGCCCGGCGACGAAAAAACGCACTTCGTCCTCGGCATGCGTGTGTTCGTTGAGGAACTTCGCGCGGAATGCGGCGCGATCCGGGTTGTCCGGGTTCAGGCTGACCACGTCCACGGCCTGGTAGCCTTCTTCGCGCATCAGGCGGTCGATGTCGCTGCGATAGGCCGCGATGACGTCGTCCTGGCTGGCGCCGGGCGCAACCGGCTGCGACGCTTCCCATCGTTCGAAGCGCACGCCGACCTTGCCGAGTTCATCGGCGATCTCGGCGTGCCGGGACAAGGTGCGCAGCGGCTCGCTGCCATCGCTGTCGTGAAATACGCGCAATCGGCTCATCGCAATCTCCTCAAGTCCATCTCGCAAGCGAGCAGGAATTCGAACGCCTCGATATGGCGTTCCGCCTCGGCCATGTCGCGGCCCCAGGTGTACAGCCCGTGGCCTTCGATCAGATAGCCGTATAGCGGTCTACTCGCGTCCAGCCATGCATCAACGCGGGCGGTCAGCTCCGGCATGTATTGCGTGTTCGGGAACACCGGCACGTCGATCGCCTCCTCATGCGAGGTATGGCCGGCGATGGCCTTTTGCAACTCGTAGCCGTCCAGGCGCACCACGCCATCGCGCGCATACAGGCGCGAGGCCACGGTCTGCGTGCGCGAATGCGTGTGCAGCACGGCATTCACGTCGGCGAAGCGGGCATAGATTTGCGTATGCAGCGCGGTTTCCGCCGAAGGCCGCGCCGACGTGCCGACGGGATTTCCTTGCATGTCCGCGAGCAAGACGTCGTCCGCCGTCAATGCGCCCTTGTCGCGCCCCGATAGGGTGATGGCGATGTGCGCGGCGTCCACGCGCATGGAAAAATTGCTGCTGGTCGCCGGCGTCAATCCCTGTGCACCGAGCTTGCGGCCGGCGGTGGCAATGGCATTCGCGCAGGCGGCAAGGCGCGGCGTGTCGATCTTTGGAATCGCGGTCATGGCGCCATCTTACCGGATGCCATGCCGCCGGCGCGATGCACTGTCTCGCCATCTGAGACGCCAGCCTGTCACAATGGCAGCTCGCACACGTAACGGGGCAAGCATGCCGATCCAAACCAATGATTTGCTGCTGTGGGGCGTCATTGCACTGGCCGGGATCATCCTCGGCGTCGCGGTGATGTGGTTGCCCTTGCGTCGCGCGCGGCGCGACAACGAGGCAACGCAGCAGGAACTGTATGCGCAGCGCGAAAGCGTGCTGGGGCTTTCCCGCGACAAGGCGGCCCAGGCCGGTCGCCTGGAGCGCCTGCCCTTGCTCGAACGCGAACTCGAAGCCGCGCGCACGGAAGCACAGCGCCTTGTCGAGGCGCGCCAGCGCGCCGAACAGTTGCTCACCGAGAAGTCGACGCGCCTGCAGGAACAAGCGCAGGCGGCCGTCGAACGCGAGCGCGCGCTCACCGAGAAATTCGACCTGCTTTCGCGCCAGTTGCTGGATCAGCAAAGCAGGAAACTCACCGAAGAGAACCAGGCGAGCCTCGGTGTGCTGCTCACTCCGCTGCGCGAGCAGCTCGGCGAATTCCGCAAGCGTGTGGACGAGGTCTACGACAAGGAAAACAAGGAGCGCGGTGCGCTGCAGTCTGAAATCGCCACGCTGAAGAACCTCAACCAGCGCATCAGCGAAGATGCGGTGAACCTCACGCGCGCGCTCAAAGGCGATGCGCAGGCGCAGGGCGCCTGGGGCGAGATGGTGCTCGAACGCGTGCTCGAAGCTTCAGGTTTGCAAAAGGGCCGCGGCTACGAAGCCCAGGTGACGCTGGCCGACGAGGCCGGCGGGCGGCCACGTCCGGACGTGATCGTGCACCTGCCGGAAGGCCGCGACATCATCGTCGATGCCAAGGTGTCGCTCACGGCCTACGAACGCTACTGCCGCGCGGCGGATGGCGCCGAGCGCGACAGGCAGTTGTCTGCGCACCTGACCTCGTTGCGCAAGCATGTGCGCGAATTGGCCGACAAGCGCTACGCCGATCTGCCGGGCGTGAATGCGCTGGAATTCGTGCTCATGTTCGTGCCGGTCGAGGCCGCTTACATCGAGGCCGTGCACAACGACGACGCGCTGCATGCGTTTGCGCTGGAGCGGCAAGTCGTGATCGTGACGACGTCGACCCTGCTCGCCACGCTGCGCACGGTCGAAAGCCTGTGGCGCAACGCCGATCGCAACCGCAATGCGCAGGACATTGCTGACAGAGCCGGCAAGCTCTACGACAAGTTCGCCGGATTCGTCGATGATCTGGATGAGGTGCGCGCCAAGATCGCCGCAGCCGGCAAGGCGCTCGATGCCGCCGGCGGCAAGCTCAACAGCGGGCCGGGAAACCTGTTGCGCCAGGTCGAAATGCTGCGCGAACTCGGTGCCAAGGCGAGCAAGGCGCTGCCCGCCGAAGCGCGCGAACGGGCAAATGATGTGCTGCCGCGTGTTGGCGAAAACTGACTACCCGCCAGCGCGTCATTTGCGCATCAGCGAACCCAGCACGCCGCGCATCAGCGCGGAGCCGATGCGGCTGCCGCCGCTGCGCACGGCGGACTTGGCCATGGTCTCGATCATGCCCTGGCGGCGACGGGTGCCGAAGACGGCGTCGCGGATTGCCTGTCCCCAGCCGGATCCTGCCTGCGCCTGTGGCGTCGCGGTCGCGCCCGGGGGCGCCGCCGCCGAGTCGTTGGCGCGTTGCGTCAGGATTTCATAAGCCGATTCGCGATCGACGGGTGTGTCGTACTTGCCGCCGACCGGTGAGCGCGAACGCACGACGTTGCGTTCTTCGTCGGTAATGGTGCCGATGCGCGAGGTCGGCGGCACGATCAGGGCGCGCTCGACCGGCAGCGGCACGCCGCCATCCTGCAAGGTCGAAACCAGCGCTTCGCCGACGCCGAGCTGGGTGATGACCCGCGTGACGTCGCCAACGGCCGGATTCGGCGCCAGCGTCTGCGCGGCCGCGTTCACCGCCTTCTGGTCGCGTGGCGTGAACGCACGCAGCGCGTGCTGCACGCGATTGCCGAGCTGGCCGAGGATGACGTCGGGCGCGTCGTCGGGATTCTGCGAGCAGAAGTACACGCCCACGCCCTTGGAGCGGATCAGGCGCACGACCTGTTCGACGCGCTTTTGCAGCGCGGGCGGGCAATCGTCGAACAACAGGTGCGCCTCGTCGAAGAAGAACACGAGCTTGGGTACGTCGAGGTCGCCGACTTCGGGCAGTTTCTCGAACAGTTCCGACAGCAGCCACAGCAGGAACGTCGAATACAGCATCGGCTTGAGGATCAGCTGCTCCGCCGCCAGGATGTTGACGATGCCGCGGCCATCGAGCCCGACGCGCATGAAGTCCGCCAGATCCAGCGCCGGCTCGCCGAAGAAGGCATCGCCGCCGGCATTTTCCAGTTGCAGCAGGGCACGCTGGATCGCAGCGATCGAAGTCGGGCTGATCAGGCCATACCGGGCGGAGAGTTCCTTGGCATTGTTTTTTTCCGCCGCGAAGTTCAGCAGCGCGCGCAGGTCTTTCAGATCGAGCAAGAGCCAGCCGTGGTCGTCCGCGGCCTTGAACACGACGTCGAGCACGCCGGACTGCACGTCGTTGAGTTCGAGCAGGCGTGCGAACAAGGTCGGGCCCATCTCGGACACCGTCGCGCGCACCGCATGGCCAAGCTTGCCGTAGATGTCCCAGAACACCACCGGGTTCGCCGCCGGAGTGAACGCGTTCAGTCCCAGTTTGTCCAGCCGTGCCTTGAGCTTGTCGCCGACCACGGCTGGCTGCGAGAGGCCGGCGAGATCGCCCTTGACGTCGGCGAGGAACACCGGCACGCCCAGGCGCGAGAAGCCTTCGGCCATGACCATCAGCGATACGGTCTTGCCGGTGCCGGTGGCGCCGGCGATCATGCCGTGGCGGTTGCCGAACTTTCCTTGCAGGCAAACGTCGGGTGTCTTGCTGTTCGGCAAGACGCTCTTGCCGAGAAGAATCGATGGGGTCATGCGTCAGTTTGTCTTGCGCAGCTTGCTGTGCCGGTAACCGTAACCGAAATAGATGACAAAGCCGAGCACGGTCCACAGCCCCATCAGGGTCCAGTTGTACCAGTTTTCCCAGTACAGCAGCATCAGGCAGCTGAGCACGCCGAGCGTGCAGGTCACGGGCGCCACTGGCACGCGGAACGTGCGCGGCAGTTCGGGGCGCGTCTTGCGCAGGATCAGCACGCCCAGGCACACCGCGACGAAGGCAATCAGCGTGCCCATCGAGACGAGGTCGCCGAGCACGTCGAGCGGGAACACCGCGGCGAGCGCGGCGATGCCGCAGCCGGTGATCAGGGTGTTGATGTGCGGCGTGCGGTACTTGGGATGGATCTTCGCGAACACCGGCGGCAGCATGCCGTCACGGCCCATGATCATGAAGATGCGCGGTTGCGCGATGATCATCACCAGCACCACCGAGGCGAGGCCGACCATGGCGCCGACTTCCACCAGCCAGCGCAGCCAGTCCAGTTGCGGATGCGCCTTGACCGCGGTGACGACCGGTTCGCTGGTGCCGAGCTGGTCGTAGGGCAAAAGGCCGGTGAGCACCAGGGCCATGCCGATGTACAGGATGGTACAGATCGCGAGCGAGGCGAGCGTGCCGATCGGCAGGTCGCGCTGCGGGTTCTTCGCTTCCTGCGCGGCGGTCGAGGTCGCCTCGAAGCCGATGTAGGCGAAGAAGACGAGCGTCGCCGCGCGCATGATGCCGCCCCAGCCGTATTTCTCCGCACTCTGCGCTTCCGGGATGAACGGATGCCACAGTTGTGGATCGACGTAATGCCAGCCGGCGACGATGACGATGATGATCAGCGCCACCTTCAGGGCCACCATCGCGGTGTTCACGCCGGAGGATTCGCGGATGCCGACATAGCACAACCAGGTCAAACCCAGCACCAGGATCACCGCCGGCAGATTGATCAGTGCGCCGGTGGCGACGATGTGGTCGTTGGTGAAGGCCAGTGGCGCATTGGTCAGCTGCGGCGGCAGGTGCACGCCGACGTGGTCGAGCAGGCTGGTGAAGTAACCGGTCCAGCTCACCGCCACGGCCGATGCCGACACGCCGTATTCGAGCACCATGTTCCAGCCGATGAACCACGCCGCGAGTTCGCCCAGCGTCGCGTACGCGTACGAATACGAACTGCCCGACATCGGGATGAGCGTGGCGAATTCGGCGTAGCAAAGCGCCGTGAAGCTGCAGCACACCGCGGCGATGATGAACGAGAGCAGGATCGCCGGGCCGGCGTGTTCGGCCGCGGCTTGCCCGGTGATGACGAAGATGCCGCCGCCGATCACCGCGCCGATGCCGAGCGCGGTGAGGCCCCAGGGTCCGAGCGTGCGGCGCAACTCGATGCCGGTGGCCGATTCGGCGCCGGTGATGCCGTCGACGCCGGTGAAGTCGGTTTTCCGGGCAAGCAAGCGGCCGAGCATTTCAGGCTCCGCCGCCGTTGGCGAGCTGGCTGCGGCGATAGCCGTACGCGCGATAGATGACGAGTCCGATCGCGGCCCAGACCAGGAACACGATCTTGGCGACGTTGCTCAGGTTCCAGAACAGCAGCGCGCAACCGGCAACCGCCAGCGGGCAGACGATCCACGCCAGCGGCGTGCGGAACGGGCGCGCACGATCGGGCTGGCGCTTGCGCAGCACCAGCACGCCGATCGCCACCATGGCGAAGGCCAGCAGGGTGCCGGCATTGGACGTATCGGCCAGTTTGCCGACCGGGAACAGCGCCGCGCAGATCGACACCACCGCGCCGGTCAGGTAGGTGATGACGTGCGGCGTGTAGAAGCGCGGGTGCACGGCAGACAGCGCGTCCGGCAGCAGGCCGTCGCGCGACATGGTGAAGAAGATGCGGGTCTGGCCGAACATCATCATCAGGATGACCGAGGGCAGCGCCACGATCGCGGCGATGCCGATCCAGTTGCCGATCTCGGCAAAGCCGAGCACGCGCATCACATGCGCCAGCGGCTCGTTGCTGCATACCAGGGCCTGCGCGTGGCTGGCGCAGGCGGCGGTCATTTCCGGCGTGCCGGGATCCAGCGGCAGGCCGTTGGCGCCGAGCATCGGCTGTGCGCCGATCGAACCGGCCGCGCCGTAGCCGACCAGCAGGTAGAAGATCGTGCAGATGCCGAGCGAGGCGATCAGGCCGATCGGGATGTTGCGGTTCGGATTGCGGGTTTCTTCCGCGGCGGTGGAAACCGCATCGAATCCCACGTAGGCGAAGAAGATCGACGCGGCCGCGCCGAGAACGCCGACGCCACCGCCGAGCGGATTGCCCCAGCCGCCGGGCAGGAAGGGTTCGAGGTTGCCGCTCTTGGCCGCCGGCACGGCGATCAGCACGAACACCGTCAGCGCGATGATCTTGATCGCCACCAGCACGGCATTGACGCGCGCGCTCTTGGACGTGCCGATCACCAGCAGCCAGGTCACCGCAATGCCGATCAGGAACGCAAGCAGGTTGAAGCCGCCGCCGGAATACATGCCGGTGCGCAGGTATTCGGGCAAGGCGATGGCGCCGGGCTTGACCAGGCCGAACATGTCCGAATGCATCAGCAGTCCGTTCATGTAGCCCGACCAGCCCACGCACACGGCTGTGGCGCCGATCGCGTATTCGAGCACCAGCGCCCAGCCGACGATCCACGCGATCAATTCGCCGAACACGCCGTAGCTGTAGGTGTAGGCGGAACCGGAAACCGGCACCATCGCGGCAAGCTCGGCATAGGCCAGCGCGGCGAGGCCGCAGACAATGGCGGCGATCACGAAAGCGAGCATCATCGCCGGGCCGGCTTTCTGCGCGGCTTCGGCGGTCAACACGAAGATGCCGGTGCCGATCACCGCGCCGATGCCGAGCAAAGTGAGCTGGATCGGACCGAGCTGGCGCTTGAGCGCCTTTTTTTCGGCGGTGGCGAGAATCTGGTCGAGCGGCTTGATGCGCCAGAAAATCATGGTGTCCTCCCCGGACGTTTGAATGCAACGACGGCCGGTCGACCGGCGCAAAACGTCGCTACCATACGCGAGGGGCGGAAAACGGGCAACTGGCGCGAAGCGAGCGTTACGCCCGGCCGCTGAACTCTCCCGTCAACGTGCTCACCAGGATCTTTTCGCCGCTGCGGATGTATTCCGGCACCTGGATTTCGATGCCGGTATTGAGCTTGGCGGGCTTGGGGCGCTTGGTCGCGGTGGCGCCTTTCAATTCCGGCGCGGTGTCGATCACTTCCAGCGTCACCGACGGGGGAAGCTGTACCGCAACGGGTGCGCCGTCGATCAATTGCACATAGCAGCCTTCCAGGCCATCGGCGATGAAGCCGGCGGCATCGCCGATCGCATCGAGCCCCAGCGTGTATTGGGTGTAGTCCTCGGCGTCCATGAACACGAAACCATCGCCGTCCTTGTAGGAAAAATTCGCTGCGCGACGCGCGAGTTCGGTTTCCTTCAAGTCGTCTTCGGCACGCAGCGACAAGTCGAGTTTCTGGGCGCCCGGCACGCTGTACATGATGAAGCGGAAGGTGACATTGCCGCCGCGGCCCTGCGGCGAGCTGCGTTCGATGTCGCGCACCTGCCAGACCCGGCCGTTGTGCTCGACGACATTGCCTTTCTTGATTTCGGAAGCTTTCATGCTTTTCTCCCCCTCTCCCGCTGGAGGGAGAGGGTTGGGGTGAGGGTGGTCGCAAGTGCTGGATCCCGTGTCATCGCACATCCTTGTGCTGCACGGGATGAGTTCATCCTGAACTCATTTCGGTGCCAGCCGTATCGCGCCATCGACGCGGATCACGCTGCCGTTCATGTAGCGGTTTTGCAGGATGAACGCCACGGTATCGGCGAATTCCTCCGCCGTGCCAAGGCGCGACGGATACGGAACCTGTGCACACAGCGAATCGTATACATTTTGCGGCATGCCATCGACCATCGGCGTGTGGAACACGCCCGGCGCCACGGTCATGACGCGCACGCCGATGCGCGCGAACTCGCGTGCCATCGGCAAGGTCATGCCGATCACGCCGCCTTTGCTGGCCGAGTAGGCGGCCTGGCCGATCTGGCCTTCGTAGGCGGCAATCGACGCCGTGTTGACGATGACGCCGCGCTCGCCGTCTGCGCCCGGTACATTGCTCTGCATGATCGCCGCGGCGGACTTGGCGACATTGAAGCTGCCGATCAAATTGACCATCACCGTGGTCTGGAAGGTCTTGAGCGGCATCGGGCCTTCCTTGCCAAGCACGCGGCCGGCGCCGAGGATGCCGGCGCAATTCATCGCCACGTTCAAGCCGCCCATGCGTTCGGCGGCCTGTTTGAGCGTGGCGGCGACGCCGTCTTCGTTGGTGACGTCCGTGCGGTGATAGCTGGCCTTGGCGCCGAGTTCGGCCACCGCCGCCGCGCCTTTCTCATCGTTGATGTCGAGCAGGGCGACGCTGGCGCCGTGCGCGACAAGGTGCTTGGCCACGGCCAGGCCGAGCCCGGATACGCCGCCGGTGACGACGGCTTTGACTTGATCGAGTTGCATTAAGTAATCGCTCTCGTTGAGAAGTGTAGGCAGGACGCCTGCTCTGATTTTTGCGATCATGGAAGATCGCAAAATTTATTTTGGGCCGGCATTCTATTACAGGTCGCGCAGATAAAACTTGTCGCAACTGAAATGCCCGGTCTTGCCCAGTGCGCCGCACAGCGGTTTGAAATCGTGCCGCGCGTAGAGTTTCTGCGCTGCATCCATGCCGGTGAGCGTTTCGAGGTAACACCGCCGGTAGCCAAGCTGGCGCGCGGCATCCAGGCACACGCGAATCAAGGCATCGCCGGCGCCGCGGCCGCGCAGTTCGCGCAGAAAATACATCTTGCGCAACTCGCAGGTATCGCGTTCGCCATTGAGTGGTGCGATACCGCCGCCACCGCATACCTTGCCATCCAGTGCCACGACGAAATAAGCGCAGCCGGCGCGCGCATAGGCTGCGTGCATCGCCGCGACTTCCGCGTCGTGGATGGCGAAACCCGGTCCGTCGGCGCCGAATTCCGGCATCACAGCGCGGATGATCGCGGCGACGGCAGCGTCGTCGCGGGATTCGATCGGGCGGATCGAAAAGCTCACAATGGCCGTCGGAAGTCGAGGTCGTAGCGCGATCCATGCACCAGCACATGTACGCGCAGGTTGGTGATGCTGATCGGATCGCTGGGGCCCGCATCGGCGGCGTTGGAGTGCCCGACATCGGTTGGATCGACCACGGTGATGCTGCCGGTACCGGCGACTTCGAGCACGTTGTCCGGGCCGATGAAGGCGGCGGTGTCGGCATCCAGGCCGATGCCGAGCACGAACGGGTTGAGCGCGAGCGCACCGAGCAGGCGGCCGAGGCGATCCGCGCCGGCGCCGCCCTGATCGATCAGCAGGCGATTGGACAAGCCCAGGCCCGGCGCAAGCGTGACATTGCCCATGCGTGGGGATGACCCGTGCGCACCGCCGCCGAGCATGTGTTCGGGCAATACCGATGCGCCACCGCCAATGCCGCCGACCGCCATGCCATCGGCATTGCGCCGGCGCAGCAGGCGCGCCAGTGCCGTGCCACCGAGCAGGGTCGACAGCCGCAACGGCTGGTCCGCGCACAGCACGACCAGATGCGCATGTTCGATCGCCGCCAGCGTCGCCTGGGCTTCGCTGTCGGTGCGCTGGTTCAGCAAGATGCGCTGTACCGCCGCCGCGCCATCTGATACCAGTCGCGCGTCCAGATCGTCGGCGAGGGTTTCGTCGGCCGCCGCGGCGATGATCGCCACGCGCGGGCGCTGGCCGAGGATAGCGAACAGTCGGCGGAAGATGCCGGTTTGCCCGGCGCCGCGCACGCTGGGGCCAAGCGGGACGAGGTAGCCGCGGGATTGATCGGGAGCGAGGCGGGCGGGCATGGAATCTCCTCAGGCGGCCAGGCCGACTTTGCTGCTGTTGGCGCGCTGCAATTGCGCGCTCAACCAACGGCCGGTGTCGATGAGTTTGTCCAGGTCGATGCCGGTTGCGATACCCATGCCGTGCAACATGTACACGACATCTTCGCTGGCGACATTGCCGGTCGCACCGCGCGCGTAGGGGCAGCCGCCGACGCCCGACACCGCCGCATCGACGACGCCGACGCCAAGTTCCAGGCAGGCGAGGATATTGGCCAGCGCCTGTCCGCGCGTGTCGTGGAAATGCACGGCAAGCGCGGTCATCGGCACCGCGGCGGCGACGGCGGCGAGCATCGCGCGCGCCTTGGCCGGCGTGCCGATGCCGATGGTGTCGCCGAGCGAAATCTCGTAGCAGCCCAGATCGCGCAGTCGTTTGGCCACGCGCACCACGTCGGCGAGCGGCACCTCGCCCTGGTAGGGGCAGCCAAGCACGGTCGATACGTAACCGCGCACGGCGACGCCGTCGGTTTTTGCGTGTTCCAGCACCGGCATGAAACGTTCAATCGATTCGTCGATCGAGGCATTGATGTTCTTGCGGTTGAAGGCTTCGCTGGCGGCGGTAAACACGGCGATCTCGCCGACACCCGCCGCACGCGCGCGTTCGTAGCCTTGCAGGTTTGGCACCAGCACCGGATAGCGCACGCCGGGCGCCTTGCGGATGGCGGTATAGACGTCCGTCGCGTCGGCCATCTGCGGCACCCATTTCGGGCTGACGAAGCTGGTTGCCTCGATCGTCTGCAGGCCGGTGTCCGACAGGCGGTCGATCAGCTCGATCTTGACCGGTGTCGGCACGATCGCCTTTTCATTCTGCAACCCGTCGCGCGGGCCGACTTCGACGAGGCGGACGTGGGTGGGCAGGGTGGTCATGGCCGTCAATGCCCGCGTGGACGCGCCAATTTGCGCTCGAACGCGTCGGCCGAAAGCGCACTGCGCGCGAGGTGCGTCGGCACGCTGCCGTCGAAGATGGGTTCGTCACTCACGATCTTCAGCATGCGCGCGGCATCACCACGCACATAGACATGCAATTCCTTGTTGGCACGGCTGACCGTGCCGTCGAGCTTGCCGGTTTCGACGAGTTGCGCCACGCGTTCGGAGTTGACTTGCGTGAGGTCGATGCGGTCGCCGTCGATTCGGTAGCGTATGAAGAAGTACGATTGTGCCGGCGCCGGCTCGATGCCGGGTGGGGCATGGATTTCCACCAGATCCTTGAGCGCGGTATCGGCGACGACGAGGTAATCCTGGCCTCCGACTTGCGTGTAGCGCAGCGGAACCTCTACGCGCCGCACCGGTTTGTCGCGTGCGGGCTGGTCGATCACGAAGAACCGGCAATCGGCGTCAACGAAGAATCCCGCATCCTGCGCTTCGGGCGGCGCCGGGGTCCACACGCCCTTCCATCGCGCATCGCAGCTTTCGAGCTTGCCGCCCAGCGGCGACTCGAAGCGTGTCTCGACGCAACCGCCAAGCGTCAACAAGGCGAGAATGCAAAGCAGGCGTTTCATTGCGCGGGCTCCGCGAATCGCACCAGCACCGCATCGGCCTCGACGAATTCGCCGGCGGTGGCGGACACCGCTTCGATGCGCGCCGCGTGGGTCGCCTTCAGGCTCAATTCCATCTTCATCGCCTCCATCACCAGCAGTTCCTGGCCGGCTTCGACGGTGTCGCCGGCCTTGACCTTGACCACGACGATGCGTCCCGGCATCGGCGCGCGCACGTTGTCGGCGCCTGCCGCCTCGCTGCGCGTGAAGGCGAACGCGGGCATGCACTCGAAGATGCGCCGGCGCGTACCGTCGTGCACGGCGATGCGATCGCCGTGGATGTCGACTGCATGGCGCCGCGCGACGCCATCGAAGCGCGCGCTCAAGGTTCCGCCATCGATGCGTGCGCCGGCCACGGTGCAGGCGCCGTCGCCGGTGCTGAATGCGTAGTCGCCGGCGCTGCCGAACGCGGAAAACTCCGCCTCGCCCAAGCGCACGATGCGCTTGCCCGCATGGCCAAGGCGGAACGCATCGGCGCGCGCCCATGGCGAGTGCGGATCCGGCGATGTGGCAGCCGCTGCGCGCACGCCTGCCTCTTCGTGCAGCAGCCACGCGGTCGCCGCGGCAACTGCCGCAAGCGGATCGGGATGCGCCTGCGCACCGATGAACTCGTCGAGGTTTCGGTCCAGATAGCCGGTGTCGATGCGGCCTTCGACCACGGCCGGGTGCCTGACGAGGCGTTCCAGGAATTCGATGTTGGATTTCGGCCCGATCACGTCGCACTGCGCGAGCGCCTCGCGCATGCGCGCGAGCGCATCCGCGCGCGTGCGATCCCACGCGATCAGCTTGGCAATCATCGGATCGTAGAAGATCGTCACCGTGTCGCCTTCGATTACGCCCGAGTCGATGCGCACATGTGCATCAGCTTGCGGCAGTTGCAGTCGCCGCAATTTGCCGGAGCCGGGCAGGAAATTCTGCGACGGATCTTCGGCATACAGGCGCAGCTCGATAGCGTGACCGTCCTGCGGCACCGATTTGTTGCGGATCAGTGAGCCGGGCAGCGCTTCACCGGCGGCAACGCGCAACTGCAACTCGACCAGGTCCAGGTGCAACACCATTTCGGTGACCGGATGCTCGACCTGCAGGCGCGTGTTGATTTCCATGAAGTAGAAATCGCCAGCAGGCCCGACGATGAATTCGACCGTGCCCGCGTTCGCGTAGCCGAGCGCGCGACCCGCCGCGACGGCGGCGTCGCCCATCTTCGCGCGCAGCTCCGGCGTGAGGAAGGGCGAGGGCGTTTCTTCCAGCACCTTTTGGTAGCGGCGTTGCGCCGAGCATTCGCGCTCGTTCAGGTGCACGATGTTGCCGTGGCTGTCGCCGAAGATCTGGAACTCGATATGGCGCGGCGTTTCGATGTAGCGTTCGAGCAGCACGCGATCGCGGCCGAATGCGTTTTTCGCTTCGCGCTGGCAGGATTCCAGGTTTGCCGCGAATTCGCCGAGCTGGCGCACGATGCGCATGCCCTTGCCGCCGCCGCCGTAAGCGGCCTTGATCAAGAGCGGAAAGCCGATGCGTTGCGCCTCGCGCGCGAGCAGTGCGGCGTCCTGGTTTTCGCCGGTGTAACCCGGCACGACCGGCACGCCGTGCGCGGCCATCAGGTCCTTCGCGCCAGCCTTCGATCCCATCCGGCGCATCGATTCCGCGCTCGGGCCGATGAAGGCGATGCCGGCCTTGGCACAGGCATCGGCAAAGTCCGCGTTCTCGGACAGGAATCCGTAGCCGGGATGGATCGCCTGCGCGCCGGATTTCTTCGCGACTTCGATGATGGCATCGCCACGCAGGTAGCTGTCCTGCGGGCGCGGCCCACCAATCGGATAGGCAAAATCCGCCTGGCGCACATGCTGCGCATTCGCGTCGGCTTCCGAATACACAGCCACAGTCTGAATGCCCAAGCGCCGGCAGGTGCGGATCACGCGGCAGGCGATTTCGCCGCGATTGGCGATGAGGATTTTCTCGAACACGCTCAATCCTTGGCCCAGTTCGGCGGGCGCTTGTCCAGGAAGGCGATCAGTCCTTCCTGTCCCTCGGGCGACACGCGCAGACGTGCGATCAGCGCGGCGTTTTTCATGTCGGTCTGGCCGCTGTTGCGCTCCAGCGCGCCGCCGAGTTCCAGCGCCAGATGCTTGGCTTCGCGCTGCGCCAGCGGTCCGCCCTTGGCGAGCCAGTGCAGCACGCGTTCGACGGTTTCATCCAGCGCGGATGCGTCAACGGTTTCGTGCACGAGTCCGATGCGCTGCGCATAGGCGGCATCGAAAATCTCGGCCGTGACGAACAGGCGTCGCGCCTGGCGCGCACCGATCGCGGCAATGACATAGGGCGAGATCACCGCGGGAACCAGTCCCAATTTCACTTCCGTCAATCCGAACTTCGCGGAATCTGCGGCGATGGCGATATCGCAACACGCGACCAATCCCACTCCGCCGCCGTAGGCCGACCCGTTCACGCGTGCGAGCGTCGGCTTGGCCAGCGTATTGAGCGTGCGCATCAGCGCGGCGAGACGTTCGGAGTCGTTGCGGTTCTCGGCTTCAGACGCGCGCGCCATGCCGCGCATCCAGTTCAGATCCGCACCGGCCGAGAACGTGCTGCCATTGCCGGTGAGCACGATGCAGCGCACGGCCGGATCGCGATCGAGCTTGCCCAGCGTTTCGGTCAATTCCGCGACCAGCGCATCGTCGAAGGCGTTGTGCACCTGCGGACGATTCAGCGCCACGCGCGCGACGCGCTGGGCGATGACGATGTCGAGCGATGAGGCCATGGCCGATTCCGAACCGACAGTATGAGCAAATGATAGCCGGTTGCGCGCGCGCTTGGTGTATCTTTGCCGCTTTGCGCGCGCACGCGCGTTGGCCAGGATGACGCATGCCCGTACTGAACTGGATCGGCAAGGACGCGGTGGTGGCGCACGATGCGCAGGTGCCGTTTCGCCTGCTGCACGACGTGCCGGAACTCGCTTGCCCCGCGCATAGTTCCCCTCCCCCGCTCGCGGGGGAGGGCGGCGAGCGCGCAGCGCGAGCGGGTGGGGGCAATACGCCAGCCAACTCGACCGACAACCTCATCGTCGAAGGCGACAACCTGCTCGCGCTCAAGGCCCTGCTGCCGCATTACGGCGGGCAGGTGAAGTGCATCTACATCGATCCGCCGTACAACACCGGCAACGAGGGCTGGGTTTACAACGACGCCGTCAACAGCCCGCAGATGCGCGAGTGGCTGGGCAAGGTGGTCGGCAAGGAAGCCGAAGACCTGACCCGCCACGACAAGTGGCTGTGCATGATGTACCCGCGGTTGAAATTGTTGAAGCGATTCTTGCGCGAGGATGGCGCGATTTTTATTAGCATCGGCAAAGATGAATTTGGATATTTGCGCGCGCTGTGCGATGAAATCTTTGGTAGGCAATGCTTACTCGAGTGCTTCATTTGGCAGGCAGAAGGAAATGTCGAGAACCAGGAGGCAATTACCGCGACGCACGAATATGTGCTTGCGTATGAGCGGATGCCTGGACGATCTGAAATCAATATCTCGGTTGATCCAAATGTTGAAGACGAATCAAAGCTACTTCGTGATTTTGCGGAGAATTCCGTCATCAAGAACGGCGACAAGAATCCCGCCTCGATCATTGAACTACCGGTCGGCTTTCCTTGCAGTGTTGCAGCACTTCACCTACCGCGCCACGATTTTGCAAATCAGTTCATCGCCGACGTGGAGTTGAACAGTGGATGGATCAGCCGTGATTTGAAACAGAAATATGGAGTCGAGTTTCCGATCCGGCTTGATGAAATGATCGTCGAAGGAGGTGAATTGGTGTCTCCTTGCCGGGTATTTTCTGGCTGGTCCTCAGCAAGAAAGTTTAGGCGCTTCATCGAGGTCGGCTGCACTCCGCTCTCAGACGACGATGGTTCTCAGCTTCGGTATTTCCTTTCGCATACCGGCGTCCCCAACTATCGCAGAGATGGCCGCAGCGCCCATTTTGTCTCGACAATACTGCGAAACATGGGCACCACCGAACGCGCATCGAATGCGTTGGAGCGCATGGGCATTCGCTTTCCGTACCCAAAGCCTGTTCTGCTAGTTGAATACCTTCTGGGTTTATATGTCAGACACGGCGACATTGTGATGGATTCGTTCGCCGGCTCGGGAACGACAGGTGAAGCTGTGCTCAAGCTCAATGCTGAAAAGGCACTTGGGCTCAAATTTGTTCTTGCTGAAATTGATTCGAATACGGCTCGTACTATCGCAGCTAAGCGAATCACATCAGTAGCATCGGGCTATGAAACGCGGCGTGGTGCGCGAATAAACAAGGTCGCCGGTCTCGGCGGCGGTTTCCGCTACGCCACGCTGGGCAAACCGCTGTTCGCGGCCAACGGGCATATCAATCCGGACGTGCGCTTCGCGGAACTCGCGCGGTTTGTATGGTTTATGGAAACGGGGGCGCCGTTGCAAGGTTTGCCCCCTTCCGGCCTTCGGCCACCTTCCCCCGCAGGCGGGGGAAGGAAGAACAACGGAACATGTGAGGGCGAGGCGCTCTCGCCGCTGCTCGGCGTGCACGAAGGCCGCGCGGTTTATCTGCTTTACAACGGCATTCTGAAAGACAAATCCGCCGGCGGCGGCAATGTGCTGACATCAAAGCTGCTTGCGGAATTACCAGCGCACGATGGGCCCAAAACGATCTACGGCACGCGCTGCCTGATCAAGCCCGAACGCCTGCGGAGCTTGCGCATCGCGTTCAAGCAACTGCCGTATGAATTGAAGGTGGCGCGATGAGCCTGAAGGATTATCAAGGTCAGGCGCTGGATGCGTTCGAGAGTTTCCTGCGCCGCTATCGCATCGAGGGCGCCACGCGCGCCTACGAAGCCTGCGCACGCGAGCATTTCGGTTTCGGCATTCCGTATCGCGCCCCGCAAGCCTTGGCCGGCGACGACATTCCCTGCGTGTGCCTGCGCATTCCCACCGGCGGCGGCAAGACGCTGATCGGCGGCCACGCGATCCGCCGCGTGAACGACGCGCTGCTGGGCGTCGAGCATTCGCTGACGCTGTGGCTGGTGCCGACCGAGGCGATTCGCGAGCAGACGCTGCGCGCGCTGAAAACGCATGGAAATCTGCTGCACGATTCGCTGAGCGAAAGACTCGGCCTGTTCAACGTGCTGACCGTGGACGAGGCGCTCGGCATCCAGCCCGGCGCGCTGGACAGCGCGAACACGATCCTTGTCGCCACCATGCAATCGTTCAAGCAGGAAGAAACCAACCGCCTGGCGGTGTACAAGCAGAACGGTCAGTTGATGGCGAATTTCGCCGGCGTGCCGAACGCGGACAAGGGCAACGAATCGCTGGTCGATGTGTTGCGTTTGCGCCGTCCGTTCGTGATCGTTGACGAGGCGCACAATCAGGGCACGCAACTCGCGTTCGACACGCTGGCGCGGCTTGCGCCCTGCGCGGTGCTGGAACTGACCGCGACGCCGGATCGCAGTTATCAGCCATCCAACGTGCTGTTTTCGGTGTCGGCGGCGACGCTGCAGGCCGAGGACATGATCAAACTGCCGGTGGAATTGGCCGCGCACGGCAACTGGCAGGTGGCGCTGCGCGAGGCGGTGAATTGCCTCGAAGGCTTGCAGGCCGAAGCCGATGCCGAACGCGGGGCGAGCGGCGAGTACATTCGCCCGGTCATGCTGCTGCAGGCCGAGCGCCGCAGTGAGGATCAGGAAACATTCACCGCCGAACGCGTGAGACAGGCCTTGATCGATGACTTCAACGTGTCCGCTGCAGCGATTGCAATTTCCACCGGCACGCTGGACGAGCTCGGCGCCACTGACATCGCCGACCCAGCCTGCAAGCTGCGCTTCATCATCACCGTGGACAAACTGCGCGAGGGTTGGGATTGTCCGTTCGCCTACGTGCTGATGAGCTTTCGCGCGAGCAGCACCAGCACGGCGCTGGAACAAATCCTCGGTCGCGTGCTGCGCATGCCGCGCGCGCAACGCAAGCAGCGCGAGGCCTTGAACAAGGCGTATGCGTTTGCGGTATCGCAACGCATCGTGGAAGTGGCGCAAAGCCTGCGTGACGGTCTGGTGCAGGCCGGTTTCGAACGCCAGGACGCGAAGGACCTGATCCAGACGACGGGCGCGCAGGGCGGCGGCGATCTGTTGCGAGCGCAGGACAGCGTTACTGTGCCATTGCCGCAGGTGGAAGATCGCATCGAATTACCGGACCTGTCCGCGCTAACGGACGCCGCGCGGCAACGTTTCGAGAAAAATCTCGAGGTCTCGCCGGAAACCGGCAGCATGACTCTCAAGGGCGAATGGAACCGCAGCGATCAGAAGGCACTGAAAGAAGCTTTCCGCTCGCCGCAGGCACCCGCCATCGTCGATCAGGCGTTCGCCAAACTGGCTGCACCGCAAACGTCGCCGGAAAGAACGCCCGCAGAACGCGGCGAATCATTCGCTGTGCCGTTGCTCGCCTGGCAGCAGGGCGACTTGCTCGTCGAAGCCGGATTGGCACCGGTACTGGAAGGCGCGTGGAGCCTTGCAGACGCGCCAGCGGAACTTTCCGAATCCGAGTTCCCGCGCGAACTGGAAGCGATGCAACGCGCACGGGTGGAGATGAATCGCGCAGGCAAGATTGCCGTCGATCCGGGTGAAAAGCTCGACGTGCAGATGCAGATGTTTTTGCGCGAGCCGGTCAGCGAAGCCAGTCTGCTGTGGTGGCTGGAGCGGCAGTTGAGCAACGACGGCATCGCTCCCGAGGAATTGGCGGCGTGGTTGTCGGGGGCGTTGAATCATCTGCAAGCGCGCGGATTCACGACGGACGAGTTGTGGTATCGCAAGATTCGCTTGCGTGAGATGCTGGGCGAGCGGCTTGCGCGTGCCGAGCGTGGTGCAACCGCGCAAGGCTTTTTGACCTTGCTTGGCGACGACGCGCATCTGAGCGCAGACGATCGGTTGCAGACAGTGTTCAGCACGGGTCGCTACGCCTGGGATTGGCAATACAACGGATTCATCGCGCTCAAGCGGCATTTTTTCCCGCAGGTTGGCAATCTGAAATCGGAAGGCGAGGAATTCGATTGCGCGCAATTCATCGCCAACGAGATGGAAGGCGTGCGCGACTGGATTCGCAATGTCGAGCGTAAAGCCGCATCGTTCTCGTTGCCGACGTCCTCGGATCGTTTCTATCCCGATTTTCTGATCCGCATGGACAACGGCGGCATCATCGCCGCCGAATACAAAGGCGCGCACCTTGCGACCGGAGGCGACGCCAATGAGAAAAAACGCATCGGCGCAGTGTGGGAACGTCGCAGCGGCGGACGTTGCGCGTTCGCGTGGGTGGATCGCCCCGGCGATTGGGCGCCGCTGCGCGAGGCGGCGCGGCGATGCCGCTTGCCAAAGGGGTAATGCAGCCTACGCCGCGAGCTTGGTGACTTCGTTCGCGAGGCGTTTGCGCTCGCCATGAATGCGCCACAAATCGAACGCGGCTTGATGGCCAAGCCAGGATTCGGCACTGGCGCCAAAGGCGAGTTCAAGGCGAACTGCCATTTCCGGCGTCACTGCACCAGCGCCATTGACGATCTTCGACAGCGTTTTGCGCGAAACGCCGAGTTGCGCCGCGGCCATGGTCACATTGAGGCCGAGCGGCTTCAGCCAGAGGCCGGACAGTACCTCGCCAGGATGCGGCGGATTGTGCTGCCGCAGCCGGTTGGGGCTAGTGATAGTCTTCATAGTTCACCACCTCGGCATTGCCGTTCTCGAAACGAAAGGTCAAGCGCCAGTTTGCTTGCACCGTCACTGCCCAGTGCCCTTTGCGGTCGCCCTTGAGCGGATGCAATTTCAGGCCTGGCGCGACCATGTCGCCCACGATTCGGGCTTGATCCAGTTGCGCCAGCAGCAAACGCAGACGAGCGGCGTGTTTGGGTTGAATGCCGCTGGTGTTTCCGCTGCGGAAAAACCGCTCGATGCCTTTGTGCCGGAACGACGCGATCATGCGCAAAGCGTAACCAAACAGGTTACACATGTCCATGGCGAACGAGTGGGGGTCGCTCGGAATGCTGTGAATCCACGTGCCTTCGTGTAGCCTAGCATCCATGCCCCTGCTACGACTTTACCTGCGCGTCATCGCCCTGCTGGCGCCGGAAAAGGCGCTCGCGATTGCGCTGGCGCTGGCCAATCTCGCGCTCGCCGGCGTGTATTTTCTCGAACCCTGGCTGTTCGGTCGCGTCGTCGATGCGCTGGCGGCGGCCGGACACCGCGATGCGTGGCGCTACATCGGTTGGTGGGCAGGTGCCGGATTCGGCGGCGTGATCGCGAGCGTGTGGGTGTCGCTGCACGCCGATCGGCTCGCGCACCGGCGTCGGCTCGCGGCGATCACGCAGTTCTTCGAGCACGCCATCGCGTTGCCGTTGTCGTTCCACGGCCAGCATCACACCGGGCGCCTGCTGCGCATCCTGCACGGCGGCGCGAGCAATCTGTTTTCCTTGTGGCTCGGTTTCTTCCGCGAGCATCTGGCGACGTTGTTGTCGATCCTGGTGATGATTCCGCTGGCACTGTGGATGAACTGGAAGCTGGCCCTGCTGATGATCGCGCTGATGATCAGCTTTGCCGTGTTCAATGCCATCGCCATGCGCCGCACCCTGGCCGCGCAGGGCGAGGTCGAGGAATTGCATCATGCGATCACCGAACGCGCCGGTGATGTTTTCGGCAACGTGCTGGTGGTGCAGAGCTTCACGCGCTTGTCGGCAGAAGTCGCCGCGATCCGCGAGATGACCGGCCGGGTGCTCACGGCGCAATATCCGGTGCTGCGCGGCTGGGCCTGGCTTACGGTAGCCAACCGCGCATCGAGCACGATCACGGTCGTGGCGATCTTCGCGCTCGGCGCATCGCTCAACGGCAAGGGCGAGGTCACGGTCGGCGGCATCGTCAGTTTCGTCGGCTTTGCGATGATGTTGATCGGCCGGCTCGAACAATTCGCTTCGTTCATTTCCGGATTGTTTTTCCAAACCCATTCGCTGAGCGATTTTTTTGCGGTGCTGGACACCAAGGAAGTCTTGCAGGAAAAACCCGGCGCGCCGGATCTGCCCAGCGTCAAGGGCGATGTCGAGTTTGACGATGTTTCGTTCGGCTACGAAGCCACGCATCCGGCGTTGAAACACCTGAGCTTTCGGGCCAAGGCCGGCAGCACCGTCGCCCTGGTCGGCCCGACCGGTGCGGGCAAGACCACGGCACTGAGCCTGCTCTATCGCGCCTACGATCCGGAGTTCGGCCACATCCGCATCGACGGCATCGACATCCGCGAGGTCGGCCTGAATTCGCTGCGCAGTCACATTGCGGTCGTGTTCCAGGATCCCGGGTTGTTCTATCGCTCGATCGCCGACAACCTGCGCATCGGCAAACCCGAGGCCAGCGACGCGGAACTGGCGGCAGCGGCGCAAGCGGCCGAAGCGCACAACTTCATCATCGTCAAGCCGGATGGCTATTCAACCCTGGTCGCCGAGCGCGGCAAGTCGCTGTCCGGCGGCGAGCGCCAACGCCTGTCGATTGCGCGCGCCATGCTCAAGGATGCGCCGATCCTGATATTGGACGAGGCCACCAGCGCGCTCGACAACGCGACTGAAGCGCGCATCCAGCGCGCGTTGGGCGTGCTGACCAAAAACCGCACCACCTTCGTGATCGCGCATCGGCTGTCGACCGTGCGCAACGCCGATCTCATCCTCGTGCTCAAGGATGGCGAGTTGGTGGAGCAGGGCCGCTACGCCGAACTCGTCGCCAAGGGTGGCCTGTTCGCGGAACTCGATGCTTCGGGCCGGTTCGTGGCGGATGCGCAGGAAGAACCTGAATCCGAGGTCGATCTGGCGTACGCGGCGGGGTAGGGATAGCCACGCAAGGAATTATTCGCACTGACTCTGCTGCGATTGGACTACTGGCAATTGATTCCGCTCGGAACCGTCAGGCGTGTCAATAGCATTGAGCCGGAACCCGTGCCAAAGCCGGATACGTTCGTCGTCCAGCTCATCTGGCCGGCTTTGCAGTTGCTAAAGCTGAACGTAAGTGTTCCCCATGGCTGCTGGGTGACGTTTGCGGCATTGAACAGCGGCGGAAACTTCCCGCCCACGGACCGGAATGCGGTCATGGTTGCGGTATTGCCGTTGATGGGACCTACGCCAAGTATCCATGCAGGATAGCCCGCGTCGTCGAATACATACCAGTACGCCAGCACCTGATTGCCGAGAACCTCGATATTGAAACCTTGGCCGGATTGCGAAGGGTCGTACCACGAGCCGGTGTAGCTTGCGTCGATTGAGCCTGAACCGCCGCCGCCGGAGGTGAGATTTGTGACGAAGGTGCCTTGGTGAACGGTGCCTTGGGGGCCTGGAATGCTGTGTTGCCATATACCTTGGAAAGAAGGTGCGCCGATGCTGGCTGCAGTAAGCGTTTCGGCGAGCCAAAAATTGTTTGGCGAACTTGTACCAGAGCAGCTGAAGGCAAACTGGTTTAACGGACTGGGGTAGATGGATGCAAAACCATAAAACACATTGCCAGAGAAATCGCACTTGACAGTGCGGTTGTCGCTGGCAATCGTGATGGTGACCATCCCGCTTTCCGCGCCGGTGTACGTACCGGTGTAGGTTCCGGCAATGTTCTGGGCCCGTACGCTCGTTGCCGCCAAGGCGATGCAGGCAAGCAGGAAGCCGAAGAATCGATTGATGGTGGTCACCGTGTTTCCTTGTTTCCCAAAATCGAGCAGGATTTGTGCCAACTACACAGCAAGCCGCGTGAATTGGCTGCGCGGCAACCAGCGCTTGAAGCCCCCGTCGAAACTGACGAGGTGTTCGCCTTGATGCAGCACCGCGGCGGCGAGCCAGGCATCGGGCACGTCGTTGGCGGCAATCGCATGGTGTGCGCACAGGTGGCGCAGTTGCGGCCATTCACCGCCAAGTCGGGGCTGCTCGACGCCGGGCATGGCCAGGAGTGCGTCGATGAAGCGCAGCGCGTCGGCCATTGGTGTCGGTTGCACAAAGATTTTGGAATGCGTGACCAGGCGCAGGAAGCTCGCCACGACGAAGACTTGCAGTTTCAGCGTGGCGCCCTGCGCGGCCTTGGTCAGCGCACCTTCGAGCCAGGATCGCGCGACGGCGTGGTGCGGATGATCGCTGCGCGAAGCGGCGACAAGTACGTTGACGTCAGGCGTCACGGTCGGCGGCGTCCAGCATTGCCTTGTTGTCGAGCCCGTCCAGCCCGGACGCAAGTCCACCCTTGCCGCGAAACACAGGCAGGTGCATTTTCGATGCGGGCGTCTTTGGCTTGCGGAGCCGCAGCTGCAGGCCTTCTTCGATCAGGCGCGTCAGGCTGGTGCGCTGTTGCGCGGCCAGCGCCTTGGCGTCCGCGAGCAGCTTGTCTTTGATGTCGAGGGTGGTTTTCATGGTGGAATTTCCGAATACAGATTTCTGTATCCTATAAAAACACCATCCCATTGGCAATTGCGCATGCCGGGAAGCTGCTTGCGATTTCAAATGCGAACCATTATCATTTGAGCCCTATTTCTTGAGGAACCGCAACATGTTGCGCCTTCTCACTCTGTGCGTTTTGCTGGTGTTCGGCGCGACCGCGCTGGCCGCGGACATGCCCGAATTCGCGTTGACCATCCGCAACCAGATGTTCGAACCGGCGCAGTTGACGGTGCCGGCGAATACCAAATTCAAGCTGCTGGTCAAGAACGCCGACAGCACGCCGTCGGAATTCGAAAGCACCGACATGAATCGCGAAAAGATCGTGTTGCCCAACAGCACGATCAATGTGTACATCGGTCCGCTCGACAAGGGCAGTTACAAGTTCTTCGACGACTTCCACCAGGACACCGGCAAGGGTGTCCTGATCGCGGAGTGATGGCATGCTCGGAATCGCCCTGCTGGTGTTTCGTGAGGTCCTGGAAGCCGCGCTGATCGTGACCATCGTGGCGGCGGCAACGCGCGGCGTTGCCGGGCGCGCGCGCTTCATCGGCGGCGGCATTGGGCTGGGCGTCGTCGGTGCGATCATCGTGGCTCTGTTCGCCGGCGCGATTGCCGATGCGGTCGGTGGTTCCGGCCAGGAATTGTTCAACGCCTGTGTGCTGCTCGCTGCCGTACTCATGATCGGCTGGCATGTGATCTGGATGTCCAGCCATGGCCGCGAATTGACGCAACAAATGCAGTCCGTGGGTCAATCGGTCAAGGCCGGATCCAGTTCGCTGGCGATGCTGCTCGCCGTGGTCGCGCTGGCGGTGCTGCGCGAAGGCTCCGAAATCGTGCTGTTCCTGTACGGCATGGCGGCGGGCGGTGCCGGCAAGGCTGACCTGTTCCTGGGCATTCCGGTCGGCATCGCCGGCGGCGTCGCCGTAGGGTTCGCGCTGTATTTCGGATTGTTGCGCATCCCGCTGCGTTATTTCTTCAGTGCGACGAACTGGATGCTGATCCTGCTTGCGGCGGGCCTGGCTTCGACCGCCGCGCGTTTCCTGATCCAGGCCAATTGGCTGCCAGCCTGGGACAACCAGCTGTGGAACACCTCGGCCCTGCTCGACAACGGTTCGGTCGTCGGCAAGGCCATGCACATCCTGGTCGGCTACGACGCGCGTCCGGCCGGCATGCAGATTGCGTTCTGGCTGGTTACGGCCATCGTCCTCGTGTCCGGCATGCGCTGGATGACGCGCGGGCATATCGTGCCGCGCTCCACCCAGCCCGCGGCAACCTGATCGCTCACATGCGGAACACGCCGTAACGCTGCGGTTCGATCGGCGCGTTCAACGACGCCGAAATCGCCAAACCCAATACGCGGCGGGTGTCGATGGGATCGATGATACCGTCGTCCCACAGGCGTGCACTCGCGTAGTAGGGATGTCCCTGGCGCTCGTATTGCTCGCGGATCGGCGCCTTGAACGCGTCCTCGTCATCCTTCGACCACGATTTGCCGGTGGCTTCGATGCCGTCGCGCTTGACCGTGGCGAGCACGCTGGCCGCCTGTTCGCCGCCCATCACGCTGATGCGCGCGTTCGGCCACATCCACAGGAACCTTGCTCCATAGGCGCGGCCGCACATCGCGTAGTTGCCGGCGCCGAAGCTGCCGCCGATAACGACCGTGAACTTCGGCACGTGCGAGCAGGCGACGGCGGTGACCATCTTCGCACCATCCTTGGCGATGCCGGCCTGCTCGTACTTCTTGCCGACCATGAAGCCGGTGATGTTCTGCAGGAACACCAGCGGCATGTTGCGCTGGTTGCACAGTTCGATGAAGTGCGCGCCCTTGAGTGCGCTCTCGGCGAACAGGATGCCGTTGTTGGCAACGACACCGACTGGGTAGCCGTGGATATGCGCGAAGCCGCAGACCAAGGTCTTGCCGTAGCGCGCCTTGAACTCGTGGAACTGCGAATCATCGACGATACGCGCGATCACCTCGCGGATGTCGAACGGGCGGCGCGTATCGGCGGGAATCACACCGTAAAGTTCTTCTGCCGCGTACTTTGGTTCGCGCGGTTCGGTCAGCGCCAGCGGCATCGCCTTTTTGCGGTTGAGCGAAGCCACGATGTCGCGCGCGATCGACAGTGCATGCGCGTCGTTCTCGGCAAAGTGGTCGGCCACGCCGGAGATGGACGTGTGCACATCCGCGCCGCCCAAGGTTTCGGCATCGACGACTTCACCGGTCGCGGCCTTCACCAGCGGTGGGCCGCCGAGGAAGATCGTGCCCTGTTCCTTGACGATGACGGCTTCATCGCACATCGCCGGCACATAGGCGCCGCCGGCGGTGCAACTGCCCATCACCACGGCGATTTGCGGAATGCCCAGGCCACTCATGCGCGCCTGGTTGTAGAAAATGCGGCCGAAGTGTTCCTTGTCGGGGAAAACCTCGTCCTGCAGCGGCAGGAAGGCGCCGCCGGAATCGACCAGGTAAACGCAGGGCAGGCGGTTTTCCAACGCTACCTCTTGGGCGCGCAGGTGCTTCTTAACCGTCATCGGAAAATACGTACCGCCCTTCACGGTGGCGTCGTTGGCAACGACGATGACTTCCGATCCACGCACGCGGCCGATGCCCGCAATGACGCCGGCGGCGGGCGCAGCGCCGTCATACATGCCGTGCGCGGCCAGCGGCGACAGTTCGAGGAAGGGCGAGCCCGGATCAAGCAGGGCGCGAATGCGCTCGCGCGGCAGCAGCTTGCCGCGGGCGACGTGTTTTTCGCGCGCCTTGTCGCCGCCACCGAGCGCGGTGCGCGCCAGTTGCTGCTTCAGGTCGTCCACCGCCGCGCGCAGGCTTGCGGCGTTGGCGGCGAATTCCGCTGAGCGCGGGTCGAGTCTGGATTCGATGACGGGCATGTCGATTGCCTTGGATGCAGGCGTCGATGATAGGCAAAAACGAAATCGGCCGCTTGCGCGGCCGATTCGCTTGCAACATGACGACCGCGATCAGTGACCGCCGTTGTCGTCCTTCTTCGGCTCTTCCGCAGCCGGCTTCTCGCCGGTGGCGGCGGCCTTGACGTCGGCGGCGCCTTGCGCGGCAGTCGCGGCGGTTTCCTGTGCGCCGGTCGCGGCGGCCTGGCCGGAAGCGGCAGCACCCTGCGCCGAAGCGGCGGCGCCGCTCATGTCGCCGGACTTGGCCTGCTCGGCGGCCTGCGTGGCCTGGCTGGCGGCTTGCTGTGCGGCGGCAGCGGTTTCCTGGGCCTTCTGCGCGGTTGCGGCAGCGGCTTCCTTGGCCTTGGCGGCGGCGTCGGCCGCAGCCTGCTGGCCGTTGTCGCCGCAAGCGGCCAACGCGAGCGTCAGCGAGGCGGCGATGAATGCGTGCTTGAATTGCATGTGTGTCTCCCTATCAAGAAATTTGAATGGATGGGAATGAACGGAAATACAGCGTCCGCCCACCGATGGATTCGGTTTTCGGGCGTTGCCAGCTTACACCAATTCAACGCTGGCGCGGCAGATTCAGTGCCCGTCTGCCGTGTCCTTCACGGCATCTTTGGTTTTCACTGCGGCATCCTTGACGTCGCTGGCGACAGCCTTGGCTCCTTGCGCGACTTCATGCGCGCCAGCCTTGGTCGCGTCGGCAACGGTACCGGCGACATCCTTGGTCTTGTCGGCGACGTTTCCGGCGACTTCCTTCGTCTTGTCCGCCACCGCGTGCGCGGCATCCTTGGTTGCATCCACGGCATCACCGGCGGCTTCCTTGGTCGCCGACGCGGCATTGGAGACGGCCGACTTGGTGGCATCGAGTGCGTTCGAACCGGTAGCCGACGTTTGTGCCGCACTCTCCTGCACGGCCTGACTGGCCTGTTGCGCGGCGTCCTTGGTGGCCTGCGCCGCCTGCTGGGCGGCCTGAGCGGCATTGTTCGCCGCGTCCTGCGCCTGTTGCTGCGCGTTGTCGCTGCAAGCCGCAAGGGCGAGGGTGAGTGTGGACAAGGCAAGAATCGTCATCGTTTTCATGCAAGGTTCCTTTGGCAGAAAAACACAGGTGGGATCAAATCAATTCGATGGCCAACGCGGTGGCTTCGCCGCCGCCGATGCACAGCGCGGCGACGCCTTTCTTGCCGCCACGCGCCTTGAGTGCATGCACCAGGGTGACGACCAGGCGCGCGCCGGAGCAGCCGATCGGATGGCCGAGCGCACAGGCGCCGCCGTTGACGTTCAGCTTGGCGTGATCGATGCCGAGTTCCTTGATCGGCGCCATGGCGACGACGGCGAATGCTTCGTTGACCTCGAACAGATCGACATCGCCTACCGTCCATCCGGCCTTCTTCAGGACCTGCTGGATCGCACCGACCGGCGCGGTGGTGAACCATTCCGGTTCCTGCGATTGCGTGGCGTGGGCGACGATGCGCGCGAGCGGCTTGATGCCGAGCTTCTTGGCGGTATCCTCGTCCAGCAGCACTGTCGCCGCGGCGCCGTCGGAGATGCTCGATGAACTGGCGGCGGTAACGGTGCCGTCTTTCTTGAACGCCGGTTTCAGGCTCGGAATCCTGGCGATATCGGACTTGCCGGGTTGCTCGTCGGTCGCGTATTCGACGTCGCCTTTCTTGCCGGCGACCTTCACCGGCACGATTTCCGCGGCGAACGCACCCGACGCAATCGCAGCCTGCGCGCGCTTGACCGATTCGATCGTGAAGGCGTCCTGCGCCTCGCGCGTGAAACCGTATTTGTCGGCACACTTTTCCGCGAACACGCCCATCGACTGGCCGTCGTAGGGATTGGTCAGTCCATCCCAGGCCATGTGGTCGACCAGCTTGGCATCGCCATAGCGGATGCCGGTGCGCGCAGCGACCATGTGCGGCGCGTTGGTCATCGATTCCATGCCGCCGGCGACCACGACCGTCGCCGATCCGGCGCGGATCAGGTCATGGCCGAGCATGATCGCCTTCATGCCCGAGCCGCACACCTTGTTGATCGTCGTGCAGCCGCTGGACTTGGGCAGTCCGGCCGCCAGCGCCGCCTGGCGCGCGGGCGCCTGACCGAGATTGGCCGGCAGTACGCAACCCATGATGACTTCGGAGACTTCGGCGGGCGCGACGCCGGATTGGTCCAGCGCGGCCTTGATCGCGGTGGCGCCGAGCGTGGTGGTCGGTACGCCGGTGAACTGACCGAGCATGGAACCGATCGCCGTGCGTTTGGCGCCGGCGATGACGACGGATGAAGACATGGCGAACTCCGCAGGATGGTGGATCGCCAATTATAGGCCGGAACCTGCGGTCAGCCGAAGTTCTCGTCGAGCTGGCGGTGGATTTCCTCTTCGATCGCAGGCTTCATCATGCCGAGCAGGAAGCCGAGTTCGGCGTGTACGCGCAACTCCGTCTTGCCGACATGGATGCGGCCGTTTACGCCACTGCGCGAAAAATGCAGGGTGTCGCCGTCCCATTCGCTGGCGATGGCGAATTTCTTGCCGATCGCCCCGGCGGTCTTGTCGACGGCGGTTCTGGCGGCCTTGAGCGATTTGCCGTGCTTGCGGCGGATATCGATGGTCGACATGCTGTACGGAACCGGCAGGCGGGCGGTTGCCACGCTTTTGCTATGATGCCGCAAATCCGCCGGGCGGGGAAAAGCATGGGGACATCGGCATTGGATCGCGTGGCCGCCGCTGGCGGCGCTCGCAGCCCGCTATGCTACAGTGGCGTGTCTGCAAGGTGACGGCGCTCGCCATGCGTTTGAGCTTTCCGAACAACGAACACCCGGATGTGCTGGTTGCGCCAGGCGACACCGCCATCGGCTCGGCCGCGGACAACGCCGTTGTCCTCGCGGCACCCGGCATCGCCGCGCACCATGCGCGCCTGAGCGTGAGCGAGCGCAGCATCGTGCTTGGTGCCTGCGACGCCGGCGCGCGCATCCACGTCAATGCGCGACCGGTGGTGGAAAAGGCGATCCTGCGCCTGGGCGACGTGGTCAGCCTCGACACGCTCAAGTTCGTGCTCAAGCCGGACCGCGACGACAGCATCAGCACCAACGTACCGGCCCACATCACGCCGACGCCGCTGGCGCCCGATCGCGGCGATGCGGTGCGGCAGTTGCCGCCACGCGTCGTGTTGCGCGGCGTGTCGGGCGCCTACTTCGGCAAGATCGTGCCGGTGCGTGGACGCCTGCTGGTCGGCCACGGCAGCGATTGCGGGCTCGTTCTCGACGAGGCGGGCATGGCGGCGCACCACGCCGTCATCGAGAGTGCCGGCGATGGCGTTTATTTGCGCGGCATGGACTCGGCCAAGGGCACCTTCGTCAACGGCGTGCTGGTGCGCGATGCCGTTTTGCACACGGACGACCAGATCGCATTCGATCGCAATCGCTTCCTGCTGGAGGCGCCGAGCCTGCCTACGCGGGGCGACCTGGGCCCCGGCCACGCCGACGAACCGGCGGCCAACATCACCCAGACCATGCGCGCGATCGAAAAGCCCGCCGCCGCGCCCACGGCGCAGGCCGAATCGCGCAATCGCAACGACATCTGGTGGTTGATCGGTGCGGCTGCGCTGATTGCCGCCGGCATCGCGGTGCTGCTGTATCTCAATTTCTGAAGTCACGCCGCCGCGCGCAGCGGCTTGCCTGCCGCCCGCGATCGCCAGCGCACGCGCGCGAGCATCAGCGTGAGCCAGACGCACAAGTACAGCAACGGCTCGCGATGGTCGGCCTTGACCAGCCAGTAGTAGTGCAACACGCCGAGCAGGGCGATCGCATAGACCAGCCGGTGCAGCGACTGCCAATGGCGGCCTAGCCGGCGCATCATGCCCTGCGTCGATGTCAGCGCCAGCGGAATCAGCAGCAACCAGGCCGTGAAGCCGACCGTGATGTAAGGGCGCTTGACGATCTCGCCGAGCAACTGCGACCAGAAGCCGCCAAGATCGACGATGAGATAGATCGCCAGGTGCACGCTCGCATAGAAGAACGCGAACAGGCCGAGCATGCGCCGGAAGCGGATCAGCTTGTGCAGGCCGGTCAGGCGCCGCAACGGCGTGAGCGCGAGCGTGGCGAGCAGCAGGCGCAGCGCCCAGTCACCGCTGCGATGTTCCAGTTGCGCCACGGGATCCGGCCCGAGCGTTCCTTGCGTGACATCCCAGATCAAATGCGCCAGTGGCAGCAGGCACAGCGCAAAGACCAGCGGCTTGGTTGCGGCGATGCGGTCGCGGAAAATCACCATCAGAAATTCCGCCGCAGGTCCATGCCGGCATACAGGTGCGCCACCTGCTCGGCGTAGCCGTTGAACGGCAACGTGGCGATGCGGTTGCCGAACAGGTTGAAGCCGCTGCCGGCGATGCGGCGCTCGGTCGCCTGGCTCCAGCGCGGATGATCCACCGCCGGATTGACGTTGGCATAGAAGCCGTATTCGTCCGGCGCCATCACGTTCCACGTGGTGCGCGGCTGGCGTTCGACGAATTCGATCTTCACGATCGACTTGATGCCCTTGAAGCCGTACTTCCATGGCACCACCAGGCGCAGCGGTGCGCCGTTCTGGTTCGGCAAGGTGCGGCCGTACATGCCCACGGCGAGCAGGGTCAGCGGATGCATGGCTTCGTCCAAGCGCAGGCCTTCGCGATAGGGCCAGTCGAGCACACGGGTGTTCTGCCCGGGCATTTGCGTTGGTCGCTCGACGGTGGTGAAGGCGACGTACTTCGCCGATGCCAGCGGTTTGAAGCGCTTGATCAGGTTGCCGAGCGGAAAGCCGACCCAGGGAATCACCATCGACCAGGCCTCGACGCAACGCATGCGATAGACGCGTTCTTCCAGGACCTGGCCCTTGAGGATGTCTTCGAGCGTGAAGCGGCCGGTGTCCTGCGCGAGCCCGCCGACTTCCACGCTCCACGGACGTGGCTGGAAGCGGCCGGAATGCTTCGCCGGATCGTCCTTGGCGGTGCCGAACTCGTAGAAATTGTTGTAGTGCGTTGCATCGGCAAGCGTGGTTTGCGCCGCGCCGCCCGCGTCGTCGACACGGCGGGCAATGGTCAGCGCGTCGGCGGAAGCCGGTGTTGGCGGTGGCGGAGTCGACGGTGCGGCTTGCGAGCTGCAACCCGTGGCCAATCCGGCGGCGCCGAGGCCAATCAGCTTGAGCACTTCGCGGCGGCGCCGATAAACCGGTTCCGGCGTGATGGTCGAGGGCGAGGGCGTGGAAACGTTCATGTGCAATTCCCGATTGTGCATCCTAGACCGGCGATTCGGCGAATAGCTTCCAGCCGGCTTCGCGGCGCTATACTCGCCGCCAAGGACTCCAAACCATCGTCGAATCAGGGGCATGAAACTCGCAGGCGCGTTTCATTACTCATCAAGCCTGGTGGCAATACTCGATGCCGGCGAAGGTTGCGTCGTGGATGTCAATCCGGCGCTCGAAAATGCGTTGGGCTATCGCCTTGCTGATGTCGTCGGCAAACGCACGTCCGAGTTCGGATTCTGGCCTGACTTGAGTGTCAGCGCATCGATCTGGGCGCGACTGCGCAGTGAGCGGCAGATCTGCGGCGAGACCGTCGCCTTCTGCACTCGCGATGGAGAACAGCGCAAGGCCTTGCTGTTCTGCGAGTTGTTCGAAGAGGCAGGATCGGCCTACGTGCTCGCCGTGTTCCAGCAAGTACGCGGCGACGCTGCCGAAGCGTTGCCGCTGGATCCTGGCAGCTACCACGCGCTGTTCCTGTCCGCGGCTGAAGGTTTGTACCGCAGTCTGCCCAATGGCGGCTGGATCGACCTGAATCCGGCCATGGCGCGCATCTTCGGCTACGCAACGGCGACGCAGATGCTGGCCGAGACCGCAACGTACCGGGCCAACCAGCTGTATGCCGACGCCGATTGCACCGCGCGCTTGTATGCCTTGCTCGACGCGCACGGGCAGTTCGAAAACGAACGCGCGCGCATCGTCCGCCGCGATGGCTCCATCGCCTGGATCCTCGAGAATGCGCGTCGCGTGGTCGATGCCAATGGCAAGGTGCTGTTCTACGAAGGCTCGATCCGCGACATCTCCGAACAGCTGCATGCCGAGGAACGCCTGCGCGAATCCGAGGCGCTGTATCGAATCCTGGTCGACAGCAGTCATGACGGCGTGTTTCTCATCCATCAGGACGGCGTCTTCGGTTTCGTCAACGAGGCACTTGCCCGCATCCTCGACTACAGCGTGGATGAACTGGTGGGCATTCACTATCCGCGCCTGATCGCACCCGAAGCCTTGGCGGACCAGATGCAACGCTGTCGCGCGCTGCACCGGGGTGAGCAGCAAGGACAGGTTTACGACACGATCCTGTTGCGCAAGGACGGCGAACGCCGGCTGTTGCATATCCATGCCGGCACCGTTGATATCGGCGGTCGTCTCGCAAACACCGGCACCGCGCGCGATGTTACGGACGAGCATCGCCAGCGCCAGGCGCTGGAAACGGCCGAACGCAATTATCGCGAGATGTTCCAGAACTCCGTCGCCGGCATGTTCCGCTCCACGCTCGATGGCCGCATCGCTGCCGCGAACGATGCCTTCGCCCGCATCCTCGGTTACGCCGATGCTTCCGCCCTGCTCGAATCCGGGCGCGATATCGGCGATTTCTACGCCAGCCCCATGCAGCGCAAGGAAGTGCTGGCGCGACTCGTTGCCAGCGCCGGGCCGATGACCTTCGAATTCGATGCCATTCGCTGCGATGGGACGGTGATCCAGGCCGAAGTGCGCGCCCAGATCGTGCGCAACGGCAACGGCGATGTCCAATGGACGGAAGGGTCGGCGCAGGACATCAGCGCGCGCCGCCGCGCCGAAGTGGCGCTGACGGAATCCGAAGCACGCTTCCGCACCCTGGTCGAACACAGCCAGGTTGGCGTATACATGCTGCTCGGCGACCGCTATACCTACGTCAACGCAGCCTTTGCCGCCATGTTCGGTTACTCGGAAGCTGAATTGACGGGTGCCGATTTCCGCATCCTGGTGCCGCCGGAATCGAGCCAGAAACTGGAGGCGCGTTTCGATCGCTATCGCGCCGGCAAGGCGACCGGTGGCGATTACAGCACCGTGCTCGTGCGCCGCGATGGTGAACGCATCGACGTGGTGGTGAGCGCCGGTGTCGTGGAAATGAACGGCAAGCTTTACGCGACCGGGACGGTGCGCGACGTGACGGCACAATTGCGCGTGCAGCATGAACTCGAGCACAACGCGGCGCACGATCTGCTCACCGGTTTGCCCAATCGCGTGTATTTCGAACGCCAACTGGTGCAGACGATCGCGCATGCGCGCGCGAGCGGCGACTATCACTATGCCTTGCTGTTTCTCGACCTGGACGGCTTCAAGCTGGTCAACGACAGCCTGGGTCACGCCAGCGGCGATGAATTGCTCACGCAGATTGGCGATTGTCTGCGCACCGAACTTGGCGGGCAGTGCCTCGTTGCACGCTACGGCGGCGACGAGTTCACCCTGTTGCCGCACGGCCCGTGTCCGCTGGGTCGTGCCGAGCAATTGGCGCAGCGCGTGCTCGCCTTGCTGGCCGCTTCCTTCGATGTCCGTGGCCACCGCGTTTTTTCCGGTGCCAGCGTGGGCGTCGTGCTCGGGCGACCGGATTACCAGACGCCCGACCAGTTGCTGCGCGATGCCGACACCGCCATGTATCGCGCCAAGGCCGGTGGCAAGTCGGCCTACGTCATTTTCGACGACGCCATGCACGCGGCGGCGCGCACGCGCCTGCAGATGGAAACGGACCTGCGCTTCGCGCTGGAACGCGGCGAGTTCCGCATTTTCCACCAGCCGATCGTGGAACTGCGCGACGGTCACGTCATCGGGTTCGAAGCACTGGTGCGCTGGCAACATCCGCAGCGCGGTTTGTTGTTTCCGCCCGATTTTCTCGACGTCGCGGAGGAGACAGGCACCTTGGCCGCGATCGACTGGTGGGTGCTTGAACAGGTGTGCACGAACGCCTTGCGCTGGCAACGACGATTTCCCGCACATGCGCGCTTGCGCGCAAGCGTGAACGTCGACGACCGCCAGTTTGCCGATCCGAATCTGCTCGAGCACCTGCACGCCGTGTTGCGGCGCACCGGCCTGGATCCGCAGACACTCGCGCTGGAGATCACCGAAACCGTGTTCCGCCGTGGCCGCGAACAGGCGGCGCAAACTCTCGAAGGATTGAAACAACTGGGCGTGTCGCTGGTCGTCGACGATTTCGGCACCGGCTATTCATCGCTGGATTCCTTCGCCGCGTCGCCGTTCGATGCGCTCAAGATCGACCGCAGCTTCATCCGCGACATGGCGACGAACTTCCGCCATCGCGCGATCGTGCGCACGATCGCCGCGTTCGCGGAAGACCTGCGCCTGGATCTCATCGCCGAAGGCGTGGAAACCACCGAACAGGCCAGCCTGCTTGGCGACCTGGGCTGCCGCGTGGCGCAGGGATTCCTCTACGCGCCGGCATTGCCGCAAAACGAGTTTGAAGCGCTGCTTGAACGCGGTTTCGCCAACCAGTCCGATTCCTCACCCTCCGCGGTTGCGTAACTGTTGCGCTGCGGCATAATGGGTTCCTCCCTGGAGTGAACCATGAGCCGAACCTTCAATTTCAGCGCCGGCCCCGCGACGCTGCCCGAATCCGTGTTACGCCGCGCCCAATCCGAAATGCTGGAATGGGGCAAAGCCCGCGCCAGCGTCATGGAAGTCAGCCACCGCGGCAAGGATTTCGTCGCCATGGCGAAAAAATCCGAGCAGGATCTGCGCACCTTGATGGGCATTCCGTCTAGCTACAAGGTGTTGTTCCTGCAAGGTGGCGCGACGCAGCATTTCGCCCAGATTCCGATGAATTTCGCGCGCCGCGACCAGGGCGTGGACTACGTGCTGACCGGCCACTGGAGCGAGAAGGCCGCCAAGGAAGCCAAGCCGCTCGCACGCGTGCGCATCGCCGCCAGCGGCGCCGAGGGAAGCTACACGTCGATACCGTCGCGCACGCAGTGGCAGGTCGATGCGCAGGCGGCGTATCTGCATTACACGCCGAATGAGACGATCCACGGCGTCGAGTTCCACGACATCCCCGATGCCGGCGACGTGCCGCTCGTCGCCGACATGTCCTCGAACATCCTGTCGCGGCCGATCGATGTGTCGAAGTTCGGCGTCATCTACGCCGGCGCACAGAAGAACATCGGCGCATCGGGCCTGGTGGTGATGATCGTGCGCGAGGATCTGCTCGCACGCTGCCCGCAGGAGATGCCGAAGATCTTCAACTACGCCGAGCATGCGGCGAATGAATCCATGCTCAACACGCCGAACACGTTTGGCTGGTACCTCGCTGGGCTCGTATTCGAATGGCTGATGGAGCAGGGCGGAGTTGCGGCGATGGGCGAACGCAATCGCGCCAAGGCCAGCCTTCTTTATGGCTATATCGATAGTTCGAATTTCTACAAGAACCCGGTGGAAAAATCCGCGCGTTCGTGGATGAATGTGCCGTTCACGCTGCCACGCGAAGAACTCGATGCGGTGTTCCTGAAGGACGCCGAAGCGGCGGGACTGATGGCACTCAAGGGCCATCGCGCCGTCGGCGGCATGCGCGCCTCGCTGTACAACGCCATGCCGCTGGAAGGCGTGCAGGCATTGGTGGATTTCATGAAAGATTTTGCCGCACGCAATGCTTGAAAGTCCCCTCTCCTCCAACTGCCGTTGGGGGAGAGGGCTAGGGGGAGGGGGTGACGCAGGTCGAACTCCACCCCCTCACCCCAACCCTCTCCCCCGCAAGCAGGGGAGAGGGGGAGAAGAAGATGTTCACGATCCAGACCCTCAACAATATCTCGCGCAACGGACTCGATCGGTTGCCGGCAAATTTGTACGCGGTGGCGAACGAAGTTGCCGCGCCGGATGCGATCCTGCTGCGCTCGGCGGACATGCACGGCAAGCCATTGGCCACATCAATCAAGGCCGTCGCGCGTGCCGGTGCGGGCACCAACAATATTCCGGTGACTGAGTTCAGTCAGCGCGGCGTGCCAGTATTCAATGCGCCGGGTGCGAACGCGAATGCCGTCAAGGAACTCGTCGTCGCCGGCATGCTGATCGCTGCGCGCAACCTCGATGCGGCGCTCGCTTTCGTCGGCGGTCTGCAAGGCGGCGATGACCTGCACCAGAAGGTCGAGGCCGAGAAGAAACGCTTCGTCGGCGCCGAACTCGCCGGCAAGACGCTCGGCGTCGTCGGCCTTGGCGCGATCGGGGTGAAGGTCGCCAATGCCGCGCATGCACTTGGCATGCGCGTGCTCGGCTTCGATCCGCACATGACCATCGATGGCGCCTGGGCGCTGTCGGCGGATGTGGCCAAGGCCGGTTCCTTGAACGAACTGTATGCGGCAGCGGACTACATCACGTTTCACGTGCCGCTCAACGACGCCACGCGCGGCATCTTCGGCGCGGCGGCGCTGGAGATCGTGCGTCCCGGCGTTGTCCTGCTCAACTTCGCGCGCGAAGGCATCGTCGATGCGGCGGCGCTCGCGCAAGGCCTGGCCAGTGGACGCATCGGACGTTACGTCACGGATTTCCCCAGCGCCGACCTGATCGGCAACGCGCGCGTGATCGGCCTGCCGCATCTGGGTGCCTCCACCGGTGAGGCCGAAGAGAACTGCGCGGTGATGGTGGTCGACCAGTTGCGCGATTTCCTCGAGAACGGCAACGTGCACAATTCGGTGAACTTCCCGAACATGCGCATGGCGCGCGCGGGCAAGGCACGCCTGTGCATCGCCAACAGCAACCGCCCGAACATGATCGGCCAGCTCTCGCACGTCCTCGGCGACGCCGGCGTGAACATCGCGCAGATGCGCAACGCCTCGCGCGGCGACCTGGCCTATACTTTGATCGATATCGATTCCCCGGCCGATGCGGCGCTGGTTGCCGCGATCGGCGGGATCGATGGGATCCTCTGCGTACGCTCGATCGCGGGTTGATGCGGCCATGCCAAAACCGAAAAAAACCGTTGCCGTTGCGCCTTCGCTCGCCGATGCGCGCGCGCGCATCGATGCCATCGACCGCAACATCCAGCAGTTGATCGCCGAACGCGCGAACTGGGCGCACCAGGTTGGCCGCGCCAAGGGCAAGCTCGCCGCGGCGGTGGATTACTACCGGCCCGAGCGCGAAGCGCAGGTGCTGCGCATGGTCGTGGATCGCAACGAAGGCCCGCTGTCCGATGACGTGCTCGTGCACGTGTTCCGCGAAATCATGTCGGCGTGCCTTGCCCAGCAGGAGCCGCTCAAGGTTGGCTACCTGGGCCCGGAAGGCACCTTCAGCCAGCAGGCCGTGATGAAACACTTCGGTCGCTCGGCACACGGCTTGCCCTTGGCCAGCATCGAGGAAGTCTTCCAGGAAGTGGAAAGCGGCAACGCCGATTTCGGCATCGTGCCGGTGGAAAATTCCGGGCAGGGCACGATCCAGATCACGCTGGACATGTTCCTGACCTCGAACCTGAAAATCTGCGGCGAAGTGGAATTGCGCGTACGCCAGTTCCTTCTGTCGCGTTCCGGACGCATCGAAGACATCGAGCGCGTGTATTCGCATCCGCAGTCCTTCGCCCAGACCAAGGGTTGGCTGCGTGCGAATTTGCCGAAGGTGGAAAAAATTGCGGTATCGAGCAATGCCGAAGCGGCGCGGCGCGCGCGCAATGCCGACGATGCCGCCGCGATTGCCGGTGAGTCCGCCGGCCATGTCTACGGCCTGCGCAAGGTGATCACCAGCCCGATCGAGGACCGCGACGACAACACGACGCGCTTCCTCGTGCTCGGCCGCCAGATTTTCCCGCCCTCCGGCCACGATCGGACCTCGATCCTGGTATTCATCAAGGACAAACCCGGCGCGCTGTTCCATGTGCTCAGCCCATTCGCCCGCAACGGCATCAGCATGAATCGCATCGAGTCGCGGCCATCGCACCAGGCCAAGTGGGAGTACGGTTTCTTCATCGATCTCGCCGGCCATGTCGAGGACGCGGCCATGCAGCGCGCGTTTGCGCAACTCGAGGAGCATGCCGCGCAGATCAAGCTGCTCGGCTCGTATCCGGTCGCGGTGCCGTGACCATCGCTGCGACGGTGCCGGCGAACGCCGCCACGCGCGCGCTGCGCGCCTACGATCCCGGCCATGACCTGCCCGCCTTGCGCGAGCGCTTCGGCGCGACGCTGGCGGAATTGGGCTCGAACGAGAATCCGCTGGGCCCGAGTCCGCGTGCCATCGCTGCGATCGAAGCGGCGCTGCCGGAAGTCTTTCGCTATCCCGATCCGTCTGGCGGCGCGCTGAAGTCTGCGTTGGCGCGGCGCCTGCGCGTGGATGTCGGCCAGATCGTGCTTGGCAACGGCTCGCACGAATTGCTGATGCTGATCGCGCAGTGTTTCGCCGATGCAAGCACGTCCGTCGTTTTTTCCGAATTCGGCTTCGCGGTGTTTCCGATCGCCACCGCGGCGGCGGGTGCACAGGCGCTGCGCGTACCCGCGCTCGCGCGCGACCACGCGAACATGCCGCTCGGCCACGACCTGGATGCGATGGCCCAAGCGATCCGGGCCGATACACGCGTCGTGTACCTGGCCAACCCGAACAATCCCACCGGCACCTGGTTCGGCGATGCGGCGCTCGAGAACTTCCTCGCACGCGTGCCGGAATCGACCCTGGTCGTGGTCGACGAGGCCTACCACGAGTTTGTCGATGATACGGCGCTGACCTCGGCCCTGCGCTTCTTGCCGAAGTACCCGAACCTGCTCGTCACGCGCACGTTTTCCAAAGCCCATGGCCTGGCCGGATTGCGTATCGGTTATGCCGCGAGTTCGATTGAAATAATCAATATTATCGAACGATTGCGTGAGTCTTTTAATGTCAATTCGCTCGCATTGGCGGCCGCGCAAGCGGCTCTCGACGACCCCGATCACGTCGCCCGCTCGAAGGCGTTCAATCTCGCCGAGCGATCCTGGCTGGCAACGCAACTGTCCTCGCGTGGCCTGCGCGCGCTTCCCTCGCAGACCAACTTCGTGCTGGTCGATTTTGCCCGCGATGCCGCGCCCATCGAACACTCGCTGTTCGAGCGCGGCGTCATCGCGCGCCCGATGGGCGGCTACGGATTGGACCAATTCCTGCGCATCAGCGTCGGATCGCGTGCCGAGAACGAACGCCTGTTGGCGGCCCTTTCATGATTGATTGGATCAGTTCGCCGTCGGGGCCGTTGCGCGGCGAGGTCCGGGTTCCCGGCGACAAGTCCATTTCCCACCGCGCGATCATGCTCGCCGCCATCGCCGAAGGTACCTCGCGCATCACGGGATTTCTCGAAGGCGAGGATACCCGCGCCACCGCGCGCGCGTTCGCGCAGATGGGCGTGCGCATCGATGCACCCGCACCAAGCGAGCGCATCGTGCATGGCGTCGGTCTGCATGGCTTGCGCGCACCGGATGCGCCGATCGACTGCGGAAATGCCGGCACCGGCATGCGACTGCTGGCGGGTTTGCTTGCCGGACAAGAGTTCGACTCGACGTTGACCGGCGATGCATCGCTGTCGAAGCGACCGATGCGCCGAGTAATCGAACCGCTCACGCGCATGGGCGCGAAGATCGAATCGAGCGAAGGTCTGCCGCCGCTTCGCATTGCCGGCAAGCGAACGTTGCGTGGCATCGACTACGCGTTGCCCGTCGCCAGCGCGCAGGTGAAATCGGCGATTTTGCTTGCCGGGTTGTATGCCGATGGCGCAACGCGGGTGAGCGAACCGCATCCGACGCGCGACTATACCGAAAGCATGTTGCGCGCTTTCGGCTGGCCAATCGAATTCGGATCGGGTTGGGCGAAATTGAGTGGCGGTCACCGCCTGCGCGCAACCGACATCCGCGTGCCGGCGGATTTTTCTTCGGCGGCGTTTTTCATCGTTGCGGCTACGCTCGCGCCCGGGTCGGAACTGCTGTTGCGCGACGTCGGCATGAATCCGCGCCGCACGGGATTGCTGCGCGCGCTGCGCGCGATGGGCGCCGACATCCGCGAGTCGAATCCGCGCACACAGGCTGGCGAGGCGATTGCCGACCTCATCGTGCGTCATGCGCCCTTGCGCGGCATCGACGTACCGATTGAAATCGTGCCCGACATGATCGACGAATTCCCGATCCTGTTCGTCGCCGCGGCGGCAGCGCAGGGGACGACGCGCATCCGCGGCGCGGCGGAATTGCGCGTGAAGGAATCCGATCGCATCGCGGTGATGGCCCGCGGTTTGCGCGCGCTCGGGGTGCGGATCGAGGAAACGCCGGATGGCGCCATCATCGAAGGTGGAAAATTCACCGGCGGCGAGGCGGATTCCGCAGGCGATCACCGTTGTGCCATGAGTCTTGCCGTAGCCGGTGCGATCGCCGACGCGCCAGTGCGGATCAGCGATTGCGCCAATGTGGCCACGTCGTTCCCTGGATTCGTGGAACTGGCGCAGTCATGCGGTGTTGTCGTTCTTGCCGGCTGAACTTCATGCGCGGCGCAATCACGATACTTTCACAAGGCCGATGCTAGATTGTCCTGACGGGGATTCTCGACTGGGGAGTTTGGCATGTCCGCAACGCGATCGTTTGCGCCTGTTGTTTTCGTGCTTTGTATTGGCGCAACCGCCCAAGTGGCATTGGCGCGCGAAAGTTCGGTGGATGTCGTGCGCATGGCCGGGCCGGCCGCCACGGCCGCTGAGACGACTACCGTTTCAACGTCCGCATCGAGCGGCTATCGGAGCGTGCACTTCGAGAGTGGCATCACCGGGTTCTTGTTTCCGTTTCAGGTGACGGCAGACGGGGACACGGTTTACGTGTCCGATGTTACCGGCAATGTGGTGAAGGCCTACCAAATCACGACCTCGGGCTTCAGCTACCTGCGTTCCTTTGGTAGTGGCAGCGGCAGCGGCGCCGGGCAATTCAATGGCCCGGAACAGGTGGCCGTGGTCGGCAACTATGTCTACATTACCGATTACTACAACAACCGGATCCAGCGTTTCGACAAGGCCACGGGCGCCTATGTCAGTCAGTTCGGCAGCGCTGGTTCCGGCGCGGGGCAACTCAATGCCCCTTCGGGGCTGGTCTACAACCCGGTCAACGGCAATTTGTATGTGTCCGAAGTCGGCAACGATCGCGTGCAGATCTTCACGACCACGGGAACCTATGTCTCGCAGTTCGGTTCGCCGGGTGCCGGCAACGGCCAACTCAATGATCCGTATGCGCTGGCGGTGGATGCGCGCGGCAATATCTACGCCGCGGATTCGAACAACAATCGCGTGGTCAAATTCGATGCAACCGGTGCCTTTCTGCGCACTGTCGCATTTACCACGACGCCGCCATATGGCGTGGCTGTAGATCGGGCTGACAAGGTCTGGCTCACGATCGGCGCGAATGAACTCTATGCCTACGATACGCGGGGGAACTATCGAAGCTACTACTATGGCACCATCACCCCGACGTGGTATTCAGGCTATATCACCGGCGTGCGTGGAATTGCCGTTACGCAACCGCTGCCGATCGCACCGTTCAATGGCGCCCCTGTCGTCATCGTCGCTGACGGTACGTCTGGCTCGTTGCAGGCATTCACGCAGTCGGCCCAGCCTACAGCGCACCCGAGCATCGCCAATTTCGCCGGTTTGAGCGGATACCTCGGCGCGGTGGCTTACGACAGCGCGGAGAATGTGTACGTTACGGCGTACAGCCTCAACAGCGTGTTCAAGTTCGACAAGTTCGGCAAGTTTCTTCTGCAATGGGGCGGTACGGGAAACGGCAACGGCAAATTCAGCGGAGCCTATGGCATCGCCATCGACGACAGCGACAACGTCTACGTTGTGGACAACGGCAACGATCGCATCCAGAAGTTCTCGGCGTCCGGCGCCTACCAGTCGCAATGGGGCACCGCAGGTACCGGTGACGGACAGTTTTCTGGCCCCGGTGCCATCGCCACCGACGGCAACTGGATTTACGTCAGCGATGAAGGCAACAACCGCGTGCAGAAGTTCAGCCTTGCCGGCGCTTACGTGCGCCAGTGGGGTGTATCCGGCAGTGCCAACGGCCAGTTCAACGTTCCCGCGGGCATCGCGGTGGATCGCAAACGCAATCAGGTCTATGTGGCCGAGTTCTTCGGCAACCGCGTGCAACAGTTCACGGTCTACGGCGACTTCATCAAGGTCTTCGCCGATTCCACCAGCGGCACGGGCAAGTTGACGAATCCGGTTGGTCTGGCTGTCGATCAGCACGGCAATGTGTACGTGGCCGATCGCGGCAACAACCGCGTGGTGCAGTACAACGACAACGGTACCTATCTGATCGATTTCGCATCGGCCAATGCCAACGCAATCGGCGTGAATCCGCGCAACGCGCAGATTCACGTAGGGGCGAGCACAGGCGGTGTTGTCGGGCAATACGGCGCGGTTACGGGCAAGTCCGACACGGTGGGCGTGTATCGTCCGTCGAATCAGACGTTTTACCTGCGCAACACGCTTTCCGCAGGCTCGCCGGACATCACCGCCAGCGTGGCCGGCGCCAACGGTGCCGATCTGCCGATCGTCGGCGACTGGAATGGCGATGGCATCGACACCGCCGGCCTGTATCGGCCATCCACGGCGACGTTTTACCTGTGGGATCGCTGGACCGGCCTGGATGTCGCCAAACCCGATTACAGTTTCGTTTTCGGTGCCGCAAACAGTCTTCCCGAGGCCGGCGACTGGAACGGCGATGGTCGGGACGGCGTCGGGGTGTTCCAGCCCGGCACCGGAACGCATTTGCTGAAGGATGATCTGATTGCCGGAGCGGCGGTGTACGCCGTGGCATTCGGCGCGTCTGGCGACAAGCCCGCTGCCGGCGACTGGAATCAGGACGGTGCCGGCAGTGTGGCCGTTTATCGACCGGTCGATGGCCGTTTCCACGCCACCAATCGCAATATCAGTGCCGTGGCGCCGGAAGAACTGGGCCAGGGCATGGGCAACAGCACCGACTTGCCGGTGGTGGGCGACTGGACGCACGCTGGGTACGCCGGGTTTGGCGTGTTTCGTCCGTCCACGGCCACCTTCATCCTCGATACGCGCGATCGTGCGCCCGATTCGATGTTCGGCAGTGGTTTCGAGGCGCCGTCGAGCTTTTCGTTCGGAACGAGTGGTGACTTGCCGGTGGCGGGCGCCTGGGGCAGTCCGGCGGAGTAGAAATTCCTTGCCAGCCGGTGTCGATCGGATCGCCGCATCCGGTAAAATGACCGGATGCCCGACAAGATCGTACCGGTTTTGACCATCGACGGCCCTTCCGGATCCGGCAAGGGCACGATCAGCCGCATGGTCGCCGATGCGCTGGGCTGGCACATGCTCGATTCCGGCGCGTTGTATCGCGCAGTGGGTTTCGCCGCCGGCATGGAAGGGTTGGACTTGTCCGATGCCGAAGCGGTGACGCGCTGCGCGGAGCACACCAAGATCAGTTTTCGCGTGCCCAGGGAAGGCGGCGAAACCCGCGTGATCGTCAATGGCATGGACGCCACCGACGAGATCCGCACCGAAACCTGTGGGGCAGTGGCCTCGGCTATCGCGGCGATTCCGAGCGTCCGCGCCGCTTTGTTCGAAAAGCAGCGATCCTTCCGCAAGGCGCCCGGGCTGGTCGCCGATGGCCGCGACATGGGCACCGTGATCTTTCCGGATGCCGGGCACAAGGTGTTCCTGACCGCGAGCGCCGAGGAAAGGGCAAAACGACGCTATAAGCAGTTGAAAGAAAAGGGATTGGGCGTTACACTTGCCGCCCTTTTGCGCGAGATCCAGGCGCGCGACGTGCGTGACGCCGGGCGGGAAGTCGCTCCGCTCAAGCCGGCAGTGGATGCCACGGTGATCGATTCGACCGGAATGTCGATCGAGGCCGTGGTCGCCGCGGTGCTGCAACTGGCGCGTTGAACGCAAGCCAAGGGAAAGAATCTGGAGCGGCGCAAGCCGTTCCACGGGTCCTGCCGCTCGCGGCAGGGAACAGCAACGGCACGAAAGTGCCAACAACGGGTGGGTCGAAATCCAGCAAAATCAAAAACCTGGATCGAGATCTTGATATCCATTTGGAATTCAACATGACCGAAAGTTTTGCCGAACTGTTTGAACAGAGCCAGACGCTCAACAAATTGAAGCCGGGCGCCATCGTCACCGGTACCGTCGTCGAGGTCCGCAATGACGTCGTCGTCATCAACGCGGGACTCAAGTCCGAAGGCATCGTGCCGATCGAGCAATTCCGCAACGACGCCGGCGAGATCGACGTCGGGGTTGGCGATCAAGTGAAGGTAGCCCTGGATTCGATCGAGAATGGTTTCGGCGAAACCGTGCTCTCGCGCGAAAAGGCCAAGCGCTCCCTGGTGTGGGACGAGCTGGAAGAGGCGCAGACCGCCAACGCCACCGTCACCGGCAAGATTTCCGGCAAGGTCAAGGGTGGATTCACCGTCGACATCAAGGACGTACGCGCCTTCCTGCCGGGTTCGCTGGTGGACGTGCGCCCGGTGCGCGACCCGGTGTTCCTGGAAGGCAAGGAACTGGAATTCAAGATCATCAAGCTCGATCGCAAGCGCAACAACGTGGTGGTCAGCCGCCGCGCGGTGGTTGAGTCCGAGCATTCGGAAGAGCGCGAGCAACTGCTCGAGCGCCTGCAGGAAGGCGCCGTGGTCAAGGGCGTGGTCAAGAACCTCACCGACTACGGTGCGTTCGTTGACCTCGGCGGCATCGACGGCCTGCTGCACATCACCGACATGGCGTGGAAGCGCGTGCGCCATCCGTCCGAAGTCGTCAACGTCGGCGACGAGCTCGATGTGCGCGTGCTCAAGTTCGACCGCGAGCGCAACCGCGTGTCGCTGGGCCTGAAGCAGCTCGGTGAAGACCCGTGGGTCGCCATCGCGCGCCGCTATCCGACCGGCACGCGCCTGTTCGGCAAGGTTTCCAACGTTACCGATTACGGCTGCTTCGTCGAGCTCGAGCCCGGCGTCGAAGGCCTGGTGCACGTCTCGGAAATGGACTGGACCAACAAGAACGTCAATCCGGCCAAGATGGTGCAGGTCGGCGACGAAGTCGAAGTCATGGTGCTGGACGTGGACGAGGAGCGCCGCCGCATTTCGCTCGGCATCAAGCAGACGCGCGCCAATCCGTGGGAATCCTTCGCCGCGATCCACAAGAAGAACGACAAGGTGTCCGGCCAGATCAAGTCGATCACCGATTTCGGCATCTTCGTCGGCCTGGACGGCGGCATCGATGGCCTGGTGCACCTGTCCGACATTTCCTGGCAGAGCACGGGCGAGGAATTGGTGCGCAACTTCAAGAAGGGCGACACGGTCGAGGCAGTGGTCCTGGCGGTCGATCCGGAACGCGAGCGCATCAGCCTCGGCATCAAGCAGCTCGAGCAGGATCCGTTCGGCCAGTTCATGGCGGCGCATCCGCGCGGCACCATCGTCACCGGCACGGTCAAGGAAGTCGACGCCAAGGGCGCCACGGTCGATCTTGGCGAGGGTGTGGAAGGCTACCTGTCCGCGCGCGACATTTCCAAGGATCGCGTGGACGACGCCACCGCCCACTTCAAGGTTGGCGACAGCGTCGAGGCCAAGTACACCGGCATGGATCGCAAGGGCCGCGTTTTGCAGTTGTCGATCCGCGCCAAGGACGACGATGAAATGCAGCAGGCGCTTGAGGAATACCAGTCGGCCTCCGGCGGTACGACCAAGCTCGGCGCCCTGCTCAAGGAGCAGTTGAACAAGTCCGAGTGACGTCGCTGTTGCTCCCAGCCCCCTTGAGTCAAGGGGGCGATCGGAGCCCCGCGCGAGCGGGGCCCCGATGGGGGTTGTGGATAGTGCGAGCGCCAGTGAAAGCCAGAGGTCTGCATGACTAAATCGGAGCTAATCGAAGCCCTGGCTTCGCGCCAGAACCACCTTGCATTCAACGACGTGGAGCTGGCAGTCAAGAACGTCATGGAACAGATGAGCGTGGCACTGTCCAGCGGCGAGCGCATCGAGATTCGCGGCTTCGGCAGTTTCTCGCTGCATTTCCGTCCGCCGCGCATGGGCCGCAATCCCAAGACCGGTTCCGCGGTCGCCCTGCCGGGCAAGCACGTGCCGCATTTCAAGCCCGGCAAGGAATTGCGCGAGCGCGTCAACCTCGCCATCCGCCGGCCGGCTTGAGTCCACGCCGATGAGCGCGCTGCCGCCGTTGCTGTTGCCGGCGCTTGCCTTGTTGCTGCCGTTGGCGGCGCTGTCCGGCTGGTTCTACGGCCGGCGCAGCAGCGAACGTTCGCGTCGTGCCGGCGTGAGCGAACTGTCGTCGAGCTACTTCCGCGGCTTGAACTACCTGCTCAACGAGCAGCCCGACAAGGCCATCGAGGTCTTCCTCAAACTCGCCGAATTCAACCGCGACACGGTGGAAACGCACCTGGCGCTGGGCAACCTGTTCCGGCGTCGCGGCGAGGTGGATCGCGCCATTCGCGTGCACCAGCACCTGATCGCGCGGCCCAACCTCAACAACGAGGAAAAGACCGTCGCCCTGCTCGAGCTGGGCGAGGACTACATGCGCGCTGGCTTGCTCGATCGCGCCGAAACCCTGTTCAGCGATCTGGTGGCGATGGATGCGCATGTACCGTCGGCATTGCGCCACCTGATCGGCATCTACCAGCACGAGAAGGACTGGAACAAGGCGATCGACCACGCGCGGCGCCTGGAAAAGATCAGCGGTGAATCCGAAGGCCCGACCATCGCCCAGTTCCATTGCGAATTGTCGGAACAGGCGCGCGCCAACCGCGATTTCGCCGCGGCGCATGCGCATCTGGAAAACGCCTTCGTGTGCCAGCCCGAATGCGTGCGTGCGCACATCGTGCAGGGCCATCTGGAAATGCAGCAGGGAAACCTGGAAGCGGCCGCGCAGTCGTTCGAGCGCGTGGCCACGCTGGACGTGGATTTCGTGCCCGAGGTGCTGGCGCCGCTGCTCGATTGTTACGCGCGACTGCACCAGATGCAGCGCGCCGAACGCTTTCTCGTGGACATCATCGAACGCTCGCAAGGCGTGTCGCCGGTGATCGCGCTGGCCAAGCTGTATGCGAACACGCAAGGCGAGGCCGCGGCGGTCGAGTTCCTCACCCGCCAGTTGCGCCAGCGCCCGTCGGTGCGCGGATTGATGACCCTGATCGGCGCCTCGCTCGACACCTCGCGCGGCGAAGCGCGCGAAACCCTGCTGATCCTGCAGGACCTCACGCGCAAGCTGATCGAAGGCCAGGCCATGTACCGTTGCAGCAAGTGCGGCTTCGGCGCCAAGGCGCACCATTGGCAGTGCCCGAGCTGCAAGACCTGGAGTTCGGTGCGACCGATCCACGGCGTGGCGGGGGAGTAACCCGACATGTTCTGGTTTACCGAGGTAACCACACTGCGCTACTGGCTCTGGCTCGCCGCCGCCTTTGGTCTGTCGGCGCTGGTCGCCTGGCTGGCGGTGCATTACGCGCGTCGCCGCGCCTTGATCGACCTGCCGGGACGGCGGCGCTCGCACAGCGTGCCGACGCCACGCGGCGCCGGCATCGGCATCGTGGTCTCGGCGCTGGTCGGGATCGTCGCGTTCTCCCTGCTCGCGCCGCATCTCGGCTCGCCGTTGCGGCTGTGCATCGCATTGGCGCTCGTCGCGGCGGTTGGCTGGATCGACGATCACCGGCCGTTGCCGGCGATCCTGCGCCTGGCGGTGCATTGCCTTGCCGTGGCGATCTTCCTGCAACCCTTGCTGGCGTCGCTGTTCGCGATGTCGAGCCCGGCGCCGCAACTGGATACGGCGTTCTGGCCGAGCCTTGGCATCCTCGCGCTGCTCGGTTTCGTTGGCGTGTGGTCGATCAACCTGCACAACTTCATGGACGGCATCAACGGCATTCTTGCGATGCAGGCAATCTTCGTGCTGGTCGCCATGGCGGTGTTGTGCCAGCGCTACGCGATCAATGCGCATGCCTTCCAGATCACGCTGTGGGCGGCAGCGGTGGCTGGATTCCTTCCGTTCAACTTTCCGCGTGCGCGGGCGTTCATGGGCGACGTCGGCAGCGGCAGCGTCGGGTTTTTGATCGCAGTCGCCGCGATCTGGCAGAATTCATCGCCGTACACGGCCGCGTGCAGCGGCATCGTCGCGACTTCCGCATTCGTCGCCGATGCAAGCTGCACCTTGTCGTCGCGGATGCTGTGCGGGCGGCCCTGGTATCGCGCGCATCGCGAACATCTGTACCAGTGGATGACGCGCGCCGGCATGTCGCATGTGCGTGTGGTTACTTGGTACATGGCCTGGAACCTGCTGATCGTGGCGCCGGTGCTGTACTGGATGAACCTGCGTCCGTTCGGCGCGCCGCCCAAGCCGGGTGTTGCCGCGGCGGTGGGCGTGTACGCAGTGGCGGTGCTGGTGTGGATTTGTGGAAAACGCTGGTGTTTATACAAAGTCGAATCCGGACGGCGGCATGGGCTTGCGTAGGTTGACCGCCGCCATCCATCCGCGCCTGGCCGTCGTGCTGCACGACCTGGCCATGGTGTGGATTGCCTGGACCGCCGCGAACTGGCTGCGCTACAGCTTCGAGCTGCATCCGCCGACGATCTGGCAGCTTGCACCGGATACGGCCATTGTCCTGCTGATGCAGGGCATGGTGTTGTGGTGGACGGGCCTGTACAAGGGCTTGTGGCGCTTCGCCAGCTTGCCGGACCTGTGGAACATCCTGCGTGCCGCGGTGATCGGCGCACTGGCCATCGCGGTGGCCTTGTTCCTGTACGACCGCCTGGATTCGGTGCCGCGCAGCGTGCTGTTCATCTATCCACTGGTGCTTTCGGTCTTGCTCGGCACGCCGCGCCTGGCGTGGCGCTACTGGAAGGACAGCCGCTTCGAACTGCTCGCGCGCGTGCCCGCGCGGCGCGTGCTGGTGCTCGGCGCCGGGCGTTCCGCGGACGCGCTACTGCGCGAACTGGCGCACGACGCGCGCTATCGCCCGGTCGGCGTGCTCGACGACAAGGCTTCGCTGCGCGGCGCGCGCGTGCACGGTGTGCCCGTGCTCGGCACGCTGGATCGCTTGCCGGACCTGGCGCGCGAATCCGCGGCGGAAATGCTGCTGATCGCGATGCCCTCGGCAACCACGGCGCAGATGCGCCGCGCGGTCGCGTTGTGCGAAGACACCGGCCTGCCATTCCGCACCGTGCCGCGCCTGCAGGATGTGGTCGCCGGGCGCATGGGCCCGGGTCAGCTAAAGGAGGTCGCAATCGAGGACCTGCTCGGGCGCGACCCGGTGCAACTGGACTGGGACGCGATGCGCGCCGGGTTTTCCGGGCAGCGCGTGCTGATCACCGGCGGTGGTGGTTCGATCGGTTCGGAATTGTGCCGGCAGGTGGCGCGACTGGGTGTCGAGTCGCTGGCGATCCTGGAACTGTCGGAATACAACCTGTATCGCATCGAACAGGAACTGCGCCGCGAGTTTCCCGATCTGCTTGTCGACGCCGTGCTCGGCGATTGCGGTGACGCGGTCGCCTGCGAGCGCGTGTTCGCGCGCGTGCGTCCGCAGGTGGTTCTGCACGCGGCGGCGTTCAAGCATGTGCCGCTGTTGCAGAATCAGGTGCGCGAGGCATTCCGCAACAACGTGCTCGGCACGCAGACCGTGGCGCAGGCGGCAGACCGCCATGGCGTGGGCTGCTTCGTGCTGATTTCCACCGACAAGGCCGTCAACCCGACCAGCGTGATGGGCGCGTGCAAGCGCGCCGCGGAAATCTACTGCCAGAATTTTGCCGCGCATTCGGCGACGCGTTTCGTCACCGTGCGTTTCGGCAATGTGCTCGACTCGGCCGGCAGCGTGGTACCACTGTTCCGCGAACAGATCCGCAATGGCGGGCCGGTGACGGTGACGCATCCGGAGATCACGCGCTACTTCATGACCATTCCCGAGGCCTGCCAGCTCATCCTGCAGGCCGGCGTGCTCGGCAAGGGTGGTGAAATCTTCGCGCTGGACATGGGCGAGCCGGTCAAGATCAGCTACCTCGCCGAACAGATGATCCGACTCGCCGGAAAAGTACCGGAACGCGACGTCGCCATCGTCTACACCGGCCTGCGGCCCGGCGAAAAATTGTTCGAGGAACTCTTCCACGAACTCGAGGACTATCGCGCCACAGCGCATGCGAAGATTTTCTTGAGCGCGCCGCGCAGCATGTCCTGGGAATTGCTCAATGCGCAATTGCGCCAGGCAGCGCAGGCCGTGCGCGACTATGACGAAACCGCCTTGCGCGCGTGCCTGACCAGCCTGTTGCCGGATTTTTCCTGGCGAGCCGAAACCGAAGACGCGCAGATCGTGCCGATCGTGCGCCATGCCGAAGGAGCCTGAATGAACGCACCGTTGCGCAAGGTTGTTTTCCCCGTTGCCGGACTCGGCACGCGTTTCCTGCCCGCGTCTAAGGTGGTGGCCAAGGAAATGCTGCCGGTGCTGGACAAGCCATTGATCCAGTACGCCGTCGACGAGGCGGTGGATGCCGGCGCCGACACGCTGGTCTTCATCACCAGTCGCTACAAGCACGCCATCGCCGACTATTTCGACACCGCCTACGAGCTGGAACAAAAGCTCGAACGCAGCGGCAAGCGTGAATTGCTCGCCGCCGTGCGCGATCTGATTCCCAGGAACGTGCGCTGTGTGTACGTGACGCAATCCGAAGCACTGGGCCTGGGCCATGCGGTGTTGTGCGCCAAGCCGGTCATCGGCGACGAGCCCTTTGGCGTGATCCTGCCGGACGACCTCATCTGGAATCGGGGCGCCGGTGCCTTGCGCCAGATGGCGCAATTCGCACCCAGCCGCGACGCCGGCGTCATCGCGGTCGAGGAAGTGCCGCGCGATGAGACCCACAAGTACGGAATCGTCGATGCCGAAAGCGGCGACGGACGTGCGGCGCGCGTGCGCCACGTCGTGGAAAAACCCAAACCCGAGGTCGCGCCGTCGAACCTCGCCATCGTCGGCCGCTACGTATTGCCCGGACGCATTTTCGAGTTGCTGGAAAAGACCACGCCCGGTGCCGGTGGCGAAATCCAGTTGACCGATGCCATCGCCGCCTTGCTGCGCGATGGCGACGTGCACGCGTTCCGCTTCGATGGCACGCGCTTTGATTGCGGCAGCAAGCTCGGACTCGTGCAGGCGACGCTGCACTTCGCCCTGCAGGATCCGGCGCTGGCGGACGCGACGCGCGCGTTCGTCAAATCCGCCTAGCCCAGCGAACCGACCCAGAACCAGCCCACCACCGCGACCGCCACGCCGAGCAGGCAGGCGACCAGGCCGGCGGTGCGGCTGGCATTGCCGATGCGCACGGCTTCCTCGCTTTCGCGCACCGGCGTATCGCGCAGCGGGCGTGCGTCATTGGCCGGATAGCGGCGGTCACGGATGATGCGCCTCCCGCGCAGCAGCAGGTGGCGTCCGAGCGCGAGCAGGCACAGCGTCATCGCGATCACACAGGCGCCGATCAGGTGCGCGACGGATTGCACCAGCGCCGTGGTGTCCATGCGCTGCGCGGCGCTTTCCAGCCAATGATCGAACGCAACAAACAACGCGATCAGGACGATCGCGGCGATCGCGAGGATGACGGCGACGCGGCGGCGCTGGGTGGGATCGGCAGGCTGGATCTGCGGCATGCGCGCAGCATAGCGGATTGGAACACGCTGGCGATACGCTATGCTTGGCGCATCGATTCGCACGGAGATGCGGCATGCGCAGCGTCGTAACCTTGATCTTGTCCTGCTTGCTCGCGGCTTGCCAGGCGTTGCCCAGCCGCAGCGGCAGCGCAAGCGCCGCCGGCGACGCGCTGACGCGTTTGGATGCCGCGCTGGCGGGCGATTGGGACAACCATGAGCAAGCCATGCAGGCATCGGCCATCGCGGTGCCGCGCGTGCGCGAGGGCTTGCGACTGGCGCAGCAAGGGCGCGAGGGCAGCGCGTGGTTGTGGCGCCTGCAATCCACCGCCGCCGACAAGACCGCGTCGCATGCATTGTGGCTGCTGCGCGCCACCGCCGCGGACAATGGCAATCGGGTGACGCTCACGCCGTACCGTGCGCTCGATCCGGCGGCGGCGGGCGACATGTTCGACGGCAAGCGCAAGTTCGCCTTCGACGCCGCGCAATGGGCCGAGCTTGCGCCCTGCGCGCAGTCCGGCGAGTGGAAGAATTCGCGGTTCGAAGCGCAGGCGAGCGCGAGCGCGTGCAGCGCGCTGTTGCCGGGGCTCGGCGAATCCGCCGCCTTGCTGCCGCTGCGCCTTGTTCTGGATGGTGACATGCTGCGCACCGTCACGTTCGCTGACCAGGCGCGTGGCACGGATGCCGCGATTGCCGCGCGCCGCGTGCGCTGGTTCGACGGCTGGGCCGCGATCAATGGTGGCGGCCCAAAGGCGCGCGCCGGCAACCAGGACTGGCACCTGCAAAAGGATTTGCACCTGTCCAGCGAGGGCGGTCGCGCCGAATTGCGCTGGCGCGATGGCGCGGCCAGCGGCTGGTCGCTGCAACTCGAACGCAAGACCTACGCCGAACGCAAGCTCGACGTGCTGCAACTCAACGTCATCGACGATGCCAGCGGCGCGATCATCGACTATGCGTGGAGCAATCCGCAGGCAACCGCGATCGGATTCAACTTGGGCTGGTTGCAGGTCGGCTTGACCGAGCAGGCGAAGCCGCAGCCTTAGTGCAAATCGCGCAAATCATCCGGCAGGCGATAGTCCCGGTAGCGTTTGCGGAATTTTTCCAGACTGCGCAGCGCCTCCTCACGCCGGTTCTCGCGCAGCATCTGGCGGATGTTCGCCAGCCAATGTTCCGGATACAAGGTCGCGTTGCGATCTTCTTCCACGGGTGCGGCAAGGCTTGCTGCCGGCGCGCCAGCAGCTTCCGCGTCAGCCTGCTTCGCACGCATCGACCCTGCCGAGGCGGGGGCCGAAACTTCCGGTTTGGCTTGCATGGATGATGATGCCGGTGCTGCCGCGCGCATCGTTGGTGCGGCCGATGGAAACGCCTGCGGCGCGGGACGCACCGACGTGTTCTCGGCCTTGTCGACTCGACGCGGCAAAGGCTTGGCTGCAGGTACGGGCGGTGCAGGCCGCGGCAGCGCCGCCATGGGGGCCGGAGCGGATTCGCGGGTTGCCGGCATGGGGGGCGGCGATTCGGCGGCGGGCGCAGGCGCGGCGACGGGCATTGTCGACTCCGCTGGAACCGGACGCTGCGAGTGTTGCGGGCCCAGTCGCATCACGACTCCCGCGGCGAAGATGACCACGGCCGCGGCGGCAAACGCCGGCAGCCAGCGGCGGCGCGTTGCAACGGAAACCGGCGCCTTGCCCGCTACGGCACGTTGCGCCATCGCGTGCACGGCGGCGTCGAGTTGTGCATCGGGTTCGGCGTGCGGCAGCTTGCGATACAGCGCATCCAGGCGCGCATCGCCGCCTTCGAGAAACGCTTCGAAGTCGCGTTCGAATTGGGATTTGCCGCTGTTCATTCGGCCAGCCTCTCGCGGATTTTCGCAAACGCATAGCGCAGGCGCGATTTCACGGTTTCCTGCCCGGCGCCGGTCAGTTGCGCGATTTCAGCGAGCCCGAGCCCCGACTCCATGCGCAACACGAACGCCTCGCGCTGTTCGGCGGGCAGGGCGTCGAGAACGATCTGCAAGCGCCGACGTTCCTCGAAATCGCTCAACGCATGGTCGGGGCGATCGGATTCCGGCGCATCCAGCTCGCGCAGCACGGCTTCGGTTTCCTCCACGCCAGCCTGCGGGCGGCTGCGGCGGAAGTGATCGACGACGAGATTGTGCGCGATCTGCAGCAGCCAGGTCGTGAACTTCGCCTCGACGCGGTAGCGCTCACGCGCGACGATCAGCCGGCTCCAGGTTTCCTGGAACAGTTCGTCCGCCACGGCGCGGTCGGCCACGCTGCGCAGGATGTAGCGATACAGCATGCCGCGGCTGCGCGCGTAGAGCGTGTCGAAAGCGCGCAGGTCGCCGCGCGCATAGGCCAGCATCAGCGTTTCGTCCGGGTAGGAGGCGTCCTTCATGGAAACGTCGGCGGGCGGCTTTCGGGGTCAGGCGTCGCGCATCACCATCAGGCGTATCTCGGTCATGTCTTCGATAGCGTAGCGGATGCCTTCGCGGCCCAGCCCGGAATCCTTGACGCCGCCATAGGGCATATTGTCGACGCGGAAGCTCGGCACGTCGCCGATCACCACGCCGCCGACATCGAGTTCGTCCCAGGCGCGCATCGTCTTGCGCACGTCGAAGGTGAACAGGCCGGCCTGCAGGCCGAACTCCGAATCGTTGACGAGGCGGATGGCGTCGTCGAAGTCCTTGTACTTTTGCAGGATCGCAACGGGTCCGAACGCTTCCATGCAACTGACTTTCTGGCGCGGATCGACGTCCTCCAGTACGGTGGCTTCGAGCATGGCTCCCGTACGTTTGCCACCGCAGAGGATTTTTGCGCCGGCTTTCACGGCTTCCTGTATCCAGTCGTCCAGGCGCTTGGCTTCCTTTCCGTCGATCATCGGGCCAATGAAAGTTTTCTCGTCCTTGGGATCGCCGGCAACGAGTTTCTTCGTCGCCGCGACGAAGGCATCGCGGAAACGGTCGTATAGCGTTTCCTGCACCAGAATGCGCTGCACGCCGATGCAGCTCTGGCCAGACTGGTAGAACGCGCCGAAGCACATGCGTTCGACGACGAAGTCCAGGCGCTCGGCTTGATCCGCATCGACGATGGCAGCCGCATTGCCGCCGAGTTCGAGCACGACTTTCTTCTTGCCCGAGCGGGCCTTGAGATCCCAGCCGACGGCGGGCGAGCCGGTGAATGACAGCAACTTGAAGCGCTCGTCGGTGGTGAACAGGTCCGCGCCGTCGCGGTGCGCCGGCAGGATCGAGAACGCGCCGGCGGGCAGATCGGTTTCGGCCAGCACTTCGCCGATGATCAGGGCGCCGATGGGTGTACGACTGGCCGGTTTGAGCACGAACGGACAACCGACCGCAAGCGCCGGGGCAACCTTGTGCGCGGCGAGGTTCAGTGGAAAATTGAACGGCGAGATGAACGAACACGGTCCGATTGGCACGCGCTTGGTAAACGCGCGGTAGCCTTTTGCGCGCGGCGAGATTTCCAGATTGATCACCTCGCCATCGATGCGCACTGATTCCTCGGCGGCGACCTTGAAGGTATCGATCAACCGCGTGACCTCGCCACGTGCATCCTTTATGGGTTTTCCGGCTTCGATACACAGCGCCATGGCGAGTTCATCGAAGCGCTCGCGGAAGCGCTTCACGCAATGTTCGAGGATGGCCTGGCGCTGAAATGGCGCCATCTTGCGGCAGGGTTCCTGCGCCGCGACCGCCGCGGCGATGCCGGCATCGATCGCCTTCGCATCCGCGAGCGCCACGCGCGTCGCCACCTTGCCCGTGTACTTGTCGGTGACTTCCAGATCGGTATTCGGTGCAACCGGTCTATTGGCGAGGTAGTAGGGGTAGGTGGGTTTGAGCATTACGAGCTCCGGCTCGAATTGGTGCTTGGATTCTACTCGCGTCAGGCTGAAAAATAGTTCGGCAGTAGCGTCCTAATGTCCCTCGGCGTAGAGTCGCATGCCAAAGACGGGACGCGCCGATGGATGGCGACCTGCCAGCGAAGTGTGCAGAAGGCCAACAAGGGGAAAGCGATGATCTCGAAATCCGTGTACCGGTCGTGCGGCTTGAGTACCGTCATGGTCATGTCGGCGTGGGCAGCACCCACCGGCAATGTGCAAGCGCAGAGCAGTCATCCCGCCAGGTCGGCCAGCTCTGCTCCCACCGTCGATGCGATGCTTGCCTTGGAACGCCAGGCGCACGAGGCCTACGTCAAAGGCGACGGAAAATTCTTCGAGAACCTGCTTGGCGACAAGTGGGTGGCGCAGAAAGCCGGAGTTCGCCAGAGCAAGGCGGATGCCATCAAGCAGATCAGCGGCATCAAATGCGAGGTGAGTCCGGGATGGATGCTGACCGAACCACGGATGCTGAAGATCGACAACGATGCCTACGTGCTCAGCTATGTGTCGAACATGCAAGGTAGCTGCACTGCCGATGGCAAGACTGAGAAAATGCCCAGCCCGGTTCGTGCCGCAACGCTCTGGGTCAGGCATGGCGACCAGTGGCAGGCGGTGTTCCATGGCGCCAATGCGATCGTCGACCCCAACGCTCCACCGGCGAACGCCGAAGCAGCGGAGTCGGGGACGCATGCACACGCCACAACGAAGGCCAACACGGATGCTTCCACGCGCAGTGTGACTGCTGACCCGCTCACCCGTGAGCTGTTGGCGGTCGACAATGCCGCGGAGGATGGGTGGATGCGGCACGACGCCGAAAAGATCATCGCCACGACCGCAAACGATATTGCCTTCGTCGATATTTACGGTACGTTTTCCGCGGACAAAGCCGCCACGGTAAAGGCGTGGACGAGCACGTTATGTGAAGTCAGCGGCTACAAGGTTACCAACGCTGTCGGAACTTCCGTTTCGCCGACGGTCGGCATTCTGACATTGACGGGAGCGTATACGGGCACCTGCGGTGGCCAGGACATCGGCGGGCTGAAAGTCTTCGTGAATGAAGTCTATGTGAAGGTTGGCGGTTCCTGGAAATGGGTGTTCGGCTTCAATTCGCTAACGTAATTCAGTTTTCTTTTTCCGGTGCAGTCAAAGGCCGGGACACATGTAGGTATTTTGACCTGAGACAAATCGTGTAGCCACTTGGATGGTGAGTTCTCTTAACCTATTGGTCAAGGAGAACTCCATGAAGAAGCGACATAGCGAAGAACAGATCATCCGGATCCTGCGCGAGGCAGAGACGAAACAGATGCCGATGCGAGATGTGTGCAAGGGGCACAACATCACCGAGCAAACGCTGTACCGGTGGCGCAACAAGTACGGTGGGATGGACGTTGCCGATGCACGCCGATTGAAGGATTTGGAATCGGAAAACTCTCGCCTCAAGCGCTTGGTTGCCGAGCAAATGTTGGTGATAGACGGTTTGAAGGAGTTTGGTCGAAAAAAATGACAACCCCGTCGGGACGGCGCGTGGCGCTGGAACATCTGACTCGCCGGGGAGTTTCGCAACGCAAGGCATGTCGCTACCTGGGCCTGAGTCGGCGCGTGGCGTGTTATGCGTTGAAACAACCCGGCAAGGATCGCGTCATCGGGCAGCGATTGATCACGGCGTCGCAGGACGTGCCGCGCTTTGGCTATCGGCGCATGGCGGCGTGGTTGTCGCTGAGCGAGTCGCGCGTGCGTAGGCTGTGGCGCTCGCTGGGCCTGAATATCCCACGCCGACGGCCACGGCGGCGACGGTCCGGCAGCGATATCCGGTTGCCAGGCGCAATACGGCCCAATGCCGTGTGGAGCTACGACTTCGTGCACGACCAGTTGGTCGATGGCCGGGTGCTCAAGCTGTTGTGCGTGATCGACGAGTACACGCGCGAGTGTCTGACGATCGAGGTTGGTGCGAGCCTGCGCTCGCAGGACGTGATCCTGACGCTGTCGCGCCTGATGCGCTTGTACGGCAAGCCGGCGTACGTGCGCTCCGACAACGGTGCGGAGTTCACGGCGGCCAAGGTGATGCGCTGGCTGCGCGACAACGCGATCGGCCCGGCATTCATCGCACCGGGCAGCCCATGGCAAAACGGCGTGGTCGAAAGCTTCAACGGCAAGCTGCGCGACGAGCTGCTCAACCGCGAATGGTTCCGCACTCGGGTCGAGGCGAAGGTGTTGATCGAGCGCTGGCGGCAGTTCTACAACGAGCGGAGGCCGCACAGCGCGCATCGTTATCAGCCACCCGCCCAGGTCCGCAAAGCTTGGCAAGAAACGCGTAATATCGAGTCGAGACTCACCGCTTGATTGGCTACAAAATCCGATCTCAGGTCAATTTTGGCAATGGCGATGGCACGATACGTTGTGCTGCTCTCGCCCTACGCGAGCTGAAGCCGATTCTCGCAGATGGATTCAGGAAGCGGTTTCATCGTGGATTGGGGTGGCGTCCCCCTCGACGAGCCAGTCCTCTGGGCGGCTGGGTGAAAGGCGCCGCGCATAGTAGGCATAAAGCGGCAACCCCATGGCGACTATGCCAAGTCCTGCGAGTGCTCGCGCAGGCGTCGCCAGCAGCGTGTTCACCATCAGGTAACCGGTGGCCAGAAGAAAGAGCGCCGGAACCACCGGATAGCCCCATACGCGATAAGGTCGTTCGGCGTCGGGAAGTTTGCGGCGTAGAACATAGACGGAGGCTACGGACAAACCGTTGAATAGCAACAGCATGAAGACAATCAAGTCCGTGAGGACATCGAATGCCCCGGAGAATGCAAAGCCGATAGCGCACGCTCCCAAGAGCAGGATGGCATGGGATGGAACACGCGCTCGCGGTGAGACCGTGGCAAAAGTACGCGGCAGGAGGCCGTCTCGCGCCATCGCAAACGGGATCCGAGCCACGGCCAGACTGAGCGAGTGAAGTGCACCGAAAGTGGAGAGCATCATCCCGATCGTCAGCAGCGAGGCGCCGCCGGCACCTAGCATCCGTGCCATCACAACGCCTGCAACCGAGGACGCTTCCGGCACGTTTGCGACAGCCTCGGGTTCCAGTGAGTAGAAATAACCCGCGTTGATGAGCAGGTAGAGACCGATGATGAGTACGCTAGCGCCTATGAGTGCGCGGGGCATTGTGCGCGCAGGTTCGCGAACTTCCTCGGCGACGAAACTGATGTCCGCCCATCCGTTGTAACTCCAGAGAGCGCCAATGACGGCGGCCCCGAAGCCAGTTATCCCCATCCGTGCACTGGATGAAACATCCGCGCAGGTAGCGGAAGCGCCGCTTGCTGCGAAGTGAGTCCATGAGCCGTCGCCGAACACAAAGGCAGCGATACCAATGCCAGCGACGAGCACTACCTTCAGCGCTGTAATGACGGTGGCCAGCATCCCATTCGTATGCATCGATGCAAGAGTCAATGAAGTCACGGCTACTATCGTGCCCACAGTCAGCAACTGGATATGCAAAGGGGTCAACACCCCTCCCATAAAATCGTTAAGGAATATGACGAATACGATGGCGAGGGCGGCGATGCTTGCGGCACCATCAAGCAGCGTCTCCATCCATCCGTAGAGAAAGGCCCAGACGCGCCCGAATGCCGCTCCAATGAAATTGTACTGCCCACCCGAACGGGGCATCATGGCACTCAATTCAGCAACTGTGAGTGCGCCACCCAGCGTTAGAATTCCCGCGACGAGATAGGCGAGCAGTACCATCCATGGTGTGCCGACGTTGCACGTCATGACGCGTGCCTTGACGAAGACGCCAGTTCCGATGACATTGGTTACGATGAGCGCGGCAGCCGGAATGAGTGTCAGTTTCCTGACGAGTGTTACGTTCATTCGATTTCCAAGGTCGCTGGGAAGGGAGGGAACGCAGGCTTTCAGCTCTTGTTTGGATGACGACCCTAGTCAAATCTTCGCTGACAATTCCTTGATCTCGCGATTCAGGATGCGGTCGTTGTCGGAATAGTCGATCGGCACGTCGATCAGGTGCACGCCCGGCGTGTCCAGGCACTTGGCCAGCAGCGGCGCGAATTCGGCAGCGGATGACGGTCGATGTCCGTGCGCGCCGTAGCTCTGCGCGTAGGCGACGAAATCCGGGTTGCCCATGTCCATGCCGAAGGTCGGGAACTGCATATTCGCCTGCTTCCACTTGATCATGCCGTAGGCGTTGTCGCGCAGCAGCAGGATGACGATGTCCAGTTTCAGGCGCACCGCGGTTTCCAGTTCCTGCGAGTTCATCATGAAGCCGCCGTCTCCCGCCACCGCAACCACTTTTCGATTCGGATGCACGATCTTGGCGGCGATGGCCGACGGGAAGCCCGCGCCCATTGTCGCCAGCGCATTGTCGAGCAACAGCGTGTTCGGTTCGCGGCAGCGGTAGTAGCGCGCGAACCAGATCTTGTACATGCCATTGTCCAGGCAGACGATGCCGTCGGCTGGAACCGTCTTGCGCACGTCGGCGACCAGGCGCTGCGGATAGATCGGCCAGCGCGCGTCGTCCGCGCCCTGCGCCAGGTGCGCTTCCAGGTGCTCGCGCACGTTCGTGAAGTAGGAAAAATCCCAGTGCGGGCACGGCGCGATGCGCTGCTTCATGCGCCACACCGAATTGCCGACATCGCCGATCACCTCGATCTGCGGGAAGTACACGGTGTCGACTTCGGCGCTGGCGAAGTTGACGTGGATCACCGTGCGCTTGCCGGTGCGCATGAAGAACGGCGGTTTTTCGATCACGTCGTGGCCGACGTTGATGATGCAGTCCGCGCGCTCGATCGCGCGATGCACGAAGTCGCCGTCCGACAGCGCGGCATTGCCGAGCCACAGCGGATGCGTCTCGTCGAGCACGCCCTTGCCCATCTGCGTGGTGAAGAACGGGATGCCGGTGGCATCGACGAATTCGCGCAGCATCTTGCTGCACAGCTTGCGGTTGGCGGCAGCGCCGATCATCAGCAGCGGGTGTCGTGATGCGCTTATCGCATCAACCGCATGCGCGATGGCTTTCTCGTCGGCGATCGGGCGGCGATGGTAGCTGGCGTGGATCAACGGCGCGTCGGTGGGATCGTGGGCGATGTCCTCGGGCAGTTCCAGGTGCGTGGCGCCGGGGCGTTCTTCCTCGGCGCGGCGGAACGCCTCGCGCACGCGCGCCGGGATGTTGTCGGCGGAAATGACTTGCCGCGTGTACTTGGTCAACGGTTTCATCATGTCCACGACATCGACGATCTGGAAATGCCCCTGCTTGGACACCTTGATCGGCTTCTGCCCGGTCAGCATCAGCATCGGCATGCCGCCGAGTTCGGCATAGGCCGCTGCGGTGACGAAGTTGGTCGCGCCCGGGCCGAGCGTGGCCAGGCACACGCCGGCCTTGCCGGTCAGGCGCCCGTAGGTGGCCGCCATGAATCCCGCGGCCTGTTCGTGGCGGGTCAGGATCAATTTGATCGAGGAGGTGCGCAGCGATTCGAGCAGGTCGAGGTTTTCCTCGCCGGGAATGCCGAACACGTAGTGCACATGCTCGGCCTCGAGCGCCTTGACGAACAAGTCGGAAGCTTTCATCGCATCTCCCCATGGACTGACTGCGATTGTCAGGCCGTGCGGGGAGGGCGTCAAATGCGGGAGTGCGCTAGGCGACCGCGCCGAACAGTGCGCCGAGTCCCGCCGTGACGGCCATGGCCATCGCCCCCCAGAACAGGACGCGCAGCGAACCATTGACCATGCTGGCACCGCCAGCATGGGACGCCACGGCACCAAGTGCGGTGAGCACGATGAGCGACACCGCCGGCACGACGACGGGAACCAGCGTTTCGGGCGTGACGATGACGCTCGCCAGCGGCAGGGCCGCGCCGGCGGAGTACGTTACGGCGGAGGTGAATGCCGCCTGCAATGGGCGAGCCTTGAGCGTTTCGGAAATGCCCAGCTCATCACGCAGGTGCGCATCCAGTGCATCGTGCGCCATCAGCTGGGTGGCGACCTCGTCGGCCAGATGCGCCGTGAGCCCGCGCTTGACGTAGATGTGCGCCAGTTCCTTGTGCTCGGCGGTGCTGTCGATTTCCAGCTCGCGGCGTTCGGTTTCGGCCTCGGCTTGTTCCATGTCCGACTGCGAACTGACCGAGACGTATTCGCCGGCCGCCATCGACATCGCACCGGCAACGAGGCTGGCCATGCCGGCGGTGAGGATCGCCCCGCGCGAGGCATGCGCCGCGGCGACGCCGAGGATCAGGCTGGCGGTGGAGACGATGCCGTCGTTCGCGCCGAGCACGGCGGCGCGTAGCCAGCCGATGCGGCGGGTGAAGTGGCGTTCGTGATGGCGGGGTCGCATGCCGGTTCAGGTGTCGCGGGTAAGAAGGATTTCGCCGTCGGCGAGGCGGGCGCGGAATCGGTCGACGCGCCGTGATGCCTCGATGCTGCGCACCACATTGCCGCTGTCGCGGTCGATCAGGATCGCATAGCCGCGTTGCAGAGTCGCCAACGGACTGACCGCGTTCAACGCGCGTGCCAGTTCGCCCAGTCGCAGTTCGCGCGCATGCAGGCGATGCGCGAGCTGCACGCGCATGCGCTCGATGCCGATGCGCAAGGTGTCGGCATGCCGGGCCAGCGTGCCGGCGGGATGCAGGCGATGCAGGCGCGTACGCAGTTGGGCGAGGCGCTCGCGGCCGAGGCGCAGGCGTTGCCGCGGGTGTTGCGCGCGCAAGCGTGCCAACGCGTGGTCCGTGCGCTGCGCATGCGCATGCAGTCGGTGATGAATCCACTGGTCGAGCCGCGCACTCACGTGATTCAGCGCGCGCTGGATTTCATTCGCGTCCGGCACCAGCAACTCGGCGGCGGCGGAAGGCGTCGGCGCGCGCAGGTCGGCAGCGAAGTCGGCGATGGTGAAATCGATTTCGTGGCCGATGGCGGAGACCACCGGAATCGAACAGGCGCGGATCGCTCGTGCGACGGCCTCGTCGTTGAACGCCCACAAGTCTTCCAGCGAACCACCGCCGCGCGTGAGCAGCAGTACATCGTGGCGTCGCGCTTTCGAGGCGGCGGAAAGCATGGCGACGATGGCCGGCGGCGCGTCCTTGCCTTGCACCGGCACTGGCAGGATCTCGACGTGCGCCAGCGGGAAGCGCCGCGCGATCACGCTGAGCACGTCGCGCACGGCTGCGCCGGTGGGCGAGGTGACGACGCCGATGCGTCGCGGCAGCCTCGGGATGGCGCGCTTGATCGACGGATCGAACAGGCTTTCGGCGGCGAGCCGCGCCTTGAGTTCGGCGAATGCACGCAGCAGGGCGCCTTCACCGGCTTCTTCCAGATGCTCGACGATCAGCTGGAATTCGCCGCGCGCCTCGTACAGGCCCACGCGTGCGCGCGCCAGCACGCGCAGGCCATCGGCCGGCTTGAAACGCAGCCAGGTGCTCTTCGGCTTGAACATCGCGCAGCGCACCTGCGCCTGCGCGTCCTTGAGGCTGAAATACAGGTGCCCAGAGGCAGGTCGAGAGAAATTGGAGATTTCGCCTTCCACCCAGATCAACGGAAACGCATTTTCGAGCAGGCTGCGCGCCGCGCGCACGAGCTGGCTTGGGGAAAAGACTTCCCGTTCCGCAGTGTGGACGGCTGGCGCTTCGGACATGGCGGATTTTGCAGTGAGCGGCGGATGAGGTTAACCCGCGCGCCGCGCGATTGCCAAGCGGCAATCGCGTGGCCGTGATGCAGTGTCAGTGGAGCGCGCTGCTGCCGTTGGATGCGGGAGGTGTGGCGCCGGACGCGGTAGCCGTTGGCAACGTGCGTGCGTTTTCCGGCGACTCGTCGACGAACCAGGGCTTGCCGTCCTTGTCCAGGTACAGGCGCCGCATTTCCTCCAGATTGAACGGCCGTGATCCGATGCGGCCGAATACGGCTATCTGGTTGCCGGATTCGTCCACGCCGCGGTCGCGTTCCAGGCCGCGCGACAGCGAAAGTGCCGGATGCTTGGTTGGATACCAGGCGATCAGTTGCGGCTTGGGTTCGGGACTGAAGCCGTAGAAATTCGGTTGCGATTCCGGACTGGTGAGCTGGATCACCTTCAGGCCGTTCTTGCCGTCGGCGACGTAGGCGAACAGTGACGCATTGGTCGTGCCGACCACCACATCACGCGCATCCGTGAGCTTGCCGCCGGCGTTGAACATCTGGTAGACGAACGGGTGTTCCGGCCGCGTGACGTCGATGATGGCCAGGCCATCCGCGCCATCGGCGACATAGGCATAGGTGCGTGCGACGTGCAGCTTGTGCGCGTCGCGCAGCGGCACGAACGCGGAGTGCACTTCGACGGGCTTTTCCCGATGCGTCACGTCGACGACATGCAGGCCGTCCTTCGCGGTGACGAACAGGTAGCGGAATTGCACCTGTGCCGCTTGCGCATCGGCGATGGGAATCGTCGCAAGGTACTTCGGCTTGAGCGGATCGGTCATGTCGAGCACGACCACGCCCTTTGCGGTGGACACATAGAACGTGTCGCCGGCGATGGCGAGGTGGCGCGCGCCATCGAGTACGCCGTTTTCGTTCCAGGTGAGCTGGCGCTTGAGGAAGTTGTTGCGCGGCTCGCCATCGGCAAGCGTTTCGATGTCGGTGGCAATGAGGCCTTCCACCGCATCGGTGATGAACGCGTATTTGTAGATCGGCGCCATCGGCTGTTCTTCATTGTCCTTGCGCATCAGCTCGCCGACATTGCGGTTCGGGGCGACCGGTTGCGTGGTGGCGAGCACCACGCAGGTGGCGTTCTTGCTGGCAATGTGCGTGTCCTGACCGAGCGGCGAGACTGGCGCGGTGATGATTTTTTCGGAAAAACCCTTGTTGGCGACGCTGGCGACGTCGTACACGCGCATGCCTTTTGCGCCCTCGGCCACGTACAGGTATTCGCCGCGCAGTTGCAGGCATTGCGCGTCGCCGGCGTTGTGCTCGACGGCGTGCTGCAACTTGCCACCGCGGTCTTCGTGCGCCTTGTACCAGTCCGGATAGGCATACTTTTGCAAGTAGCTGCCAATGACGGCCTGCGGCTCATCCCATTCGGTGACCTGTACCGCGCCGACGCCGCCGTTCTCGCCGACCCAGGCGTGGTAGCCGATGAAATCGACGAACTTGGTGCCGAGCAAGAGTAGCTGCGCCATGATCGCGTTGTTGTCGTTGGCCTTGGATAGATGGCAGTCGTCGCACTGCTTGGTTTCGGTCTTGCGTTCGGTGTGCGGGTAGTGCGGCGCGAACGCCTGCGAGGAAAAGCCCGCCGCCGAAATTGGCGGCTGTTGCACGTAGATCTTCTCGCGGTTGATGTTGGTCGAGGACAGCACCAGCGCCGAGGACGAGCGCACCGGCGCGATCTTGTGGTCCTTGACGTCGCCGTGCACGCCGAGCTGGAACATCTGGTCGCGCGCGACCTGCGGGTTGTAGGTGGCGAAGTTGCGCGTGAAACCGCCCTCGTATTTGTGGCGTTCGGTTTTCCAGTTCGCCTGGATCGGCAAGTGGCAGCCGCCGCAACTCGTCGTCCATGAGGTATGGCAGGCGTAACACAGCATCTTGTCTTCGTTGTGCGCGCGCTGCGCCTTGGGCACGTCGGCGCCGGATTTCATGGCGTCAGGATCGTCCGACACGGTGTGCGCCTGCGTTGCCTTGGCGTCGTACATCGGCGACTTCGGATCGGCGCTGTCCTTGACCAGGGTCATCGTCCATTCCAGTCCCGGCGTCACCGCCGAGCGCTGGATCAGCTTGTCGCCGATCCATTCGAAGCGCTTCTTGCCATCGGGGTTGCGGATCAGCAGCAGGTTGTTGCCATAGGGGCCGGCGGCGGGGCCGGACGTCTTGAGCGTCGGATAGGCATCGACCGTGCCGTGGCAATCCTGGCACTGGATCTCGACCGCGCCCATGACCTCGGCCTTGACGTAGCCGTCGCCGTGGTTGTCCTGGCCAAAATGGCAATCCACGCACTGCATGCCGACGTCGACGTGGATCGATTGCAGGTGCACGGACTTGCCGAACTTGTCCGGGTCGGTGTTGGCCACGACATTGCGGTTCTTGTCGAGCAGGTCGCCCTTGCGATCGCGCGCATACACGGCGCGGAAGTTCCAGCCGTGGCCGTGGTAGTCGGCGAACTGCGTGTCCTTCAATTGCGGATTGAGCAGGGCAACGTCCTTGGAGAAATCCGGGTCGCCCCACTTGCCGCGGATCGCGGCTTCTTCCGGGTTGCGGTCCAGGATCTTGCGTTGTTCCTCTGCGGTCGGATATTTCTGCTGCTTCGGCCACATCGATGGCGCATCGGACTCGTAGTCCCACATCGTGTAGCCGAGCATGGTGTTGATGAACATGTTCGGCTGGTGCATGTGGCAGATCATGCATTGGCTGGTGGGGATGCGGCGCGTGAACTCGTGCTTGATCGGATGGCCGGATTCGGAATGCGAAATCGTCGGGTCGGCTTCCTGCGACAGCCCGGTATTGCCGTACTTGGCGTAGATCGCCGAGTGGAAGGTGTCGCGGTCGTTGGCGTAGACGACGTGGCAGGCCGAACAGCCGGAAGAACGGTAGTCGCCGGGGTTGTCGTTGGTGCCGAGCATCCAGATGAAAGGATCGTTCAGTCGCGTCTTGGTGATGTTGAGCACCGGGATGGCCACGCGCGAACCGGTGCCCGGACCGCGATTGGATTGCTTGAGGTCGGGACGTCCCGGTTCCTCCAGGCGCTGGATCTTGCCGGCTTCGCCGGGCAGGCCGATTTCCGGGAACAACGTGCCGATGTTGCGGCCGCCGCGTTCGAACACGCGGAAGATGTCGCCCGGCGGCGTGGTTTCCCACGACGGCAGCGGATAGATTTTCGGCAGCACGTCGTGCGCCCACGGATTGCCGTCCGGCACGGCGGGGCTGGCTGTCGCCGCCGGCTTGCCGTCGAGCGTGTAGGCTTCGCCGAGGATCGAATGCTTGTAGGGCAGGATGCCGTTGTTGTACGCGCCCGCGCCCCAGAACATCGCGGCATTCGCCATCAGGCTTTTTTCGTTGGCCTGGATTTCCGGCAGGTGGCAGGCGCCGCAGGCGAGCGTGGCCGCGCGCAGGTCGCCGGGATTGACGAAACGCACGAACTCGGGCGATTCGCGCGTCCACCAGGTGTAACTGCCCTTGGGGTTTGCGCTGGTTTTCCACTTGTCGGGAAAGCGCGGCAGGATGTGCGCCTTGTCCATCGCGCCCTGGTAGGCCGTCGACCAGTTGCGCTGGTCGTGCTGGGCATCGGCGTCGTAGCTCTCGCCCGGCGGCGTGCGGATGGTCGCGTCGCCACCGTGGCAGTCGGTGCAGCCGAGCACCACGGCGCCCGCCGGATGCATGGTCTTGCGATCGGATTTCGTATGGCAGGAAACGCAGCCGGCGGATTTTGCATCGGCTTGTTCCACGGACTGGAAAGCCGGTGCCGGCGGCGCGACGGCATAGCTGCGCAGGACGGGTTGTTCCTCGTCGTTTGCGCTTGCGCGTGGCATTGCCATTGCGAGCAGCGCGATCACGGTCGCGGTCGCCGCGAGGAGCGGTATCCGCCGCAGGGCGTACGTGCGCGAGGGAAGGTCGGATGTCGATTGCGGGGCCGAATGCGTCATGTCGGCATCTCAGTAGGTGAAGACCATGTTGCCGAGCACCGCGAAGTACGCATCGTGCCGGGTGCCGTAGAGATTCTTCGTGCCTTCGCCGGCGAACAATGCCGAGCCGGATAGCCGGAACACGATGTTCTGGGTGTCGAATGGCCGGTAGATCCACGCGACCGACGCATCGGTGCCGATGCTGCGTGAAATCGGCGCGGCTGCGCGCAGTGCTTCGAGCGTCGAGGTATTGTCGAACCACAACTGGTTGACGTTGCCCGACACGCGCGATTGCGGGGTGAGGTCGAAATCGGCGCCGATGCCGAGCAGGCGCAAGCCGGGATTCTCGAAGTTGGACTGGCCCTGCTCCTTGCTCGAACGCAGGTCGGGAATCAGCGAGTTGCCGCCGTGCAGCGCCACGCCGCCACCGCCGATCAACGGGATCGCCTGGCTGATCCAGTAGCTGGTGTCCGCGCCGGCGAAGATCGGATTCTCGAAGACCGAGTCGAATCCCTGTGCCTTGTCGTCGTACGGATTCTTGTCGCCAGATGCGTAGGCCATCGAACCGCGCAGGCGTATCCAGTCGAAATCCATCGACGCTTCGGCGGCCAGGAAACCGGCGCGGATCTGCTCGGACTGGTTGATGAAGATGCCGTGATCCTGGTGTCCGAACGCGCCATACGCCGACACCGTGAGGTTCAGGCGGCCGAAGTGGCCGTCGCCGTTGTAGCCGAGGTACACGACATCATAGGCGCGCAGGCGTTCCAGGCCGATCGCGGCGGGGCGCTGGATGAACCCGTTCGAATCGTAGAAACGATCGTCGCGATTGTGGTTGTACAGGATGATGCCCTGCGAGGTGAATCCGAGCACGGGCGCGTCCTGCCGATACAGGTTGAAGACCAGGATGTCGTCATGCCGCGGCGCCTTGGTGACGTCGTTGAGGCCGGAATTGAGGTCTTTTTCCAGACGGCGGAAATAAGCGAGGTTGTATTGCCAGCGGTTGTCGTCGCGGTTGCCGAAGAAGCGCACGCCGAGCTGGCTGTCCTGGAACAGGAAGCCGCGGAAATCGCTGGAGAACGGCTGGATGCCGATGCGCACTTCGTCGAAATCGTAGCGCGAATCGACGTTACGCAAATCCTTGAGATAGAACAACTCCTGTACGCCGAGGAAACCGTCGTCGCGGGTCTCGCCCAGGCGTGGGTCGACCTGCAGTGCGCGCACCTGGTTGACATCCACGCGGTTGTAGTTGAGCGCCAGCGTCGCCTTGAATTCGTAGTCGGGCGGTTTGAACGTGGTGTCGCCCTTGTAATAGTCGGCGCTGGCGATCAGGGTCGTGGCAAAGACGTTTTGCCGCACGCGACCGAGCGTGTCGTTTTCGCCGGGTTGCGACGAGGCCTGCGGTCCGACCGGTGTCGGCACGCTGCGCGGCTGCATGATCGTGTCGGAAATGAAATTGAGCGACAGGAAGTGGTCCTTGCCGTCGATCGGCTTGTCGCCCTTCCAGATGTTCTGGTCGTACGGGTCGTACCAGGGATACTTGAACCCCAGCGTTTCCATGATGCGCCAGCGATCCGGCACCGGGATGAAGGCGCCGGCCTGGTCGATCGGTGCGGGCGGAATGCCATTGGGATTGACGACCTTGAATTCCGGCGGCGGCTCGTACGGATGCCCGGGCCGGCGGCGCGGGATTTGCGAGGCCGACGGATCGTAGGTCGGCGCCGGCAGCACGCCGAACAATTCCAATACGTGTGGCGCATCGACGGCGCCATGTGCAAACGGGGTTGCAAGCAAGGCCGTGCAGCCGCAGGCCAGGGCCAGGGGCAAGCCGCGCGAGCGTGGCGGTTGGCGCATGTCACTTTCCTCCGCAGGCATTGGCGTCGTTGGAGTCACGGAAAGGTGCCTGCGGACACTGCACGTAGAGCAGGCGTGAATTCATCGGCGCGAGCGTATCGGCGCGCATCTGCGCCGGGGCCTGACCGAGATTGCTGTTCGGCAGCGCGGCCGCGCCGTTCGACAGCGCAAGGAAGGCAACGAGGTCGCTTTGGTCGGAGCCATCGCCGGACGCACCGATGCCGCCCACCAGGGTCTTGCCCCGGTAGATCGGCACGCTGCCCGGGAACAGGCTGAAGCCGCTCGGCAGGCGCGCGATGTCGGTGCAACTCCTGCGCACGTCCGGCAGGGGCTCGGGATTTGCGGCCGAAGGCGCGGGAACCGCTGCACCGTCGATATTCAGCGCGTAGCCGTTCTGGTTGTAGATGTAGGCGATCGACAAGGCGATCTGGTTGTAGGCCAGGTCCAGTTCCAGGCCGGTCTTGAACGGGCTCCAGTTGGCGATCGGCAGTGCCAGCGGGCCATTCGGGGCGCCCGGGATGCCGCTGGGATACAACGGTTGCGCGAGCAGGCCGATCGCGCGGTTGGAATAGGCGATCGCGCCATCGCCGAACGCGGTCTGGCTGCCGAGGAAGCCACGCGCCGCTGTGACGTAGTCTGCTGGCACGCCACGCGACGTGGTGGTCAGCGTCACCAGCTTGCTGTTGGTGTCGACATTGGCGGTGAAGAATTTTGCCGCGCCGGCGGCCTGGATGTCGGCCGCGGCATAGGCACCGGAGAAAAAGGCGGCGGTGCGCGCCTTCTGCGTGGTCACGTCGATCGCATCGACCAGCGCGTCGCGGCTGCGGCCGATGCCGAGTACGACACCGTTGGTGTCGCTGATGACGATGGTTTCGCCCGCCGCCGAACCGAGCGGGCGGCGTACCTGTGCGCGCGTGCGATTGGCGAGCTTGATGCCTTCGCCGATGATCGTGCGGACCTCGGCAGCCGTCAGTGCGCTTGCGCCGTCGGTGCCGGCGCGCGGCGGAAAACGATTGTTGTTGTTCTCGTCGACGACGACGAAAGCATCCAGTCCCGGCCATTCCGTGGTGTCCGGACGCACGCCGGATTCGGGTTGGCCGAACGCGGTGCCGCGCAGGACCACGGCCTTTGCGTATCCGGGCACGGCGATCAGGTTGCCGCTGGCGGGCGTCAGCGCGGAGAACGGCGGTGCGCTTGATGGATTCCTGGCCAGTTCGCCGACCGACGTGTTCGCGTACTGCAGGGTCAGTCCGCCGGCGGTGATCTGGTCAGCACGGCGATCGGCCGGCGCGATGAATCCGTAGCTGCCGGCGACGGCGATCGTTTCATCCAGATCCTTGTCGCGGTCCTCGGCGTTCAGATCGAGGGTGTAGGTGCCCTTGGCGCCAGACACGCCCACGGCGCCGACCGGAACGCCCGCCTTGTACAGCGAAATGCCGCCGGGATCCGGCGACAGGCCGAGCGGCGCGCGATGCGTGCCGGGGCTGGTGCCGTTGCCGGTAAAGCGCGTGTTGATGTCCGAGCAGGGCAGGTTGGAGATCTGCACGCCGAACAGAGGGCCGGCGGCCGAGGTCAGATCGCCCTGGTTGAAATGTTCCTGCGCGATCTGGCCCGCGGTGCGCGAGGTAAAGGCATTGCCTTCGGAGGAAAAATACACGGCGGTGATCGCCTTGGAGATCGCCGCCAGTTCGGGCGGCACGTCCAGGCCGATCAAACCGCCGCTGACCGGCCGCGGGTCGGTGATGCGCACGGTCGCCGGCGCGTTCGCCATGCGATAGACGCCGAGCACGTTGCCGACGCGGTCGATGACGGCGATGACCGAGGGCTTGCCCTGGGCCTGTGCCTCATTTACCGCTTGCGCAATCACGGTCTGGACGTCCGCTTCGCTCAGGTACGAGGTGGCATTGGCGCAGGAGCCGGAACATCCGGAGTCCGGCGTCGATTGCGGTGGCGGCGGGGACGTGCCCTCGGAACTGCCGGAATTGCTGCCACCCCCGCACGCCGCCAAGGCGACCGCAGCCGCCAGCGCCAGTAGATGGAACCTGGATTGCCCCATTGTCGCTCCTCCCCACGCCACGACGACATTCGGCGTACATCAGCCGTCGTCGAAAATCCCCATGGGGCGATCATAACGCAGGAGCGCAACGGATTGTGTCGTCGCGGCGTGAAGGTCGCATCGCGGGACGAGATCGCTCGCACGAGCGGTCGCCGGTCGCGCACGCGCCGCGGTTGGTTGGCATCACTTGCCATCGCAGACATTGGAATCGTTGGAACCGAGGAAGGGCTGCTGCGGGCACTCCACGTAACGCAGGTGCACGCCTTGCGGCGCGAGATTGTCGGCGCGCATGGCGGGCGGTGCATTGCCGATCGCACCGTCGAGTTGTATCCCGGCGTTGTACAGCCCGAGGAATGCCGTCATGTCGTCCTGGTCCACGCCGTCGCCGGAAACACCCAGGCCGCCGACCAGCGTGCTGCCGCGATAGATTGGCACGCTGCCCGGGAAGACCTGCACGCCATTGGGCAGGTGCGCGCTGGCGGTGCAATAGTTGGTCGTCGCCGGCACGTTGTCGGCGCTGATCGCAAAGCCGTCCGCCGAGAGGTAGCCGACCAGGTTCAGGGCGATCGCGTTGTAGACGAGGTCCAGTTGCAAGCCTTCCTGGAACGGACTCCATTGCGCCAGCGGATGGCTGAACGGTCCGTTCGGATTGCCATCGACGCCGTCGGGGAAAAATGGGCGCGACAGGTTGCCGCCGGCGCGATCGGTGAACGCATAGTTGCCGGTCAGCGCCAGCGGCATGCCGAGGAAACTGCGCACGGCGCTGACGTAAGCACCGATGTCGCTTTGCGCAACGGTGGTGAAAGTGGCCTTCCGGTTGGCGTAGTCGAGGTTGTCGGCGAAGTAATTCGCCGGCGCCAGGGACTGCAAGACATCGGCGGCATAGCTGCCGGAGTTGAAGGCGGCGGTGCGCGCTTTCTGCAACGACACGTCGGTACCAAAGATCGGTGCATCGCGCGTACGCGCCACGGCGAGGGCCACGCCATTGGTATCGACGACGGAAACCGATACGCGCGCCTGGCTGCCGAGCGGCTTGCGGATCTGCGCGCGCGCACGATTGGCGATCATCAGCGCCTGTTGTTCGATCGTCTGCACTTCGTGCGCGGTCAGCGCGTTGGCGCCATCGGTACCGGCGATCGGCGGATAGCGGTTGTTGCCGCCGCCATCGTCGAGCACGAAGGCGTCCAGTCCGGGATAAAGATCCGCGTCGGGGCGGATACCTGAAGCGGTCTGGCCAAAGGCCGTGCCGGCCAGGATCGCGCTGCCGTCGAAATAGCCCGGCACTTTCATCAGCGCGCCGCTCAGCGCGGAATATGGCGGAGAGTTTTGCGGGTGCGTGGCGAGGTCGCCGTAGCCGACATCGCTGAAGCGCAGGCTGATGCCGCCCGCAGTGATAGTGTCGGCGCGGCGATCGGCCGGGGCGCCGAAGCCATAGGTGCCCGCCATGGCGATCAGCTCGTCGATGTTGCGGTCGGAGTCCATGACGTTCGGATCCAGGCCGTAGATGCCGTCGGCGGCGACGCCGACGCCGCCGACCGGCGTTCCACTTTTATACAAAGGGAAACCGCCGGGATCGGCGGACAGGCCGAGCGGGGAATTGTGCGGACCGACGCCGGTGCCGGCAGAAAAATGCGTGGCGAGATCGGAGCAGGGCAGTTGCGAGAATTGCACGCCGAACAACGGGCCGGCCGGCGTGCCGAGTACGCCGGGGTCGAAATGTTCCTGGATGATCTGGCTGGCGGTACGCGTGGAAAACGCATTGCCTTCCGATGACAGATAGGCGCCGGTGATCGCCTTGGCGATGGCGGCCAGCTCGCTCGGCACCTGGAGTCCTTCCAGGCCGCCGACGACGTTGCGGCCGGAGGTGATGGTCATCGTGTCCGGCGCGCCGGACATGCGATACACCGCGAGGACATTGCCGACGCGATCGACCACGGCGATGACTGCGGGCTTGCCCTGGGCTTGTGCTTCGGCCGCGGCCTGGGCTATGACGGCCTGCACATCGGCAATAGCGAGGAAGGTTTGCGCATTGGCGCATGAGCCGGTGCATCCGGAGTCCGGCGTGGATTGCGGTGGCGCTGGCGCGGTGCCTTCGGTGTTCGCGGAGTTGCTGCCTCCGCCGCAGCCAGACAAGGCGATTGCCGCAGACAGAAAAAGCCAACGGAAGGATGTCATGACTCCCACCCAGGTCATGGTTGGAATACGCCGGCGTGTTCAGGCCAGCACCACTAGTCTCCCAACCCCTCCGCCCCCCGGCCTGCCGATCTTAGCGCAATTCGACGCCGTTGCCAGACTTCGTGCCGCGCGGACTCACAAGGTACCCATCTTCAGCGCCGCCGACTGGTGGTAGTCGTGGCAAGCGATGCAGGTCGTGGGCACCTTGTCCCGCGATTTGGCGCCGCCGTGGCAGGTCTGGCAGTTGGCGATGCCGGGGATGAGCAGGTCGCTGGACTGCGTGGACTTGGGCGCGCCGCCATGGCAGTCCTCGCATTTGACCGTGGTGTGCTTGGCGTGGGTGAACTTCGCATCCGCGTACCACACACCGGACACGCGCACCGGTGCCACATGCCAGGTGTCGTCCGCCGTTCGCGGCGGCGTGACCTTGTGGCAGGTGCTGCACGCCTTGCCGGTGAACAGGCTGTCGGTGGCTTCGCTGGCGCGCTGGCGTGCCCAGGCCAGGGCTTCCTGCTGCTGTTGCTGCGAAAGTGGGGGTGAACCGGGGCGCCGGCGCTGCTGCACGATGTCGGGCGAACGCGCGTCCGCATAACCGCCTTCCAGCGCCACCTTCGAATAGTATTCATTGAGCGTGTAGGCGACGGCGGCGACCTTGCCATGCGGGACTTCGCGATCCGGCGCCAGCGCGTCGAAACCGAGCTTGTGGCAGTCGTGGCACATCGCGTCGAAGTTCACCGGGCGCATCTTTGCGCCACCGGCATCGGGCACGTGGCACGTCGCACAGGTCAGTATCCGGTGGCCAATCGGCGTGTTCACGCCTTCGGGCTTGAGGTGCTTTTCGTGGTTGAACTTGAGCCCGGAATCTTCCTTGAGGTTCGCGGCCCAGGTCGTGCGCACCGGTGCGAATTTTCCGCTCGCGTCCCATTCGGGCAGACTGACCATGAACTCGGGATGGCCGGTGGTGAAATCGCTCACGTCGGCGAACGTGCTGGCGCCCTTGGTGCGCGATTTCAGGTCGGCGTGGCAATCCGAGCACAGGCGCTGGTCGGTGCGGATCAGGCCGCGGATGCCCTCGTGGTCCTGGTGGCAGCTTCGGCATTGCGCATTGCCGAGCTGTGGCAGGTTGAATTTCGCCGGGTCCGCATGCGCGGCGGTGTTGGCGTGGCAGGACAGGCAGGCCTTGTCGCGTACGGTAAGGAACGCGGTCTGGTGGCATTTCGTGCAATCACTGGCGAAAAAGTGATGCGCCGAATCGAGCGTGCCGGGATTCCAGCTTTGCGTGCTCGGCACCAGTGGCAGGTGCCGAAGCATCTCGCCGAAACCGGGCACGAAGTGGCCGATCATCGGCAGGACGAGACCGAACATCAGGATCGCCGCGAATAGAATCCAGGACGGCCGGCGCTTGCTCAGCCCTGTTTGCGCCAGGCGCGTCGGCTTGGCGCGCTGCGCGCTCTCGGCTTTCTGTTCGCCCTTGTCGAGGGTGGAGACTTCCACCGCGCCGTCGTAGTCCTGTGGCGCGGCGAGCAGGGTCAGGCGCGTGTTGCCGATCGCCACGACCGCGCCGGGCCCGGCGGTCGTGGAGTAGGTGATCGCATCGTTGACGCGGATGCCGGCGAGGATCAGGGATTCGATCTTGTACTGGCCGCTGGCGATCAAGGTGACGCGCGCGTGGTTGAGCGCCGCACGCAGGTCGGGCAGGAAGATCGCCTGGTCCGCGGCGCGCCCGATCGTGAGCACGTCGCCGTAGTGGACGTCTTCCTCGTAGGAGACCGCGCCCTTGCCCTTTTTCAGTACTCGGCGAATGAGCCAACGCATGCGTCAAATCTCCAATTGCAAACCATCCATGGTGCGTTGCCGTTCGGCATCCATGCCTCACCAGCGTCCCGCCGCGCGCGATGCGCTTCAACGCATCGCGCAGGCGCGTCGGCCCGCTACCAGTAAAAGAAGGAGGACGTGATGTGCGCGATCAGCGCCGCCAGCAAGGCGAACGACAACGGCACATGCACGTATAGCCAGATTTCCATCATCGCCTGATACTGGATGTCGCGCGCGACCTTGGTTGCCAGGCCCTTCTTGCGCGAAATCAGGTCGATGAGCGAACGCATCGCCTCGCCCTGCTTGTCGGTGGCGCGGCCAGCGAGGTAGTCGACCATGGCGAACATGGTCGGCATTTCCGTGGTTTTCATGTCCTGCTTGTTTTCGCGCTCGGCCATCGCCTTGTGCAGGGAATCCAGCGCCAGGTCCGAGCCGTCGTGGGCGCGCAATTGCGTCCAGACGCCGCCGCCCAGGCGCGTGTTCTGGATCGAACGCAAGACAACGCCATGGATCTTCGGATCGATGCCGTCGGCGAGTGCGAGCGCATTCTGGTCGATCTCGGCGACTTCCTCGAGCATGGCCTCGCGCGTCGCGCTCTCGCGGTTGCGCGTCATCAGGTTTGGATAGCGCAGGTAGACGTACACGCCGAAGAAGCCGGAGAAAATCACCACCAGCATGAGCACGAAGGCGAGGGTGTGGATGTTCCAACCGAACTGGAATCCGCAATGCAGCAGGACGATGAGGATCAGCGAGGTGCCGAGGTAGATGTGCGCCGACAACCAGCCGCGCAGCGTGCCCGGACTGTTGCGATAACTGCGCTTGCGCATGCCGAACAGCATCAGCCAGACGATGAGCGCCGCGCCGATCGTGCCAAGCGTGTAGCCCAGCCAGGTGCCACCATTGGGCGGGCCGCCCGGATCGTACAGGTTGTAGGCGACGAGCGAAGCCAGCGACAGCGCCAGCGTGATCCACAGATAGCGCGAGCGGGCGTAGGTGAGGATGGAATCGTGGCTGGTCATCAGCTTCGCGACTGCGCATAGGCCGGGAATTCCTCCGGCGAGATGCGGATCGCCGCACCGGTCGGGCAGGAACGCACGCAGGCCGGGCCGCCGCCGACGTCCTTGCACATGTCGCACTTGACCGCCTTCTTGATTTCGCCGGCGGCGTGTTCGTGGCTGTCGTGCGGCGCTTCGCCCGGGCCGGAACCACGCCCGAACATCAGCCACTGGATGAGGCCCGGCTTCTTCGGCGGCTTGTAGGACATGTGGATCACGCCGTAGGGACAGTTGCGCTCGCAGTTGCCGCAGCCGATGCAGTTGTCGGCGATGAACACCTCGCCGTTCGGTGCGCGGTGGATCGCATCCGGCGGGCAATCCTTCATGCAATGCGGATGCTCGCAATGCCGGCACGAGGTCGGCACGTGCACGTTGGCGAAGGTCGGTCCGGCCTCGCGATCCAGGCGCGAGGTGCCGCCGTGGGTTTCGGCGCAGGCCTTCTCGCAGTTGTCGCAACGCACGCACAGCGATTCGTCGATCAGCAGGATGTCGGTCGCCTCGCCAGCGCCTTGCGCGAGAAGGAACGAGATGATGTCGCCGCCCGAAGGCAGCGCCTGCATGGCCAGGTTCGCCGCCGTGCGCTGGCGGTATTCGGATTGCAGGCGCAGGCGCAGCACCGGAATCTTGTTCACGAGTTTCTTGAAGGATTCGCCGTCCAGGCGCACGGTTTCGCTGGCGATTGCCGCGCGCGCGGTGGCCGAGCGCCGTGATTCGCCCATCAGAGCCATCTCGCCGACGTAGTTGCCGGCCGGCACGTAACTCAGCACCACATCCTTGCCGCCGATATTGCGCGAGATCGTCAGCGAGCCGACACGCACCAGGTGCAGGCAGTCGCCGGTTTCGCCTTCGTTGAACAGCACGTCGCCGGCCTTGAAGCGTTCCAGGCGCGCGTTGGCGACGACATCGGCGAGTTGTTCGGCGGAAGCTTCCGGCGCAAGACGCGATTGCAGTGCGCGCTGGATGAACACTTCGTCGATCACGCGCTTGACCGCCTCGACCGAGGCGATCAGCCGGTTCATCGACCGTCGCGGGGTTTCGATCAGCAGGCAGCCCGCGCCGGCCAGTACCGTGGCCGAGCGGCGGCGCCCGGAAATCAGGCTCATCTCGCCAAAGAATTCACCGCGGCGCAGGGTGATGCGCTTGTTCGCGGCCTCGTCGACGACGACCTGCACCTCGCCGTCGACGATACTGAAAAAGGTATTGGTGTAATCGTTGCGCGCGAAGATGGTCTCGCCGGGCTTGGGCGCGCGGATGTCCGAATCAAGCATGAACTCGCGCAACTGCAAAGGCGTGATCGCGGCGAGCAGGCGCACGTTCTTCTGGATGCGCGCCAGCGCATCATCGACGCTGCGAAAGCCCGGCATCGCGGCGAACTTGGCCTTGAGCAGCGGCTCGTCGGCAGGCTCGACCTTGTTGCCGAGGATGTATTCGATCACCTCGTAGCCCTGGTTCATCGCCTGCTTGATCAGCGGATAACCGCCGAGCGCGCCGACGATGTACAGGCCCTTGACGTTGGATTCGTACTGCGAGCTGATCGCCGGCACCGCGGCCGGATCCTTGCTCGGGAACGTCACGCCGCAACCTTCGACGAAGGCACGCGGCGCGGTGGCGCCCAGGCGCGCGATGACGCGATTGACGAGGATCTGCGCCTTGCCGTTGGCCGTGTTGAGGATCATGCGGCCGGGTTTGCGCCCGACCGACAGCGCATCCACGCGCTCGGGCGCGGAGTTGTAATAGCACTCGATGACGCCATCGGAGATCGCTTTCATGATCGCCGCTTCGTTGCCTTTCTTGGCACGCGCGAACTCGTCCTTGCGGTTGACGATGATGACGTTGTTCTGTTTGGCCAGCGCCACCGCGTTTTCGATCGCGGCGTCGCCGGCGCCGACCACGACGATGGTCTCGCCCGAGTATTCGTCCGGATCGTCGAGCTGGTATTGCACGAAGGGCAGGTCTTCGCCGGGGCAACCGAGCTTGCGGATATTGCCCTGCAGGCCGATGCCCATCACCACGAAATCCGCGGCGATCGCCTGGCCATTGCTGCACGTGAGTTCGAAGCCGCCGCCGGATGCAGCCTTGATTGCGCTCACTTCATGCTTGTGGCGCACATTGATCTTCAGGCGCGCGGCCGCCTCGTCCCAGCCTTCGAGGATGGCTTCGCGCGAGCCCGCCTTGAACGGCACCGGCGCCCGCAGCGGCAATATCCCGGGCTCGTCCATCACGAACTTGCCCTTTTGATAGCGGAAGATCGTGTTCGACAGATGCGGCTCGGCTTCGAGCAGCACATGCGATTCGCCGCGCTCCGCCGCGCGCGCCGCCGCGGACAATCCGCCCGGTCCGGAACCGACGATGGCAATTTTGAAGCGCTCGGCCATTTCCCTCTCCCTGCGGCGATGATACCGAATGTGCCGGCGCTTGGTGCAATCTGCGATGATGCGGCGATGACGGAATCGCTCAACGACATCCAATCCTGCCTTGCGCGCATCCTCGCGCATGCGGGCTCGCACCTGCGCGTCGCGACGCCACTGGGGCTGGGCAAGCCGAATGTGCTGCTCAATGCAATTTACCAGCGCGTGGCAAGCGATGCAGCGCTCACACTCGACATCTACACGGCGCTGTCGCTGGCGCGACCGAAGGCGAAAAGCGATCTGGAACGACGCTTCCTTGAACCGTTCCTCGAACGCCAGTTCGGCAAGGATTATCCCGATCTGGCCTGGGTCGCCGCGCAACACGCGAACGCGCTGCCGGCGAATATCCGCGTGCACGAGTTCTACCTGCAATCCGGCGCAATGCTCGGCGTGGCGCAATCGCAGCGCGACTACGCGAGCCTGAACTACACGCATGCCGCGCGTGACCTGGCCGGCGCCGGCATCAATGTGGTGACGCAAATCATTGCGGTGCGCGGGCAGGGTGCGTCCCGTCGATACAGCCTGGCTTGCAATCCGGATACGAGCGCCGAATTGCTCGAACGCATGGCCGCGATCGGCGCGCCACGACCGCTCGTGATCGGTGTGGTCCATCCGGATCTGCCCTTCGTCGGCAACGAGGCCCTGGTCGATGAATCGTTCTTCGATGTCGTTTTGGATGATCCATCATCCTCACCTGCGCTGTTCGCGTTGCCGCGCGAGCCGGTGGATACAGTGGAATACGCGTTGGGATTGCACGCGAGCACCCTGGTGCGCGACGGCGGCACCTTGCAGATCGGCATCGGTGCGCTGTCGGATGCGCTGGTGCACGCGCTGCTGCTGCGGCATGCACATAATGCGGACTACCGCGCCGCACTCCAGGCGCTTGGAAACGTGGACGCGAGCCTGTCGGCTGGTTGCGGCGGCATGGATCCCTTGCCGCGTGGCCTGTACGGCGCCAGTGAAATGGTGATGGATGGATTCATGCACCTGGCCCGCGCCGGAATCCTGTCGCGGCGCGTGTACGACGATCTGGATGTCGAAAAGGCGCTGGCGACAGGCCGCGCGGTTGACGTGTCCGGGCGCGGCGACGGCCGCTATCTGCGCGGCGCGTTCTATCTGGGTTCCAAGGTTTTCTACGATTGGCTGCGCGGATTGCAAGGTGCGGATTTCGACGGCCTGTCGATGACGCGCGTGTCCGACATCAATCAACTGTACGGCGGGCGTGAGACGCTCGACGCGTTGCAACGTCGCGACGCGCGTTTCTTCAACACCTGCATGATGGCCACGCTGCTTGGCGCGGCGGCATCGGACACGCTGGAGAACGGTCAGGTCGTCAGCGGCGTCGGCGGCCAGTACAACTTCGTGGCGATGGCGCATGCGCTCGCCGGTGGTCGCTCGATCCTGCTGTTGCGCAGCACGCGCACGCATGGCGGTCGCACGCATTCCAACATTTTGTGGAATTACGGCCAGTGCACCATTCCGCGCCACCTGCGCGATATCTACGTGACCGAATACGGCGTCGCCGACCTGCGCGGCAAGTCGGATGAGGAGTGCATCATCGGCATGCTCGGCATCGCCGACGCACGCTTCGTCGACGAATTGGTGGCGCAGGCGAAGGCGGCGGGCAAGTTGCGCCCGGACTTTCCCATCCCCGATGCCTGGCGGCAGAACACGCCGGCGCGACTCAAGGAGGCTCTGGCGCCGCAGCGCGAACGCTTTCCACGCTTCCCGTTCGGCAGTGATTTCGATGCCATCGAATTGCGCCTGCTGCCGGCCCTGCAGAAATTGCAGGCCGTCTCCACGAACAAGCTGCACATGGCCGGTTTCGTGCTCGCTGCGCTGTTTGCGCCAGATCCGCGCCCCGAGGATGCCGCAGCGCTTGGGCGGATGGGCCTGGCGTGCCCGCGCGGCGCGGGGGAATGGCTGCTGCGCCGGATCCTGGCGCGGGGCCTGCGCAAAACCTGATGCCTGGGGCGGGCTGCGCCCGCCCGGAGTATACTCGGCACCCGTGAACAGGGGTGTTCAATGAGTGCGTTGTTCGATCGACTGGCCAGTGCCTTGCCGGAGCGGCACGCGCCGCAGCGAAATTCCTTCGCCAGCGACGCTAAATCCGTACGCCAGTGGTTGGCACAGTTGCCGCTCGCCAATCCGGGTGCCACCGCGCGCCTGCTGATGTCGGCCTTGCGTGAGATGAACCAGTTGCGCATCGATCCGCAGCAGCGCATCGACGCGCTGGAGCTTCTGCGCGAGCCGATCGGATCCATCGTCGCCACGCTCGACAAACAGGTGCTGGGCGACAGCTTCCCGCTGCCGCCGCTGAAGCAGCAGATCGGGCAATTGGCCCAGGATTTCGAACACGAGCTGGCGCTGGGCTATTGCGCCGCGGTGTGCGACCTGTGCGCGCCGGCCGGCGCCGTGCCGTTCCTGCGTGGCAAGGCCGTGGCATTGGCTTTGGCCCGTGCGATCGGCCATCGCGGCGCCTATTTGTATCAGGCCTATTTGCGCTACCTCGCGCCACCGGCGGGCGCCTGGCAGAACCTGCATGACCTGTACGGTTTTGCCGCCGCTGTCGGCGCCGATGAAAAGCCGGTGTCGGATCCGTCCGGCAGCCCATCCACCGTTCGCTTGGCCTATATCCAGGTCCTGCTGTTCGCGTTGTCGAATCCATACCGGTTCACCCAGCGCGAGAACGGTGAAATCCACGAACTGACCCGCTTGTTTGCCAGCCATTGCGAATTGCGCCATGGCCGCGCGCCCACGGGCGCCATTGCCATCCGCGCCGATGAAGATCGCGGGCCGGGATATCTGGCATACGAGCGCCATGCGCCGCAAGCGGATTCGTGGGCGCTCGAGATCAGCGGCCTGCAACGCTTTCTCGATGGGCACCTGGCCTTGTTGCCGCCGGGATCGCTCACCACGCAGTTCGGCACCCGCCGTGTCGCCGTCACGGTGTCTACCGAGCTCGTCGTCAGGCTGATGCACGCCTGGGAGTCGGGCAGCGAGCGCAGCCAGCCGCGGCTGCCGGCAGGGCACACGCTCGATTCCGTGGTCGGCCTGCACGATCTGCACTACGTGCTCGCCGGCAACATGGATTTCGAGGGATTCCTGATCAAGACCCGGGGTGTGGCCATCACCCTGCACGAGGGCGATCGCGCGGCGGCATGGACCACGGCCGGCGTGGCGCGCATCCGCCGTCTGCCGGTACGGGTTCTCGACCAGAGTCTGGGCGGTTACCGCGTGGCGTGGGAGAAAGCCGACGGCTTGCGCATGAAGGTCGGCGAATTGCTCGGACTTGCCCCGCAGACCGATGACGACGAGGTGCACGACTGGATGATCGGCGCGATCCGCTGGCTGCGCATCGACGGCGAAATCATGCAGGCGGGTGTGGAATTGCTGGCGCGGCGCGCGCAATCGGCGGCCGTGCGCAGTTTCGACCCGCAAGGAGTGCCGCGCGCGGCGATGCGCGCGATCGCCATGGAGGACCTGGATGGTGACAGCGGTCCGGCGGTGCTCATCGTGCCCGCGTTGTTCGAGCGCGAGGCGGATGAAATCGAATTGACGCGCCCGGGCGATCCTTACGCCTGGCCGTCGGAATCGGTGATCGAGACCCTGCGCGGCGTGCACGCCAGCGATGGCGGCGGCGGGTATTTCCACATCCGCCCGCGCGCCGCCGCGGACGATACCGAAGGCGCCGTGCCGCAGGCGGCAAACGACGATCCGCAGGCCGGGGTTGCAGTGCAGGGCGATGGCGCTTGACGGACTCGGCGCGAACGGGTCAACTGCGCACGGCAGGCAAGTTTCCGATATCGCAATGAATCCCGAAGAACAGATCGCGACTGCGCGCGCGCGTCGCGCGAGCGTCGGCGTAGACGTGGGCGGTGTCCGTGTCGGCGGCGGCGCACCCGTCGTCGTGCAGTCGATGACCAATACCGATACCGCCGACGTGGTCGGCACAGCGAAACAAGTTGCCGAACTGGCGCGCGCCGGCTCGGAACTCGTGCGCATCACGGTCAACACGCCCGACGCGGCCGCCGCTGTGCCGCGCATCCGCGAGCGCCTGGACATGATGGGCGTGAACGTGCCGCTGGTCGGTGACTTCCACTACAACGGCCACCAACTGCTTGCGGCGGAACCGGCCTGTGCGCAGGCACTGGCCAAGTACCGGATCAACCCCGGCAATGTCGGCTTCGGCAAGAAGCGCGACGCGCAGTTCGCCACCATCGTCGAGTTCGCCATCCAATACGAAAAGCCCGTGCGCATAGGCGTCAACTGGGGCTCGCTCGACCAGTCCCTGCTGGCGGCGCTGATGGACGAAAACCATGCCCGCGCCGTGCCCTGGGATGCGGCGCGCGTGGCCCGCGAGGCCCTGATCCGTTCGGCCCTGGATTCGGCAGCACGCGCGTGCGAAATAGGATTAGAAAAGAATCGTATCTTGTTGTCTTGCAAAGTATCTGGCGTGCAGGAATTGATCGCCGTCTACCGTGACCTGGCGTCGCGCTGCGACTTTGCACTGCATCTGGGATTGACCGAAGCGGGCATGGGCTCCAAGGGCATCGTCGCCTCGACCGCGGCGCTCGCCGTGCTGCTGCAGGAAGGCATCGGCGACACGATCCGGATCTCCCTCACCCCCGAACCCGGTGAATCGCGCACGCGTGAAGTCGTCGTCGCGCAGGAGCTGTTGCAGACCATGGGCTTGCGCGCTTTCACGCCATTGGTGACCGCATGCCCGGGCTGCGGGCGCACCACCAGCACACTGTTCCAGGAACTGGCCAAGACCGTGCAGGACCACGTGCGCGCTAAAATGCCGGAGTGGCGCGTCAAGTATGACGGCGTCGAAAACCTCACGCTCGCGGTGATGGGGTGCGTGGTCAACGGGCCGGGCGAATCTCGGCATGCCGACATCGGCATCTCGCTGCCCGGCACCGGCGAAGCGCCGGCCGCGCCGGTGTTCATCGACGGCGAGAAGGCCATGACCTTGCGCGGTGCAAACATCGCCAATGAATTCGTCGGTGTCATCGAAGACTACGTCGCGCGCAAGTACGCGACGCGGCAGAACGCATGAGCGGCGAGCCATTCATCGTCGCCATTCCCGCGCGCTACGCGTCGACGCGCCTGCCGGGCAAGCCGCTGCAAAGCATCGCTGGCGAGCCGATGATCGTGCACGTCGCTCGACGCGCGCTGGCTGCCGGCGCCGCGCAGGTCGTCGTCGCCACCGACGATGCACGCATCGCCGATGCGCTGCGGGCGACGCCGGTGCACGTGGCGATGACGCGTGCCGATCATGCGTCGGGAAGCGACCGTCTTGCCGAGTGCGCGGAGATCCTGGCGTGGCCGGACGAGACCATCGTCGTGAATCTGCAAGGCGACGAACCGCTGGCGCCGCCGGCCGGCATTCGTGCAGTGGCCGAATGCCTCGCCGCAAGCACGGCAGCGATGGCGACGCTGGCAACGCCAATAACCCATGCGGGGGAATTGTTCGATGCGAATGTCGTCAAGGTGACGGTGGGCATCGACGGCCACGCGTTGTGCTTCAGTCGGGCGCCGCTGCCGTGGGCGCGCGATGCGTTCGCGCGAACGCGCGAGCACCTTCCGGCTGACGCACCCTTCCTGCGCCATATCGGCATCTACGCGTATCGCGCCGGATTCTTGCGCGCCTTCGCCAAGCTTGCGCCGACGCCGCTGGAGCGCATCGAAGCGCTCGAACAATTGCGCGCGCTCGAACACGGCCATCGCATCGCCGTGCGCCTGGCGCCCGAACCGTTTCCGGGCGGCGTGGACACGGCGCAGGACCTGGCGCGGGTCGATGCGATCCTGCGCAAGGCGCATAATGACGCCAATCCGTCGTAATCCTCGCCGCGCATGAACGCCCGCATCGCCGCCCCCGAATTGCCGACCACGCTGGATTGGGTCAACACCGACACGCCGCCGACGCTGGCCGCGTTGCGCGGGCGCGTCACCGTACTCAATTTCTGGACCTTCGATTGCGTGAATTGCCGCAACGTGCTGCCGGACCTTCGCTTTCTGGAAAACAAATACCACGACGGCTTGAGCGTGATCGGCGTGCACACGCCGAAATTCGGCTATCAGCGCCAGGGCGAACCGGTGCTCAAGGCGGTCAATCGCAACCACATCCGCCATCCCGTCGCGAACGATCCGGACTACCTGCTCTGGCAGGCGTACGGGGTGACGGCGTGGCCGACACTGGCGGTGATCGATGCGCAAGGCCAGCTTGCCGCGCTGCTGCCGGGGGAAGGTCGGCGCCAGGAAGCCGATACCCTGATCGCGCACCTGCTCGATGAAGCCGCCGCGCAGGACATTCGCGTTTACGAATCCAGCGCCGACTCGATGCGCGCCGAAGCGCGCTTGCCATTGCGGTTTCCGTCGCGGCTGGCGATCGGCGAATCGAATCTGTGGATCGCCGACAGCGGGCACAATCGCATCCTCGAATGCACGCACGATGGGCGCGTCGTGCGCCAGTTCGGTTCGGGCAATCCGGGTTACTGGGATGGACGCAGCCGCGATGCCGGCTTCACCGATCCGCAGGGCCTGGCGGTGGGGAAGGATGTCCTGTTCGTCGCCGACACCGGCAATCATGCGTTGCGCCGCATCCGCCTGCTCAGCGGCGACGTGGATACCGTCGCCGGCACCGGTGCGCCGGGCCATGACCTGCCGAACGAAAACCTCGATCCGACCAAGGTGGCGATGTCGGCCCCGGCGGATGTGGCCGTGCTTGGCGATCTCGCCTTCATTGCCGTATCCGGGCAGAACCAGATCTGGCAACTCGACCTGGTGCGCAACACGCTGGTCGTGCTCGCCGGCAGCGGCCAACTCGGTCTTGCCGATGGCGTGGGCGTTACCGCGAGCTTCGCACAGCCAACCAGTTTGAGTGTGATCGGCCAGCAGATGGCGATTGCCGATGCGGCTTCCTCGTCGGTACGCCTGCTGCGCCTGCTCGACAATCGCGTCACCACGCTGGCGGGTTCCGGCCTGTACGATTTCGGCGATGCCGCCGGCAAGCGCGAAGACGCGCGCCTGCAGCACCCGCTTGCCGTGGCCGCCGATGCGCGCGGACTCGTCTTCGTCGCCGACAGCTACAACGGCAAGATCAAGGCGATCAACCTGCGCAGCGGCGAGGTCCGCACGCTGAACCTGCCCTACACGTTGCACGAACCGGCCGGCCTGGCGCTGGGCGCCGGCGCACTGTGGATCGCCAACACCAATGCGCATGAAATCGTGCGCGTCGACCTTGCCAACGGGCAGATCCGGCGCCTGACCATTTCCGAGTGATCGGTGGGCGAAACCGATACCAGTGCGGTGGCGTTCGACGGCAGGGAATTCGTCCGCACCCTGAGCACCTCGCCCGGCGTGTACCGGATGTTCGACACGCGCGGCGAGCCTTTGTATGTCGGCAAGGCGGGAAACCTCAGGAAGCGTGTCGGCAGCTATTTCCTCAAGCCCAACCTGCAACCGCGCATCGCGGCGATGGTGGCGCAAATTGCGCGCATGGAAGTCACCCTCACGCGCACCGAAGGCGAGGCCTTGCTGCTTGAAGCGCAGCTGATCAAGAGCCTCAAGCCGCGCTACAACATCCTGCTGCGCGACGACAAGAGCTACCCATATATTTTTCTGTCGGGCGATGAAGCCCGCGAAAAAATGCCGGGACGCGTTTTTTCGCAAAGTGAGAGTTATCCGCGCATGGCCTTCCATCGCGGCGCGAAGACGGCCAAGGGCGAATACTTCGGCCCGTATCCGAGCGCATGGGCGGTGCGCGAGAGCCTCGACCTGATGCAGAAATTGTTCCGCGTGCGGCAATGCGAGGACAGCTATTTCCGCAATCGCACGCGGCCTTGTTTGCAATACCAGATCGGGCGGTGCAGCGCGCCGTGCGTGGGCCTGGTCGGCGTTGACGAATACCAGGAATCGGTGCGCCATGCGGCGATGTTCCTGCACGGCAAGAGCCGCGACGTGATCGATGAGTTGGGCACGGCGATGGAAACCGCCAGCGCGGCGCTGGCGTTCGAGAAAGCCGCGCGGCTGCGCGATCAGATCACCACGCTCAAGCGCCTGCACGCGCAGGTGCATGTGCAAGGCGCCAGCGCCGACCTGGATGCGCTGGCCTGTTGCATCGAATCGGGACTGGCTTGCGTATCGGTGTTGTTCTTCCGCAATGGCGTGAACCTGGGTTCGCGCGACTTCTTTCCGCGCCTGCCGGTCGATGCAGACGAAGGTGCGGTGCTGGCCGCCTTTGCCGCCCAGTACTATCTCGATAAGCCGGTGCCGCGCGAGTTGTTGTTCAGCCATGCGCCGGAAGGCGCCGAAGTACTCGCGCTCGCTCTGGGCGAGCAGTCCGGCCACATCGTCGAGGTCAAGTCCGCCGTGCGCGGCGACCGCGCGCATTTCGTGGAACTGGCGCGCAAGAACGCGCAAGCCGCGCTCGCGGCGCGGCTGGCCAGCCAGCAGACCATCCACGAGCGTTTCGAATCCCTGCGCGAACTGCTGGAATTGGGCGACACGCCGCAGCGGCTGGAATGCTTCGACATCTCGCACACGATGGGCGAGGCGACGGTCGCTTCGTGCGTGATTTACGGCCCGGAGGGTCCGGTCAAATCCGCCTACCGGCGCTTCAATATCACCGGCATCGAGCCGGGCGATGATTACGCCGCCATGCGCCAGGCGCTGGAGCGTCGCTACAAGCGTTTGCAGGCGGGCGAGGGCATGTTGCCCGATATTCTCGTGATCGACGGCGGCAAAGGCCAGGTCGCGCAGGCGCTGGAGGTTCTGGCCGACCTTGGCGTGAGCGGCGTGCTCGTGCTCGGCATCGCCAAGGGGCCGGAGCGTCGCTCCGGGCACGAAAGCCTTATCCGCGGCGACACCGGCAAGACGCTGTGGCCCGGACCCGAATCGCCGGCCTTGCACCTGCTCGATGCGATCCGCGACGAAGCGCATCGCTTCGCCATCACCGGTCATCGCCAGCGTCGCGAAAAGGCGCGCGAGAAGAGCCGGCTGGAAGAAATCGCCGGCATCGGCGCGAAACGGCGTTCGGCCCTGCTCAAGCATTTCGGCGGCCTTGGCGGCGTGGCGGCGGCAGGCGTCGACGAACTGGCGCAGGTCGGCGGGGTCAGCCGAGAACTTGCCGAAAAGATCTACGCCGCGTTCCACGGCTGAACGCAGGCATGGCACACTCGCATCCATGAAATGGACCTGGCCGACCATCCTGACGCTGTTCCGCATCGCCCTGTTGCCGGTGATGATCGCGGTGTTCTATGCGGGTTTTCGCGGCGCGAACGTCACTGCGGCGTTGATTTTCCTCGCCGCGGCGCTGACCGACTGGCTGGATGGATTCATCGCGCGACGTTTCGATCAATACTCGCGGTTTGGCGCATTCCTGGATCCGGTCGCCGACAAACTCATGGTGGCGGTGACGTTGTTCCTGCTGGTGCAGGAAAATCCCACACCGTTGCTCGCGATCACCAGCGCGATCATCGTTGGCCGCGAGATCGCCATTTCCGCATTGCGTGAATGGATGGCGGAAATCGGCGCGCACGGCCTGGTCAAGGTTGCCATGCTCGGCAAGATCAAGACCCTGATGCAGATCGTGGCAATCGTGGTGTTGCTCTACCAGCACGAATCGGAAAGCTTGCGCCTGTTCCACGTCGGCGAAACCTTGCTGGTCGTTGCCGCGGCGCTGACGATCTGGTCGGGCCTGGACTACCTGCGCGCCGCGTGGCCGGCGATGCGCGGCGACCAGGCGTCACGCTGACGCCTGTTGCCATCCTCGCGCCAACCCGTATAATGCGCGTCCTCGCGCGGGAATAGCTCAGTTGGTAGAGCACGACCTTGCCAAGGTCGGGGTCGCGAGTTCGAGTCTCGTTTCCCGCTCCAGTATTTGTTGCGATGGAACCTCGGGCAATCCGAGGTTTTGTTTTTTGCGACAGGCGTTGCTACGCTGTCGCGGTCACCGGCCAGGTGGCAGAGTGGTCATGCAGCGGCCTGCAAAGCCGTGTACGCCGGTTCGATTCCGACCCTGGCCTCCAGCCCCGGTGGCGAAATTGGTAAACGCAAGGGACTTAAAATCCCTCGGCGGGAAACCGCCTTGCCGGTTCGAGTCCGGCTCGGGGCACCACGCGTGCTACCATCGCGCTCGATTTGGACATCCGAACCGGAACCCGCGATGCAGATCAGCACCAAACTGCCCAAGGTCGGTACGACCATTTTCAGCGTGATGTCGCAGTTGGCGACGCAGCACAAGGCGATCAACCTCGGCCAGGGCTTTCCCGATTTCGATGGCCCGCAGGGTTTGCGCGACGCGCTTGCCACGGCGATGAATGCCGGCAAGAACCAGTACGCGCCAATGACGGGCGTGCCGAAGCTGCGCGAGCAGATCGCGCTCAAGACCGAACGCCTGTACGGGCGCAAGGTGAGCGCCGATACCGAAGTCACCGTCACCAGCGGCGCCACCGAAGCCTTGTTCGCCGCGATCGCCGCCGTCGTGCATACCGGTGACGAGGTGATCATGCTCGATCCGTGTTACGACTGCTACGACCCGGCGGTCGAATTGGCCGGCGGGCGTGCCGTGCACATCCCGCTGCGCCTGCCGGATTTTTCCGTCGACTGGCAGCGCGTGCGTGATGCGATCTCGCCGCGCACGCGCATGATCCTCATCAATTCGCCGCATAATCCGACCGGCGCCGTGCTCCAAGCGTCCGATCTGGAAACGCTGGCCGAAATCGTGCGCGGCACCGATATCTTCGTGCTGTCCGACGAGGTCTACGAACACATCATTTTCGATGGCCTTGCGCACCAGAGCGTGCTGCGTCATGCAGAACTGGCCGCGCGCAGTTTCGTGATTTCCTCGTTCGGCAAGACCTATCACTGCACCGGCTGGAAGGTCGGATACTGCATCGCGCCGCCACAGTTGAGCGCGGAGTTTCGCAAGGTGCACCAGTACCTGACGTTCTGCACGTTCAGCCCGGCGCAATGGGCGTTCGCCGACATGCTCGAATCCGATCCGCAGCACTACCTGGACTTGCCGGCGTTCTACCAGGCCAAGCGTGATCGCTTCCGCAGCCTGCTCGCGCCGTCGAAATTCAACCTGCTGCCGGTGAAGGGCGCGTACTTCCAGTTGGTCGAGTATTCCGCCCTGAGCAAGCTGGACGACCTGAATTTCTGCGAATGGCTGGTGCGCGAAGCCGGTGTCGCGGCAATACCGGTGTCCGCGTTTTACGAAACGCCGCCCAGCGCGCACCTGGTCCGCTTGTGTTTCGCCAAGAGCGACGAGACCCTCGCGGCGGCTGCGGAACGGCTATGCAAGCTTTGAGGATTTCGCTCGTGCAAGGCGCGACGCGCTGGCACGACCCGGCCGGCAATCGCGACTACTACGGTGCGCTGATCGAACCGTTGCGCGGTGCAACCGATCTTGTCGTGCTGCCGGAGACCTTTACCAGCGGCTTTTCCAACGAGGCGATCCACGCCGCTGAAACAATGGATGGACCGACAGTAGCGTGGCTGCGTGAGTGCGCGCGTGCCTTGGCGGCGGCGATCACGGGCAGCGTGCAACTGCGCGTGGGCGACAAGGTGTTCAACCGATTGTTGTTCGTCACGCCCGATGGGCAGGTGCAGCACTACGACAAGCGACATCTGTTCCGCTACGCCGACGAGCACAAACGCTATGCCGCGGGCAGCGAACGCCTGATCGTGCAATGGCGTGGGTGGAAGATTTGTCCGCTGGTGTGCTACGACTTGCGTTTTCCGGTGTATTCGCGCAATCGGCATGCGGATGGCGGGTTCGACTACGACCTGGTGTTGTATGTCGCCAACTGGCCCAGCGCGCGGCGCCATGCCTGGCAAACCCTGCTGCGTGCACGTGCCATCGAAAACCTGAGTTACTGCATCGGCGTCAATCGCGTCGGAACCGATGGCAACGGCTTGTCCTACAGCGGCGACAGCGTGGTACTGGATTTCCTCGGCCAGCCATTGGCCGAATTCGGCACGCAAGAGCAAACCGCCACGGTCGCGCTTGATCCGGCAGCCCTCAGCGCGCACCGCGAGCGCTTCCCGGCCTGGATGGACGCGGACGCGTTCGCCTTGACCTGATCAAGCCACGCGCAGGCCGCCGTTCAAGCGTTGCGTGCCGGCGCGAATGGCGCGCAATTCGTGCACGATCGCGAAGCGCTTGGCCGAGTGGGTGTCGTCGAACGCGCCCAGTACCGCGCTGGTCTTCGGACACAACACTTCGAATCGCACCGCGCGGGGCAGGCCGGTGTCGTCGTATTCTTCCAGGCGTTCGATGGCATAGCCGAAAACCCGGGCTTCGGGGAAACGTTTGCTGCGCATGGGTGGTCTCCTTCGCGTTAATCTGCGCATCAAAATAGCGTGCGCGCATGTGCATCCGGTTAACCCGTCGTTGCAGTCCGGTTAATGCGAAAATTCTCTGCGCGGCGCGAAACTTTTAGCCGTGCGCGGCGATCAGATTCAGATTCGTCACGCCGGTTTCACAGCGCATCCTTCAGGCTTGGGCGCTGGTATAGTAGGCGTGGCAGGGTATGAATTTTTCGGCTTTCAATCCGATCGGGGAGTGTCGATACATGAAGAATCTGGCCTTGGGTGTGATGTTGGCGATGGGCGCGATTGCCACCGGCAATGCACTGGCGGCGGGCGACAACCGGCCGCGCATCGCCGTCGCGGAGTTCCGCAACGAATCCGGCGCGGCCTGGTGGCGCGGCGGCGTGGGTTGGGAATTGTCCGGCATGTTGTCCAACGAGCTGTCCTCGAGCGGCGATTTCCGCGTGGTCGAGCGACAGAAGATCCAGAACGTGCTCGAAGAACAGAACTTTGCCGCGTCCGGGCGCGTCGCGGCGGGCACCGGCCCGAAGATCGGCAAGGTGACCGGCGCGCAATACCTGATCACCGGCACGGTGACGGCGTACGAGGAAAATACCGCCAGTACCGGCGGTGGATTCAGCTTCAAGGGCATCAGCCTCGGTGGCAAGAAATCCGAAGCCTACCTCGCCGTGGACTTGCGCGTGATCAATACCGAAACCAGTGACGTCGAATATTCGCGCACGATCGAGGGCCGCAGTTCCGGCGGTGGCGTGGCGGTGGGCCTGTACCGCGGCGGCTTCGGCGGCAACCTGGCGCACGAGGAAAACACCCCGGCAGGCAAGGCGATCCGTGCCGCACTGGTGGAAGCAACCGATTACCTGGATTGCGTGATGGTCAAGCGCGATGGTTGCCAGGCCGACTTCAGGGCCAAGGAACAGAAGCGCCGCGACAGCGACCGCAAGGCGATCAAGCTGGATTGATCTTGTTGAAAAGTGCGGCCAGGGACGGCCGCTTCGTGATCTTCGCGATCAAGGATGATTGCAAAAATCACTTTCGAGGCTTGCCGCGGCGCTTGCCCTGCCCATCCCGCGGTGGCCCCAGGCGGTTGCCGATGTCGTCGCGCGGCACACCCTGGCCGGGACGCGGCGCACGCGGTTCGCCACGTGGTACGTAGCGCGTTTTCTCTGCGCGCAAACCGGCGATGAAGCGCTTCGCGCCGCGGTCATCCTCGCGTTCGCCGGGGACGCCGGTGACAGGTGGGCGCCATTGCGCGGGCTTGGCTCGCCGCGGCCGGTTCGCGCCGCCGCCGGTGTTCTCGTTCGCCCAGCGCGAGCCGGGTTGATAGACGCCGATCTGGGTTTGTCCGCGTCCGGCACCGCGCCGGCCGTTGCGGTTGTCACGGTTTTGCGCATTGCCGCCGGGCCCGCGCCGCTCGTTGCGGTTGTCGCGGTTGGGCGCATTGCCACCGCCGGGGCCGCGTTGCGGCTTCTTCTTGCCGAATTTGCGCTGGCCGCCGGGACGTGCGGGCGCATCCTCGCGGATGCGGTCGAATGCGCGCAGTTCGCGGCCTTCGTCATGGTACGCGCCGGTCCAGGCCTGCTGGGTCTTCGGCGCCGGACGGAACTCGTTCGGCGCTGCTTTCGGCGCGCGGCGCTGCCCGATCACCGGTTGCAGGGTCAGGGTCGGTTCGGACTCCACGGCGCCGGCGAGCGCGCGCAGGCCCTTGACCTGTTCCGCATCGAGCGTCTCGCTGCGACCCTTGAGCAGGCCGCGCGGCAGTTCGACATTGCCGTAGCGGATGCGCTTGAGGCGACTGACCATCAGCCCCTGGGTTTCCCACATGCGCCGCACTTCGCGGTTGCGACCTTCGCGGATGACCACGCGGAACCACGAGTGGCTGGGTCCGCGGCTGATCACGGCCAGTTCCTCGAAGCTTGCCGGGCCGTCATCGAGCTGCACGCCGGACTTGAGTCGTTCCAGCGCCTCATCGGGAACTTCACCGTGGACACGACAGATGTATTCGCGTTCGATTTCGGTGCTCGGGTGCATCAGGCGGTGCGCCAGTGCGCCGTCGGTGGTGAGCAGGAGCAGTCCGGTGGTGTTGATGTCGAGCCGGCCGACGGCGATCCAGCGTGCGCCCTTGAGGTGCGGCAATTGCTCAAACACGGTCGGGCGGCCTTCCGGATCGTCGCGCGTGGTGACCACGCCGTCGGGTTTGTGGAACACGATGACTTGCGCATGTTCGGCGTTGTCGTTGATCGCGACGAAGAGCTTGCCGTCGAGTTCCACGCGGTCGCCGGCGCGCACGCTCGAGCCGATTTCGGCGACATTGCCGTTGACGCGGATCTCGCCGGCCTGGATGCGTTCTTCGAGCAGGCGGCGCGAGCCCAGGCCGGCGTTGGCCAGCACCTTGTGCAGGCGTTCTTCGAGGATCGGGCCGTCGGATTGCGGGCGCTTGAGCGAAAGCAGGGTGCGTGGCGTGTTCATGCGCGCGGCTCCTGCGTGGCGTCTGCGGCATTGTCGTCCGTGGATTCCTCGTTCGCCGCGTCGGTTTCCGGCGCGATCATGGCGGCATCCGCCGCTTCCGCATCGGCGGGTGCTACGGGCGCCAGCGTCAGTTGCGGATCGTAATCTTCGATGTCACGGATCTCGGCCATCGGCGGCAGTTCGTCGAGCGACTTGAGGTTGAAGTAATCCAGGAAAATCTTCGTCGTGCCGAACAGCGCCGGCTTGCCGGGCACGTCGCGATAGCCGACCACGCGCACCCATTCGCGTTCTTCGAGCGTCTTGACGATATTGGTCGAGACGGCGACGCCCCGGATCTGCTCGATCTCGCCGCGCGTGATCGGCTGGCGGTAGGCGATCAGGGCCAGGGTTTCGAGCAGGGCGCGCGAGTACTTGGTCTGGCGCTCGGTCCACAAGCGTGCGACCCATGGGTGCACGTCCTGCTTCACCTGGTAGCGGAACCCGGAAGCGACTTCCTTGAGCTCCACGCCGCGCGACGCACAGTCGGCGGCGAGTTCCTCGAGCGCGCGGGCGATGTCTTCGTGGCTGGCGGCCTCGTTTTCGCCGAACAGGGCCGACAATTGCGTCAGCGACAGTGGCTGTGCGGCGGCGAGCAGGGCGGCTTCGATGATTTGCTTGAGCTGGTTTGTTTCCATGACAATCAATTTCACTGCGTTCATCCCGCGATGGCGAGGGATTTGAGATAGATCGGCGCGAGCGGCTCGGTCTGGGTGATTTCGATGAGCAGTTCCTTGGCCAGCTCGAGGATGGCCAGGAACGTGACGACGATGCCCAGGCGGCCTTCCTCGGCGTTGAACAGCGTTTCGAAGCGATGGAATTCGCCGTCGCCGATATTCTTGAGCACGTCGCTCATGCGGTTGCGCACGGACAAGGCCTCGCGCTGGATCGCGTGATGGCCGAGCAATTCGGCGCGCTTGAGCACGTCCTTGAGCGCGAGCAGCAGTTCGCGCAGTTCCACCGGCGGCGGCAGGCGTACCACGGCCTTGTCCGGGACGAAGGCGGAAACGACGGAAAAGTCGCGTTCGCTGCGCGGCAGCGCCTCGATGTCCTCGGCGGCCTTCTTGAAGCGCTCGTATTCCTGCAGGCGGCGCACCAGTTCCGCGCGCGGATCTTCTTCGACGCCTTCTTCGGCGGGCGGGCGCGGCAGCAGCAGGCGCGACTTGATCTCGGCCAGGATCGCGGCCATCACCAGGTATTCGGCGGCCAGTTCCAGGCGCAGGTCGCGCATCAGGTCGATGTAGTCGACGTATTGGCGCGTGATCTCGGCGATCGGGATATCGAGGATGTCCAGGTTCTGGCGGCGGATGAGGTACAGCAGCAGGTCGAGTGGGCCTTCGAATGCTTCGAGGATGACCTCGAGCGCGTCGGGCGGAATGTACAGGTCCTGCGGCATCTGCAGCACCGGCTGTCCGCGCACGATCGCCAGCGGCATTTCCTGCTGCTGCGGCGGAGTGGCAAAGAGGACGGCGCCTTCCGGTGCTTCCGGACTCGTGGCGGCCTGCGTGGTCATGGGCGGGAATTCGTCATGCAGCGCGCTTCTCACGAAGCGTTGGTTGAGTGTGGGTAGATTGGAATCTCGTTCATCCGGCGGCGTGGACTTGCCGCCATGCGCACGCGCCGAGGGTACGGGCGTGGGTGGTATCCGAAAGGTCTTGCAGCGGAGGCGTGATGCTGGCGACGGGCCTTGCCCGCGCCGGTTTACCCCGATCGACGCCAAGGTTAAGGACTTTGGCTGCCCAAGTCCAGTCTTATTGAATAGAATCGACGCCGCCCCAATTCATCGTCATCCCCGCTGGCCAGCGCGATGCCCTTCAACCTGCACGACAAACTCGATGCCCGCGCCCGGCAATTGCTGCGCGCGCTGATCGCCCAGTACATCGCCGACGGCGAGCCGGTGGGCTCGCGCACGCTGGCGCGCAGCGCGGGCCTGGACGTCAGTCCGGCCACGATCCGCAACGTCATGGCGGATCTGGAGGAACTCGGCCTGCTGGCTGCGCCGCACACCTCGGCCGGGCGCGTGCCGACCGCGCAGGGCTACCGCGTTTTCGTCGACAGCCTGCTCGAACTCAAGCCCCTGGAAGCGCAGCAGGTGGACCGGATGCGCCGCGAGTTGCCCACGGCCGGGGCCACCCAGGACCTGCTCAGCGGCGCCTCGTCGCTGTTGTCGGACGTCACCCGGTTCGTCGGCGTCGTGACCGTGCCCAAGCGCGAGGAATTTCCATTCCGCCATATCGATTTCGTCGCCCTTGGCGGCAACCGCGTGCTCGTCATCCTGGTGTTCTCGGACAACGAGGTGCAGAACCGCGTCGTCGCCACGCAGCGCCCGTACGCGCCCGGCGAGCTCGAGCAAGTGGCCAACTTCCTCAATGCCAACTATGCCGGATTGCGCATGAGCGAGATCCGCGAGCGCCTGGCGCGCGAGATGCGCGAGACCAGCCACCGCCTGCATCAGCTCATGGTCGCCGCGGTCGACGTGACGCAGCAGGCGTTCCCGGAAAGCCCTGGCGCCGACATGCTGGTCGCGGGCCAGGTCAACCTGATGGGCGCGCAGGGCGTGTCCGATGTGGATCGGCTGCGCGAGTTGTTCGAGGCATTCCAGCGCAAACGCGATCTGCTCAATCTGCTCGAAGGCTGCGCGCGCGCCGAAGGCGTGCGCCTGTTCATCGGCGAGGAATCGGGCTTTGCGGCGCTGGACGGCCTGAGCCTGGTGACGGCGCCCTACGGCATCGAAGGCCGCGTGCTTGGCGTGCTCGGCGTGATCGGGCCGACGCGCATGGCCTACCAGCGCGTGATCCCGGTGGTACAGACGACGGCGCAGTTATTGTCCGGTGCCTTGAATCAGGCGCGGCAGGCCACATAGGGTGGTCTGCACTCAATCCAGGAACCGAGCAATGGAAGACACCAACCCCAGCCCGACGCAGGACGAGTCGCTGGATGCCGGCCCAGCTGGCGTCGACGAACTCGGCAAGCTGGTCAACGAATACGAATCCAAGCTCGGTGAAATGCGCGACCTTCTGCTGCGCGAGCGCGCCGAGATCGAGAACCAGCGCAAGCGCCTGCAGCGCGACCTGGAACAGGCCCGCAAGTTCGCCAACGAGCGCCTGCTCGGCGATCTGCTGCCGGTGTGCGACGGTCTGGAACGCGGGCTGGCCGTGGAAACCGCCGACGTCGGTTCATTGCGCGAGGGCATGGACCTGACTCTGAAAGCCTTGCTCAAGGTGGCTGAGAACAACGGCCTGAAGCAGGTCGATCCGCTCGGCCAGCCGTTCAATCCCGAAGTGCACCAGGCTGTCGGCATGGTCGATGCCCCGCAAGCGGCCCCGAACACCGTCGTCTCGGTGATGCAGAAGGGCTATGCGCTCAACGACCGTTTGCTGCGCCCGGCCCTGGTCATGGTGGCCAAGGCCGCCGGCGCTTGAATTGAATCGCCTGACCCCCATTTGTCACGCCATGCGCGGCGCTTGAGCCGCATTGAATCATCCGGAGATTGAAATCATGGGCAAGATCATCGGCATCGACCTTGGCACCACCAATTCCTGCGTTTCGGTGATGGAGGGCACGACCGCCCGCGTCATCGAGAATTCAGAAGGCGACCGCACCACGCCATCCATCGTCGCGTACAAGGACAACGAAGTCCTGGTGGGCGCGACGGCCAAACGCCAGGCGGTGACCAATCCGAAGAATACCTTCTACGCCGTGAAGCGCCTGATCGGACGCAAGTTCACCGACGCCGAGGTGCAGAAGGACATCAACCTGGTGCCGTACAAGATCGTGCAGCACGACAACGGCGACGCGTGGTTGGCAACCGCCGACGGCAAGAGTCTTTCGCCGCAGGAAATCTCGGCGAAGATCCTGATGAAGATGAAAAAGACCGCCGAGGATTTCCTCGGTGAGCCGGTCACGGAGGCCGTGGTCACCGTGCCCGCGTATTTCAACGACTCGCAGCGTCAGGCGACCAAGGATGCCGGCCGCATCGCCGGCCTCGACGTCAAGCGCATCATCAACGAGCCGACTGCGGCGGCGCTCGCCTACGGCATCGACAAGAAGGGCGGCGATCGCAAGATCGCGGTGTATGACCTGGGCGGCGGCACCTTCGATATTTCCATCATCGAGATCGCCGAAGTCGATGGCGAAAAGCAGTTCGAGGTGCTGGCCACGAATGGCGATACGTTCCTGGGTGGCGAGGACTTCGACAAGCGCCTGATCGATTTTCTGGTCGAGGAATTCAAGAAAGAGTCCGGCGTGGATCTGAAAAACGATTCGCTGGCCTTGCAGCGCCTGAAAGACGCCGCCGAGCGCGCCAAGATCGAGCTGTCCAGCGCGCAGCAGACCGATGTCAACCTGCCGTACATCACGGCAGACGCATCCGGACCCAAGCATCTGAACCTGAAGCTCACGCGTGCGAAGTTGGAGGCTTTGGTCGGCGATCTGATCGAGAAGACCATCGCGCCGTGCCGCACCGCGCTCAACGACGCGGGCCTCAAGGTCGGCGACATCAACGAGGTGATCCTCGTCGGCGGTCAGACGCGCATGCCGAAAGTCCAGGACACGGTCAAGGATTTCTTCGGCAAGGAGCCGCGCAAGGACGTCAACCCGGATGAAGCCGTCGCCGTCGGCGCGGCGATTCAGGGCGGCGTGCTTGGCGGCACGGTCAAGGATGTGCTGCTGCTCGATGTCACTCCGCTGTCGCTGGGTATCGAGACGCTCGGCGGCGTGATGACCAAGCTGATCGAGAAGAACACCACGATCCCGACCAAGAACACGCAGGTGTTCTCCACTGCCGAGGACAATCAGAGCGCGGTCACCGTGCATGTGCTGCAGGGCGAGCGCGAGCGCGCCAGCGCGAACAAGTCGCTGGCCAAGTTCGATCTGGCCGGCATCGAGCCCGCGCCGCGCGGGATGCCGCAGGTCGAGGTCACCTTTGACATCGATGCGAACGGCATCCTGCATGTGTCGGCCAAGGACAAGAAGACCGGCAAGGAACAGCGCATCGAGATCAAGGCCGGTTCCGGCCTGAACGAGGACGAGATCCAGCGCATGGTGCGCGATGCCGAGGCGAACAAGGAAGACGACAAGAAATTCCACGAACTCGTTGGCAGCCGCAACAAGGCCGATCAGCTCGTGCATGCCACGCGCGCGGCGATCAAGGAACATGGCGGCAAGGCGCCGGGTCAGATCGGCGCGATCGAAGCGGCGCTGTCCGATCTGGAAAAAGTCATGAAGGGCGACGACAAGGATGCCATCGAAGCCAAGTGCACGGCGCTCGAACAGGCCGCGCAATCGCTGGCCGCTGCCGCGGCTGCCGGCCACGCCGGCGCGGGCGATGCCGGTGCGCACGCCGAACCTGGCGCGGCACCGAAGGATGATGTGGTCGACGCCGAGTTCACGGAAGTCAAAGACGAGAAGAAGTAAATAAACGGAACACGTCATGCCGGCATGGAATGCCGGCATCCAGACGGCATGGATGCCATCCTTGGCAACTGGATTCCGGCAGTCCCTGCCGGAATGACGAGCAAGTACACGTCGGAGTGCGGAAATGGAAAAGGGGCGACTGGAAGCATTCACCGACGGCGTGATCGCCGTGATCATCACGATCATGGTGCTGGAGTTGAAGCCGCCGCACGAAGCGACCTTGCCTGCGCTGCTGGCCAACTGGCCGGTGTTCGCGAGCTATGTGCTCAGCTTCATCTACGTCGCGATCTACTGGAACAATCATCATCATCTGATGCATCTGGCCGAGCGCATCAACGGCCGCGTGATGTGGGCGAACCTGCACATGCTGTTCTGGATCTCGCTGTTTCCATTCACGACGGCATGGCTGAATGAAGCGCATGGCGCGCATGGCGAATTTCCCGCACCGTTGCCAACCCTGGTTTACGGCATTGTCCTGCTCCTCAGCGCATTGGCGTGGATCCCGCTTTCGCGCAGCCTGATCGCCTGCAACGGTGGCCGCCAGGGTGCACTCGCACGCGCCCTCGGCAGTGGCTGGAAGGAAAAGGCCTCGCCAGCCATTTATCTCGTTGCCATTGCTTCCTCGTTTTTCGCGCCCATTGTTTCGTGTGTGCTGTATGTCGTCGTCGCATTGATCTGGATCGTGCCGGATCGGCGTATTGAAAGACACCTGATATCAAATCCATGATCACGTCCATATGAGCAAGCGTTGCTACTATGAGGTCCTCGGCGTCGAACGCAGCGTCACCGAGGTCGAACTGAAGAAATCCTTCCGCCGCCTGGCGATGAAGTACCACCCTGACCGTTGCCCGGACGATCCGCACGCGCAGGAGAAGTTCAAGGAAGCCAAGGAAGCCTACGAAGTCCTCGGCGATCCCGACAAACGCGCACTGTACGACCGCCACGGCCACGCCGCCTTCGAGCAGGGCATGGGCGGACGCGGTGGGGCCGGGTTTGCCGACATGGGCGATATCTTCGGCGATATTTTCGGCGATATATTCGGAGGCGGTCGCTCGCGCCAGCCAAGGCGTGGCGCAGACCTGCGCTACGTGCTCGATCTGGAACTAGAAGAGGCAGTGTCCGGGGCGGAAAAACAGATTCGCGTGCCGACGCTCGCGGCCTGCGAAAAATGCGCAGGCTCCGGTTCCGCCGATGGCAAATTGGAAACCTGCAAGACCTGCCAGGGCCATGGCCGCGTACGCATGCAGAACGGGATCTTCTCGATCCAGCAGGCGTGCCCGCATTGCAACGGCAGCGGCAAGAAGATCGCCAATCCGTGCAAGGCCTGCCATGGCGAAGGCCGCATCGAACACGAGAAGAAGCTCGCGGTGAAGATTCCCGCCGGCGTGGACACCGGCGATCGCATCCGCCTGTCCGGCGAAGGCGAGGCTGGCCCGGCAGGAACGCAACCCGGCGATCTGTATGTCGAGGTCAACGTGCGCGAGCACGCGATCTTCCAGCGCGAACGCGACGACCTGTTCTGCGAAGTGCCGATCCGCTTCGCGCAGGCCGCGCTCGGCGCCGAACTCGAGGTGCCGACGCTCGGCGGCGAAGCGTCGATCAAGATTCCGGCCGAAACCCAGACCGGCGCGCTGTTTCGGCTGCGCGGCAAGGGCGTGCGCAACGTGCGCAGCGGACATGTCGGCGACCTGATCTGCCGCGTGGTGCTGGAAACCCCGGTCAAACTCAACAAGCACCAGCGCGAGCTGCTCGATCAGTTCGAGGCCACGTTCAGCAGCGACGACGAGGCGAAGAAGCACTCGCCGCGCAGCAGTGGCTTCGTCGACAACGTGCGCCAGTTTTTCGCGAAGATGACCGGCTGACGCGTGCCGCCCGTCATTGGCGGGCGGTGATGATCGACGACAGGTAGTCCGGCGTGCCCGCGATGCGTTCCAGGTGCGGGTACTGCAAGCCGCCGTGGTAGTCGACCGGAATCGTCTTGTACTCGCCCTGGTTCTTGATCAGCAGCTCGATCGGCGCCTTGCCATCTTTTGCCGCCGTGATGGCATCCTTGAGTACGTCGGACTTGTATTCGTGCCCGTTGACCGCGACCACGGTCGCACCGCTGGTGACGCCAGCCTTGAATGCGGGGCCATTCCAGCGCACGTCGTTGATGCGGCCGTCTTTTGTCAGCGTCAACCCGATCGAGTAGGTGAAATTGAAGATATGCCGCGGCGATTGGTCGTGGCTTTCGTACTGTTTTTCGTATTCGCTGGGCTTGTCGGTGTAGACGAGTTTCCAGCCGGATGCGTCGACGCCGCTCAGCAACGGCGGATCGAGTTCGTCGACATAGCGCGCGAGGAACGCCTTCCAGTCGAACTTCACCACGCCGTCGAGCGCCGCGACCACATCGTCGAATGTGTAGGTTTTCGTGACATAACTGCCATTGTCGATGCCAAAGAATGCCTTGGCGAATGTGTCCAGCGACTGCTTGCCGTGGCTGAGTTCGCGGATCTTCGCGTCCACCGCCAGCCACATCATCTGGCCGCCGCTGTAGTACTCCTCGCTCATCTGCCAACTGCGGTACGGCAACGGCGCGCGATGCGCGGCGGTCGGGTCATTCGTGGTGTCTTCGAGCGTGCGCCACTGGAAACCCGGGCGATTGCGGTCGTAATTGGCCGCGACCATGGCCAGCGCGTCGCGGAACTGTTGCGGTGTCCACATGCCCGAGCGCGCGGTCAGCACGAAACCCCAGTACTGGGTCTGGCCCTCGTACACCCACAGCAGCGAATCGCCCATCGGCGTGTTGAAATCGGGCGTCCACAGGTCCGCCGGACGGCGGAACTTGCCGTTCCAGGAATGCGTGAATTCGTGCGCCAGGAGATCGCGGCCGGTCACGTTGTCGTACCAGCCGGTGAAGTAATCGACACCGACGCCGTTCTCGCTGGATTGATGGTGCTCCAGGCCGTTGCCAGCCAGTTGATCCGACAGCGAGAGCAGGAAATCGTAGTGATCGTAATGATGCGAGCCGAACAGCGTATTGGCCTGCGTCACCAGGGCGCGATGCGCCTGTAACTGCGCCGGCGTGATCTCCAGGTATTTGGGCGCGTCGGCGACGACATCCAGATGCACCGGCACCTTGGCCCCGGGAGCCAGGTCCACGCGCTTGAAATGAAGACCGGCGTAGATCGGCGAATCGACCAGGTTGTTGAAGGTGACCGGTTTGAAGGTAGTGGTGGCGCCGGATTGCGATGCCGTCTCGAGCGCGCTGCCGAACTGCCAGCCGTCCGGCAGCTTGACCGTCGGCGCAAACGTGATCTGGCGCGAGTAGTGGCCAGCCGGATACAGCGCCAGCGCGTTCCATTCCAGCATCAGCATGTTGCCGGTCATCTCGAAGCCGCCGCCGCGCGAGGACAGGTGCTGGAAGTTCGCGTCCAGCCGCGACACGCCGGCAGGAATGTCCACGTGGAAGGCGTACACGTCGTAAGGATCGCGCTTCCACGCCAGTGGCTTGCCGTCCGCCGTCAGCACGAGACCGGCAAGACTGTCGATTGGTCCGCTGGGCGAATGGTCGCCGGGAATCCATTTCGGATAGAGCAGGGTCAACGCGCCGGGCTGCACGGGAATGCTCTCGTGCACGCGGAAGATGCCTTGCGCCGTATCGCTGGCATCGACATGGATCGCGATGGTGCCGGGGTAGGGCGTGTCCTGCGGCGGCGGTACCTGGGCCTGCGGGTTGACGCCGGCAAGCGCGGGTGTGGCGGCAAGCATGGCGAGCGGCAGTGCCCATCGCGTCAGTGCGGGACTTCGAAGCAGACGAGCAGGAGTGAACATCATGGATGCCTCGCGTTGGTGTAACGGCACAATGTAGCCGTGTGTACGGAATCGCGCATGGGCCGATTGTCAGGGGTTTGCATCCGCCCAAGGTTCCGGCTTCGTCCGTTGCGGCGGGTCTGCACGTATACTCGGCGCCAAAGACGCGAACTGCCCACGCCTGCGGGAAATTCGATGAGCGAATTGGTCGATGTGGTTGTTTACGGTTCGTCCGGCCGCATGGGCCAGGCCGTCGTGCGCGCGATCCTGGAATCGGACAAGGCGCGCCTGGCATGCGCCCTGGTGCGCCCGGGTTCCGGCCTCGCCGACGAACCCCTGGATCGCGTCTTCGGTACTCTGGAGCGGCTGGTGGATTTTTCCACGGCGCTCGATCCGGACGTGCCGTGCGACGTACTCGTGGATTTCAGCGGCGCGAATGCGTTCGACGCGGCGTTGGCGTTGGCGCTGCAACGTCGCGCCGCGTTCGTCAGCGGTACCACCGGCCTGCGCGAGGAACAGCGCGTGGCGCTGGAGCGCGCGGCGCAGTCGATTCCCGTGTTGTGGGCGGCGAATTTCAGTCTCGGCGTGGCCATGTTGTTGCGCGCGGCCAAGCGCGTCGGCGCTGCACTGCCCGATTGGGATTGCGAGATCGTGGAAATGCACCATGCGCGCAAGCATGACGCACCTTCGGGCACGGCGTTGGCGTTGGGGCAGGCCGTTGCCGAGAGTCGCGGCACGACCTTGCCTGAACGCGCGGTGTTTGCGCGCATCGACAAGACCGGTCCGCGCCAGGCCGGTGAGATCGGCTTCGCGGTATTGCGTGGCGGCGATGTCGCCGGAGAGCATACGGTGTTGTTCAGCACCGTCGGCGAGCGCCTGGAAATCACGCATCGTGCGTCCAATCGCGACATCTTTGCGCGTGGCGCGCTGGCGGCGGCGATCTGGATGGCGGGAAAGCCGCCGGGGATGTACTCGATCGACGAGGTGCTGTCGCCGGCCGAGGTCTAGCTCTTCTTGAGCTGCGCCACCAGCGCGCGCAGCGTGGACTGGGTTTCGGCACCAAACCAGCCATCGGCGAATTCCTCGATTGACAGGCGCGTCGGGTCGGCGAACAACTGGATCAGGTCCGAGCGCGCCAGTCCACGCGTCGCCGCCATCGCCTGCGGCGGCAGCTTGAGCAGGTTGCCCAGCCATGCCAATGCGCGCGGCACCACGTCATCCGCGGCGCTCAATTCGTCGACGAGACCGATCGCCAGTGCCTGCTCGGGATCAAGCATCTGCCCGGCAACGACCATGCGCTCGGCGCGATAGGTGCCAACCAGCCGGCGCAGCGCACACTGGATAACATCCGGAACGCTCAGCCCGACTTGCACTTCGTTCAAGCCGATGCGATACGGTTTGGCGGGATCGACGCTGCGCGCCATGATGCGGTAATCGCAGAAGATCGACAGCACCGCGCCACCGGCCGGGCTGTGTCCACCCATCGCCGCGACGATCGGGATCGGCGATGCCGCCAGGGCCGCACACAAACCGAAGAATTCCTGCCAGAACGCGACCAGTGCGGCGCGATCGATCTGCAACAGTTCGGGCACATCCAGGCCAGCGGAGAACATGCCGGCGCGACCGCTCAGCACGATGCCGCGCGCGCCCATGGCGTCCGCCTCTTCGACGGCGCTGCGCAGTGCACGCACCAGATCCGGATTAAGCGCGTTGACGGGTGGGCGCGCCATGCGCAGTTCGAGGATGGCGTCGTGGCGGATGGATTCGAGCATGGCTGCCTGCTGTCGGGGCGATGCGGCTATGATAGGCGCAAAGGATGCGGAGGCAAACATGCGTTTGAAATTCGCTTGGCTGGTGACGCTCGCGCTGGCGGCGAACGCGAGCGCGGCAGGGCGCCTGATTGTCGAGCACGCGTGGATTCGAAGCGCGCCGCCTGGCGCGGCGATGCTGGCGGGTTACGCCGTGCTGAAGAACGCCGGTGATGCGTCGCTCATCGTGACCGGTGCGAGCAGCGCGGATTTCGGCGATGTGTCGTTGCATGAAAGCTTCAGCGAAAACGGCGTCGAGCGCATGCGGCCGCTCGGCGATATCACCATCGCGCCAGGATCGAACGTTGCCTTCGCGCCCGGCGGCAAGCACTTCATGTTGATGGATGGCAAACACGAGCTGCACGCTGGCGACACGGTGAAAATCCACATTTCCACAAAATCGGGTGGCGGTGCGGATGGCGAATTCGCGATGCGCGACACCGCGCCGTAAGCATCAGGTCCTGGGCAATGCCAGGGCCGCCGCGTGCCAGGCGATGTGCTCGCCGATGAAGCTGGCGATGAAATAGTAGCTGTGGTCGTAGCCCGGTTGCATCCGCAATTGCAGGGGATGGCCGACGGCGGCACAAGCGTCGCGCAACAATTCGGGCTTCAGATCGATGGCGAGGAATTCGTCGGCCTCGCCCTGATCGATCAGTAGCGGCAATTTTTCCGTCGCGGTCTTCACCAACTCGGTGGCATCGTAAGATTTCCACGCCTGCCGATCATCGCCCAGATAGGCGCCCAACGCCTGCTGCCCCCACGGCACCTGGGTCGGCGCGACGATGGGCGCGAACGCCGACACGCTGCGATAGCGTCCCGGATTGCGCAAGGCGATCACCAGCGCGCCATGCCCACCCATCGAATGCCCGAAAATCGAACGCGTGGAGGTCACCGGAAAATTCGCTTCGATCAGCGCGGGCAGTTCGTCCACCACATAGTCGTACATGCGGTAGTGCGCCGACCACGGTGCTTGCGTGGCGTTGACGTAGAAACCCGCGCCTTGACCCAGGTCGTAGCCGGGCGCATTGGCGACGTCGTCGCCGCGCGGGCTGGTGTCCGGTGCGACGAGGGCGATGCCATGTTCGGCCGCATAGCGCTGCGCGCCGGCCTTGGTGATGAAGTTTTGTTCGGTGCAGGTCAGGCCCGATAGCCAGTACAACACCGGCACCGGGCCGCGTTCGGCCTGCGGCGGCAGGTAGACGGCAACGTTCATCGCGCAATGGAGTACGCGTGAATCGTGCCGATAGACGTCCTGCCAGCCGCCGCAGCTGGCGCGATGTTCGATGCGCTCCATCATCAGGTGAACGTGTACGCGCAGACCTTGTTGCCGGCTGGATCGCGCAAATAAGCGGCGTAGGCGCCGGGCAGATGGCTGCGCGGGCCGGGTTTGCCTTCATCGCTGCCGCCGGCGGCGAGCCCTGCGGCATGGAAAGCATCCACTTCGGCGGGCGAGGCGGCCGCGAAGCCAACCGTCACGCCATTGCTCGAAGGTGCCCCGCCGCTGCCAGGGAGACCAACGAGGAACGCCGGCTTGTCGCGTCCGTAGAGAAAGATCTTGTCGCCGAACGGGCCGAGATTCTTGATGCCGAGTTTGCCCAACGTGGCGTCATAAAACGCGCTGGATTTTTTCAAGTCGGCCGCGCCGAGAAATACATGCGAAAAGACGTTGTTGCCGGAAATGACGGGGCTTGCCATGGGAATCTCCTGCGGTTGAGTGGGGTGGGTGAATCAGTAGTGCACGACGCTGCGGATCGATTTGCCCTGATGCATCAGGTCGAAAGCCTCGTTGATGCCATCGAGCCCCATCGTGTGCGTGACGAACGGCGCCAGCCGAATATCGCCACGCATCGCGTCTTCGACCATGCCGGGCAACTGCGAGCGGCCTTTGACGCCGCCGAACGCGGTGCCGAGCCAACGGCGTCCGGTGACGAGCTGGAAGGGACGGGTGGAAATCTCCTGTCCGGCGCCCGCCACGCCGATGATGACACTCTGGCCCCAGCCGCGATGCGCGCATTCGAGCGCCGCGCGCATCACGTTGACGTTGCCGATGCACTCGAAGCTGTGATCGACACCCCAGCCGGTCATCTCCACGATCACCTGCTGCACCGGCTTGTCGTGATCCTTGGGATTGACAAAATCGGTCGCGCCCATGTCGCGCGCCATGTCGAACTTGGATGGGTTCGTGTCGACGGCGATGATGCGTCCGGCCTTGGCCCGTTTTGCGCCCTGGATCACGGCAAGGCCGATGCCGCCGAGACCGAATACGGCAACCGAATCGCCTTCGGCCACTTTGGCCGTGTTTTTGACCGCGCCCAAACCCGTGGTGACGCCGCAGCCGAGCAGGCACACCTGCTCGTGATTGGCGGCGGGATTGATCTTGGCCAGCGAGACATCCGCAACCACGGTGTATTCGCTGAATGTGGAGCAGCCCATGTAGTGGTACAGCGGCTTGCCTTGATAGCTGAAACGGGTAGTGCCGTCCGGCATCACACCCTTGCCTTGGGTTGCGCGTACCGAAGTGCACAGATTGGTCTTGTCCGATTTGCAGAACAGGCATTGACCGCATTCGGCGGTGTAGAGCGGAATGACGTGATCGCCGGGCTTGACGCTGGCCACGCCTTCGCCGACCTCGACCACCACGCCCGCGCCCTCGTGACCGAGCACGCAGGGAAACAGGCCTTCGGGATCGTCGCCCGAAAGCGTGAACGCATCGGTGTGACAGACGCCGGTGTGGCTGATCTTCACCAACACCTCGCCCTTGCGCGGCGGGGCGACGTCGATTTCGACGATCTTCAGCGGTTGTCCTGCGGCAAAGGCGACGGCGGCACGGGATTTCATGGCGATTTCCTTTTCATTTGAGATAGGAACGCACCAGCGCGATCACCTCGTCGATGCTCGCCTGATGTTGTTTGCGGATTTTCGGATCGACCGCAACCTGGGTGAATTCCTCGCGCAGGTGGCTGTCGAGGATGCCGGCCATCAGGCCGTTGACGGCGCCGCGCAACGCGGCGATCTGTTGCAGGATCGAGCCGCAATCGGTGCCGGCCGCGACCGCGCGTTCGAGCCCGTCGACCTGCCCGCGGATGCGGCGCAGGCGCGCGACGGCACGTTGCTTTTCTTGCGGCGAATGCGGCACGACTCAAACCCATTCATATACTGGTGGGGAGTATATGCCGATGCTCGCAGCAATGCACGCTGCGCAGCGACAATGGCAGGCCAATCGCACACGCGTTGATGCAAAAGGGAACCTGAGTAGCGACAATTCTCAGCTCGTCATTCCCGCGAAAGCGGGAAGCGTTCTTCAACAGCCGGAGGCTGGTCATCCAGAGCCTTTGTACGTTGTACGACTCAAAATGCGGCAGCAAAGTCACTGGATTCCCGCAAGAAGCACGCGGGAATGACGATCAAGAGCCTTGCGCGGCTGAACTTCGTAGCGAATCAGGAAAGAAAAACGAAGCGATCGAACTATGCGCAAGCCCTGCGCACCGCTTCTGGCAACGGCACCGATTTGCCGGTCGCGGGATCGACCCAGACCATCACGGTGTTGCCGTCACAGTAGAGCGCTTCTTCCAGGCCGGCACCGAGAATGCGGTGGGCGATGGTGAGCGAGGAATTTCCCAGACGCTCGCAAGAAAGGCGGACGAGAATCTCGCCGGGCCAGGACAATTGCGCGCGGTAGTTGAGATTCGCCGCCGCCAGCACCGGCATGAAACGTGGTGTGTTCCATTCGCCGTCGAGCCCCGTCAACCAGCGGAGCCTGGATTCTTCGAGAAACGTGAAAAAACTGGAATTGTTGACGTGGTTGAACGCGTCGAGGTCGCGCCAGCGCAGCGAAAACGGGACTTCGATCAGGAATTGCGCGCTCATGCCGCCGCCTTGCGCTTGCCATTGCCGAGCACGCGGGCGAGGAAGCGTCCGGTGTGCGAGGACTTGTCGCGGGCGATCTGTTCGGGCGTGCCGGTGGCGATGATGCTGCCGCCGCGGCCGCCGCCCTCGGGACCGAGATCGATCACCCAGTCGGCAGTCTTGATCACGTCCAGATTGTGTTCGATCACGACCACGGTGTTGCCATCGTCGCGCAGGCGGTGCAGCACGCGCAGCAGTTGTTCGATGTCATGGAAATGCAGGCCCGTGGTCGGCTCATCGAGGATATACAGCGTGCGACCGGTGTCGCGCTTGGACAACTCGCGCGAGAGTTTCACGCGCTGCGCCTCGCCGCCGGACAGCGTCGTCGCGCTCTGGCCGAGCTTGATATAGGAAAGCCCGACGTCGATCAGGGTTTCAAGTTTGCGTGCCAGGGTCGGCACGTTTTCAAAAAGTTTCAGTGCATCTTCGACGGTCATTTCCAGCACATCGGAAATCGTGTGCCCTTTGTAGGTGATCTCCAGCGTCTCGCGGTTGTAGCGCTTGCCGTGGCAGACGTCGCAGGCGACGTACACATCCGGCAAGAAGTGCATCTCGACCTTGATCAACCCGTCGCCTTCGCAGGCCTCGCAACGACCGCCCTTGACGTTGAACGAAAAGCGACCCGGCTGGTAGCCGCGTGCGCGTGCTTCGGGCACCTGCGCGTACAACTCGCGCAGCGGGGTGAACAGTCCGGTGTAGGTCGCCGGATTCGAACGCGGCGTGCGCCCGATTGGCGACTGGTCGATGTCGACGACCTTGTCGAAATGCTCCAGGCCTTCGACCTTGCGCAATGGCGCGGGCTTTTCGCTGGCACCGTTCAGTTCCATCGCCGTGTAGCGGAACAGGGTGTCGTTGATGAGAGTGGATTTGCCGGAACCCGATACGCCGGTGACGCACACGAACAACCCCGCAGGAATCTCCAGGTCCACGTCCTTGAGGTTATTGCCGGACGCTCCGAGCACGCGCAGCATCAATTGCGGATCCGGCGCGTGGCGCTTGTCCGGCACGGCGATCGCCTTGCGCCCGGACAGATAGTCGCCGGTCAGCGAGCGCTTGGCCGCAAGCACGTCGCGGAGCTTGCCCTGCGCGACGATCTCGCCGCCGTGCACGCCGGCGCCGGGGCCGATGTCCACGACGTGATCGGCCGCGCGAATCGCATCCTCGTCGTGTTCGACCACGATCACCGTGTTGCCCAGATCGCGCAGGCGTGTGAGCGTGCCGAGCAAGCGTTCATTGTCGCGCTGATGCAAGCCGATGGATGGTTCATCGAGCACGTACATCACGCCGACCAGGCCGGCGCCGATTTGCGAGGCCAGGCGTATGCGCTGCGCTTCGCCACCGGAGAGCGAATCGGCCTGGCGATCCAGGGTGAGGTAGTCCAGGCCAACGTCGACGAGGAAACGCAGGCGTTCGCGGATTTCCTTGACGATCTTGGCGGCGATTTCACCGCGCCAACCGGGCAGGGCGAGGCCGTGGAAGAACTCGAGCGCCTGGTCAATCGGCAGCCCGGTCAGGGCCGGCAGGTTGCTTTCTCCGATGAACACGTTGCGGGCGCTGCGGTTCAGGCGCTCGCCGTGGCAGTCGGGGCAGGGCCGCTCACTGATGAACTTGGCCAACTCCTCGCGCACGGTCGGCGATTCGGTTTCACGATAGCGGCGTTCCAGGTTCGGCAGGATGCCCTCGAAGCGGTGCTTGCGCGTGACATTCCCGCCGGTCTCGGTGAGGTAGCGGAACGCGATCTGTTCGTCGCCCGAGCCATGCAGCACGGCGTGGCGAATGCCCTCGGGCAATTGTTCCCACGGTGTGTCGATGTCGAATTTGTAGTGTCGGGCCAGCGACAGCACCATCTGGAAGTAATACATGTTGCGCCGGTCCCAGCCGCGCACCGCACCGGCCGCGAGCGAAAGGTTCGGATGCACGACCACGCGCGCGGCGTCGAACACCTGGGTCACGCCGAGGCCATCGCAGGTGCCGCAGGCGCCGACCGGCGAATTGAACGAGAACAGGCGCGGTTCGAGTTCGGGCAGCGAGTAATCGCAGACCGGGCAGGAATAGCGCGATGAAAACAGCGTCGGCTTGGCGTCGGCGTCATCCATGTCGACGACGAGGACGATGCCGTCGCCCAGGCGCAGGGCGGTTTCGAAGGATTCGGCCAGGCGCTGCTTCAAATCCGGCGCCGGCTTGAAGCGATCGATCACCGCTTCGATGGTGTGCTTGACGCGCAGCGCGAGCGCGGGCACGGCGTCGAGTTCGTGCAGCACGCCGTCCACGCGCGCGCGCACGAAGCCTTGCGCACGCAACTGCTCGAACACCTGCACGTGTTCGCCCTTGCGCTCGCGCACCACCGGGGCGAGCAGCATGTAGCGGCGTTCGGGATCCATCGCCAGCGTCGCATCGACCATTTGGCTTACCGTCTGCGCGGCGAGCGGAATGCCATGATCCGGGCAGCGCGGCGTGCCCACGCGTGCGAACAACAGGCGCAGGTAGTCATAAATCTCGGTGATCGTGCCGACAGTGGAGCGGGGGTTGTGCGAGGTCGACTTCTGCTCGATCGAGATCGCCGGCGACAGGCCCTCGATGTGATCGACATCGGGCTTTTCCATTACCGACAGGAACTGGCGCGCGTAGGCGGACAGCGATTCGACATAGCGGCGCTGGCCTTCGGCGTAGATGGTATCGAAGGCGAGCGAGGACTTGCCGGACCCGGACAAGCCGGTAATCACGATCAGGCTGTCGCGCGGCAGGTCCAGGTCGATGTTCTTGAGGTTGTGCGTGCGTGCGCCGCGGATGCGGATGGAGTCCATGAACGGGCCAAAATCGAGTGAACGAAGTAGTGTAGCGCGTTGGTCAAGTCCTGCCATTGCCTTGTTTGCCGATTCGGCAAGGCTGGCTGGCGCGAGGCACATGTTTGGTCCAAGTGCCTGTTTGACCTGAAAAAGCAGGTTCTGCTACAATGCGCGGCTAGCCCGACCCTCGGGCTTGATCCCAGAATAACTACAGAACCGAGGTTGTCATGTACGCAGTCATCAAAACCGGCGGTAAGCAATACCGCGTCATGCAGGGCGAAACCCTGCGTGTGGAAAAACTCGAGGCCGATGTCGGCGCCGCGGTCACATTCGACCAGGTGCTGCTGATCGGCGAAGGCGAGGGCATCACCATGGGCGCTCCGCTCGTGGCGGGCGCCAGCGTCGCCGCCACCGTCAAGGCGCATGGCCGCGCCGACAAGGTGCGCATCATCAAATTCCGCCGCCGCAAGCACCACATGAAGCAGATGGGACATCGGCAGCACTACACCGAAGTCGAAATCACCGGTATTTCGGGCAAGTAAGGAGAACAGCAATGGCACATAAAAAAGCAGGCGGCAGTACCCGTAACGGCCGCGACTCCAACCCGAAGTACCTCGGCGTGAAGATCTACGGTGGCCAGGCGGTCGAAGCCGGCAACATCATCGTGCGCCAGCGCGGCACCCAATTTCATCCGGGCCATGGCGTCGGCCTGGGCCGCGACCACACCCTGTTCGCGCTGGTCGACGGCACCGTGCAGTTCTCGGTCAAGGGCGCCAAGAGCCGCAAGACGGTCAGCGTCGCCAAAGCGTAATCGCCCCGTTGCGTGAACCCAAGGAGCCCCGCGACCTGCGGGGCTTTTTGTTTGAACCATCCATGGCGCGGTTGCCCGATCGCCATCCATGGCTCACCCTCGGCAAAATCGCTGCCCGCGCTTCAACGCGGCCACCGATTCGCCGCGACCCCGCCATGCGCGGGGCTTTGTTTTTGTGTAGATTCCAGACCTTATGAAATTCGTCGATGAAGCAGAAATCGCCGTCCACGCCGGCAACGGCGGCAACGGCTGCGTGAGTTTCCGGCGCGAGAAGTTCATTCCGCTCGGCGGACCCGATGGTGGCCACGGCGGCGATGGCGGCGACGTGTGGCTGATCGCCGATGAAGGCCTGAACACACTGGTCGATTTCCGCCATGAGCGCATATTCCGTGCGCAGCGCGGCGAAAACGGCATGGGCCGGCAGATGGCCGGCAAGCGTGGCGAGGATTGCCTCATCCGTGTGCCGGTCGGCACGGCCGTGGTCAATGTCGATACCGACGAGGTGATCGGCGATCTGACTGCGCACGGCCAGCGCCTGAAAGTCGCGCAGGGCGGCCATGGCGGCGCCGGCAACACGGCATTCAAGAGTTCCACCAACCGTTCGCCGCGCAAGGCGATCCCCGGTTCGCCCGGCGAAGAACGCGAGCTGCGCCTGGAACTGAAGGTACTGGCCGACGTCGGTCTGCTTGGCTTCCCGAATGCCGGAAAGTCCACGTTCATCCGCGCTGTCTCGGCGGCAACACCTCGTGTGGCGGACTATCCGTTCACGACCCTGCAGCCGCATCTGGGCGTGGTGCGCATCGGCACCGACCAGAGCTTCGTGATCGCCGACATCCCTGGCCTGATCGAAGGCGCGGCCGATGGTGCCGGGCTTGGCATCCAGTTCCTCAAGCATGTTTCGCGTACGCGCCTGTTGTTGCATCTGGTGGACATGGCGCCGCTCGATGACGGCGTCGATCCGGTCGAGCAGGTGCACGCGATCGAGGCGGAGCTGAAAAAGTTCGATCCGAAGTTGCTGAAGCGCCCACGTTGGCTGGTGTTCAACAAGGCCGACCTGCTCGATGCCGCCGAGCGCGAAAAACGCGCCAAGGCGATCGTGCGCAAGCTCAAATGGAAGGCGCCGTGGTTCGTGGTGTCCGCGATTGCCAAGGACGGAACCTGGCCGGTGTGCCTGAAGATCCAGGAGTTTTTCGATGCGCTGCGGAGCGAGCAGGCATGAGGCGATTGGCAAAAAAAAAGCCGACAGGTATCGGCTTTTTTTGGACAAAGCGCAGATGCTTAGAGCGCTTTAATATGTGCCGTCAGGCGGCTCTTGTGGCGCGCGGCCTTGTTCTTGTGGATCAGGCCGCGGCTGGAATAGCGGTCCATGATCGGCTCGGCGGCCTTGTAGGCGGCTTCGGCGCCGGCCTTGTCCTTCGCGGCAACCGCGCTCACGACTTTCTTGATCGCCGTGCGCAGCATGGAGCGCGAACTGGCGTTGCGGGCGTTGCGCTTGACCGCCTGGCGGGCGCGCTTTTTGGCGGATTTGATGTTGGCCAAGGGAATACTCCGGTAGATATTGATGGATTGCAAAACTGGGTATCCTGCCGCAGTTTGCAAGCAAACGGCTGCGGCCGAGCCGCACCACGTTTGCCGCATCGAGCGCGTTCGCGCGCGCTGCGCCGACACGTCCATGTGCCGAGGCCGCCGTTGGGGCGGCCAGCAGGTCGAAAAAGGCCGGTAATTGTAGGCGGATCGCGGGTTTGCGTCAATTGCGCACGGGTTCGCCAGTGAAGGCGCCGAGCCTGTTGCGCGGGGTGTTTTCGTTCAGCGCGATGACCATGGTCTCGCGCGTGCTCGGCCTGGTGCGCGACATCGCCATCAGCCATGTGTTCGGCGCCAACGCCGCGACCGACGCCTTCGTCATCGCCTTCCGCATTCCCAACTTCATGCGCCGGCTGTTTGCCGAAGGCTCGTTTTCGACCGCCTTTGTGCCGGTGTTCACCCAGGTCAAGGAAACCCGCAGCCACGCCGAATTGCGCGACTTGACCGCGCGCGTGGCCGGCACGCTCGGCGGCGTGTTGCTCCTGATCACCGCGCTGGGCCTGATCTTTGCGCCGCAATTGGCCTTGACCTTCGCGCCCGGCGCGATGGAAGAACCGGGCAAGCTCGGTCTGACCACCGACCTGTTGCGCCTGACGTTTCCCTACTTGCTGTTCGTTTCGCTGACCGCGCTTGCCGGCGGCGTGCTCAACAGCTTCCACCGTTTTGCCTTGCCGGCGTTCGCGCCGGTGATCCTCAACATCTGCATGATTGCCGGCGCCTTGTGGCTGGCGCCGCATCTGCACGTGCCGATCCTGTCCCTGGGCTGGGCCGTGCTTGTGGCGGGCGTGTTGCAACTGCTGTTCCTGCTGCCGGCCTTGCGGGGCCTGAACTTGCTGACCTTGCCGCGCTGGGGCTGGAGGCATGCGCAGGTGCGCCGGATCATGCGCCTGATGATCCCGACACTGTTTGGTTCGTCCATCGCGCAGTTGAACCTGCTGCTCGACACCATCGTCATTTCGCTGCTCGCCACCGGATCGCAGACCTGGATGTACCAGGCCACGCGTTTTCTGGAATTGCCGCTGGGTGTGTTCGGCGTTGCACTCGGCACGGTGATCCTGCCGGCGCTGTCGCGCCATCACGTTGCCGAGGATGGCGCCGGTTTTTCGCGCGCGCTGGATTGGGGACTGCGCACCACCTTGCTGGTCGCGGTGCCGGCGATGTGTGCCTTGCTGGTCCTCGCCGAGCCGCTGGTGGCGACGTTCTTCCAGAACGGTGCGTACACGGCGTTCGACACGCACATGACGGCGATCGCGATCGTCGCGCTCGGCGCCGGCGTGCCGGCCATCGCGCTCACGCGCACGCTGCTGCCGGCGTTCTACGCGCGGCAGGATACGAAAACGCCGGTGCGCGCCGGCGTCGTCGCGCTCGTCGTCAACATGGTTTTCAATTTCCTGCTGGTTGCCGTTCTGTTCGAAGCGTGGGCGTCCCCGGAAATGAAGAATCTGCCGTGGCTGGACGGCATCGAGCGGCTGCCCGGATTGCACCTGGGCCTGGCGATCGCAAGCTCGGTGTCCAACTATTTGCAGTTCGCCTTGTTGTGGCGATATCTCAAGCGCGCCGGCGTGTACTCGCGGCAACCGGGCTGGACGCGGCACTGGCTGCGATTGGGATTTGCCAGTGTTGCAATGATGGCGGTATTGATCGCAGGCGCCTGGCTGTGGCCGGACTGGACGACCGTGCGCATCGCCACCCGTGGCTGGCACCTGGCTGTATTGGTCGCGGCGGGAGCGGTTGCCTATGTCGCCGCCTTGTGCGCCTGCGGTTTCCGGATGCGGGATTTGCGGGGAACATGATCTTTGAGCGCCGCAGCGTAATGTTGATCTTTTGCAATCATCCATGATTGCCAAAATCAAAAAGCGGCCATCCGTGGCCGCACTTTTCAATTTATAATCTCACAGATGCAAGCCTTGTACAGAGACGCCGCTGGCTCGTGCCTCGCGCCGCGCGGAAGTGCGGTCTGCATTGGTGCGTTCGACGGCGTGCATCGTGGCCACCAGGCGGTTCTGGCGCAAGTTTGCGCGAGCGCGCAGGCGCAAACGCTGACGCCGATCGCGGTGAGTTTCGCGCCCATACCACGCGCGTTTTTCGCGCGCGATGCGGGCATGCCGCAGTTGAGCAGTGTGCGCGAGAAAGTAGCGTTGCTGCAACGCGCGGGCATGCAGCGGCTGCTGCTGTTGCGTTTCGATGCCAATCTGGCGGCGATGCGCGCCGAGGCATTCGTCGAAGACATCCTGGTGCGGCGGCTGGGTGCGCGGCAGGTATGGGTCGGTGAGGGCTTCCGCTTCGGCCATGCGCGTGCCGGCGACCTGGCGCTGTTGCAAGGCATGGGTGCGTCACATGGATTTGCCGCCGGCGAAGTCGCGCCGTTCGCACTGGATGGCGCGCGCGTTTCCAGCACGCGAATCCGAGCGCTGCTCGCGGCGGGCGATTTCGATGCGGCGGCAGAGTTGCTTGGACGCCGTTTTGCGATTGGCGGACATGTGGTGCGTGGCGCGCAGCTTGGCCGCAAGCTGGGATATCCGACGGCGAACCTGCGCCTGGGTTCGCGTGTGGCGCCGGTCGCGGGCGTGTTCGCGGTGCGCGTGCATGGGGTGCGCGACGCGGCAATGCCGGGGGTAGCAAGCCTTGGCACGCGGCCCACGGTCGATGGTCGCGAGGTGCTGCTCGAAGCGCACTTGTTCGATTTCGATGGCGATCTTTACGGAAAACGTATAGAAGTGGAATTTGTACACAAATTGCGCGACGAGGAAAAGTTCGACAGCCTCGACGCGATGGTAAAGCAGATCGACCTTGACGCGCAGGCGGCGCGGGAAATCATGAGCCGTAGCACGACGGCGACGGCTGGAGCACTGACGTGAGCCACGATTACAAGAACACCATCCACCTTCCGCAAACCGCCTTCGCGATGAAGGCCGACCTGCCCAAGCGCGAGCCGGACATGGTGGCCGCGTGGGAGAAGGCCAATCGCTACGAGCAGATCCAGCAACGTACAGCGAACCGCGAACACGCCTTCATCCTGCACGATGGCCCACCGTATGCAAACGGCGCGATCCACCTCGGCCATGCGGTGAACAAGATCCTCAAGGACATCGTGGTCAAGTCCAAGCTGCTCGCCGGCCTGCGCTCGCCCTATGTACCGGGCTGGGATTGCCACGGCCTGCCGATCGAAGTCGCGGTCGAAAAAAAGGTCGGCAAGGTTGGCGTCAAGGTCGATGCAGCGGAATTCCGCAAGTTGTGCCGCGAATACGCGTCAAAACAGATCGACCTGCAACGCATCGATTTCAAGCGTTTGGGCGTGCTCGGCGAATGGGACAACCCCTATCGCACGATGGATTTCAAGTACGAAGCCGACATCATTCGCGCGCTGGCGCAGATCGTCGCCAACGGCCATGTGACGCGCGGCTTCAAGCCCGTGCACTGGTGCTTTGATTGCGGCTCGGCGCTGGCCGAGGCCGAAATCGAATACCAGGACAAGACCTCGCCGGCGATCGACGTGGCCTACGATGCGGTCGATCCGAAAGCGCTCGCGGCAAAGTTCGGCGCGAGCATTGCCGACGACGACATCGTCGCCGTGCCGATCTGGACCACCACGCCATGGACGCTGCCGGCGAGTTTTGCGGTGTCGCTGGGGCCGGACCTGGACTACGTTCTGGTCGAAGGGTCGCCGCGCAACGGCAAGCGCGTGCTGCTGGTGCTGGCGCGTGCGTTGGCGGAAAAAGTTCTCGCTCGATACGGCGTCGAATCGTCGAAGACCTTGGGTGAGGCCAAGGGCAGTGCGCTCGAGGGCGTGCACCTACGCCATCCATTTTACGACCGCATCGTGCCCATCATCCTCGGCGACCACGTATCCGCCGAGGATGGCACCGGCGCCGTGCACACCGCGCCCGGCCATGGCGCGGAAGACTTCGTCGTCGGCAAGCAATACGGCATTGTGGACAAATATACTCCGGCCGAATTGAATCCGGTCGGCCCGAACGGCGTGTATCTGGACGGCACGCCGATTTTCGCCGGCCAGTTTATCTTCAAGGCCAACGACACGGTCGTGGATCTGCTGCGCGAGCGCGGCGTGCTGCTCGCGTTCGCGAAAATCACGCACAGCTACCCGCATTGCTGGCGCCATCGCACGCCGGTCGCATTCCGCACCACGCCGCAGTGGTTCATCGGCATGGAGCAGAAGAACCTGCGCGCCGACGCGCTCAAGGCGATCCACAATGATGTGAAGTGGTACCCGGCATGGGGCGAGGAGCGCATCGCAGGCATGGTCGAGGGGCGCCCCGACTGGTGCATCTCGCGCCAGCGCACCTGGGGCGTGCCGATCGCGCTGTTCGTGCACAAGTCCACGCAATTGCCGCACCCGCGCAGCGTGGAATTGATGGAACAGGTCGCCCAGCGCGTCGAGAAAGACGGCGCCGATGCGTGGTATGCGCTCGATCCGCGTGAGCTGCTCGGCGATGAAGCGAACGACTACGAAAAAGTCACCGACATCCTCGATGTCTGGTTCGATTCGGGCGTGACGCATTATTGCGTGCTCGACCAGCGCGCGAATCTGGCGAGAAAGCCAGGCGACAAGGTCATGTACCTGGAAGGCTCGGACCAGCATCGCGGCTGGTTCCATTCCTCGTTGCTTACGTCCGTCGCGATGCACGGCAAGGCGCCGTACGATGAGGTGCTCACGCACGGCTTCACCGTGGACGAGCAGGGCCGCAAGATGTCCAAGTCGCTCGGCAACGGCATCGAGCCACAGGACGTGATCAAGAACAACGGCGCGGACATCTTGCGCCTGTGGATCGCCTCGGCCGATTACCGCAACGAGATGGCGCTGTCGGAAACGATCTTGAAACGCGTCGCCGATGCCTATCGTCGCATCCGCAACACCGCGCGCTTCCTGCTCGGAAATTTGCACGGCTTCGATCCGGACAAGCACCTCGTTGCCGTCGCCGATTCGCTGCTGCTCGATCAATGGGCGGTGCAGCAGGCGTTTGATGCGCAAACCGCCATCGTAGCGGCCTACGCGAAATACGATTTCCCGGAAGTCGTGCAGCGCGTGCAGAACTTCTGCACCAACGAGATGGGTGCGTTGTACCTGGACATCACCAAGGATCGCCTGTACACGATGCAGGAAAACAGCCACGGCCGACGCAGCGCGCAGAGCGCGATGTACCGGATCCTCGAAGCGCTGGTGCGCTGGATCGCCCCGGTCCTGAGCTTCACCGCCGAGGAAATCTGGCAGCAGATGCCGGGCCAGCGCGACGAATCCGTGCTGTTCGAAACCTGGTACGCGGGATTGGATGCACCGCACGCCAGCGCGCATCAGCGCAAATTCTGGAGCGATCTGATCGCGATTCGCGAGGGCGTAGCCAAGCTGCTCGAAGGCATGCGTGGCGCAGGACAGATCGGTTCCGGGCTCGACGCGGAATTGACCCTGTATGTCGATGCGGGTTGGCGCGAACGTTTGCACACGTTTGGCGATGAATTGCGTTTCTTCTTCCTCGTTTCGGATGTGAAGCTCGCCGATGTCGCGCTGGCGCCGGAGTCCGCGCAAGTGGCGGTGCTGGATGACGCCGCCGTGCGTGTCACCGCGCGCGTCAGCGAAAACGTCAAGTGCATCCGCTGCTGGCACCATCGTGAGGACGTTGGTACACACGCGGATCATCCGGAAATCTGCGGTCGCTGCGTGGACAACCTGCCCGGCAATCGCGGCGAAGCCAGGCGGTTTTTCTGATGGCCAGGAATGCCTTGTTGCATCGTGGTGGCCTGGCCTGGCTTTGGCTCAGCGCCTTCGTGATCGCGCTGGACCAGGCAAGCAAAGCCGTCGTGTTGCACACGCTCACGCCCTATGTGCCGCATCCGGTGATCCCGGGAATCTTCAACTGGACGCTCGCCTTCAACACCGGTGCTGCCTTCAGTTTCCTTGCCGAGCATCCGCAGTGGTCGCGTTGGCTGTTTTCGCTCATCGCGATTGGCGTGAGCGCTGTGCTGGCGCGCTGGCTGGCACAAACGCCACGCCGCGATTGGCGCACCGCGCTGCCCTTGGCGCTGGTGATTGGCGGGGCCATCGGCAACCTGATCGACCGCGTGCGCGTCGGGCAGGTGACGGATTTTATACAAGTGTACATTGGCGCATGGCCGTTCCCGGCCTTCAACGTCGCCGATTCGGCGATCAGCATCGGCGCCGTGTTGCTGGTGTGGTTCGGATTGTTCGCGCACGGTCAGGCCGCGAAGTAAAATGGCTGGCATGGAAATCCTGCTCGCCAATCCTCGTGGTTTTTGCGCTGGCGTGGATCGTGCCATCGAGATCGTCGAACGTGCGCTGGAATCCATCGGCGCGCCGATCTACGTGCGCCATGAGGTCGTGCACAATCGCTTTGTCGTCGATGGCCTGCGCGAGCGCGGCGCGGTGTTCGTCGATGAGCTCGATGAAGTTCCCGATGGGGCCACCGTGATCTTCAGCGCCCACGGCGTGTCGCAGGCGGTGCGCGCGCAGGCGGCGGCGCGGCATCTGCGCGTGTTCGATGCCACCTGTCCACTGGTCACCAAGGTGCACATGGAAGTCGCGCGCCACGCCAAGGCGGGCAGGGACGTCGTGCTGATCGGCCACGCAGGACATCCGGAGGTCGAAGGCACGCTCGGTCAGTGGAATCGCGCACAGGCCCGCAGTGAGATCCATTTGGTCGAAACGCCCGCCGACGTCCAGAAACTCGAGCCAAAAAATCCCGGCGAGCTGGCCTATTCGACGCAGACCACCCTTTCCCTCGACGACGCCAAGGCCGTGATCGCCGCGCTGCGTGCGAAGTTCCCGCACATCCAGGGGCCGCGCCACGACGACATCTGCTATGCCACGCAGAACCGCCAGAACGCCGTGCGCGACCTTGCCCGCCAGTGCGACCTCGTGCTCGTGGTCGGCTCGCCGAACAGTTCCAACTCCAACCGCTTGCGCGAACTCGCGCAGAACCAGGGCGTGGAATCGCATCTCATCGACGGTGCGCAGGACATCCGCCGCGACTGGCTCGATGGCAAGACCTGCATTGGCGTCACCGCCGGCGCCTCGGCGCCGGAAAGCCTGGTGCAGGGCGTCGTTGCGCGTCTGCGTGAATGGGGCGCCACCGGCGTGCGCGACCTGCAAGGCGATGCGGAAGACGTGACTTTTGCCTTGCCCAAGGAATTGCGCGTAGCGTCGAGTTGAGGCACCCCGCCGCCGTTCATCCGGCGTTTGCTACCTCGCGCCCGCAAGCCGTTGAGCGGCCCCGGGGCAGGCGCTAGGCTGCACCGCGTCGAAAACCGTCCATCGGCATCGGGGATAGCATGTTAGAGCTGCGCGGCTACAAACCGGTCCGCCCACGCGTCGCCGCGGGTGGCTTCACCCTGGTCGAATTGATGATCACGATCTTCGTGGCCGCCATCTTGGTGACGCTGGCGTTGCCGAGTTTCCGCGAAACGATCATGAGCAACCGCGTCACCGAGAGTACGAATCAACTCATCGCCGATTTGAACCTCGCGCGCTCGGAAGCCGTGAATCGCGGCACGTTGGTGGCCGTCGTCAGCACGAGTGGCAGTAACGACTGGAGTGGTGGTTGGCGGGTGATTGCCGACAGCGTTTTCAAGAATGACGGCACGTTTACCGATCCCGGTGATGCCGTGTTGCGGGTCAGCCCTGGCGTGGATGTGGCGAGCAACTATTCGGTACACACCAAAGTCACCACCGCGCCTGCGGGCGGATCGATCACGCCGACTGATGGAACATTGATTTTCAACTCGCGGGGCAATCTGGTGCCCAATGCCGCCAGTTTCGACATCAATGTATGCCGACCCGATTCCCAGCCTGCGCGCTCCAAGCGCATCAATATTTCCACGGCTGGAATCATCACCACCACCATTGGTACGGGTGCTTCGCCCGCACCCGGTTGCTAGGAACCGACCATGCGTCGCAACGGATTCACCTTGCTGGAAGTAATGATCGCCCTGCTGGTCTTCAGCCTTGGACTGCTCGGCATGGCCGGCCTGCTGGCGGTTTCGGTGCGCACCAATCATGGCGCCTATCTGCGCACGCAGGCCACGTTTCTCGCGCAGAGCATGGCCGACCGCATGCGCGCGAACATACTAGGCGTGTGGAACCTCGCCTACAACGGCACTTATGATTCGACTACCACCGGCAACACCGGCACGACCTGCCTCGGCGCAGCATCCTGCGGATGGGCAGCCGTAGCCGCGCGCGACCAGATGATCTGGAGCAACCAGCTTGCTTCCTTTTTGCCCAATCCATCGGCGACCATCACGTGCACAACGACTGGTTCTGCGCCTTCTCCCGATGTCATGGTCGAGCGCCCTCCGTACAACGGCCAATGCACGATCGCAATGAGCTGGAACGAACGGGCATTGCAGACCGGGCAAGCCGATCAAGCCGCCAACCTGACTTGGGTGTTCCAGCCATGATCGCATCCGTTCGTTCGATTGCCGATCGCGCGCGAGTGCCTGCCGTGCGCGGCTTCACCATGATCGAGTTGATGATCGCCATCACGCTTGGCATCCTGATCAGCCTGGGCCTCGTCTTGCTGTTTCAGGCAACGGCCAAGACCAATCGCGTGCAGGATGCGATGTCAACGCTGCAGGAGAACGGTCGCTACGCCATTTCGCGCATCAACAACGACTTGCGCATGGCATCATTCCAGACCCTGAATGTCAGTGGTTTTGTCGCTTCGACTCCCAGTGCGTCCACCACTCCGAATGGGGTGGCCAACCCGGTGATTTCGGTCATGTCGTACGTCACGACGATCTTTCTACCGGACTTCGCCGCGGCGGGCCTGAGTGCGCCATCCACGGCCGCCGGTTGGGCGGCCAACTGGCCGGCGAATACCGCTTGGCCTGTCAGCCAACGCTATTCAATTCAGGGATACGAGTGCTCCAGCGGCACCTGCAGTCCCGCATTGCCAACGGGGTCCAATGCGCTGCCGGCGGCGGGCTTGGCAGCGGGCAACCGCATCAAGACTGCCGATGTACTCACCGTGCGCTATCTCGACTCGCTGGGCTGGTCGGTGAACAACAATGAACTCGCCGAAACACCGGCAACCTGCGCGGGCAATCCGCTTACCGGCATCACGGTCACGCCCGCGACCGGAAGCCCGGCATTCAACTTCCAGAGCGGCGACCTGGCCCTGCTGGTCACCGGTTCGCGCGCCAGCATCTTTCAGGTCAATGTCGCCGGTGCGGTGTTGACCCCGACCGCCGTGCTCGGCGGTTCGATTCCATGCTTTTCCACGACCAGCGCTTCCGATATCACACTCTATAATTTCAGCCGCGATTTCGTCACGGTCACTTACTACCTGCGGCTGGATACCGATCCGAACAACGGCTCGCGCCTGATCCCATCGCTGGTGCGCCGTCAAAGCACGATCGCCAACCAGGGCGCTGCCAGCAACGATCAATCCATCGTGCAGGGCATCGAGCAACTGGATTTTCTCGCCGGCGTGCAGCGCAACGACGGCACGATCAGCTACCTGACCTCCGATCTGGTCGCCGGCCAGAGCTCGGCCGCCAACTGTCCGCCGATGGCGAGTTTGCAGATCGCCGCCGGCCTGCCCGCGGGTTCCGTCGAACCGCAGTGCCTGTGGCGCTCGCTCAACAGCATCGAGGTGCACCTGCTGGCGGACAGCGTAAACAACAACTTCGCCCTGACGCCATCCGACATGGCTTACCAATACAGGTACGGCTACAGCGGCAACGACATCAAGCAGACCGCTGCGGCGCCAGGCGGCACGCTGCCTTCGCAGCTGACCCCGGGCAACATGCTGCGCCGCGAATTCGTGTCGCTGGTCTCCGTTCGCAATTTCAATCCTTGATTCCTGGCATGCCATGAAAAGTCGCAACCATCCAACGCCAAAACGTCAGCAAGGCGCCGTCCTGTTTGTGGCGCTCGTGTTCCTGGTGCTGATCACGCTGCTCGGACTCACCGCATCAGGCACGTCCATTTTGCAGGAGCGCATGGCCGGCGGCCTGCGCAATGGGCAGATGGGCTTGATGGGCGCCGAAACTGCCGCGCGCGGTGCGGAATCGTGGCTGTGGAACCTTGCTGGCACCGGCGGCACGATCAATTGCGGATTCAACGGTGGCGACAACGGTTTTTGCTACGCGCCGATGACGCTTGACAACGGTAGCGGTGGCACCATCTTCGCGAGCAATACGCTGCTCACGGCGTTTCGCACTTCGCCGAGCTGGATTGCCAATGCCACGAGCGGTGGCGCCGACTACACCAACGGCAGCAATGCGGCGTTGAATGCCTCCTCGCTCGGCACCGCCCGGCTCGCCCAGATCCCGCAATACATGCTCGATTATCGCGGCCTGGTGCGCCCGCCCGGCGTACCCGAATCGGGGCAGGGCGGCAGCATCGATGAAGACACGGGTCGCGGCTCCACCAACCAGAATCTGTATTCCTATCGTATTACCGCGCGCGCCGCCGGCGGCAACGCTGGCGCCGTCGCCGTCGTGGAAAGCATCTTCGGGACAGGCGTCCCGTCCAATTGATCGCAAGGCATGGCCATGAACCCACGCAAATCCCTCGTGCACTTCCTCGCTGCTGGCGCCTTCGCCGCCTTGATGTTGCAGGCTGCCGCCGCTGTAGCGGCGCCCATCGCCCCGAACGCACCGCCCGACTTGGGTGCCACGCCGCCGGACCTGAATGTATCGGTCGATCCAAACATCTTCGTCACCTTCGACGACTCGGGTTCGATGGTATGGACGCACATGGGTGACGGCCGGCCTTTCGATGGCAATACAACCAACAACTCATCGTGGGACGGGCCGTGGCGTTGCGCGAATGCGATCAATCCGGATATAGCCAAGGGCAGCCCGGGGTACAACGTTGCCTCCAAGGCCATGAACGGCGTCTATTACAACCCCAATGTCACCTACACGCCGCCGCTCTACGAAGACGGCACTTCGTTCCCCAACGCGGACGCAACGCTGAAGAAGGTCTGGCAGGACGGCATAGCCGTCAATCGTCCTGCCGATGGCAACCAGATTACTGCAAGCACAGCGGCGAACCAGTACAACAACAATCCCGATGGCAGCGGCTCGTCGAACAGCGGTTCGGTCACCGATCTGACCGGCATTTACAGCACTTCGACAAGTACGTTGAGTTGCAACACCAGCAGCAGCAGTGGCGGCTGCCTGGGACCCTACAGTCAAAGCACATCGTGCCCATCGGGCGTTACCGGCAATGCGAATTACATAGCGGGTTCCTGTGTGATCACGACCACTTGCGGAACCGGCAATCCCAAGCCTTGCTACTGGACATACAAGCTGACCAAGACGACGACCACCGACAACCGCTGGATGTGCGGCGCCGGCGGCACTGCTGGCACGTCGGGCGATGGTCGTTGGACTGCTGCACGCGCCACCCAGAATCCTTTCGACGGTACGGTGACCGACCCGCTGGGCGGCGGCACTCCGAATGGCGGGCCGGTGTATTGGCGCTTCAAGTCCAGTGCGCTGAGCCAACTCACGCTCAATCCAACAACGGGTGCATTCACCACGGCAGCGCAAGCGGCGCTTTACACCGCCAGCAATTGGGAAGCGGTTTCCGTGCCCGCGAGCCAATACCAGAACTTCGCCAACTGGTATGCCTATTATCGCTATCGCAATGTGATGGCGCGTTCGGCCATGGCGCGCGTGTTTGGCGTGATCGGCGGACCCACTGCGGCCAATGTGCGCGCGACCTGGCAGAACCTGGGCAACAACAACAATTTCAATTCACCCAATCCGCAGTTGCCATTGAGCTCGATCATCACCAATCTCGACGACAACACCACCTTTTCGCAGAGCGGCGGTGGTAGCGGGAGCGTTGGCTATCGCCATGCATTTTTCAACTGGATATTCAACGTCGTTGCGAACAACGGAACACCTAGCCGTTCGGGACTGAAGCGTGTCGGTGACTTCATCAAGACCAACCAGGGCACGAATTTGAGCAACCCGTTCTGGCAGCCCGATGCCAGCATCGTCCCGGCTGGTGGCCAGGAACTGGCGTGCAGGCAGAACTTCCACATGCTGATGACCGACGGCTTGTACAACCAACCGGCGATCTCGGTTGGTGGAGCCGGCAACACGTCCGCCAGCAATGCAACCCTGCCAACGGGTTTCCTGTCGCCGCTGGATCCTTCCACCTACACGGCCGTTGCGAGCAATACCAACGCGCCGACGACCGTGTTTGGCCACAGCTGGACTACCGATTCGGATGGCGGATCGTCCTATTCGGACATCTCGTTCAACTACTGGGTGAACAATCTGCGTCCGGACCTGCTCGGCAAGTATCCGAAGGATTTCGTGCCGCCGTACTTCCCGGACCAGACCACGGGCGTGACTGCCGCTGCTGCGACGGTGGACCCTTCCGATCCGGGCGCCACGGCCGAGGTGTTCTGGAATCCGGCCAATGATCCGGCCACCTGGCCGCACCTAGTGCAGTTCGCCGTGACGCTGGGCGCGTTCGGCAACCTCACCTATTCCGACGACATGGATTGCAGCAAAAACACCAATGGCTTGGGTGTGGGCAAGAACGACATGTGCTACCTGCGAACGGGTCAGGTCAACTCCAGTGGCGCGGCCGGTTGGCCGCGGCCGAATGGCAGTGGCGGTGGCATTGCCGCGAATATCGATGACCTGTGGCACGCCGCGCTGAACAGCCGCGGTTCGTTCTTCGTGGCCACCGACCCGAGCAGCCTGGTGCAGCATCTGGCTGACATCATCAGCAGCATCCTGGCAAGGGCACAGTCATCGACCTCCACGGCCGTGAGCAACTCCGTGCAGGGTTCCAATACCAAGGGTTACACGGCCGGTTACGACAGCGGAAGCTGGAGCGGTTACTTGTACAAACTCACTTTGGTCGGCGACACGACGACGGCGGCCGAGTGGGATGCGGGGTGTACCTTGACCGGCGGCACTTTCGCGCCGATCGCACCGACACCTGCCTTGCCGCCGCGCGGTCAGTGCAAGGTCACGACACCGCCACCGTACGACTCGGCCGCACCTGCGCGCATCATCTTCACGTCGAAAAAGAGCGGCAGCTCGCTCGTCGGCGTGCCGTTCGAGTGGTCCAGCCTGGGCTCGACCGAACAGGGCTATCTGAACCTTGATCCGACCACGACCGATGTGAACTCGATCACCGGGCAGATGATCACTACGTACAACGTCACCGCACCGGCGACGAATGACGGTAATGGCACGGATCGCGTCGACTATTTGCGCGGCAAGCGCGGCAACGAAACCACGCCCACCAGCGAAACCCTGCCGCGGCAGTTCCGCATCCGCAAATCGCTGCTTGGACCGATCGTCGCTTCGCAGCCGACCTATATCGCCGGTCCGATCGGTGGACACCAGGACATCTATCCGGTCGGTTCGCCCGAACAGGCGGCCGCGGCGCCGTGCCAGGCCGGATTGACGGCTCCCGGCTGCAACAGCTACGAAAAATTCGTCAAGACCAACATCAATCGTCGACCGATGCTTTACGTCGGCGCCAACGACGGCATGATGCACGCCTTCGATGCACTGACCGGGAGCGAGGTATGGGCCTATGTGCCCAACATGTTGTACGGCAACGGCCAGATGACGCAAATGACGAATCCGGCGAATACGCTGGTCGCCGGCGTTGACGACACGCCGGTCATCAACGATGTGTTCTTCACGTCGGATAGCCAGTGGCACACCATCCTGATCGGCTCGATGCGCCTGGGCGGCCGCGGCATCTTCGCGCTCGACATCACCGACCAGAGCAACCCGGCCAGCGAAAGCGCCGCATCCGGCAAATTCCTGTGGGAGTTCACCAATCTCAACGATGCGGACCTAGGTTACACCTACGCGTCGGCAAATCTTGGGCGTCTGCACAACGGCAAGTGGGTGGTCGTGTTGTCCAGTGGCTATTTCCCGCAGAAGCTGCAGGTATCGTCGTCCACGTACGGCAAGAACTCGACGCCGGACAATGCGCCCGGTGCAAGTTCCACCGTGTCGCACCTGTGGATCCTCGACGCCGCGACCGGTGCGCTGATTCGCAAGATCGATACACCGGCATCGATCAAGAGCTATGGATTGTCTACCCCCGTGCTCGGCGACTTCGGCCTGGACCAGATCGACGACGTTGCCGTCGCCGGCGACTTGGCCGGCAATCTGTGGCGCTTCGACCTTACCAATACGGATCCGACCCAGTGGAGCGTGGAGGCGATGTTCCAGAGCTACACGAGCACCGCTGCTTGTGCCACGACGAATAAGGTTGGGCTGGGATGCGAACCGATCACGGTGATGCCGCAGGCATTCGGCGATCCGGCGACCGGCAGCCTGATCTACGTCTTCGGTTCCGGCGAGTACCTGGGTCCGACTGACCGCACGGCCAGCAGCGTGCTCGGTACCAACCATTTCTTCGGGGTGCGTGATTTCGGTACCGCATCGCCCCGCTACCCGATGCACGAGAGCGACCTGGTCACGCAAACACTGACTCAGGATGCGTCGGGTATCCGTTCGCTGACGGCCAATCCCGTGCCGGCATCGGCGGGTGGCTGGATGATTCCACTCAATGTTTCCGGCATCAGCGGCGAGCGCAATGTGGTGCGTGCCGGTCGCCTTGCCAGTGCCGGCAGCGCGGTGCTCTATACCCTGATTCCCGGGGCGAACAATGATCCGTGTACGCCGGGACGCACCGGTTCCGTCATGCAGGTGAACGCGAGCACCGGTGGTGCCGTGATCCCACCATCGGCGCCGGGTGGTAGTTCAGTGGTTGGAGCCATCGTCATGAATCCACCTGCGACGGGAGGCGGCGGCGTGTTGTCGCCAGAAGGTGGCGGAGCAATCACGGTGCTGGGTGTGAGCCTGCCAGGCAGCAACGTAAACAAGTCGTTGAGCCTGAATGGTGGCCTGCCCATTTGGCGGCGCACGTCGTGGCGCGAACTGCTCAACAACCTGTGATGGCCATGTACGAATATCGAGGGGATGGATTCATGCGCGCAAACAAGGCTGGCGGTTTTACGTTGCTTGAATTGATGATCGTGGTCGTGGTGATCGCGGTTCTCACTTCGCTGGCGTTCTACAACTACAGTCGCTACGGCTTCCGTTCGCGGCGGGTGGACGGGCAGAACCTGCTTACCACCATCGCCGCGGCGGAGGAGCGTTATTACACCAATTTCAACCAATACACTTCGTCGATCACAGGCGTCGCGCCGGGCGGATTGGGCTTTTCCACAGTCAATTCCGATCGTGGATACTATTCGGCAGGGGTTGCCTTGGGTGCGGGGAACCTGACCTACACCCTGACCGCGACGCCCCAGGGAGCCCAGGCCACCGACGCCTGCGGAAGTCTCACGCTGGACAACACCGGCGCAAAAACCCCGGCGATTGGTGCCATGCCGCAGAGTAGTAACGGCAACTGTTGGTAGAGATATTGCCTACTTGGGATGCGCGGCATTTCTGCCGCGCTTGGCGCCGAAGCGTCGGTCGAGTCCGCCGAGCAGTTTCTTGAACAGGCGCGAGAGTTTTCCGCGCTGGGTCTTGCGCAGTTTTTCATCCTCACTCGTCAGCCACGCCACCTGGATCACGCGGCGTTCGCCTTCGTACGGCAGGTGTCCGTGGAAGGAATTGTCGGCGCGCTTGAACACGACGAAGTTTCCGTACAGCGGGCGGACTTCCGGCGCGGCAAGGTCATCGATGTTGTCGATGCGGCGCAGGAAACGCAGGCAGCCGTCGCTGGTGTCCGGCCAAGATTCGTTGAGGTAGAGCAGGGCGGTGGCCACTTTCGAGCGGCTGTCGGTGTGGATCGTACCGTGGCGTTTGTTCAACGACCGGCACAAGGTCACCAGCGTCGGATATTGGCCAAGGTTGTCGATCCCCAGACGCGCACCGACGGCAGTGGCGACGGCCGGATTGGTCAGGTCGGCGACGAGGGCGTTGATGGCGGGCCCGCATTCGGCGTCATCGTACGGAAAAAATCCCGCGCTCGCGTATTTCGGGAAATCCTCGCGCAGCCTGGCTTGCGCCGATTCGGGCAATTGCCCGCTGGCGACGAGGAAGTGGAACGGCGCGCTGCGCACTTGCGTGTCGACGCGGTCGAGCTGGGCGGGGTCGAAAAGATTGGAGTCGGAAAGACGCGGCACGACCTGCATGTGTGATCACCCCCACGGGTCGATGACAGCGACACCCGCGGTGCGGAACGGCGCGGTATCGCGCGTGGCGACCACCAGCCCGTTCGCTACTGCGATTGCCGCGATGCAACCGTCGTAGTTGCCGATGACCATGCCAGCCGCTCGCGCCTTGGTCATGAGTTCCGCATAGGGTTGCGTTGCGGCCAAATCGAAGGCCAGCACGCGACTGGCGAAGCGGGGCAATACTTGCGTCTCGATGCGTTCGTGCAGGCGACTGCGGTTTTTGCCGGCGGGCATTCGGGCGATTCCCGTGCGCAGCTCGGCAACGGTTATGGCCGACAGGTACAGCGTCTCGATGGGTTGCGTGTCGATCCACTCGACGACGCGCGAATCCGGAGCCGCACGTAACGGCTCCGAGATCACGTTGGTGTCGAGCAGGATCATTCGATGCCGATTTCGCGCGGCGCAGTGCGATCCCGCTCGTTTATCAGCGCGACCAAC
>JAFEFO010000033.1 GCA_018240565.1 Pseudomonadota bacterium | reverse complement strand
TGGTTACAAGGTGCGAAGTCTTACTTCTTCTTCGCGGTCTTGCGTGCGGTCTTCTTGGCGGCCTTGGCCTTCACGGTCTTCTTGGCGGCCTTCTTCGCGGGTTTCTTTTTTGCAGCTTTCTTCGTAGCCATATCGCGTCTTAGCTCCTCGTCAGTTGGTAGTTGCTGCCCAGTAAAAGCATGCAGGAACGCTTCGCACAGCAGGTCGCTGTTCGTGGCGTGCCTGAGGTTGTTCACTTGCCGGCGTGTACGTTCATCGGAGAGAAGTCTGAGCACGTGAAGCGGTATCGATACCGTCACTTTTTTCACGGCGACCGATTTGTGGCCGTGCTCAATGTAAGGTTGTACGAACTTCGCTCCCGCCATAAATCCTGCAATATGCGTGTAACGCCGGGGCAAAAATTATTCCGGCTTTTTTTTCCTGTCAACAGGTTTGTGCGGGTCGAGCCGATGGCGGCGCGACCGCCACGGCCAGCCGCGAACCCGCTCCGGCGCGGCCAAGCGCCGGCATGCGTGTCGGAAGATTATTGCATTCAGACGTCTAGACGTCTGGCATTCCATACACGAGAATGCACCACGCCGCACGACAAGACTCTGCCCGACATCGCGCAAAGCCAATGATCATGCGGTCCGCAGCCCACCGCGTCGTGATCCTTCACGTTCCTTGCCGATGCCTTGTGCAGGTCATGCGTGCAACGTGCGCGTCGTGTGCCAAGCGCGAACGACGGCGCGATCTTGCGACGATCGCGGATTAAAAACCGGCGAGCGTCGCGCTTTCGATGCCCGAAATTTTTTTTCCGGCAAGGCGGAAAAACACCCGATGGAACGCAGCGAAAGCGCAAAACTGCGCAACTTTCTGCGACGCGCAAACGCATCGCGCGCACCGGGTATCGATGCGCGCGATGGCAAATCCGAAAGATTTTTCTGCGCGAAAGCGGAACGCAATCGCGCGCGAACGGACGTCAGTGCTCTTCGCTTTCGATCAGTTCGGCGTAGGCATCCGGATCGAGCAACTCGTCCAGTTCCTCGGCAAGGTTGCCTGGCTTGATCACGAAGATCCAGCCTTCGCCGAACGCGTCTTCGTTGATCGTTTCCGGTTTGTCCGCCAGGGCGCTATTGACCGAAATGACTTCGCCGGAAACCGGCGCGTAGATGTCCGATGCCGCCTTGACCGATTCGACGACGGCGCAGGCATTGCCCGCCTTGACCTCGTCGCCCACGCTGGGCAATTCGACGTAGACCAAGTCGCCGAGCAGGCCTTGCGCATGGTCGGAGATGCCGATGGTGACGGTGCCGTTGTCCTCGACCCGCGCCCATTCGTGGGATTTGTTGAATTTCAGGTCACCGGGGATTTCGTTCATGGCTCAGGGTCCTGGAAGTCCAATGTCGCGATGTCGATTCTACACACGATCGGGCCGGCTGCTGTCAAATGCCCTCGATCGGCTTGCCGTCTCTTACAAATGGATATTTCACCACACGCACCGGCACGAGCTTGCCGCGGATATCCACCTGCGCGTGATCCGCGGTTCCGGCGGGCACCCGCGCAAACGCGATCGCCTTGCCCAGCGTCGGCGAAAACGTGCCGGAGAGGATTTCTCCGTCGCCCTGCGACGTCACGACGCGCTGGCCGTGGCGCAACACGCCCTTGTCGTCCATCACCAGGCCGACCATCGTGCGTGCCACGCCATCGGCCTTTTGTTTTTCCAGCGCGGCGCGGCCGATGAAATCGCGGCCGTCATCGAGCACCACCGTCCAGGCCAGCCCCGCCTCCCAGGGCGTGATGTTTTCATCCATGTCCTGGCCATACAAGTTCATGCCGGCTTCCAGCCGCAAGGTGTCGCGCGCGCCGAGGCCGGCCGGTTTCACGCCAGCCGCCAGCAGTTGGTTCCAGAGTTCCACGGCCTGGGTCTGCGGCACGATGATCTCGTAGCCGTCCTCGCCGGTGTAGCCGGTGCGCGCAATGAACAGGCCATCGCCCTCGCAGGCGACAAACTTGCCGATCTTCGCCGCCTTTTCGCGCGTGGCCGGACCCAATAGAGATTGCACCTTGGCGCGCGCGTTCGGGCCCTGCACGGCGATCATGGCCAGATCCGCGCGTTCGGTGACCTTTACGCCAAACGCGGCGGCCTGCTTTTCGATCCAGGCCAGATCCTTGTCGTGCGTGGCGGCATTGACCACGACGCGGAAGAAATCCTCGGCGAGAAAGTAGACGATCAGATCGTCGATCACCCCGCCCTGCTCGTTCAACATGCACGAGTAAAGCGCCTTGCCGGGGACCTTGAGCTTGTCGATGCTGTTGGCGAACAGGCGGCGCAGGAAGTCGCGCGTCTTCGCGCCATGCAGATCGACCACGGTCATGTGCGAGACGTCGAACATGCCGGCGTCGCGGCGCACGGCGTGATGCTCGTCGATCTGCGAACCGTAGTTGAGCGGCATGTCCCAGCCGCCGAAGTCGACCATCTTGGCGCCGAGCGCGCGGTGGGTGGCGTTGAGGATCGTGTTTTGAGTCATGAGCGCGCAGGCCTCGTGGCGAGCGCACATTCTAACAAGTTCGTCCGCTTACGCCGCCGCCTTCACCTTCAGCGTCGAGCCATCCACGCCAACGACTTCGATCGGCGTGCCGACGGGCAGGTCCGGGCCTTCGGCCAGCCACAGCGAATCGCCCACGCGCGCCTTGCCCTGGCCGTTGACGATGGCGGTCTCGAGCACGAAGCGGCGACCGATATATTGCTCGGCACGGCGGTTCAGGTGCGGGATGTCCGAGCGCGCGTTGATCGCGTGGCGCACGAAACGCCAATAGACGAAGCAGCTGATCAGCGCGAACACGGTGAACACGACCGCCTGCATGCCGAACGACATTGCCGGAACGAACAGCAAAACGATGCCCAGCGCCGCGGCGGCGATGCCGATCCAGAGCATGAAGAATCCCGGCGCCATCAATTCCGCGCCGATCAGCACCAGCGCCAGCAGCCACCAGCCGTAATGCAGGGTCAGGCTCGCGAGCATGATCAGGCCTTGGGCAGCGGCTTGGCCGCCTGCTGTTCGGTGAGGCTGTTCTTGGCCAATTCCGCAATGCCGGCGAGCGAACCGAGCACGCCGGTTGCCTCGAACGGCAGCAGCATGATCTTCTGGTTCGGCGCACCGACCATGGCCTTGAGCGCATCCACGTATTTGGTGGCGACGAAATAGTTGACCGCATTGATGTCGCCGTTGCGAATCGACTGCGACACCATCTCGGTCGCCTTCGCTTCCGCCTGGGCCTGGCGCTCGCGCGCCTCGGCTTCGCGGAAGGCCGCTTCGCGCTTGCCCTCGGCGGAAAGGATCGCCGATTGTTTCTCGCCTTCGGCCTTCAGGATCGCGGCCTGGCGGAAACCCTCGGCTTCGAGGATGTTCGCGCGCTTCTCGCGCTCGGCCTTCATCTGCCGCGCCATCGAATCGACGAGGTCGCGCGGCGGCTGGATGTCCTTGATCTCGATGCGATTGCACTTCAAGCCCCACGGGTGCGTGGCCTCGTCGACGACCTTGAGCAGGCGCGCGTTGATCTCGTCGCGCTTGGACAGCGATTCGTCCAGATCCATGGAACCGAGCACGGTGCGGATATTGGTCATGACGAGGTTGAGGATCGCCTGTTCCAGATTGGCGACTTCGTACGCGGCCTTGGCGGCATCGAGCACCTGATAGAAGACCACGCCATCCACGCGTACCACGGCGTTGTCCTTGGTGATGACGTCCTGCGAGGGCACATCGAGCACCTGCTCCATCATGTTCATCTTGCGCCCGACCGTGTGGTAGATCGGAATCAGGATGTGCAGGCCGGGTTCCATCGTGCTGGTGTAGCGGCCAAAGGTTTCCTTGGTCCACTCGTAGCCTTGCGGCACCACGCGCACGGTCTTGGAGACGAAGATTGCCACCACGACCAGCAATACCAATGCAACGAATCCGGGCATGATCGACTCCGCACCGCGAGAAATGGAACGCCGAGTATAACCCGCCGCGCGTTCAGCGCGCGGAGGCGTAGAAGGTGCGGAACGCGGGCGAAAAGACGCGCTCGTCCGGTTCGGATTTCTCCAGCTGGCGGGCGGCGCGCGCATCGCTGCGCGCGGCGGCGAGTTGGCTCGCATCGCCGGAGCGCGACAGGTAGAAACGCGCCGCGCTGCGCAAAAGGTAGGCCTGGAAGCGCACGTTGGCGCCATTGACTGCGTCGACGTCCAGGCGCGCCGCGTTCGCGTAGCGACCCGCCATCAAGTCGTCGAAGGCGCGCAACAGCGCCGGCGGCACACTGGCGCTCGCCAGCGCGGGCGCTTTCCCCGCGGCGGCGGACTTCGTGGCTGCCGGCGCGACCGGTGGCGATGGAAGGGATGCCGCCGCCGGTTGCGAATCGTGTTCGGCCCGGGGCGGCGGCTCTGCCTTCGCCGTCGACGGCTTGCACTGAGCCTGGAACTGCTCTTCCTGCGCGCGCAACGGGCGCAGGCGCCCGAGTGAGCGCAGGTTCGCCGCGTCGTTCCATTGCGCATTCGCGGCCGTGCAATCGCCAAGCTTGAAATAGGCAATGCCGAGGAAATGACGTGGCAGATAAGGCTGGGGCACGCCTTCGACGCGGATCATGACCGGCGATTCGGGCCGCGCCGCCAGGGCTTTCTTCAAGGCCTGTACCGCGCGATCGAATTCGCCGTGGTCCAGCGCCGCCAGGCCATCGACGTAGTCGTCGGAGAAATCCGCACGCGCGGCGAGCGGGGCAAGCGTTGCCGCCAGCGCCAGCATCAGCAGCGCGCACTTACAGGCCGGCATGCTTGAAATACTCCCTGGCATCCGGCGCGGCGAATCCCGCGGCCAGCACGGCGCGCTTCTTGCCCTCGACGGCAACCGTCATCTGCCTGTTCTTGCCCTCCAGCGGCTGGCGGAACACCACGCTGTAGGTTCCCGCCGGCAACCTGAGCAGCAGCGGCGTGTTGTTGTCGTCCGGCAACGCGATCGTGCGCCCGGCGCCATCGGCGATCGCATCCACGCGTGCCCACGGTGTGGCCGTGAGCAGCAATTCGCCGACATTGGCGGCGGCCTGCGCTTGTGCCGTGGCGACGATACCGGCACGCCACGCCGGCATGTCCTGCGCCAGCGCCGCCCACGCCGGATCCGCGCTCCATTCCGTGCCTCGGCCTTTCACGAAGCCCGCCATGGCGTCGAAGTCTTCCGTATTGGCCGCGCCTTGCAGGCGTTTGCGGATGGCGTCGATGGCGCGCGTGCGCAAGGCCAGCGTGTCCTTGTCGGTCGCATCGGCAGCGAGCAACTGGGAAATACCGTCGAACGCGGCGCGCAACTCGGCATCGGTGCCGGCATCGAGGAAGGCAGTCACCTGCGCCTGCGCCTTCTGCCGATTCTCGGCGGTCTGCTCGGCGATCTGCGCTTGTGCGCGCGCCTTCTCGCGCGCCTGCGCGATGCGCTGCTGCAAGCCGGCCAGCGCGGCATCGCCCGGCAAGGCCTGGCTCGCATCCGCCTGGATCTTCGCCGCGTCGTCGATGCGTTTGTCGGCGAGCGCGGCATCGCCTTGCGCCGCGAGCAACTTGCCGATCTGCGCGCGCGCCGCCTCGGCGCGGGAATTGCCGGGATCCTTCTGCTCGACCTTGCGCACGAAATCCAGCGCGCTGCCATCGCTGCCCGGCGCAGCCACGATCAATTGCCCGGATCCGATCAAGGTCGCGGCGCGATCGTTCCACAGGTTCACCAGTTCCTGCTCGTCGTGGCTCAGGCGCCGGTGGCCGAACATGCCCCACGCGATCACCGCCAGCACCGCGACCGTCGCGGCGATGGCGATCCACTTCGTGCGACCGCGCGACGCCAAGGCCACCATCGCCGGCGCCTGCGCAGGCGCCGGCGCGGCCTGCTTGAGAATCTCGGCGGCCGCGATCTGTCCCGACACCGACGCGCGACCGCTGCTGCTCGGCATGCTGGTATAGAAGCCGAGCGCGCGCAGTTGTTCGGACGAGGTCTGGTTCGGGTCCAGTTGCAGGCGCGTGAGCAGCGTATCGCTGTGCACCAGGCGCGACTTCAGGTCATCGCTGAAGGCCTTGAGCGTGGCATAGCGATCGTCGCGGTTCTTGGACAGGACGCGATCGAAGATGTCCTGGAACGCGGCGAATTCCGCGGGCAACGGCGCCGGCGCCTGCGTCAGGTGCGCCATCAGCACCGCGATCGGCGTGTCGCCGCGGAAGGGCGGCGCGCCGGTGAGCAATTCGTAAAAAAGTATACCCAGGCTGTACTGGTCGGCGCGGCCGTCGACCTGCAGGCCATTGATCTGTTCCGGGCTCATGTACGTGGGCGTACCCACCAGCATGCCGGTCTGCGTCAGGCGCGTGGCCGAGCCGTCCTGGTAGCGGGCGATGCCGAAATCGGTAAGCACCGGCGTGCCGGTGTCGCGGAACATGATGTTGGCCGGCTTCAGATCGCGGTGCACGACGCCGTGCTCGTGCGCGAACTCCAGCGCGGCGGCGACCTGCACGATGACCGCCACGGCGTCGCCCAGCGCGATGCCGCTGCGCATGCGTTCGGTGAGCGCGCCACCGGCAAGGTATTCCATCGCGATGTAGGCGATGTCCTCGTTGCTGACGATGTCGTACACCGCGACGATATTGCGGTGCGGCAGCTTGGCCATCATGCGGCCTTCGAGCAGGAAGCGCTTTTCCGACTGCGCCGCATCGGCGGCGGCCGCGTCGCCACCGCGACGCATGACCTTGATTGCCACGGTGCGGTCGAGCGAACGTTGCAGGGCGAGGTAAACCGTCGACATGCCGCCCGCGCCCAGCGGGCGCAGGATTTCGTAGCCGGGAATCTGGATGAACCCGTTGCCCATGGCGCAACCCCCGCGGCCATCATAGCATCGGCCGCGCGCCGCGAATCAAGCCTGTCCTATCGCCGCGGCAGGCGCAGCGCCACGCGCAATCCGCCGCCCTCGCGGTTGGCCAGCGTGATGCGCCCGCCATGCGCTTCGGTGATTTCCCGCGCCAGCGCCAGCCCCAATCCCGTGCCGCTGCGCTTGGTCGAATAAAACGGCAGCAGCGCCTGCGCGAGTACCGCCTCGCCCATGCCCGGCCCGCGATCGACGACTTCGATGCACTGGTCCGCCGCCACCGCAACACGCATGCGGATCGCCGGCGCCGCGCTGCCGGACTCGTGCGCATTCTTGAGCAGGTTGATCAGCACCTGTTCGATTTGCCCGGCATCGAACCAGGCCGGCACGTTCGGCAGCTGGCCATCCAGCACGAACTCGGCGTGCTGGCGCAGGCCCTCGACGAACGGCGCCCAGTCGACCGCCGCGCAGCGCGGCGCCGGCAGGCGCGCGAAATCCGCGTAGCCGGCGATGAAATCGTGCAGGTGCCGGGCGCGTTCGCCGATGCCGGCGAAGACCTGCGGCAGCCGTTCGCCGTCGCCGCGCCGCGCCAGTTCCGCGCCGGAATGCGCGAGCGATGAAATCGGCGCCAGCGAGTTGTTCAGTTCGTGGCTGATGACGCGGATCACGCGCTTCCACGCCGCGACTTCCTGGCGCGACAACTCGCGCGTCATGCGCTGCACCAGGTACAAATGATGCGGACGCCCCTGCAAGCGGAAATCACGCCGCGAGGCGTGGAACATTTCCTCCTCGCCACCGAACATCACCCCGACCAGGCTGTCGTTGCCGCCGGCCAGCGCCTCGCGCAGCGGAGCGGGGATACCTTGCAGCAGTTCGCCGAAATCGATGCCAAGCGGACTCTTGCCGTCGTTGAGCAGATGGCGCGCGGCCAGGTTGGCGTAGACCACGCGCTGGTGCGCATCGACCAGCAGCAACGCGGTGGGCGTGTGCTGCATCACCGTGTCCAGCAGCAGTTCACGCTGCACCAGGTTCTGGCGCTGCCCGCGCAGGGCCTGGCCGAGCGCGTTGTGCGCTTCGATCAACGCTCCCAGTTCATCGCCGCGGCGCGATGCCAGCGACAGGCTGTAGTCGCCGTCGCGATAACTGGCCACGCTGCCGGACAACGCGCGCAGCAAGCGCCGGATCGGCGCGATCGCCGCGCGCGAAATCCACGCCAGCGGCAGCACGAGTATCGCCATTGCCACGAGCGCAGCGAGACTGCCGTCCTTCCACAGCGCGCCAAGAAACCCGCCAAGCAGCGCGGCGAGTATCGCCACCGCGAACAGCAGCGCGGCGAGTTTGCCTTCCAGGGACGCGAATCGCATGAGTGCGAGGTACCTGCCTTGAGTTCGACGCCTTCAGGTTCTGGAGTGCATGCTACTCGGCAATGCCGTATCGCTGCATGCGCCGATACAGTGCCTGGCGGGAAAGCCCCAACGCCTGCGCCGCGCGGCTAACCACGCCGCCGGCGCGCTTGAGCGCGGCGTCGACGGCCTCGCGCGAAGGTTCGTCCAGATTGCGTGAAGCCGCCGCGGCGATCGCCGGCAGGCCCAGGTGTTCGACATCGATGCCGTTTTCGCCGGCCAGCAACTTCGCGCGCTCGATCGTGTTCTTCAATTCGCGCACGTTGCCGGGCCACGCATACGTCGCCAGCGCATCGCGCGCAGCCTCGCCGAGCGCGGTGCCGTCCAGAAAGAACTCGGCCAGCGGCAGGATGTCGTCGGGCCGCTCGGCCAGCGGCGGCAGCGCGACCTGGATCGTGTTCAGCCGATAGAAAAGGTCTTCGCGGAACTTGCCGTCGCGGATCAGCGCCGGCAGATCGGCATTGGTCGCGCTGATCACGCGCACCTTGACGCGGCGCGTGCGCGTGGAGCCCAGCCGTTCGAACTCGCCGGTTTCCAGCACGCGCAGCAGTTTCATCTGTCCGGCGGGCGGCAGATTGCCGATCTCGTCGAGGAACAGCGTGCCGCCGTCGGCGGCCTCGAAGCGGCCTTCGCGCGCGCGCGTGGCGCCGGTGAACGCGCCGGCTTCGGCGCCGAACAATTCGGCTTCGATCAATTCGCCCGGCAACGCGCCGCAGTTCACGGCGACCAGCGGCTTGGCGTGCACCGCGGAGTTGGCGTGCACGATCTGCGCGATGCGTTCCTTGCCGGCGCCGTTGGGGCCGGTGATCAGCACCGGCACGTCGGCGCGCGCGACGCGACAGGCCAGTTCCAGCGTGCGCAGGGTTTCATCGGCGGCGAAGACGATGCCGCACAGATCGAAATCGCGCTCCAGCGCCTCGCGCCGGCGACGGCGCGAAATGCGCGCGGTCTCCGCGGCGCGTGCATTCTCGGAAAGCTCCAGCAGGTTCTCGACCGTGGCCAGCAGTTTCGCATCGTCCCAGGGTTTGGCGAGGTAATCCGCGGCGCCAGCCTTGACCAGTTCCACCGCCGTTTCCAGATGCGTCCACGCCGTGAGCAGGATGACCGGCAAGTCCGGATGGCGCGCGCGGATCGCGCGGAACAATGCAGCGCCCTCCTCGCCCGAGGTCGTGTCGACGGAAAAATTCATGTCGGCGATGACCACGTCCACGCGCTCGCACGCGAGCAGGCTCAGGCCTTCGTCCGGCATCGCCGCGACCAGCGGACGAATGTCGTGCAGCGACAGCAGCAGCGACAGCGCCTGCCCGATCGCGGGATTGTCGTCGATGACCAGGACGGTGCGCATGGGCGCATTCTGACGGATTTGGCAGCGCATCGGCAGCTTGGATGCTGCCGCGCGCCGCAGGGTTGCATCAGATCTTCGCTTTCTGCGCGGCGATCCAGCCGTCCACGCGCGCCTCGAGCACATCCAGCGGCAGCGCACCGCCGTCGAGGATCTCGTCGTGGAACGCGCGGATGTCGAACTTGCCGCCAAGCGCGCGCTTGGCGCGTGCGCGCAATTCGAGGATCTTCAACTCGCCCATCTTGTAGGCCAGCGCCTGGCCCGGCCAGGTGATGTAGCGATCGGTTTCGGCTTGCACGTCGGGCTCGTCCTCGCTCGAATGCGCGTGGAAGAAATCAACCATCTGCTGGCGCGTCCAGTGCTTGTAGTGCACGCCGGTGTCGAGCACGAGGCGATCGGCGCGCAGCAGCTCGTCGGACAGGCGACCGTAGTCGGACAGCGGATCCTTGTAGAAACCGATTTCCTTGCCGAGCTGCTCGGCGTACAGCGCCCAGCCCTCGACGTAGGCGTTGTAGCCCGCCTGCTGGCGGAACGGCGGCAGGTGCGGCAGGGTCTGCGCGATCGAAATCTGCATGTGGTGGCCAGGCACGCCTTCGTGGTACGCGGTCGACTCGATGGTCAGCACGCTGCGATTGGCAAAGTCGCCGGTGTTGACGAACACGCGCCCCGGACGCGAGCCGTCGGGCGTGCCGGGCTGGTACTCGGCGGCCGCGGCTTCCTTCTCGCGGAATGTCTCGACCGGCACGACCTCGACCTTGGCCTTGGGCAGCAGGCCGAACAATTTCGGCAACTCCGTCTGCATGCCGGCGATGTATCCGCGATAGCGCTCGAGGATGTCCTCGCGCGACGTGGCGTGCGTCTTCGGATTGGTCTTGAGCGACGCGCGGAAACTGGCCAGGTCCTTGAAGCCCTGCGCCTTGGCGATCTTGGTCATCTCGCCTTCGATGCGCGCGACTTCGGCCAGGCCGATCTCGTGGATCTGCGCCGGGGTCTTGTCGGTGGTCGTCATCTGCTTGACGTCGTAGCGATAGATCGCATCGCCATTGGGCAACGCCCACACGCCGAATTCGCTGCGACCATGCGGCGCGTAGTCCTTGCTCACGAACTCGCCGAGCCTGGCGTAAGCCGGGCGCACGTCGGCGTCGATCGCGGCGAGAATCGCCGTCGTCAGGCGTTTCTGGTCGGCCGCGGAAACCGATTTCGGAAAACGCTTCAGCGGACCGGCGAACACGCTGTCCATGCCGCCCGGCTTTTCGATCGCGCCGATCTGCATGGCGACTTTTTCCAGCAGGTATTTCGGCGGCATCATCTTGTCGGCCATGCCCTGGCGTGCCAGCGCGATGACCTGGTCGAAGGCTTTCGGCACCGCCTGCAGGCGGCGCAGGTAGTCCTCGTACTGTTTGGCGTCACTGAACGGGATCGAGCTGACGAAGCCGGCCAACGCGATGTGCACGCCACTCATCTGGTCGAGCGGCATCTCGTCGAGCTTGAGCGCATGCGCCTGGATGCTGCTCTGCAGCTGGCGCACCATCAACTGCTGGTTGAGGCGATCCGATTCGCTGAACCCGGCGGTGTCGATCGCCTGGAAACGCTTGAGGAACTCGGCCGTCGTCTTCTGTTCGGCCGCCATGTGTTCGAGCGACATGTCGCTCCAGCGATCGTTGTAGCGCAGATCGCCGAGCATGGTCGCGAACTCGGGCGCGTTCTCCAGCGTGTGCTGCCATTGTTCGGCGAGCAACGCGTTGAGCGCCTGCACGCGCGTGGCGACATCGCTCGCCGGTGCGGCCTGCGCCGCGGAATCGGCAAGCGCCGGGGTGGCGGCGGTCAACGCCGCGCAAATCATCAGGGGCAGAAGTTTCACGAAGGTCTCCGAAGTCCAGCCGCGATTGTGCGCGCGCGGCGCAGCGTGCGACCGTGCCGGATGGCATGGATTCACGCGCTGCGCGTCGCCACCACCGGCGGCACGCTGGCGGCTCGCAGCGCGGGCGCGAGCACCGCGAGCTGCCCCAGCACCCACAACGCCACGGCGCCGATCGGCAGGTACAAAAGCGGCAACCGCGGCAGTTCGTAGAACGTCATCAGCACGAGGTTGATGCCCAGCGCCATCGCGATGCCGGGCAGGACGCCGAATGTGACGATCAGCAGGTTCTCGGTCTGGAAGTAGCCCAGGATGTCGCGGCGCGTGGCGCCGAGCGCGCGGCGTATGCCGATCGTGCGCGTGCGCTGCTGCACCCAGAAACTGGCCAGCCCCGTGATGCCGAGCGCGGTGACGCCGAGCAGCGCGGCAATCACGCCGATCATCAAGCCGGCCATCGCGCGATCGTTGCGGAAGAAGCGCTCGCGCAGATCGCCGAGCGTGCGGCTTTGTTCGGTGTCGAACACCACGTCCGGCGCGATCTTCGCGATCGTCGGCGCGGCGTCGCGCATGACGCGGTCCAGGTCCGCGGGATTGGCGCGCACGAGATAGGTGCCGGCAAAGTTCGGACCCGGCAACGCCGGCACGAATATCGACCAGTCGGGATCCTTCTCCTCGCCCGCGCCGGGCGCGGGAATCGCAAAATGATCGAGCACGCCGATCACGCGGAACTGCGAGTCGAATCCCCACAGGCTCTTGCCGAGCGGATCGACGCCGGGCCACAGGTGTTCGGCCAGCACGCGGGTGATGAGGATCGGCGCACCTTTCGGCACGTACTGCGCGACGGCGGCGTATTCGTCCGCCGTCGGCACGCGTCCGGATACGACATGCAGCCCCAGCGCATCGATCGCGCCAGGCCCGCCGACATAGAAGTCGATCACGCCACCGAAATGCTTGCCTTCGGCATCGGTGGTGACGCCGGCCGCGCCCGCGCGCGGACCGAACGGCGCGCTGTTGACCACGCTGACGGACTGCACGCCGGGAATTTCGCGCAAGCCGGAGAGAGCGCGCGCGTTCAGGTCCACAGCCTGTTCGGGCGCAAAACCCGTCAGCACGACCAGGCCCAGCGCATGCTCGTCCACGCCGCTGACGACCTGCATCGCCGCGATGCGGTTGGCGATCAGCAAACAGGCGTTGCACAGCACCGCGCAAGCCAGCGCGACTTCCAGCGCAATCAGCAAGGTGGCGAGGCGATGCTTGCGCAGCGCGGCGAGGATGGGATGGATGTGCATGGTCGTCACCTCACAACGTCTTCAACTGCAAACCCGGTGCGATGCGGCTCGCGCGCGCGGCCGGCACCACGCCGGCAAGCAGGCTCACGGCTACGGACACGGCGAAGGTGAGCGCGAACATGCCAGCATCCAGATGCGCCAGGTCGGCGTACGCAACCGGCTGATTGCGGATCAGCCACAATCCGAACAGGGTGAGCAGCCAGCCGCCGACGCCGCCGAGGAACCCGATCATTCCCGCTTCGATCAGGCATTGCCCGAATATCGCGCGGCGCGACGCGCCCATGGCGCGACGCACGCCGATCTCGCCGCTGCGGCGCAGGAACTTGGCCAGCAGCAAGCCGACCGTGTTGCACAGGCAGATGGCCAGGAACGCGAACGCGAGCCACATCTGCAACTTCACGTCGGACGGCACGACATGGTTGTAGTCGAGCCAACCCATCAGGTCGAGCATGCGCGTATCGTCCTTGGCGAAACGGCCCAGCGTCTTTTGCTGCTGCGCATAATGGGCGAGGAAACCACGGTATTCGGCCACTTTCGCGGCGCCGTCGAGCTGCACCCACAGGCTCACCCATACGCACGGCGAATCCGTCAGATGGCCGGCCCTGGCCGGCATCCCCCAGCAGGTGAATTGCTGGAAATTGCCGTCGTTGATTTCCAGCGCACTGGAAAATGGCGCGAACACGTCTTCGGTTTTCGCGTAGAAATCCGCGGTCTGGCCATTCGCATAATTGCCGGCGACGACGGTGTAGAACTGCGGCGAAGGCCGCCACGGCGCGAGCACGCCGACGATGCGCACGTCGCTGTCGCGGATGCGCAAGATCTTGCCGATGCTGTCCTTGCCGCCGAACAAGCGATTGTTGAGCTCTGACGAGATCACCGCCACGCGCGCGCGATCGGCGTCGTCCTGCGCCGTCCACGCATTGCCGTACGCGAACGGCACGTCGAACATCGCGAAGAAATCCGACGTCGTGGCCAGCATCGTGCGCATCAGCGGCGGCACGTTGGCTTCCGGTGCGCGCAACTTGACCGGGCTGTCGGCAATCAGCGCCTGGCGGTCGGCCCGATGCGCGCTCCACAGGTCCAGCGCCGAGCGGTAGTCCATCATGTCCAGCGGGTGCTTGGCGAAACTCGCCGGGCTCGGGTCGACCTGCGGGTAGAAGATGTGCGCGCTGCGCCCCGGCAAGGGATCGCCGGAGAGCAGGTGCATCACGGTCAACGTCGTCATCGACGCACCGATGCCGACAGCAATCGCCAGCACCATCAGCGCGGTAAGCACGCGATTGCGCTTTAGGCTGCGTAGGGCGAGGTCACAGTAGTAGGTGAACATCACACGCTCCTTGTTGCCTCGACTGGCGGCACGCGCGAGGCCCGTCGTGCCGGCGCGAACGTCGCGGCCTGACCCAACAGCAAAAGCACGATCACGCCGATGACCACGTAGATCGCCGACATGCGATCCAGTTCGAAGTGGGACACCGTCCACAGATTGAACGCGTATGCCAACACCACGCCCACGACCGCGCCACAGCCGCTGATCAGGAAGTTCTCGGTGAGAAAGTACGCGAGAATGTCGCGCTTGCGCGCGCCCAGTGCGCGGCGTACGCCGATCTGCCGGCGCCGCTGGCTGACCCAGAAACTGGTGAGGCCGACGATGCCGGCACCGGTGATCGCCAGCAACACCACGCAGATGATGGCCATCAGGATCGCCATGCCACGGTCGCCGTCGTACACCTTGTGGCGGATGGTGGCGTAATCCTGGATGCCGTCTTTGGGATCGAAAATGCGCAGGCGGCTTTGTGCAAGCAGCGCCTTCGGCGCCTCGCGCATCGCCGCGGCAAGCTGGCCGGGCTTGGCGCGCACGATGTAATAGACGCCACGCGCATCAGCAGAACGCGCCGGCCAGATCAGCGACTGCCCGGCGTGGGAGTTGCTCCATGGATCCACGCCCTGGCGATGCAGCGTGTCGACGATGCCGATGATGGTGCTTGGCGTCGCACCCATCGCATAGAAGCTCTTGCCGAGCGCATCGCCGGCCGGGAACAGCTTGTCGGCCAGAGCCTTGCTCACGATCACCGTGGGCGGCGTGATGGCCTGTCCTGTGCCCATCACCATGACCTCGTCGGGACGAAAATTGCGCCCCGCGACGAGCTTCAAACCCAGCGTGTCGATGAAATGCTCGTCGCCGGTGTACACGGCGGCATCGGTGGTCGGCTGGACCTGGTCGGGCGTCAGGGTGACGAAGTTGTCCCAGCCGCCACCCTTGAGCGGATACCCGGTGGCGGGCGTGGCGTCGCGCACGCCGGGCAACTGCCGCAACGCCAGCAGGTCGGCGCGCACCTGCGCATCGACCTCGGACGTCGGGCGCTCGGCCGCCCACTGGTTCTGGATGACGAACACATTGGCCTCGTCGACGCCGCTGGCTTCGGACAGGTTGGCCAATCGCGCGTGGATGATGAACAGCGCGTTGCACACGATCGCCAGCGTCAGCGCAATCTGCAAGGCGATCAGCACGGTGCCCGCCTTGTGCCGGCGCAGCGCGGCGAGGATGGGTCGAATTTGCAGATTCATCGTCGCCTCCTCAGCTCGACTTCAACTGCCAGGCCGGTTGCACGCGTGCCGCCCGCCAGGTCGGATAGAACGCCGCGAGCACGGTGGCAACGATGGCCACGGCCAGCGTCAGGCCCACCAGGGAGAAATCCAGTCGCGCCAGCTTTGCAATATGAGGTTGGAACAGGATGCCCACGCCGGCCACGCCGAGCGCGGTCAGCAGCAGGCCGAGCACGCCACCGGCCAGGCCCACCGTGCCGGCTTCGATCAGGTACTGCGTGTAGATTTCACGCCGCGACGCGCCGAGCGCGCGGCGCACGCCGATCTCGCCCGCGCGGCGCATGAATTTCGCCAGCAGCAGGCCGATGGTGTTGACCAGGCAGATCAGGAAGAAACCCAGCGCCACGGCGAGTGAAATGCGGCTCTCGGGCGGCACCACATGCTCGTAGTCCATCCACTGCGTCACGTCGCGCAGGCGCACATTGGGCGCCCAACTGAAGCGGCCGGCGTGTTGCTGGTCGGCGGCGTAGTGGGTGAGGAAGCCGCGGTAACGCGCCACCTCGTCTGGGGTGTTCAGTTCCACCCACGGCGTGACCCAGACGCAGTTGCTTTGCGTGTACTCCTCCCACGTGGTGAAAGTCAGCGCGCCGCGACAACTGTTGCGGCCACCGGGGCGCATCTGCAGATCCAGCGCGCGATTGAACACCATGTAGAAATCCGGCTCATCGGCGAAGCCGCTGGTACTGAACAGATCGTAGAAGCGAGGCTGCGGATTCCAATGACCGGCGACGCCCACGACCCGGTAATCGTGACCGCCCAGATCAAGCGTGCGGCCGACGCTGTAGGCGCCCGCGAACAGCTTCCGGTTCAGTTCGGCGCTGATGACCACGTCGCTGGCCCGCGCTTCGTCGCCCTGCGCGCCCCAGCCGTTGCCGTAGCGGAACGGCACGTCGAACATCGGGAAAAAATCACTGGTGACGGCATAGCCATTGAGGCCGAGCGGCAGTTCGCGCGAGCCACCGGGCATCGCCGACAGTTGCACCAGGTACAGCAGTGTCTGCCGCTTGGCCGCGTGCGCGCGCAGCAGCGCCATGGCATCGACGTAAGTCAGCGCTTCCGCCGGCTCGCCCTTATCGTTCTGTTGCGGACCCCAGGCGTCGATCTGCGGCATGAACAATTGCGCGGACTTGTCCGGAATCGGATTGCCCGACACCGCGCGAAACACCGAATACGTGATCATCGACGCCGCCACACCGAAGCCGATCGCCATCACCATCAAGACCGTGAGCGCCGGATTGCGCTTGAGGCTGCGCAGGGCGAGGTCGAGGTAGTAGCCGAACATCACACGCTCCTCGTCGCCACCACCGGCGGCACGTTGGCTGCGCGCAAAGCCGGCGCGAGTACCGCGAGCTGGCCGAGCAGCCACAGCGCGATGGCACTTGCCGGCAGGTAAACCCAGGGCATGCGCGTCATCTGGTAGTGCTGCATCAGGTACAGATTGATGCCAAAGGCGAGGATCATGCCGATCGCGACGCCGGCGCTGCTCAAGAGGAAATTCTCGGTCTGGAAGTACTGCAGGATATGCCCGCGCGTCGCGCCGACCGCGCGGCGGATGCCGATCTGGCGGCGGCGCTGGCCGACCCAGAAGCTGGTCAGGCCGACGATGCCGAACGCGGTCACCGCCAGCATCACCACGCACACCAGCACCAGCATCCACACCATGCTGCGGGTGTTGGCGAAGAACTTGTCGCGGATGTCGCTGAACAACCGTCCCTTCACCACGGCCGCCGGCGACAGGGACTCGATCTTCTGCACGGCCGCGCGCAGCACGCGCTCGCGATCTTGCGGCGCGCTGCGCACGAGGTAGGCGCCCATGCCCTTGTTGGGGCTGACCGGCAGGAACAGCGACCAGTGGAATCCGGCAGCGCCCAACCCGTTTTGGTTCGGCCGCAATACGTCCGCGACCACGCCGACCACGGTGTAGTTGGTCTGCTTGCCGATCCAGATGCGCTTGCCGAGCGCGCTTTCGCCCGGCCACAGGCGTTCGGCGAGGCTGCGGGTCACGAGCACCACATGCGCAGTCGGCATGAAGTCGTCGCCCAACGTGCTCGCGGCGTATTCCTCGCCGCTGAACGAGCGCCCCTGCAACAAGCGCAGGTTCAACGCCTCGGGGCCTTGCTGGGTGAACATGTACTGCGCGACGTTCGGGCTGTCTTTCGACAACAAGTTCTCGGGCGAAGTGCCGACATCGGTATTCCATCCGCTGCCGCCCAACGGAATCATGTTGAATGCCGCCGACGCGGTGACGCCGGGAATCTGGCGCAAGGCGTCGAGGTCGCGCGGGATGTCGGCATTGGCCAGGTTCGGATCGGTGCCGCGCACGCTGATGTAGCCGATGCCGGCCTCGTCGATCGCGTTGGGCACGCGCATCTCGCCGATACGCTGGCCGATCATGAACACCGCATTGCACAGCACCGCGCAGGCCAATGCGATCTCCAGCACGATCAGGAATGCCGGGATCTTGTGCTTGCGCAAGGCGGCGAGGATGGGTTGGATTTGCATGCGCCGTCCTCAGGCCGATTTCAATTGCGGGGCGGGCGCCACCACGCAGGCGCGCCACGCCGGCAGCAGGCCGGCGATCAGGCTGGCGACGAGCGCGATGACGAAGGTGACGGCGAACATCGCCGGATCCAGGTGCGCGAGGCTGGCGTACTCCGCGGGCTGCTGGCGGATCGCGAACAATCCGAGTTCGGCGAAGACGAGGCCGAGCACGCCGCCGGCAATGCCGACCATCGCCGACTCGACCATGAACTGCGCGAAGATCGACCGCCGCGTCGCACCGAGCGCACGCCGCACGCCGATCTCGCGCGAACGGCGCAGGCATTTCGCCAGCAGCAGGCCGACCGTGTTGACCACGCAGATCAGCAGGAATCCGAACGCGAGGTTCGTTTGCAGGCGCGCATCGTCCGGCACTATCTGTTGCTGCGCGAGATAGCCCATCAGGTTCGGCAGATTGACCTCGGGATGATGCAGGCGTCCGAGCGAAACCTGTTGCGCGACGTAGTTGGAAAGGAATGTCTTGTAGGCGCCGGCATCAGCGGCATCCTTCAGTTCCACCCACAGCGAGACCCACGCGCACGGCGCGGTATCCAGGTGATTTGCATCGATGCCGGTGTCGAAGCAATTCACGTTCTGCGGATTCATCTTGTCCGCGAACGCGGATTGCAGCGGCAGGAACACCGCGTCGCCATTGCCGTAGCCGCGTCCACCGAGGCTCGTCGCGTAGAAGCGCGGCTGCGGCGCCCAGGCCTTGAGCACGCCGACGATGCGGTAATCGTGATCGTTGATGCGAACGATCTGACCGACGCTGTCCTTGCCGCCGAACAGCTTGTCGTTGAGGAAACCGGCAATCACCGCGACATGCGCACGGTTCTCGTCGTCCTGCGCGCTCCAGCCACCGCCGTACTGAAAAGCCGCGTCGAACATGCCGAAAAAGTCCGCCGTGGCCATCACGCCATCGCTGTAGAACGGATGCTGGCCGGCGGCCTGCGGCGTCAGCTTGGTTTGCGTCAGCGCCATCACCGCCTGCCGCTGCGCAGCCCGCGCATGCAGCAGGTTCATGGCGTCCGTCCAGGTCATCAGATTGCCCCAGTCGCGCCACAGTCTTTCCGGCGGCGTCGTGCTGTCCTTGCCCAGCGGATCGATTTCCGGGGCGAAGAGGCGCGCGCTGCTTTGTGGCAACGGATCGCCGGACAAGAGCTTGAGCACCGCGAGCGTCGTGATCGACGCGCCGATGCCCAGGCCCAGTGCCAGCACCATCAACGTGGTCAGCACGCGGTTGTGGCGGAAGCTGCGCAGGGCGAGGTCTAGGTAGTAACCGAACATCACACGCTCCGCGTCGCCACCACGGGCGGCACGTTGGATGCGCGGTGTGCCGGCGCGAAAACGGCGAGCTGGCCGAGCAACAACACCACGCCAACGCCGAGCAACACATACCAGACCGGGATGCGGTCCATCTCGAAGCGGTGCATGAGCCACAGGTTCAGGCCCACCGCGAGCGCGATGCCGGCAAGCGCACCGCCACCGGCGATCATCAGGTTTTCGGTCTGGAAGTAGCGCAGGATGTCGCGCTTGCGCGCGCCCAGCGCACGGCGCACGCCGATCTGCTTGTGGCGCTGGCCGACCCAGAAACTGGTAAGTCCCACGATACCCGCGCCGGTGACGGCGAGCAGGATCAGGCAGATCATGCTCATCAGGATCGCCATGCCACGATCGGCGCGGTAGGCATTGGCGCGAATCTCGTCGAAGCCGCGCGCGCCCTTGCCGTCGAAGAAGAACACGCGCATCGGGTTGGCCTTGTACAGCGCGGCGGTTGCGGCTTTCATCGCCTCGTCCATGCGACCGGGTTTGGCGCGCACGGCATAGCGTGCGTAGCCGGCGTCCAGGCGCGTGGGGATCAAGGCCGTGTTCCAGGCGAACGCATTGGCCCAGGAATCCACGGTCGATGCCTGCAGCCGTTCGACGATGCCGATGATCGTCGTCGGTGACGTACCGCCATCGAAATAGATCGCCTTGCCCAAGGCATCGTGGGCCGGGTACAGCTTGTCCGCCAGGGCTTGCGAGATGATGGCGACGGTCGGCTTGTTTGCCGCGCGGAATGCGCGATGGCCGATTTCCGCGTCGGTGAAATCGCGGCCGGAGACAAGGCGTACGCCGAGGGTCTTGAGCAGATCCTTGCCGCCAAAAAAGTAGACCACGCGCGCCGCCTCGTTTTTTTCGTCAGGCTTGATGCTCGCCCCGCCGCTCCAGGTGCTGTTGGCCAGCGGCAGCGAGTTGATCGGCGTGGCCGATTGCACGTCCGGCAGGTTGCGCAGGGTGGAAAGATCGGCCAATTGCAGCGAATCGAGCTTGTCGGTCGTGGCTTCGTCGTCGCCGGTTGGCGCGCCGACGAATTGCTGCGACACCATGAACAGGTTCTGCTCGTCGAGCCCGCTCGGGCGCTGGATGCGCTCGATGCGGCTGCCGATGATGAAGATCGCATTGCACACGATCGCCAGCGTCAGCGCGATCTGCAGGGCGATCAGCACCACGCCGGCCTTGTGGCGGCGCAACGCGGCAAGCATGGGATGCAAGGTCATGGGCAGGGTCCTCAATTGCTCTTCAACTGCCACGCCGGCTGCACCCGCGCGGCGCGGAACGTGGGATACAACGCGGCCAACACCGCCGCCAGCACGGCCACGATCAGGGTCGTGAACAGCAGCGACACATCCAGGCGCGCGAGATTGGCGATATCGCGCGGCAACACGAGGCCGACGCTGGCCACGCCGACGCCGGTCAGCACCAGCCCGAGCACGCCGCCGGCGACTCCGATCGTCGCGCCTTCGGTCAGGAACTGCGCATAGATCGCCGCACGCGGCGCGCCGAGTGCGCGGCGCACCCCGATTTCTGGCGAACGACGCAGGAATTTGGCCAGCAGCAACCCAGCGGTGTTGACCAGGCACACCAGCAGCAGGCCGAGCGCAATCAGCAGCGAAACCTTGGTGTCGCTCGGCACCACGTGTTCGTGATCAAGCCACTCCGGCAGGCTGCGCAGGCGAACGTTCGGCGCCCAATCCGGGTAGCGCGTGCGCGCGAAGCCTTCCAGGTAATTGCGATACGCGGTGGCGGCCGCGGTGTCATCCAGTTGTGCCATGTACGCGATCCACACGCAGCTCGAACGCTGCAAACCTTCGAAGCCGGCGTCCGGAACCGCATTGCAATTGGTGTTGCCGTTGTTGCTGATGCCCGCGGCGATGGCGGTGTTGAATGGCAGGAACAGGCCCTCGCCTTCGCTGGCGAAGCCGCCGGTGTTGACCACGTCGAAAAAGCGCGGTTGCGGATTCCAGTCATCGAGCACCCCGACGACGCGGTAATCGCGCCCGTCGACATTGATCGTCTTGCCGACGCTGTTGCCGCCGTCGAACACCTTGGCGTTGAGCTTGCTGCCGATGACGGCAACCGGGGCGCGATGTTCATCGTCCGCGGCCGTCCAGCCGCTGCCGTACTGGAACGGTGCATCCACCATCGGGAAGAACTCGCTGAAAACCGCGTGGCCATCGGTGTTGATCGGATGCCGGGCCGCATCGGCCGGTACGACCGCAGGCCCGATCTGGTATATCGCCGACTGCAATTTCGCGCGGTGATCGCGCATCAGCGCGACGGCGTCATTGTAGTCGAGCGCATCGGGCGGGCCCTTGTCCGAGTCCGGATTGCTGTCCTGCGCCTGTGGCCCCCACATGTCGATCTGCGGCACGTAGAGCTGCGACGATTTCCACGGAATCGGATCGCCCGACACCGCGCGGAACACCGACCACGCCGTCATCGAGGCGGCCACGCCAAAGGCCAGCGTGAGCACCATCAGCGCGGTGAGGCCCGGGCTGCGCTTGAGACTGCGCAGCCCGAGATCAAGGTAGTAGGCGAACATGGTTCAACCCTTGTTGACGACGGCCGGCTTCGCCGCGAATGAATAGAACGGCATCGCGTCGTCCGGATGCGCGGTGCTGGCCAGGTCCGCGCCGGCGAAGGCGGCGCGCACTTCCTCGCGCGTCGGCCGCACATGGATTTCCGGCAACACCGGAATCCCCAGGTCCGGCGTGGCGATGCGGCGTGCGGTCTGCACGGCGTCTTCGGCAAGCAGGCTCAACCCGGCGAATTCCAGACCGGTGATCGAAACGGCGATGGCAAGGGCGATCAGGTATTTGCTGGCGTTCATGGTGCGGTCTCCTCGTTGCGGTGTTGCGTTCAAGTGTGTGCCGACGCGGCACGCGCGGCTTGTACGTGGAAGCGCGGTTCTTCGGCGATGTCCACGACCTGGCCGTCGATGATGTGGACGTTGCGCTGCGCGCGCGCGGCCAGTTCCGGATCGTGCGTGACCATGACGATGGTCGCGCCTTCGCGGTGGATTTCCTCGAGCAGTTCGAGCACGCCGCGCGCCATCTGCGTGTCCAGGTTTCCGGTCGGTTCGTCGGCGAGCAGCAGGCGCGGCGAACCGGCCAGCGCGCGCGCGATCGCGACACGCTGTTGCTGGCCGCCGGACAATTCCGCCGGATAGTGCTTGGCGCGCGCGGCGAGGCCGACGCGTTCGAGCGATTCCATGATGCGGCGACGGCGCTCGTCGGCCTTCATGCCGCGGTAGCGCAGCGGCACGTCGACGTTGTCGAACACGTTCAGATCCGGAATCAGGTTGAAGGCCTGGAAGATGAAACCGATCTTCTCGTTGCGGATCTTCGAGCGCGCGTTGTCGTCGAGCTTGCTCACCTCGATGCCGTCGAGGTGATACTCGCCTCCGGTGAAGGTTTCGAGCAGGCCGGCGATGGTCAGGAACGTGGTCTTGCCCGAACCCGAAGGCCCGGTGACGGCGACGAACTCGCCGGGCTTCACGTCGATGTTGAAATCACGCAAGGCGTAGGTTTCGACGAGTTCGGTGCGGTAGACCTTGGCCAGGTGAGTCATGGTGAGCATGGGTTTTCTCCTTTGATTCCTAGTTACTGATGGCAATCTTGGCTGCACCGTTGAAATTGTCGGTGCCGGATATGACAACTTTGTCGCCGGCCTTGAGCCCTTGCAGGACTTCGACCTTGTCGATGGAACTCGGACCCAGCGTCACCGGTGTCTTCACCGCGATGCCGTCGCGCACGACATAGGCGTAGCGACCGCCGGATTCGTCGACGAACGAACCGCGCGCAACGGTGAGCGTGTCGTCGCGCTTGTCGAGCAGGATGCGCACCGACAGGCGCTGGTTCTGGCGCAGGTGCTCGGGCTTGGCGCCGTCGAAGCGCACGCGCGCGGCGACTTCGCCATTGACCACTTCCGGCGAGATCGCGCCGACCACGCCATGCCACTGGTTGCCGTTGCCGCTGATCTGCGCGGTCATGCCGATGGCAAGGTCACGCGCGAAACTTTCCGGCACCTTGACTTCGACCTCGAGCGCGGACAGATCCACGACGCTGAGCAACTTCGCATCCTTGGCCACGGTCGCGCTCGGCGCGACGAACAATTGGCCGACCTGGCCGTTGACCGGCGAGCGCACGTTCAGATCATCGACCTGGCGCTGCAAATCCTTGACGATGAGCACCTGGCGTTCGTAGGCGAGCTTCTTCGACTGCACGTTGAAGGTCAGGCTGTCGTTGTCCAGACCCATGTCTTCCTGCGCGTGCTTGAGCGCGATGCGCGCCTTGTCCAGCGCGTCCTGCGCATGCGCCACCTGCATCTGTGCGATCGCGCCCTGCGCGAACGCCTTTTCATTGCGCTCCAGGTCCGTCTGCGCGCTCTTCGCGTCGATGCCGGCGTTGTCCAGGTTCTTCTGCAGTTCCAGGCGCTGCTTGCGCGAATCGATCTGCGCGCGCTTGTAGTCGACGTTCATCGCGTCGGCGTTGGATTGTTCCTGCGCGAGCTTGTTCTTCAGTTCCGGAGAGTCGATGACGGCGACGACCTGGTCCTTCTTCACCGCATCGCCGGCATGCACCTGCAACACGACCGCGCCCGGCGCGGACGCATACAAGGTCGGGCTCACCGCCGCGACCACGCTGCCTTCGGCGGCGATGTCGCGCACGAACGGACCGCGCTCGACCGTGGCGATCTGCAGGCGCGACGCGCTGACCGAACGCCCCGCCGTGAACAGGCGCCACGCCGACGGCGCGAGCCATGCGACGAGCGCCACGGCGACGACGGCGCCGCCGATGAGCATGGCGCGGCGCCTGGTGTTCACCTGCGGCGCGATGACGCGGTCCTGCGAGGAAGTGTCCCTGATTGCCATGTCGAAAGTTGCCACTCGTGCAAGCCGCATGACGCGGCGTCGATAGGACAAGAGCAAGCGCTGTGCCAGCAGCGCGCTTCGGCAAAAGCGCTTGACGATCAATCCGTTACGCGTTCGATGTCGCGGAGAAATGTGTCCGCGGACAATGCGCGGACACGGCGGCGAACGCGTGAAAAAATCGGCTGCGACCTTTTGCCTTCGCGCTGCATCAAACTAGGGTTGTGACAACGTCCTCTTTCCAGATCGAGGTTCCCGCCGACCTGCTCGCGCGTGCGCGCGGCGGCGACGCGGCGGCATTCGAGGCGATCTACCGCTGCTTCGAGCGGCCCGCCTACACGCTGGCGTTGCGCATGCTCGGCGACGCGGATGCGGCGCGCGATACGCTGCACGATGCGATGCTGAAGGTCTTCCGGCGCATCGCGCAATTCCGCAACGAGGCGCCGTTCTGGGCATGGCTGCGCCAGATCGTATCGAACGAGGCGCTGATGCGCTTGCGCCGCCACGAACCGCCGGCGTCGGACCTCGACGCCGAGGAAATCGTCGACATCGCGCCGCCGCCGTGGGTGGTGGCCGATGCGCGCACGCTCGAACGCGCGCTCGCCCGATTGCCCGCGCTCACGCGCAGCGTGCTGTGGCTGTACCACGTGGAAGGCTACACGCACCCGCAGATCGCCGCTGCGGTCGGCAAGACGACGAGCTTTTCCAAATCGCAACTCGCGCGCGGCACCGCCCGCCTGCGTGCCTTGCTCGATCCGCCCATGGAGACAGAACCATGTCTGATGCGCACACCACAAACCGGTTGACGCTCGGCGACGCACTGCGCGCGCTGCCCACGCTCGCCCCGGAACGCGACGGCTGGCCGGCGCTCGCCGCCACGCTCGCGCCTCGCCGCCCGACCCCGCGCCACGCCTGGCCGCTGGCGCTGGCCGCCTGCGCGCTGCTGGTCGCGCTTTCCGCACTCGGCTGGCGCGAGCGCATGCGCGCACCGGCAACGCCGGCTGCGACCGTTGCCCATGCCGCTGCATCTTCGGTGATGAATGGCACAGCGACGACCGCAACTTCGAACACCCCGACGCTCGCGCAACTGCAGCAGCGTTCGCGCGCACTGGAACGCTGGCTGCGGCAAACCGGCGGCGACGCCACGCCGCTGCCGGGACAGGATCTTGCCGCCGCGACGGAGATCGAGAACCTCATCGGGCTCACCGATGTGGAACTTGCCGCGCCGCGGCAGACGCATGCACTGGCCTTGTGGCAGCGCCGCGTCGCATTGCTCGAGGACCTGGCTGCGTTGCGCTATTCGAACTACCGCCTCGCGGCGGGCGGTCTCGCCGTCGCGTCAACGCAGGTCGACTGAAGGAGCCCACCGTGAATCGCACGATGTATAGTTTTCCACTTTTGGCATTGGCGCTGGCACTGCCGGCAGTGTCCGCCACGCCGACCGAACAGGAACTGCAGGCGCGCAGCGCCGCGCAAACCGCACGCAGCGCCGCCGAGCAGGCGCGCGGCAGCGCCGATGCCTCCCGCGCGCAAGCCGAAGCGGCGCGGACCCAGGCCGAAGCCGCGCGCGCCGATGCGCAGCGCGAGCTGGATCAATTGCGCGGCCAGATGCGCGATCTGTCGCGCAAGATGGCGGACCTGTCGGTCAAGCTCGGCGATGTCGGCCCGCGCACCTATGCCTTCCGTTACCTCGGCGATCCGGATCGCGGCATGATCGGCGTGGTGCTGGCGCCGGACAAGAACGGCCTGCGCGTGACCGCGGTCACGCCGGGCGGCCCCGCCGACAAGGCCGGCGTGCGCGCCGGCGACGTGCTCACCGCGATCGACGGCAAGAAACCCGGAGGCGACGATGCCGGCGATGCGCTGCACGACCTGAAGATCGGCCAGGGCGTCAAACTCGCGATCACACATGAGGGCAAGTCGCGCGAGGTGACGCTCAAGGCCGAACGCCGCGAGCCGTACAATTTCGCCGAAGCGTTCAACGGCGCCGCGCTGCCGCCGGGATTCGATCAGCGCGTGCAGGCGCAAGTCGAACGCGGCATGCGTCAGGCGCATGCCGCCGAACGCGCCGGCGATCAGGCGCGCCGCGCCATGGAACACGTGCGCTGGTCGACACCGTGGTGGGGCCTGAATCTCACCAGCCTGGATGCGGATTTGGGCGCCTACTTCGGCACCGACAAGGGCGTGCTGGTGTTGTCCGCCGACGCCGGTACGTTCAAGGGACTCAAATCCGGCGACATCGTGCAGGAGGTGTCCGGCCACGCGGTGACGCGGCCCGAGGACGCACTGCGCCTGTTGCGCGACGCGCCCGCCGGCAGCGCGGTGAAGGTGCAGGTGTTGCGCCAGCGCAAGCCGGTCATGCTGAGCCTGAAGGCACCGGAGTATAAAGGTATATTTGTTCCACCACCGCCGCCGGCTCCGCCGGCTCCGCCAGCCATGCCCGCACCGCCGCCACCGCCCGTGCCCGGCGTCGCGCCGACGCCGCCGACGCCGCCGACGCCGCCGACGCCGCCCGCGCCACCGCCACCACCGGACGGCGAGCAGATGGTCTGACCGACCCTGCATCGGCGCGCAGTCGCTGCGCGCCGATACGCTACACTCGCCGCACCTGTCGATCGGAATCCACGCGGCTTGCAAGCCTTCCTCATCTCCACCGCCAGCGTCGCCCTGGCCGAGCTCGGCGACAAGACGCAACTGCTCGCCCTGGTGCTGGCGGCTAAGTACCGCAAGCCGTGGCCGATCGCGCTGGGCATCCTGATCGCGACGCTCGCCAATCACGCACTCGCCGGCGCGGCGGGTGCGCTGCTCGCGCAGTGGCTCACGCCAACCGTATTGCGCTGGCTGGTCGCGGCCAGCTTCTTCGCCGTCGCCGCGTGGACGCTGATCCCCGACACGATGGACGATGCCGACGCGGCGCAAACCGCCGGACGCGGCGTGCTGCTGGCAACGATCATCGCCTTCTTCCTCGCCGAAATCGGCGACAAGACGCAAATCGCCACCGCCGTGCTCGCCGTCGAATACCATCCGCTGTGGCAGGTGATCGCCGGCACCACCTGCGGCATGCTGATCGCCGACGTTCCCGCCGTGTGGCTCGGCGCGCGCTTCGCGCATGCGTTGCCGCTGCGCGCGACGCGCCTCGTCGCCGCAGTGCTGTTCGCCGCGCTGGCGTTGTGGATCCTGCTGAAATAGACGGCCGCGAGCCTCAGGACAGCGTCGCGAACATCGTGCCCTGCGCTGCGACCACGGTGTTGCGCCCGGCATCCTTGGCCTTGTACAGGGCCTGGTCGCAACGGCGCAGGCAGCCATCGAGTTTCTCGCCGGCATTGAGTTCGGCGACGCCGAGGCTGAGCGTGACCTGCATCGCGCCACCATCGATGTGCGTCTGGGCGACATCGCGGCGCATGGCCTCGGCGCGCCGGCAGGCTTCGGACAGGCGCATGCCCGGCAGCAGCACGAGGAATTCCTCGCCGCCCCAGCGCGCGACATGCTGCTGGTCGCCGGCCAGTTCGATAAGGCGCGAGGCGACCGCGACGAGCACGCGATCGCCGGTATCGTGGCCATGCACGTCATTGACGCGCTTGAAATGATCCACGTCGGCGACGATCACGCTCAAGCCCGCGACGCCGGGCTTGAGCTGCGTCGCGGCCTGTTCGAGCATTTCCAGCATGGCGCGACGATTGAGCAGGCCGGTCAGGCCGTCGGTCATCGCCGCTTCGGCGAGCAGCGTTTCCACATGCACGCGGCCTTCGATTTCCTTCTTCAATTGCGCGGTCGCGGCTTCCAGCTCGGCGGTGCGCTCGCGCACGCGCGATTCCAGGCGCGCATTGGCTGCGCGCACGGCGGCGTGCGCGCGCTCGCGATCCTGCGCCGAGTGGCGCAGGCGGCCGGCCATCGCGTCGAACTCGCGGCTGAGGTTGTCGAATTCATCACGCGGGCCCGGCTTGCGCGGCGGCAGTGATTCGCCCGCGGCCAGTGCGCGGCAACGCGCGGTCAGGTCGGTGATGCGCGCGAGGAAACGCTTGGCCAAATGCCGGGAAAGCAACAGCGCGGCGAGCACGCATACACAGAACGCGAGCGCGGCATACAGGCGCAAGGTGTACAGATTGCCCGCGCGCGCCACCTGTTCGGCAGCCACCCAGTACACGACCGCGCCGAACGCGCCGGCGACCACCACGACGGCGAACAAATGACTGACCAGCAACCGCTGCCTGATGCCAAACGCCATCACCGCCTCCCCCGAGACCGCGGCAGTCTAGCAGGATGGCGCCGATTGACGTACCCTCGCCCGCAATGTCCAGCCGCCGGGGGAGAGCCGCGTGAGCCTGAAACTGCGCCTGATCGTGATGAACTTCCTGCAATTCTTCGTGTGGGGGGCGTGGCTGATCACCATCGGCCGCTACTGGTTCGAAAACCAGCACTGGTCGGGCACGAGCTTCGGCGCGATCTTCTCGACCATGGGCATCTCGGCGCTGTTCATGCCCTCGCTGATGGGCATCGTGGCCGACCGCTGGATCAATGCGGAAAAGCTCTACGGCATGCTGCACATCCTCGGTGCGATCTGCCTGTGCCTGCTGCCGCAGGCGGGCGATCCGCATGCATTTTTCTGGCTGATCTTGGCGACCATGCTGTGCTACATGCCGACGATCTCGCTGGCGATCGCGGTGGCCTACAACGCGCTCAAGGCAAGCGGACTCGACGTCGTGCGCGACTATCCGCCGATCCGCGTGTGGGGCACGATCGGCTTCATCGCCGCGCTGTGGACGACCAGCCTGCTGGGCCTTGAAACCTCGCCCGGACAATTTTATGTCGCCGCCGCCGCGGCAGTCGCACTCGGCGTGTACGCGTTCACCCTGCCGCATTGCCCGCCGCGCATGACGCGCACGGAAAGCCGTTCGCTGCTCGACGTGCTGGGACTGACCTCGTTCCGCCTGCTGCGCGATCGCAACATGGCGGTGTTCTTCTTCTTCGCCATGCTGCTCGGCGCCGCCCTGCAACTCACCAATGCCTATGGCGGCACCTTCCTCGGCGAGTTCAGCGCCAATCCGGCATTCAAGGATGCGCTCGCGGTGCGTTATCCGGCCATCATCATGTCGATCTCGCAGGTGTCGGAAACCCTGTTCATCCTGACCATTCCGTTTTTCCTGAAGCGCTTCGGCATCAAGACCGTGATGACGATCAGCATGCTCGCCTGGTTCCTGCGCTTTGGCCTGTTCGCCTACGGCGATCCGGGCCCGGGCCTGTGGATGATCGTGCTCTCGTGCATCGTCTACGGCATGGCGTTCGACTTCTTCAACATCTCCGGTTCGCTGTTCGTCGAAGGCCAGGCCGACCCGAAGATCCGCGCCAGCGCGCAGGGCCTGTTCATGCTGATGACCAACGGCATCGGCGCGGTGCTCGGCTCCTCGATCAGCGGCTGGATGATCGACCGCTGGTACACCGATGCGGCCGGCGTGAAGGACTGGCACGGCATCTGGATCGCCTTCGCCGTGTACTCCCTGGTGATGGCCATCGCGTTCGTGCCGCTGTTCAAGCACAAGCACGCGCCGGGCGCGGTGCCGATGCCCTCGCATTGACGCCATGAGCCAGGTCATCGTCGTCGGCAGCTACGTACAGGACCACGCCTGGCTGATCGACAGTTTCCCGCAGCCCGGCGAGACGCGTCGCGCGCACGGCTTCAACACCGGCCCCGGCGGCAAGGGTTTCAACCAGGCCGTCGCCTGCGCGCGCCAGGGCGTGGGCACCACCTTCATTGGCGCCATCGGCGCGGATCACCTGGGTGCGATCGCGCAGGAATTCGCCCGCGCCGAACACCTGCCCTGTTGCTGGCAGATTCGCGCCGACCAACCGACTGCCGCATCGAGCATCGTGGTCAACGCGCGCGGCGAAAACCAGATCGCGGTGAACTTTGCCGCCAACGAACACCTGGATCCTGCTTTCGTGCACGCGCAGGACACGGTATTTGCAGGCGCCAGAGTCGTGCTGGTGCAGGCGGAAAACAATCTCGACGCGGTCGCTGCCGCACTGCAACTCGGCGAACGCCACCGCCTCACGCGCATCTTCAATCCGGCGCCCGCCGTGCCGGGCATCGATGCCGCGCTGCTGCGGCGCGCCGATATCGTCACCCCGAACGAAACCGAATTCGCCCTGCTGCTCGAGCGCATCGCCGGAACCCGAATCGAAGCCGCCACGCTCGCCGCGCGCGGCGACGCCGAGCTGCACGCACTCGCGCGTCGGCTCGGCGTTTCGACCGTCGTCATCACGCTCGGCGCGCAGGGCTGCTTCGTCTCGCACGGGGCTGATCGGCGCGGCGACGCGGTCGATCATTACCGCCTCGCACCCGAGCGCGTCAACGCGATCGACACCACCGGCGCCGGCGATGCGTTCTCCGGCGCGCTCGCCGCCGCGCTGGTACTTTTCCACAATGCGCCATTTCGCCACGGCGTCGTCCACGCCAACCGCGCCGCGGCGATGAGCACGGAAATCGTCGGTACCGCGCCGGCGATGCCGCGTTTTGACGCGGTGGTGGCGCGCTTCGGCGCCTGACGCCGGGTACAATGCGCGCCATGCGCATCGGCCCCTACACCATCGACCCGCCGATTGGCCTCGCGCCCATGGCCGGCGTCACCGACAAGCCGTTCCGGCAGCTGTGCAAGCGTCTGGGCGCGGGCCTGGCGACGACCGAGATGACGACGTCCGATCCGCGCCTGTGGACCACGCGCAAATCGCTCAAGCGCATGGATCACGCCGGCGAACCGGCGCCGGTGAGCGTGCAGATCGCCGGTTACGACCCGGCCATGCTCGCGGATGCCGCACGCTACAACGCCGAAGCCGGCGCGCAGATCATCGACATCAACATGGGCTGTCCGGCCAAGAAGGTCTGCAATGTCTTTGCCGGTTCCGCGCTGATGCAGGATGAGCCGCTGGTCGCGCGCATCCTCGCCGCCGTGGTCGCGGCGGTCGATATTCCGGTCACGCTGAAAATCCGCACCGGCTGGAATCGCGACAACAAGAACGGCTTGGCGGTCGCGCGGATCGCCCAGGAATCCGGCATCGCCGCACTCGCGGTGCACGGGCGCACGCGCGCCGACCTGTACCTGGGTGAGGCCGAATACGAAACCATCGCGGCGATCAAGCAGGCCGTTTCGATTCCCGTGTTCGCCAACGGTGATGTGGACACGCCGCAAAAGGCCAAGGCCGTGCTCGACTACACGAAGTGCGATGGCCTGCTGATCGGCCGCGCCGCGCAAGGCCGGCCGTGGATCTTCCGCGAGATCGCGCATTTTCTGGCCACCGGGCAATTGCTCGAGCCGCCGGCGATGGATGAAGTCTGCGCGATCCTGTGCGGCCATCTCGAGGCGCTGTATGCCTTCTACGGCGAAGTGGCGGGCGTGCGCATCGCGCGCAAGCACCTGGGCTGGTACGCCAAGGACCGGGCAGAGAACGCCGCGTTCCGCGCCGTCGTCAATCGTGCGGAGACGGCGACCGAGCAACTGCGACTGACTCGCGACTATTTCGCCGCCCTGGCAACCGACCTGCCGCTGGCAGCGTAGCCATCTAGACGTCCATATCTGAATCGCCGGCAACGACAGAGGCTCGTGGGCTGCAAAGCCCGGCCATGCGTTGTATCATGCGCGGCTGTTTCCCTTTTCCCATGCAGGTATCGAGCGCGATGAGCAGTTATCTCTTCACTTCCGAATCCGTGTCCGAAGGCCATCCGGACAAGGTCGCCGACCAGATTTCCGACGCCGTGCTCGACGCGATCCTCGCGCAGGACAAGCGCGCGCGCGTAGCCTGCGAGACCATGGTCAAGACCGGCGTCGCCATCGTCGCGGGCGAGGTCACCACCAGCGCCTGGATCGACCTGGAAGCGCTGACGCGCAAGGTCATCCTCGACATCGGCTACAACTCCTCCGACGTCGGTTTCGACGGCGCCACCTGCGGCGTGCTCAACCTCATCGGCAAGCAGTCGCCCGACATCAACCAGGGCGTGGACCGCAAGAATCCGGAAGAACAGGGCGCCGGCGACCAGGGCCTGATGTTCGGCTATGCGACCAACGAGACCAGGACCTTCATGCCGGCGGCGATCCATTTCTCGCATCGCCTGGTCGAGCAGCAGGCCAAGGTGCGCAAGGCCGGCAAGCTGCCGTGGCTGCGCCCGGACGCCAAGTCGCAGGTCACCCTGCGCTATGAAAACGGCAAGGCCAGCGCGATCGACGCGGTGGTGCTGTCCACCCAGCACGATCCGGACATCAAGCACAAGGACCTGGTCGAGGCCGTGCGCGAGCACATCTTGAAGCCCGTGTTGCCGGCGAAGTGGCTGCACAAGGGCACCAAGTTCCACATCAACCCGACCGGCAAGTTCGTGATCGGCGGACCGGTGGGCGATTGCGGCCTGACCGGACGCAAGATCATCGTCGACACCTACGGCGGCTGGGCGCGCCACGGTGGCGGCGCGTTCTCGGGCAAGGATCCGTCCAAGGTCGATCGCTCGGCCGCGTACGCCGCGCGTTACGTCGCCAAGAACATCGTCGCCGCCGGCATCGCCGACCGCTGCGAGGTGCAGGTGTCCTACGCGATCGGCGTGGCGCATCCGACCTCGATCTCGGTGACCACGTTCGGCACCGGCAAGATCAGCGACGACAAGATCGAAAAGCTCATCCGCAAGCATTTCGACCTGCGCCCGTATGGCATCCTGCAGATGCTCGACCTGATCCACCCGATGTACCAGCCGACCGCGAGCTACGGCCACTTCGGCCGCGCCCCGCACAAGATTTCCTACAAGGACGGCAAGGGCAAGGCGCACACCGCCACCGCGTTCTCGTGGGAACAGACCGACCGCGCCGACGCGCTGCGCGCGGATGCGAAGATCAAGTAGTTCAAACAGTCATTCCGGCATGGATTGCCGGAATCCAGAAATCAGGGATGATATGTACTCGACGGGCCGCCACGCGCGGCCCGTTTCATTTCTGTCGCTACAATTCACGCATGCCATTGCTGCAACTCCAACGCGTCGACTTCAGCGTCGGCGGACCCTTGCTGCTCGAACACGTCGATCTGGCGATCGAGCCGGGCGAGCGCGTGTGCGTCGTCGGCCGCAATGGCGAAGGCAAATCGACCTTGCTGCGCCTGATTGCCGGCGAGATCAAACCGGACGACGGCGAGGTGCGTGTGCAAAACGGCGTGCGCATCGCGCGTTTGGCGCAGGAAGTGCCGCAGGACACGCACGGCAGCGTGTTCGATGTGGTCGCGCAGGGCCTGGGCGACCTTGGTGCGCTGCTCGCGCAGTACCACCATCTGCTCGGCGGGCACGATCTTGCCGCGCTCGGCGCGGTGCAGGCGCGCATCGAGGCACAGCATGGCTGGGATCTGGATCGCCGCGTGTCGCAGGTACTCGAACGATTGGAGCTTCCCGCCGACGCCGACTTCGCCGCGCTGTCCGGCGGCATGAAGCGACGCGTGCTGCTGGCGCAGGCGCTGGTGCGCGCACCGGACGTGCTGCTGTTGGATGAGCCGACCAACCACCTGGACATCGAGGCCATCGCCTGGCTGGAGGAATTCCTGCGCAGCGCGAATTTCGCACTCGTGTTCGTCACCCATGACCGCAGCTTCCTGCGCGCGCTGGCCACGCGCATCGTCGAGATCGATCGTGGCGCGGTTACCTCCTGGCCCGGCGATTACGACAACTACCTGCACCGGCGCGAAGAACGCCTGCATGCGCAGGCGCTGGACGACGCGCGCTTCGACAAGAAACTCGCCGCCGAGGAAGTGTGGATCCGCCAGGGCATCAAGGCGCGGCGCACGCGCAACGAGGGCCGCGTGCGCGCACTCAAGGCGATGCGCCGCGAACGTGCGCAGCGCCGCGAGCTTTCCGGCAACGCAAAAATGACCCTGGCCACCGCGCAGGCGTCCGGCAAGAAGGTGATCGAAGCGAAACACGTCGAATTTGCCTGGGGCGAAAAAGCCATGCTGCGCGATTTCTCGACCACGATCCTGCGCGGCGATCGTGTCGGCATCATCGGCCCGAACGGGTCCGGCAAAAGTACACTTCTGCAATTGCTGCTCGGCCAGATCGAACCGCAGCGCGGCGAAATCGAACGCGGCACCCACCTGGAAATCGCCTACTTCGACCAGCATCGCGCCGCACTGCGCGAGGACTGGAACGCACTCGACAACGTCGCCGAAGGCCGCGAGTACATCGAGCTCGACGGCCAACGCAAGCATGTGCTCGGCTACCTGCAGGATTTCCTGTTTTCGCCGGAGCGTGCGCGCGCGCCGATCACGCGCCTGTCCGGCGGCGAGCGCAACCGGCTGCTGCTGGCAAAACTGTTCGCACAGCCATCCAATCTGCTGGTGATGGACGAACCAACCAACGATCTGGACGTGGAAACGCTGGAACTGCTCGAGGACCTGCTCGGCGCCTATCGCGGCACCTTGCTGCTGGTCTCGCACGATCGCCAGTTCATCGACAACGTGGTGACCAGCACGCTGGTGCTCGAAGGCGATGGACGCGTCGGCGACTACGTCGGCGGCTATTCGGATTGGCTGCGGCAAAAGCCCGCACCGCGGCAGGAATTGCCGGCAACGAAAGCGCAGGAACCCGATTCCCGCCTGCGCGTGGATGACGAGCAAAAAGCCAAACGCAAACTCGGCTACAAGCACGCGCGCGAGCTCGAACAATTGCCCGCGCGCATCGAAACGCTGGAAGGGGAAATCGCCGCACGCACGCAGGCCATGCACGATCCGGCATTCTTCAAGCAGGATGGCGGCGTGATCACGGCGGCGAACCAGGCACTGGCGGCGCAGCAGGCCGAGCTCGATGCGGCGTACGCGCGCTGGCAGGAACTGGAAGGCTGAGGCGGACTTTTCGCGCGCACGGCAAAAGCGGTAGTCTGCACACATTCGATTCACAGGTTCGCCATGTCCCGAATCCAGGCCTGCATCGCACTATTGCTGATCGCATCGAGCGCCGTGGCCACGGCGCGACCGAAAACGTGCCTCGTGCTCGGCGGCGGCGGCGCGCGCGGCGCCGCGCACATCGGCGTGATCGAAGTGCTCGAACGCGAACACATTCCGATCGATTGCGTGGTCGGCACCTCGATGGGCGCAATCGTGGGAGGCCTGTACGCGGCCGGCTACGACGGCACGCAGATCCGTGACGTGCTCGACCACATCGACTGGAAGGGCATGTTCAGCGACGATCCGTCGCGTCCGGAACTGCCGATGCGGCGCAAGGAAGACGAACTGCGCTTTCTCGGCGGCGTCGAACTCGGCCTGCGCGATGGGCGCATCGCCTTTCCGCGCGGCGTCGTGCAGGGCCAGAAACTGCAATTGCTCTTGCGCCGACTGCTGCTTCCGGTTGGTACGCAAGCGAACTTCGACGACCTGACGATTCCGTTTCGCGCCGTGGCCACCGACATCGGCGCCGGCCAACGCGTGGTGTTCGACTCCGGGGATCTCGCCATGGCGATCCGCGCCAGCATGTCGGTGCCGGCGGCGTTTGCACCGTTGCGCTACCAGGGTCGCCTGCTCGTGGATGGCGGCATCAGCGACAACGTGCCGGTGGACGTGGCGCGCGCCATGGGCGCGCAACGCCTGATCGTCGTCGACGTGAGCGAGCGCCTGATGCCGGCCGACCAGCTCAATTCGCCGTTCACGATCGCCAGCCAAATGCTCACGGTGATGATGAAGCGCCAGACCGACGCGCAACTGGCCACGCTCGGCCCCGATGACGTGTTGCTGACGCCGGCACTGGGCGACCTGGGCAGCGCCAATTTCGATCGCGCTCCGCAAGCCGTCGAGCGCGGTGTCGAGGCGGCGCAGGCCAAGCTCGCCGCACTGCGCCGCGACGCCGTGGATGCCGGCGACTACGCGCGCTTCACTGCGCATCACCACCTGCCCGCGTTCGATCCGCCGCTGGTCGCGTTCCTGGATGTGCTCAAGGACCGCAGCCGCACCGCCGGCTATGTCGAACAGCGCCTGTCGGGAGTCGTCGGCAAGCCGTTCGATGCCAGCAAGCTCGACCAGCGCATCGGCGAGGCCTATGGCGAGGGCAGCTACGAGCGCATCGGTTACGAGCTCACCCAACGCAATGGCGAAACCGGCCTTACCGTGCTCCCGGTGGACAAGGGTTGGGGACCGAACTTCCTGCGCATGGGACTGCGCCTGTCCGACAACTTCAACGGCGCCAACAACTACCAGCTCATCGCGCAGGCCAATTTCACCGGCCTGAACGACAAGGGCGGTGAAAGCCGCAATCGCGTGCAACTCGGACAGGTCACGGAATTATACAGCGAGTTCCTGCAGCCCTACGGCGCGCGCGGCCAGTTCTACGTGGCGCCGTACCTGCAATACCGCGCCAACGATTTTCCCATCAATGCGGGGACGGCCGTGAGTTTCGCCGAGTACCGCCACACGCGCGGCGTCGGCGCGCTGGAGTTCGGCTATACGCCCGACACGAACTGGCAGCTTTCCGGCGCGCTCGAGTATGGCCGTGACGCCGCGCGCCTGCACATCGGCACGCCGGATTTTCCGAACCTTTCCTCGGCATTCGGCGGCGTGCTCACACGCGCCGTCTACGACGATCTGGACAACGCCGGCTTTCCCACGCACGGCACGCGCGTGGACTTGTCACAGGAGTTCCTGCTCACCGCGCTCGGATCATCCGATTCGGCGAACATCACGCGCCTGCGCTGGGACACGGCGTTGTCGTCCGGCGCGAACACCTTCCTGATCGGCGCCCGCGCGGACGCTTCCACCGGCAGCGGCCGCGGCGTGCAGATCGCCGCCTACAGCCCCCTGGGCGGATTGACCAATCTGTCCGGATACACCGAGAACCAGTTGTTCGATTCGCAGACCGCGCTCGTGCGTGGCGTGTACTACCGGCGCCTGACCGATGCGCAGGCACTGTTCAGCGTACCGGTGTACCTGGGCGGCAGCCTGGAAGCCGGCGGCGTGTGGAACAATCGCCACGACATCGGCCGCGACCTCATCGGCGCGGGCAGCGTGTTCCTGGGCGTGGATACCTTCCTCGGCCCGATCTTCCTCGGTTACGGCTACGCGCAGGGCGGACACAACGCGCTGTACCTGACGTTCGGATCGCTGTTGCGCAGCGATCCGTGAGCGCCGCGATTACGCCCTGCCGCGCAGGACCCGCGCCGGCAGCATGATCAGGGCATGCAGGAAGGAAAACACGCCTTCCACCGCGAATCCGATCAGGCGGAACGGCAGCAGGATCAGCCACACCAGCGGATACAGGATCAGTGCCAGCAAGGCCAGCGGCCAGCAGAACACCAGAAGCAAAAGCCACAGGACGAAGGTCAGCATGGTGCGGCTCCAAACGCGAGAGGACTAGCGCCACGGATTATGTGGGCGCAGTACGGCGTTGCAAGTGCGCCAAGTCATGTTTCACCCGGCAGGCGGAAGCATATTTCGAAATCGGACTCACTCGCGTTTCTCCGGAGGCGTACAACCGTGACCAGGCGTTCTTGCCGCGCCCAAGCGCGTGTGCTATCAAGTGTCGCGTCCGGTGTCAATGTTTGCCGCCATTTATCTCGGAACCATGGCGGCAGCAAGCCGGTAGGTACGCGATACCGCCCAAAGCGGCCGTAACCGTTGCCACAAACGAATGGAGGGGATATTCCATGCAAGCGAAATTACTGGCTGCCATCGCGATGACGGCGGGTTGTGCATGCGTGTCCAGCACATGGGCGCAAGACAACGCAACGACGACAACCACCGACACGCAAAAGCTCGAAACCATCGAGGTGACGGGCTCGCGCATCCCGCGCGCGCAGGTCGAAGGCCCCGCCCCGGTGGTGACGATCACCGCGCAAGACATCGAACGCAATGGCTTCGCCAACGTTGCCGACATCATGAGCTCGCTGACGCAGAACCTCGGCGCGCTCGACAACAACCAGCAAACCGACGGCTACTCGCCCGGCGCGCAGGCCGTTGACCTGCGCGGCCTCGGACCCAACCACACCCTGGTGCTGATCAATGGCCGGCGCGTCGCCGATTGGCCGCAGTCGTACAACGGCGACAGCAACTTCACCGACATCGCGAGCATTCCAGCGACGATGATCGACCGCGTGGAAATCCTCAGCGGCAGCGCTTCGGCGGTGTACGGATCGGACGCCATCTCCGGCGTCATCAACTTCATCATGAAGCGCAAGGCCGACGGCACCACGATCGATTACCGCGTTGGCGGCACCGAGCACGGCGGCAGCGGTTCGCAGCGCCTGCAGATTTTCAGCGGCTGGTCGAACGACCGCTTCGATTCGGTGTTCGGCCTGGAACTGATCGACAAGAAACCGCTGTGGGCCTACGACCGCAATTTCACCGATTCGCGCCTGGACAGCCCGGCCGATCCCTCGCGCATAAACGCAAGCCCGGTCTGGGGCATCCTCGATGTGGACGACAACTACATCGATCCCGGCCAGGCGAGGTGCAACGCCCTGTCCGCCTACGACAAGGGCACCATCGTCTATGCCTATCGCAAGAACTGGGGCAATTATTGCGGCAGCTACTACGACGTCGGCTACGGCACCCTGGAGAACAGCCGCAAGGCGGCCAATTTCTGGGGCTCGGCCAACTATCGCATCAACGACAGCATGACGTTCTATCTGGACCTGATGGCGAGCACCTCGCACCAGGAAAGCTACAACACGCCGCTGCAATGGCAGAACTGCGAATCGGTGGGTGGCGACTGCACCCCGACGCCGTTCTACAACCAGGACACTGGCGAGGTCGAACAGTGGCAGCGCCGCTATTTCACGATCGAGGAGAACGGCGGTTTCGGTCCGGGCATGATCCGCTTCATCGACAACGCGCTCACTTTCAATACCGGCCTCAAGGGCACGCTCGACGACGGCAAGTGGAATTACGACGCCACCTACAGCCATTCGCAAAACGACCTGTCGCAAAAATGGCCGGCGCTGGTCGCGGCCAAGGCACAGGCGTTGTACCTGGGACCGTCGCTCGGCGTCGATCCGGATAGCGGCCTGCAGATCTACGATGCACCGTATTCGCGCTTCTACACGCCGCTTACCGTCGCCCAGTTCCGCTCGATCACGCAGGACTCGGTCGACAACGACAACAGCCGCGCCGATACGGTGTCGGCGACGCTCAATACCACCGAGCTGTTCAACCTGCCCGCCGGTCCGGTCGGATTCGCCGCGGTCGCCGAATACGGCAACCAGTATTTCGGCATGAAGCCTGACCCGATGTCGCTCGATGGCAGTTACTACGGGCTGCACAACACCGGTGCGGTGGGTTCGCGCACCCACGGCGGCATCGGCGCGGAGTTCAGCGCGCCGTTGTTCTCGACCTTGACCCTGACCGGCGCCGGCCGCTTCGACCGCTACGAGTACAGCGCCAATTCCTCGGGCAAGTTCACCTATGCGCTGGGCCTGGAGTTCCGGCCCGTTGAAAGCTTGCTGATCCGCGGCTCCTACGGTACCGGTTTTCGCGCACCCGACCTGTCGTATCTGTACGCGGGCCTGAGCGGATCGAGCTCCGGCGGCATCGACTACTACCGCTGTCGCCGCGACGAACCGGATACCGGCCCGGACTTCGGCGACAACTGCGACTTCGGCGACGAAAGCTACGATGGCGCCTATCGCGGCAGCACCACGCTCAAGGACGAGACCAGCAAGTCCTTCACGGGCGGCTTCGTCTGGTCGCCGCTGACCGGGCTGGACTTCACCGCGGACTACTACAACATCCGCCTGAAAAACGAAGTCGAATACCAGACCAGCGACCTGATCCTGCGCGAGGAAGCCGATTGCCGCCTCGGACAAACCATCGACGGCACGCCGGTCGACATCAACTCGTCGCTGTGCCAGCAGGTCATCAGCCAGGTCACGCGCAACCCGGCGAATGCGGCGGTCAATCCCGAACAGATCACGACGGTACTGGTGTTGCCGATCAACGCGGCCAGCGACCGCACGTCCGGCATCGACTTCAACGCGCACTACGCGCTCCAGGCCGGGCACTGGGGCACGTTCGGCTTCAATTTCGGCTACACGTATGTGATCAGCCACAAGATCCAGCTGTTCGCGGGCGACCCGGTCGTCAACGAGCTGACGGATCTGTACGACTACGTGATCCCGCGCAGCAAGGCGAACTATTCGGTCAATTGGTCCAAGGGCGCCTTTTCCGCGACGCTGTTCGGCATGCGCCTGGGTGGTCTGCCCAACTACGACGGCACGCAACGCCTCGGCCCGACGTTCCTCTACAACGCATCGCTCAACTACCGGTTCAACCGCGACACCAGCGTCAGCCTGGTCGTGGACAACCTGTTCGATTCCAAACCGGGTCGCGACAACACCTGGACCAGCTATCCGTACTACGCATCGCGCTGGTTCAGTCCGGTCGGGCGCGCCTACTTCGTCGAGCTCAGCTATCGTTTCGGCGGCAAGGGGAACTGATCGTCCGGATCCCGGCGCGGCGGCAGCCACGGCAGCCGCCGCGCCGGCGGACTCATCGGAACGCCGCTGCGGCCCCAGCAAGGGAATCGTCGCCGATGCCAAAAAAGCAACACAGTGCAGACCGGCGCCTGTTCGCCCTGCTGCGCAGCGAGATGGAGGAGTTGACCGCTGCGGAACGGGTCATTGCCAACTTCCTGCTCACCAATCGCCAGTCGATACCGTTCGAGACCGCAAATTCGCTTGCGGCCAAGCTGGCCATCAGCGGGGCGACGGTCGGGCGATTCTGCCGGCGGCTTGGATACCGCAACTTCCGCGAGTTGAAGACGGCGTTCAAGTTCGACGTCGCCGTCGCGCCATGGCCGATCGGCGAAGGCTTGCGCACGATGCTGCAGACCTCGAACCGCGAGCCGGCCTTGCAGCGCGACCTGGACCTGACCATCGCCGGCATCATCGAAGTCTATCGTCTTGCCGAATCCCGCGAATGGCAGGACGTGGTCCAGCGCCTGGCGCAATGCTCGACGCTGCACATCGTCGGGTTCCAGACAGAAAGGGGGCTCGCGGCACACTTCGCCCACTTTCTCCAGTATGTGCGCCCCGGAGTGCGGGTGGCGGATCTCGCCGCCGGCAGTTTCGCGGAGATCCTGGTCGATGGCACGCCTGAGGACTGTGTCGTGATCGTGGAAACGCGCCGTTACTCGCGGCAGGCGCAACTGCTCGCCCGCAATTGCCGGCAACGCAGGCTGCCGCTGGTGGTGATCACCGACAAGTACTGTCATTGGGCCAGCGAGTACACGGCACACATCCTGGCGCTGCCGACGGAAAGCGGAATCTTCTGGGGCACCACGGTGCCCATCCTGGCAGCGCTGGCACTGCTGGCCAATGGCGTCGTGCTCGCGCTCGGCGATCGCGTGGAACGGCGGCTCACGCGCGTATCCGATCTTTACCAGGAATTCGTTGGCCATGTCGGAAAACGCGTGCGCAAGCACACGGCGACTCGCGCGCGGTCGTGAATGACCATTGCATGAAACCGATCTGAGCCGGGCGTCGCGCCGGCGGTCATGTCGAACAGGCCGGCGCCTCTGCCGCGGCTTCCAACCAGGCCAGCAAGTACCGGGAGGGCGCCAGACCCGGTTGTTGGACAGCCTCCGCGTCGAATTGACAATTTTATTTCATAATGTATTTTATGGCATAAATATGACATATCTGCCGGGGGGCAGGCCGGATGCAGGCTCAGGTCCGCCATGAACGCTGGGAACTCGCCGCGCCATTCGTCATTGCGCGCGAGACCTACCACTACGCCGACGTGGTCGTGGTCACGCTTGCGCACGAAGGTGCGGTCGGCCGCGGCGAATGCACCCCGACGAATTTCTATGGCGAGAGCGTTCCCGGCGTGATGAGCGACGTGCGTGATCTCACCGCGCGCCTGGTTCATGGTGAGGGCTGGGATCGGATCCACGATAGCGCGCCTCCCGGCGCTGCCCGCAATGCTGTCGACTGCGCGGTCTGGGACCTGCGCGCAAAACAATCCGGCCGACGCGCCTGGGAATTGGCCGGCATTCCCGCGCCGGGTGCGGTACGCACGGCACAGACGATCAGCGTGGGCGACGCCGCTTGCCAGGCAGCCAAGGCACGCGCCCTCGTCGCCACGGATGGCCCGGATGCGCTGATCAAGCTCAAGCTCGATGCACATGACGTCGTCGCGCGCGTCGACGCCGTGCGTGCGGCTGCGCCGACGGCGACGATCATCGTCGACGCGAATGCGTCCTGGAGTGCGAGGCTGCTCGAAACCGTCATGCCTGCGCTGCACACCGCGAACATCGCGATGATCGAACAGCCGCTGCCTGCCGGCGAAGACGCCCCGCTCGTGCGGATCGAACGGCGCGTGCCGGTGTGCGCCGACGAATCGGCGCACGTCAGTGCCGATCTCGACGCGCTGCGCGGACGCTACGACATCATCAACGTGAAGCTCGACAAGACCGGCGGACTCACCGAAGCGCTGCGCATGGCCGCGCGTGCACGGCAACTCGGCTTCGGCCTCATGGTCGGCTGCATGGAAGGCACCTCACTGGGCATGGCGCCGGCAACGCTCGTCGCCGGCTCGGCACGCTTCGCCGACCTCGATGGCCCGCTGCTGATCGGCCGCGACCGTGTCCCCGGCCTGCGCTACGAGCGCGGCATCGTCTCGCCGCCCGACGCGGCACTCTGGGGCTGAGCCGTATCCGTCCCTGCCCATCCAGGCGAAACATTCCCATGATCAACCAAACACTGACTCCATTGCTGTTGGCGCTGCTGCTGGTCGGCCATGCGGTCGCAGCGGCCGACTTCGTCGTGCGCGACGCCGTTGTCGTTGACGGCACGGGTGCACCGCCTCGCCATGCCGATGTGCGCGTCAGCGCCGGCAAGATCGCCGCCATCGGCAAGATCGAACCGAAAGCCGGCGACAGTGTCGTCGATGCCAAAGACCTCGTGCTCGCGCCTGGCTTCATCGACACGCACAGCCACCACGGCGATGGCCTGGAGCAGGAACGCACCGCCCTTGCGGCGGTGAGCCAGGGCATCACCACGATCATCGTCGGCCAGGACGGCGGCTCGGAGACTCCGCTGGCCGATTACTTCCGCACGATGGAGGCCCGCCCTGCCGCGCTGAACATCGCCTCGTATTCGGGCCACAACACGCTGCGCGGCATGGTGCTCGGCGACGACTACAAGCGCCACGCGACGCCCGCCGAGATCGAAAAGATGGAGCGCCTGCTTGCCGCCGACATGCGCGCCGGCGCGCTTGGCCTGTCGACCGGCCTGGAATACGACCCGGGCATCTATTCCGACACCGCCGAGATTGTCGCACTCGCGCGCGTGGCGTCGAAGTACGGCGGCCGTTACATCAGCCACATGCGCAGCGAGGATCGCCAGGTGTGGGCGGCGCTCGATGAAGTGATCACCATCGGCCGCGAGGCGAAGATTCCGGTGCAGGTCAGCCATGCCAAGCTCGCGATGACCGACTGGTGGGGCCAGGCCGACCGCTTCCTCGCCGTGCTCGACAAGGCGCGCGCCGAGGGCGTCGAGGCGACGCTCGACGTTTATCCCTATGCGTACTGGCACAGCACCCTGACCGTGATGTGGCCCAAGCGCGATTTCGACAATCGCGCCACCGCGGAATTTGCGCTCGAGCACCTCGCGCCGCCGGAGGGCTTGCTGATCGCGAAGTTCACCCCGGACCCATCGCTTGCGGGCAAGACCGTGGCCGACATCGCGCGCGAACGCGGCACCGATGCACCGGCAACGGCGATGGCATTGATCCGTGAAGCGCAGGCTGTCGACGGCAGCGTGAACGTGATCGCCACGAGCATGGACGAACGCGATATCGCCAAGTTCATCGCCTGGCCGAACGCGAACATTTCCTCGGACGGCATGTTGCACAACATGCATCCGCGCGGCGCCGGCGCGTTCACGCGCGTGCTGCGCGTCTACGTGCGCGAACAGAAGTTGCTGACGCTGCAGGAAGCCGTGCACAAGATGAGCGGCCTGTCCGCGCAACACATGGGCTTGCACGACCGCGGCGAAATCCGTCCCGGCGAATTCGCCGACCTCGTGCTGTTCGACCCGGCCACGGTGGCCGATCGCGCCACCACGAAAGACCCCGAAGCCTTGTCCGCAGGCATCAACCGGGTCTGGGTCAATGGCACGCTGGTTTTTCAGGACGGCAAGGCGACCGGCGCCTTCCCCGGCCGCGTCCTGCGCCGTGAACCCAGGCGCTGATTCCATGCACATCCACGCGCCATATCTGTTGTTCCTCGGCGATATCCGCAACCTGCTCGACGCCAAGACCGCGAGCGGCATCCTCGACTGGCGTCCCGAATTGTGCGGCGGACAGTACCGGCTCAGCGGCGAGGCAGTCGACCTCGGCCTGCGCGACTACACGCCGGCACAAGCCGCGGCCGCGGGCATGCGCACGCTGGTGATCGGCGTGGCCCCGTTCGGCGGCGCGATCGAGCCGGAATGGATCGATGCGATCGTCGCGGCGATCCGTGCCGGCATGGATATCGCCAGCGGCATGCACACGCGCCTGGCTGACATCCCGGCGATACGCGACGCCGCGCACGAGTTCGATGTGCGCCTGATCGACGTGCGCCACGGCACCGAACCCAACACGATCGCATCGGGACGCAAGCGCTCCGGGAAGCGCCTGCTTACCGTCGGCGTCGATTGTGCGGTCGGCAAGAAATATGCGGCGCTGGCGATCCATCGTGAACTGGCGCGCCGTGGCATCGCCGCCGATTTTCGCGCCACCGGCCAGACCGGCATTCTCATCGCCGGCGCCGGCACCCCGATCGACGCGACGATTTGCGATTTCACCGCAGGCGCCGCCGAGGCGCTGTCGCCAGACAACACGCCCGGTCATTGGGATGTGATCGAAGGCCAGGGTTCGCTGTTCCACCCGGCCTATGCCGGCGTCAGTCTTGCGCTGCTGCACGGCTCGCAGCCCGACGCGCTGGTGGTTTGCCATGACCCGCGCCGCACGCACATCGATGGCTATCCGGACTATCCCTTGCCAACGCTCGCGGCCTGCATCGCCGCAAACGAGCAAGCCGCGCGCCTGACCAATCACGCCGCACGTTGCGTCGCGATCGCGCTCAATACGCGCGGCATGAGCGAGCACGAACGCGAACGCGCGCTCGCAGCCACGCGCGAGGAAACCGGTCTCATCGCTTTCGATCCAATCGCCACGGGAGCCGAGGCGGTCGTCGAACTGTTGCTCGCCAACTTGAATCCACCCTCACAAGCCTGCCCACACACGCAAGGGGAAATCGCATGAAACGCAACGCATTGGCCTTGGCAGCGATGGCTGCGCTGGCATTCTCCACGGCGCCTGCATCGGCGCAGGATGCCAGTCAATCGACGGACACGTCCACGCAAAAGCTCGAAACCATCCAGGTGACCGGCTCGCGCATTCCACGCGCGCAGATCGAAGGCCCGGCGCCGGTGGTGACGATCACCGCGCAGGATATCTTGCGCGACGGATTCGCCAGTGTTGCCGACATCATGAGTTCGCTGACGCAGAATCTCGGCGCGCTCGACAACAACCAGTACACCGGCGGATTTTCGGTCGGCGCGCAGGCCGTCGACCTGCGCGGACTCGGCCCCAACCACACCCTGGTGCTGATCAATGGCCGCCGCATTGCCGACTGGCCGCAATCGTATGGCGGCGACAGCAACTTCACCGACATCTCCAGCATCCCGGCGTCGATGATCGAGCGCGTCGAGATCCTGAGCGGCAGCGCATCGGCCGTATACGGCTCCGACGCGATCTCCGGCGTCATCAACTTCATCATGAAGCGCCATGCCGATGGCACCACGATCGATTACCGCGTCGGCGGCACCGAGCATGGCGGCGGCGGCTCGCAGCGCCTGCAGATCTTCAGCGGCTGGGACAAGGGCGACTTCAGCTCGGTCTTCGGCCTGGAGCTGATCGACAAGAAACCGCTGTGGGCGTACGACCGCGACTTCACCGACTCGCGCCTGGACAGCCCTGCGCCGCCCTCGAAGATCTACGCGGATCCGGTCTGGGGAATCCTCGATGAAGACGAAAACTACATCGACCCGGGCAAGGCAACCTGCGATGCACTGGCGGCCTACGACAAGGGCACCATCGTCTATGCCTATCGCAAGAACTGGGGCAACTATTGTGGCAGCTATGCCGACATCGGTTACGGCACCCTGGAAAACAGCCGCAAGGCAGCCAATTTCTGGGGCTCGGCGAATTACCGCGTGAGCGACAGCGTCAATTTCTACCTCGATCTGATGGCCAGCACTTCGCATCAGGAAAGCTACTGGATGCCTCTGGAATGGCAGAACTGCGAAAAACTGAACGGCGATTGCACGCCGACGCCCTTCTTCAACCAGGCCACGGGTCAGATCGAACAGTGGCAGCGCCGCTATTTCACGATCGAGGAAAATGGCGGATTCAAGCCCGGCATGATCCGCAACATCGACAACGCCATGACGTTCAACACCGGCATCAAGGGCACGCTGGACGACGGCAAGTGGAACTATGATGCGACCTACGGCCACTCGCAGAACCAGCTCGAACAGAAGTGGCCGGCGCTGGTTGCCGCGAAAGCGCAGGCGCTGTACCTGGGCCCCTCGCTTGGCGTCGACCCCGATAGCGGCTTGCAGATCTACAACGCGCCGTATTCGCGTTTCTACACGCCGCTCACCGTCGCCCAATTCCGCTCGATCACGCGCGATTCGATCGACAACGACAAGAGTCGCGCCGACACACTGTCTGCAACCATCAACACGACCGAGCTGTTCAGCCTGCCGGCCGGACCGGTCGGCTTCGCCGCCGTCGCCGAATATGGCACCCAGTACTTCGGGCTGAAGGCCGACCCGTTGTCGCTGGACGGCAGCTATTACCATTTGCACAACACCGATGCGATCGGTTCGCGCAGCCACGCCGGCGCCGGCGCGGAATTCAGCGCACCGCTGTTCTCCACCCTGACCCTGACCGGCGCCGGCCGCTTCGATCGGTACGAATACAGCGACAACTCCTCGGGCAAGTTCACCTACGCGCTGGGCCTCGAGTTCCGGCCGCTGGAGAGCCTGCTCATCCGCGGCTCCTACGGCACCGGCTTCCGCGCTCCGGATCTGTCGTACCTGTATGCGGGCATGAGCGGGTCGAGTTCGAGCGGCACCGACTATTACCGTTGCCGCCGCGACGAGCCGGATACGGCACCGGACTTCATCGACGACTGCTCCAACGGCGACGTGCCCTACAACGGTCGCAGCGTGGGCAACACCAATTTGAAGAACGAGACCAGCAAGTCGTTCACCGGCGGTTTCGTGTGGTCGCCGGCGCGTGGCCTGGACTTCACCGTTGACTACTACAACATCCGCCTGAAGAACGAAGTCGAATACCAGACCAGCGACCTGATCCTGCGCGAGGAAGCCGACTGCCGCCTCGGCAAGACCATCGATGGCACGCCCGTCGACATCAACTCCGGCCTGTGCCAACAAGTCCTCACGCAGGTCGTGCGCAATCCGGCAAATGCGGCAATCAACCCGGAACAGATCACGTCCGTGCTGGTGTTGCCGATCAACGCCGCCAGCGACCGCACGTCCGGCATCGACTTCAACGCACACTACGCGCTCGAAGCCGGACGCTGGGGTACGTTCGGCTTCAACTTCGGCTACACCTATGTGATCAACCACAAGATCCAGTTGTTCGAAGGTGACCAGGTCACCAACGAATTGACCGATCTTTACGACTATGTGATCCCGCGCAGCAAGGCCAACTACTCGGTGAACTGGTCGAAAGATGCCTTCTCGGCGACCTTGTACGGCGCACGCCTCGGCGGCCTGCCGAACTACGACGGCACGCAACGCCTCGGCCCGACGTTCATGTACAACGCATCGCTCGGTTACAGGTTCAACGAGCGCGCCAGCGTTTCCTTCATCGTCAACAATCTGTTCGACACCAAGCCCGGGCGCGACAGCACCTGGACAGGGTATCCGTATTACTCGCGCAACTGGTTCAACGCCGTCGGCCGCGCGTATTTCGTCGAGGTCAATTACCGCTTCGGCGGCAAAGACTGAAAATCTTGCGACGCTACGGCAATTCGTGACCCAAAGCGGCCTTCGGGCCGCTTTCTTTTTGTGTGATATTTCCCGCTCCCGCGCGAATCACGGTTCCGAGGCACACACGGGACTCATGAAATGGAGCAGACTCTTCCCATGGCGGCGGCAAGCATTGACGGCCAATTCCGCGAATTGCTCGAACGCCACCGCGGCATCGTGTTCAAGGTGGCGAACAGCTATGCGCGCGGCGCGCAGGATCGCGAGGACCTGGCGCAGGAAATCGCCGTGCAGCTATGGCGCGCGTTTCCGAAATACGACGGCACGCGTGCGTTTTCGACCTGGATGTACCGCGTCGCACTGAACGTGGCGATCTCGCACCTGCGCGAGCGCAGCCGCTACGACAGCCATCATGAACCGCTGGACATGACCGTGCACGACGGCGCTGATACGAATGCGGACGTGGAAACCGATGCACGCCTGCGCGAACTGAACCGCTGCATCGCGCGCCTGGAACCGCTCGATCGCGCGTTGCTGATCCTGTATCTGGACGAACGCAGCCAGCGCGACATCGCGGAAATCCTGGGCATCAGCGAAACCAATGTGGCCACCAAGATCGGGCGCCTGAAACAACGCCTGCGCAACGACATGAGCGAGAAATGAACTATGGAGACGATCATGGAACTCGATGAAATGAAATCCGCCTGGCAGGCGCTGGACCGGCGCCTCGAACGGCAATACGCGCTGGACTTCGACCGCTACAAATCCGGCAAACTCAACAAGCTGAACTCCAGCTTGCGGCCGCTGTTCGTCGGACAACTGCTGCAGATCCTTTTCGGCGTCTGCTTCGTCGTGCTGGCAGGCCTGTTGTGGTCGTGCCAACCCGATGCGCTGCCGGTAATCCTCGCCGGCATTGTCGTGCATGCCTATGGCATCGCCACGATCGTCCTGGCCGGAATCACGCTTGGGCAGATCCGGCGCATCGACCATTCGGCGGCGATCCTCGACATTCAGAAGCAACTCGCCCACCTGCGCACGACGTACATCTACAGCGGCATGATCGCGGGGCTGCCGTGGTGGTTTCTGTGGGTGCCGATCCTGATGGTGCTTTCGGGCCTGAGCGGCGTGAATCTGTACGCGCATGCGCCCGGCATGGTCTGGATCGGGCTTGGCATTGGTACCGCCGGCCTTGCGGGAACCTGGTGGTTTCATCGCTGGTCGCGGCAACCGGGCCGGCCGCGATTGGCCAAGGCGATGGAAGACAGCGTCACCGGCGGCAGCTTGCGCAAGGCCCGGCAAGCGCTCGATGAGATCGAACAGTTCGAGCGGGACTGAGTTCGTATATCCTTTCATCGCGACAAAAGGATATAATCCGCGCCCCTCCCCGCCGAGGGGCGCTGCATACGCGAGACGCGAGTAGGCTCGGCGGGTTTTCGGGTTCCCTTTGTGAACCGCGCCCGGTGAAAACTGGAGAAATCCCAATGAACGCTGTTCTCAAATCCACGGCAGACTACAAGGTCGCCGATCTGTCGCTGGCCGACTGGGGCCGCAAGGAGATCGACATCGCCGAGCACGAGATGCCGGGCCTGATGGCGATCCGCAAGAAGTACGCCGCCGCCAAACCGCTCAAGGGCGTGCGCGTGACGGGCTCGCTGCACATGACGATCCAGACCGCGGTGCTGATCGAGACGCTGCGCGATCTCGGCGCCGACGTGCGCTGGGCCTCGTGCAACATCTTCTCGACGCAGGATCACGCCGCCGCTGCGATCGCCGCATCCGGCACGCCGGTGTTCGCCTGGAAGGGCGAGACGCTCGAGGAATACTGGGACTGCACGCTGGCCGCGCTTTCCTTCCCCGGCAACAAAGGCCCGCAGCTCGTCGTCGACGACGGCGGCGATGTGACCTTGCTGATCCACAAGGGTTACGAACTCGAGAAAGGTTCGGACTGGGTCAACACGCCGTCCGGCAATCACGAAGAACAGGTCATCAAGAATCTGCTCAAGCGCGTGCATGCCGAGCGCCCCGGTTACTGGGCCGGCGTCGTCAAGGAATGGAAGGGCGTCTCCGAGGAAACCACCACCGGCGTGCATCGTCTGTATCAGCTCGCCGAAGCCGGCAAGCTGCTGGTGCCGGCGATCAATGTCAACGACTCGGTCACCAAGAGCAAGTTCGACAACCTCTACGGCTGCCGCGAATCGCTCGCGGACGGCTTGAAGCGTGCGATGGACGTGATGCTCGCCGGCAAGGTTGCGGTCGTGTGCGGCTACGGCGATGTCGGCAAGGGTTCGGCGCATTCCCTGCGCGCTTACGGCGCGCGCGTGGTCGTCACCGAGATCGATCCGATCAATGCCCTGCAGGCGGCGATGGAAGGTTTCGAGGTCAATACGGTCGAATCGACCCTGGGCCGCGGCGACATCTACGTGACCACGACCGGCAACAAGGACGTGCTCACCCTCGCGCACATGCAGGCGATGAAGGATCAGGCCATCGTCTGCAACATCGGCCACTTCGACAACGAGATCCAGGTCGACAAGCTCAATGGCTCCGGCGCGACCAAGACCAACATCAAGCCGCAGGTGGACAAGTACACGTTCAAGGACGGACGCAGCATCTTCCTGCTCGCCGAAGGCCGCCTCGTGAACCTCGGCTGCGCCACCGGCCACCCGAGCTTCGTGATGTCGAACTCGTTCTCGAACCAGACCCTCGCGCAGATCGACCTGTGGACGAACAAGGACAAGTACGCGGCGAAGGTCTACATCCTGCCGAAGAAGCTCGACGAGGAAGTCGCGCGCCTGCACCTGGAAAAGATCGGCGTGAAGCTGACCACGCTCACCGCCGAACAGGCCGCCTACCTCGGCGTCGATGTGAACGGGCCGTACAAGCCGGAGCACTATCGCTACTGATACGGAATCCTCCGATTAACCTGCTGCGCTCGGCATCTCGCGTGTCGGCGGTGCTCGAAATCCTCACATACGTCACAGTATGCTCCGGTTTCTGCGCTCCGGCGGCCCGCAATCTGCCTTCGCTCGCGACGGTTAATCGCAGGTTCCTGGGCGGATTGGTCATTGCTGGAAACGAAACGGGCGCCGAAGGGCGCCCGTTTTGCTTTGAGTCACGCAGGACTTGATATTTCGTATATATGTATATACATTACTCACAATGATCTACGAATGGGACGAAGCCAAGCGTTCCGCGAACTTGCGCAAGCACGGACTGGACTTCGTACGCGCAAAGTTCGTGCTGGAAAGCGATTACGTCCTGATCGTGGACAGCGAGCGTAAAGGCGAGTCTCGGAAGCAAGCATTCGCCTACGTGTTCGATGAATTGACTGTGCTGACGGTTGCGTTTGTTCCCGGCGAAGAACGCTGCCGCATCGTGAGCTTCCGCCATGCAAAGCGGAAAGAACGGGAGAACTACTATGCGTGGCTCGAAAAAGATTACCGTGATGACCAGTGAGGAAATGCAGGCGGCGATCGAGCGCGGCGAAGATCGCACCGATTGGGAACGCGTGCGTCGTGAAGCGCGCAAAGACCCGCACGCCGTCAAGTGGAACCGCAAGATCGGCGAATTGATCGCACGCAAACGCGGTCGCCCTGTCGTCGGCGAAGCGAAAACCGCCATTTCGCTGCGCATCCCGGTATCCGTCGTCGCACGCTGGAAAGCCACCGGCCCCGGCTGGCAGACGCGCATGGTTGCGCGGTTGTCGAGTTCGGTGAAGCAATAAGTTCGCTACCGATTGGCGGATTGATCACCGCCGGAAACGAAACGGGCGCCGAAGGGCGCCCGTTTTGTTTGGTCTATCAGCCTCCACACCGGTTTCGCCTGTACCCGAGATCATCTCCCAATACCCTTGATGAAATCAAAAATGCTGAACGGAGGGGAGTCGTCACTAGAAGTGACGGCAGATTGTCGAAACAATGCTTGGAGGATGATCTTTCGATCTTCATCAGTAACGACAGCTCTCCCTGTCGTTTCGTCCCTCATCAGGGCTAGGAATGTCTTTACAAGCGTTTCGCGTTCCCGCGCATCTTGTTGAATCTTCAAATTCTCGGAGAACAGACGAGCCACAACGCGGAGTACCCAGACACCGACTAGGATTGGAATTGCAACGGGTATCGCGGAAATAAATGGCGACTCCGTTTTAATTTCTTTCAGGTACGACGCTCCGATATCAAAAAATACCCACAGCAACCCGCCCGCGCAGAGCAAGAATATGACTGAGAAAGCGACAGCCTGCCAAAAGCTGCGTCTCGCCCTGGATGACCAATATGTCGTTGGTGCACGCAAGCCAAGTTCCGTATCGTATGTAGCCTTCAGCTTCGCCCACTCTGCGGCACGACCTTCGAGTGTCTTTTCCCACTGCGTCGCACGATCACTGATTGCTTTTGTTTCAGCGGCTTCTGCGTTCTTCGACGCTTGAATTTGCCCTTCAGTGTGCTCTCGAAGCTTCGCGATATCTGCTTCGTAAAAATTCTTAAGGCGCGCGAGCTCCCCACGATCCACCTTGGACGTTTCCGCGTATATCGTAGGATTGTTGAATCGCACAAATTGCACAAGCAGTGCGGTTGGCAATCCAATGGGATTTAGTCTCTCAGCCGCATCGCTTCGGTACGAGAGAAGAACAATACCCGCGATATCCGGTGCCGTTGTAATCGCTTCCTTGATCACATCGGCGCCTTCGCTATCGGATATAAGCAAAGTCCCCCTTTCGATATTTGCGAAAAGGCTTGTCAGACGTTGGAGTGGGTCGCGCGAGGCATTCGAATCGGCAGCTCCTTTGTAGGCCTGTGCTTGGCTCTCAATGGCAGCGATTTGCCGAATCTGTTCGTCTAGTTGTTGGCCTATCTGTTGATAGGAATTGACTCTCACCCCTGGCGGAAGACTCCAAAAGCTGCACTGCTCCTGTGCCCAAGCAATTAGATCCGAAATCCATTTGAATTCCAGAACACGCCCTGTTTTCCATGCTGAACACTTTAGAGAAATCTCTTCCATTGCTCCCCCTTTGATCAATTGATACTCACGCCAACTGCACTATCTGGTTCAACACCAGCAGCACCTCGGCAAACGGTTTGTCATCCAATCTGCGCGTGGGATGCTTGCTTACCTCGACGCAATCGCCAATCGAGCGCCTTTTGCAATTGGCACGGCACACGGAATCAATGGAGTCAAACTCGATTGATCGTCGTGGCGATTGAACGGGCACGTCAGCGCTTCCACGCCGACGTTATCACCGACGGCCATGAATTCACCGCCGTGGCGTTCCGGATCGAACCGGACAAGGCGTTGTTCGAGTGTTAGCGGCATATCTTCCATCGGCGCGGGAATGTTCATTCGGAGTCTGAGCTTCGCACGCTATCGACGCAACCTGCACCCCCACGCATTGAATCCCGCCCGCGATGGTGATATCAGGATGCCGATGCCGCCCGTCGAAACCTTCGAGCTCGTCCTGCTGCTTCTCGCCGTGATCGTCGCCCTGCATTGGGTCGCGCAGCGCATCGGCCTGCCGCCGGCGACGGCCTTGCTCATCGGCGGCGGCGCGCTGGCCTTCGTGCCGAACCTGCCGCCGCTGGCGCTCGATCCGGGACTGACGCTGGTGCTGTTCCTGCCGCCGCTGTTGATGGATGGCGCGTATTTCACTGCGTTCGGACGCTTTCGCCGGCATCTTCCGGGCATCCTTTCGCTGGCCGTCGGCGCCGTCGTGTTCACAACCTTCGCGGTCGGTGTCGTCACGCATTGGCTCGTGCCGGGCTTGCCGTGGGCGGCGTGCTTTGCACTCGGTGCGATCGTCTCGCCGCCCGACGCGGTGTCGGCGCGCGCCGTGCTGCATGGCGTGAAACTGCCGCGGCGGCTATCGGCGCTGATCGAAGGCGAAAGCCTGCTCAACGACGCGACCGGGCTCGTGCTGTTCCGCTTCGCCGTGGTGGCGACGATGAGCGGAATGTTCGATGCCGGCGCGGCCGCCGCGAACTTCGTTTTCCTCGCGCTCGGCGGAATCGCCGTCGGCCTCGCCATTTCCGCGGCATGGATCTTCGTGGTCAAGCGCCTGCGCGAGCAGACGCTGATCATCCTTGCCACCACGTTCATGTGCTGGGCCGCGTACATCGCCGGCGAGGCCATCCACGTATCCGGCGTGATCGCCACCGTCGTCGCCGGACTGGTGCTCGGCTGGTATCAGCATGTGATCCTGCCGGCGCCGGCGCGGCTGCGCGGCAGTTCGTTCTGGCACACGATGGTGTTCGTGCTGGAAGCGCTGGTCTTCATCCTCATCGGCTTCTCGCTGCGCGGCGTGCTCGATCGCGTCAGCGGCATCGGCGCGGTCACGGCGACGATGGCGATCCCCATCCTCGGTGTCGTGCTGACGATCGTGGTGGCGCGCTTCGTCTGGGTCTTCGGCAGTGACGGCCTGCTTGTCCTGCTGCGCCGCGCGGGGCTCAAGCGCGCGCGGCCGCTTGGCGCGCGGCAAGCGACGGTGTTGAGCTGGGCCGGCATGCGTGGCGTCGTCACGCTCGCGGTGGCGCTCACCTTGCCGGCGGCCATGCCGGGCCGCGACTTGATGCTGGTCGCCGCGTTCGCGGCGATCTTCGCCACCGTCATGGTCCAGGGCGCGAGCCTGGGTTGGCTGATCCGCCGGGTCGCACCGGCGGATGCGGACCCGCCCGCACCGATGAGCCTGGCCGAATCCGAACTCGCGATTGCCCGCGCGCGGGCGGCGGCCGTGGAGGCCAATGCCTACGCGCCCGACGGAACCCTGATCCATCCGCAGCTGCTGGCGGAGTATCGCCGACGCCTGGAAATCACCGAGCGTTACGCAAAGGACGCGGACACGTTCATGGCGGGTATCCGCACGCACTTCGACGTCGTGCTGGCCAGCATCGCCGCCGGCCGCGCGGAACTCGTGCGCATCCATCGCGCCGGGCTGATCGAAGACGAAGTGCTGCACGAGCTCGAACGCGACCTCGACGTCGAGGAGATGGGCATCATCCTGCAGCGCGGCGCGTAGACGCGGGCGACTTGCGCTTGCGCAGATATCGCTTCATCGCGACAAAGAGATATACTGCCGATTCAGTCCCGCACCTGTCGCCGCGATGATTCCGATCAGCCTCGAATTCTTTCCGCCCAAGACCGACGAGCAGCGCGCGACGCTGGAAGCGGCGCTGCCCAAGCTCAAGGCGTTGCAGCCCGAGTATGTGAGTTGCACGTTCGGCGCCGGTGGATCGACCTTGAGCTACACGCCGGAAACGGTACAGCGCCTGCGCTCGCATCATGGCCTGGACGCCGCGCCGCACCTGTCGTGCATGGGCGGCACGCGCGCGGAGATCGCGCGCCTGCTCGGCGAGTACAAGGCGATGGGCTGCAAGCGCATCGTCGCGCTGCGCGGCGACCTGCCCTCGGGCATGGCGAGCTACGGCGACTTCCGCTACGCCAGCGAGCTGGTGGAATTCATCCGCCGCGAGTTCGATGGTTTCTTCCATATCGAAGTGGCCTGCTATCCGGAAATGCATCCGCAGGCCGGTGACGCGCTGGCGGACATGGACAACTTCGTGCGCAAGGTGCAGGCCGGCGCAAATGGCGCCATCACGCAGTACTTTTTCAATGCCGATGCGTATTTCCGCTTCGTCGACGAGGCGCGCAAACGCGGCGTGGACGTGCCGATCGTTCCCGGCATCATGCCGATTTCGCAGTACGCGCAGCTGCGCCGATTCTCCGACATGTGCGGCGCGGAGATCCCGCGCTGGATCGGCAAGCGCCTGGAAGCGTACCGCGACGACGTGGAATCGATCCGCGAATTCGGCGCCGATGTGGTTGCCGATCTGTGCCGCAAGCTCGCCGCCGGTGGCGCGCCAGGAATCCATTTTTATACTTTGAACCGTGCGAAGGCGACGCTGGCGGTCTACGAACGCCTGTGATCGTCATTCCGGCATGGAATGCCGGAATCCAGGCGCCATGGACGGCAAGCTCGCAAGTCACTTTGGCATCCATGCAGTCTGGATGCCGGCAGTCCCTGCCGGCATGACAGAACATCAACCCAGTCCAAACAGCATCTTCGCGCCGGCCAGGAAAAGCACGATCGCAAGCAGGCGCCGGATCGAAGGCATCGGCAGACGTCGGCTACCCAGCCACGAGCCAATGGTTCCGCCGATCAAAACGGCGACCAGCCACGGCAGGGTCGGACCGGGAATGGATGTGTTGACGAGTCCGCGTCCGATCAGGCCGGCGATGGAGTTGACCAGAATGAACGGTGCGGCGACGCCGGAAGCCTCGCGCACGTTGCCCCAACCGGCCAGCACGACCACGGGGCTAAGGAAAATTCCGCCGCCGACGCCAGTGAGCCCCGACAAAAAACCAAGCCCTGCGCCCGCGCCGACCGCAACCGGAATCGCCGGCGGATGCAGATCGGTTTCGCGACCGCGCGGAGGAAACAGCAGGCGTGCGCCAGAGTAGACGAGTACCGCGCCGACCAATGGCTTGTAGTAGATGTCGGGCAAGGTGATTGCACCGCCGACAAGCGCGAGCGGAATCGAGGTAATCGCGAACGGCCAGAACAGGCGCCAGCGAAACCAGCCGCCGCGCCAGAAATTGAACGTTCCAATCGCGGCGACCACCGTGTTCATCACCAGCGCGACCGGTTTCATCTGCGCGGGCGCGATCTCGGCCAGCGCCATCACTGCGATGTAACCGGACGCGCCGGCATGGCCAACACTGGAATACAGCAGCGCGACGAGGGCAAACGCCAACGTCAAAAGCAGCTCGTGCTCGCTCATCTGCAATTGCCTCGAATCCTGCGATTGTCGAGCATGCCATAATTGGCAACTGTTTTACCGCATGGAGAACCCGCATGGCCCGCGAATACCCGCCGTACATCTGGCACAACGGCAAGATCAAACCCTGGGCCGAAGCGACGACGCATGTCATGGCGCACGCGGTGCATTACGGCTCGTCGGTGTTCGAGGGCATCCGCAGCTACGCCACGCCCAAGGGCCAGGCGATCTTCCGCCTCACCGATCACCTCAAGCGCCTGTATCACTCGGCGAAGATCTACGACCTGCCGATACCGTTTTCGCTCGAGCAATTGGCGCAAGCCTGCCGCGAGGCGATCACCGCCAACCAGCTCGCCAAGGCCTACCTGCGTCCGGTCGCCTTTCGCGGACTCGGCGGATTTGGCCTTTCCGCCGAATGCCCGACCGACGTTGCTGTCGCCGCGTGGGACATGGGTCCGTACCTGGGTCCCGGCGTGCTCGAGGCCGGCATCGATGCCTGCGTGTCGAGCTGGCAGCGTTTCGCGCCGAACACGATTCCGTCCGGTGCAAAAGCCGGCGGAAACTATCTGTCGGGCCAGCTCATCGCACGCGAAGCGCGGCGACTTGGGTTCGGCGAAGGCATCGCGCTGGCTTCGACCGGATTGCTCAGCGAGGGCGCCGGCGAGAATCTGTTCATGGTCTTCGACGGCGAGTTGCACACCACGCCGGTGAGCGCGGCATTGCTCAACGGCATCACGCGCAACGCGATCATGACGCTGGCGCGCGAAGCCGGCATCGCGGTGGTCGAGCGCGACATTCCGCGCGAATACCTGTACCTGTGCGACGAGTTGTTCATGTGCGGCACGGCCGCCGAGATCACGCCGATCCGCTCAGTCGACGGCAAACCGGTCGGCGCCGGCAAACCCGGGCCGGTCACCGCGAAAATACAGAAGCTGTTTTTCGGATTGTTCGACGGCTCGACGCCGGACAAACACGGCTGGCTGGAATACGTCTGATGCTTCAAGCCCCTCCCCCTTGATGGGGGAGGGGTTGGGGAGAGGTGAAAAACCGGCTTGCGCCGGAATGACGAATCAACCACGCAGCCTGAAATCCAGCGTCGCCACCGCCCCACCCTGCGGTCGCGGCGCGAGCGACACGCGCCAGTCGTAGAGCTGGCACAGGCGGATCACGATGGCCAGGCCCAGTCCCGCGCCGGACGTGCCGGTCGCCGATTCGCCGCGCACGCCGCGCTCGAACAATTTCTCGGCATCCTCGGGTTTGATGCCGGGGCCGGAATCCTCGATCGTCACCACGCCGCGCGCCGCGCCGACGGTGATGACGACATCGCCCTTGGGCGTGTACTTGAACGCATTGCCAACGAGATTGCCGAGCGCGACCGCCACCACCGACGACGGTGCCACGACTTCGACCGGCTGCTCGACAACGAGCTTGACCTCGATCGGCTTGCGGCCGATCTGCGAGCGATACACGTCGATGACCTGCTCGACCACCTGCGCGACGTCGGTGGTTTCGCCATCCGTCGGCGCGGAGCGTTCGCTGCGCGAGAGCAGCAGCAGCGCATTGGTCAATTCCGTGGATTGCCGCGAGGCGCGCTCGATGCGCTTCAAGCGTTCGCGCACCTTGTCGGTAAGGTGCTCGGCGTTGAGCAGCAGTTCGGTGGTGGTGGCGATCACCGCCAGTGGCGTGCGCAATTCGTGGCTGACGTCGGCGTTGAACTCGCGGTCGCGTTCGACCAGCGCCGTGAGTTTTCCCGAGTAATCGTCCAGCGCGGCGGCCAATTGGCCGACTTCGTCGTTGGCAAAATGCGGTGCCAGCGCTTCGGCCTTGCCGCTGCGGCCCATCGCCTGCACGCGCCGCGCCAGATCGGTCACCGGGCTCATCACGCGCCGCGACAGCCAGTAGCCGAGCACGAGCGACACGGCCAGGAACCCGAGCACGGAAAGGAACAACGCGCCCTCGAGCAGGCGCTGGCTGTGCCGCTCCTGCGTGGTGTCGTATTTGAGGAAAAACCAGTAACCCGGCTCCTTGCGCACGGCCAGCTTGTAGACCAGCCGCCCGCCGCGGCCATCGGGTTCGGTCAGGTCGTGCACGCCATCGTCCAGGTCGCGCCACGCCAGCGGCACGTTGGCGAACTTGCGTTCGGAATACACCCAGCCGACGATTTTCTGGAACGGCAGGAACTCGTTGCTGGGATCCTCGTGGAACTTCGTCGCGTAGTCGTCGACGTTCTTGATCAGCGCCTCGCCGATGAGCTTGTCTTCGAGGTAGCCGCGCAGATAGATCGCGGACAGGGCAAACAGCGCCGTCAGCGCGAAACCGAACAACACGAAAGAAATGATGATGCGGCTACGCAGACGCCGTCGGTATTGGATGCGAGCCATCGGCGCTTGCGGTTACGTTACTGCGGCATCGGGATCGACCATGCGATAGCCAATGCCGTGGCGCGTCTGGATCAGCGGCTTGTCGAACGGCTTGTCCAGCGCCGCGCGCAGACCGTGGATGTGCACCCGCAATGAATCCGAATCCGGCAATTCCTCGCCCCACACGCGCGTTTCCAGATCCTGGCGCGTCACCACCGAAGGGCTGGATTCCATCAGGTGCTGCAGCAGCTTCAGTCCGATCGGATTGAGCTGGATCGACTTGCCGCCGCGCGTGACCACGAGCGTGTCGAGGTTGTAGGTCAGATCCGCCAGTTGCAGCACGCGGCTTTGCACGCCCTTGCCGCGGCGGCCGAGCACGGCCAGGCGCGCTTCGAGTTCCTGCAGCGCAAAGGGCTTGACCATATAGTCGTCGGCGCCGGAATCGAAACCGGTGAGCTTTTGTTCGAGCGCATCGCGCGCCGTGAGCATCAGCACCGGCGTCTGCCGGCGCGCTTCCTGGCGCAGCTTGCGGCACAGCTCCAGGCCATCCATGCCGGGCAGGGTGAGGTCGAGCACGATCGCGTCGAATTCGTGGACCACGGCCAAATGCAGGCCGGTCACGCCGTCGCCGGCGAAATCCACCACATGGCCTTTTTCTTCGAGGTAATCGCCAATGTTCGCGGCGATGTCGGAGTTGTCTTCAATGACAAGGATTCGCATGGGCGCAAGCATACTCTTGAACGTCGGGAAATCGCAGGCAATAAAAAGGCCCAAGGAGGTGTCATTGGGGGAACACACCTGCCTTGGGCCTAAAGCTACTGCCCCGATTACCGTAATCTGCCTGTCACCTGACCTGACCTTAGGAGTGTCGAGCAGCCTACAGTGGGGCCGATACTAGGCGCGCCGCGATTAAATCGGCGTTAAATCCGACGCGAGCTTTCGTTAATCACCCGGATGCCGGCAGATCAGCGTCCCCGTCGGCGACTGGCATTTGTCGTCTGCGGTCGCCCTGCCGCGCAAACTGAAAGCGAAGTTCTGCGTGCGCACCTGGCCCGCCGCCGATGCCGGGAAGCGCCATGCACCGAGTGCGGTACGGGCGGCGTCCTCGAACACGCCGGCAGGCTGTGCATGCAGCACGCGCACCTGGCTCACGCTGCCGTCGGCACCGATCCGATAGGACAGTTCCACCCTGCCCTCGACGCTGGCGGCCATCGCGCGCGGCGGATACACCGGCGCCACGACCTGTAGCGGCGCGGCTTGCGCATCCGCCACCAATCCTGCTGCGGAGATTTCCGGCACGACATCGGACAGGCGCACGCGTTCGGGAACGAGGTCGCTCACGCGTGGCCGTTGCGTTGCCGTGAAGCTCGCAGGCGCCGGCACGATGCGCACGCCAGCATCCGGCGCCTCGATGACCAGGCGCGCCAGCGGCGCCAGTTCCGGCGCCGGCAGCGCCACGGACAAGCGCGGCGCGGCGACGAATTGCGGATTGCCGCTGACCAGGGCAAGTGCCTGCGCCGGCAGGGCATCGAGCACATCCGAAAGATCAGCATGGCGTTGCTGCATGCGCCACGCGCCGAACACCAGCGCGGCGGCGGCCAATACGAGCGGCAACGCGGACAGCCGCGGCGCCGGCTGCGCGGTCGCCGCGACGCCGACGATGCGGCGGATGCGCGTGAGCAACTCGCCGCCGCCGGCGGCCAGCGCGGGTGCGGCGAAGCCGGAATCGTGGCGCAGTTCTTCCAACCCGGCCAGCGCGCGCGCATACGCGAGCGCATTGCCGGAGGCCACTTGCAGGACGAGGTCGTCGCAGCATTCCTCGCGCGCATTGCGCACATCGCGCGAGATCGCGTGCACCACCGGGTGGTAGAACAGCAAGGTCTCAATCACGACCTGGACCACGTTCGCCAGGTAATCCCAGCGCCGGATATGCCCGAGTTCGTGGGCGATGATCAGCTCCACCTGCGGCGGTGGAAACCCGCTGAGCAGGCTCAGCGGCACCACGATCGCGGGCTTGATCCAGCCAACCAGCATCGGCGTGAGCACGCGCGCGGATACCAGCAGGCGCACCGGCCGATCGATGCCAAAGCGCGCGCGCAAAAAGGCCAGCCGCAATTCCCAGCTCGCGCCGGGACGGCTGGCGCCGCGCACCACCGCCTGCAGGTTGCGCCATTGCCAGAACGAACGCGCGGCGATGGCGAACACCCCGCACAACCACAGTGCAACCAGCCACGGCAACGCGGCACGCGCTGGCCATGGCGTTAATTGCCGCGCGGCGACCGCAGCAACGCTGTCCAGGGCCGTGGTCGAGGCAGGCACGCTCGCGCCGGGCCACAGCCAGACCAAGGTAAGCAACGGACAGAACACGAGCACGCCGAGCGTGGATAGCCCCAGGCGATAGCGCGCGGCCGCGCTCGTGCACGACGGGCGCAACAGCCAATACAGCAAGCCGACGGCAGCGCCCTGCCACAGGAAATGCAACAAGGCACAGCCGAGTGCGTCGATCACCGCCGTCATGACTTGCCCCCTTCGGCCTCGATCTTGTTGAGCAGGGCGCGGATCTGCGCCAGCTCGGCACGCGAAGCGCCGGGCTGGCTGCCGAGCGCATGCAGCACCATCTGCGGCGTCGAACCGTCGAACAGGCGTCGCGCCATGTCGACGAGGTAGCGCTTCTGCGTACGCTGCTTGTTGATCCCGGCGCGGTACACATGCGCGCGTTGCGAGTCGTCGCGTTCGACCAGGCCCTTGGCGTGCATGATCTGCATCAGCTTGAGCGCCGTGGTGTAGCCGGCGCCGTCATCGCCATACAGGGTTTCATGCACCTCGCGCACGGTGCTGGGTCCGCGTTCCCACAACACACGCAGGATGCCCAGCTCGGCTTCGGTGGGCCAGTGCGTTTCGTGGCTGCGCCGGGGCGTCATGCCATCTCTTCCGCGCGCAACGTGTCGTCCGTCAACCACCGGCCTTGTGCTGCGGCGTGGCTTGCATGCGGCGCATGTCGTTTACCTGACGTTCGCGCTGCGCCATGATCTCGGCGTAGGTATGGCAAGTGGTGACCGGACGATGCGAGCCGACCGGCGCCACATGCTCGCAAACCAGGCGGTTGTTGTCGTTGTGTTCGAGAATGCCGTTGATCTCTTCCTGTGCATTGACCAGCGCAACCTTGTCGGACTCGGGCATGTCCGCCTTGGACTTGTTCGCGGTCAGCAGGTTTTGCATCTGCGCCAAGCTCGCTTCCACGCGATTTTTTTCCAGGTTCGAAATGTATCCGTACTGGCCGCCCGGCTGCATGTCCTTGCGAATGCGCGCCTGATCCTGCATGAACGAATCCAGCGATTGCGCCACCAGCGGCTTGGCGACCGGCGGCGCGGCATGGGCATCGGACGTGGGCAGGATGCACGGCGACAGGGCCAATGCGGCGACAAGCGTGGCGAAGCGATTCATGGCGAACTCCGGTGTGAATGAATGTACGGCACTCATCGTACATAGCGGCTGCGACGCTGTCAACGATGGCCTTCGTAGAATGCCTCGCGATGCAATTCGGGCAGGTCAGTCGTGTTTGATCCGGCGCTTGCGCACGCGGTGCGCGAGGTAGTCGATCACCGCGCCGGCCACGTCCACCCCGGTCGCCGATTCGATGCCTTCCAGGCCCGGCGAGGAATTGACTTCGAGCACCAGCGGCCCGCGCCGCGAACGCAACAGGTCCACGCCGGCGACGTTCAGGCCCATGGTGCGCGCCGCGCGCAAGGCGGTGTCGATTTCGGCCTGGCCAAGCTTGACCGATGTTGCCGAACCGCCACGATGCAGATTGGAACGGAACTCGCCGGCGCGCGCCTGCCGGCGCATGGCGGCGATCACCTTGCCGCCGACGACGAAGCAGCGGATGTCCGCGCCGCGTGCCTCGCGGATGAATTCCTGCACGAGGAAGTTCGCATACAGGCCGCGAAACGCTTCGATCACGCCCTGCGAGGCCGAGTGTTTTTCCGCCAGCAGCACACCCTGCCCTTGTGCACCCTCGTTGAGCTTGATCACGTGCGGCGGCTCGCCGAGCATGGCGAGCAGATCCGCGGTGTCGTCCGGATAATCGCCGAACACCGTGGTCGGCAGGCCGATGTTCTCGCGCGCGAGCAACTGCAGGCAGCGCAGTTTGTCGCGCGCGCGCAGGATCGCATCGGACGAATTGGGCGTATACACGCCCATCATCTCGAACTGGCGCAGCACCGCCGTGCCGTAAAACGTGATCGAGGCGCCGACGCGCGGGATCACCGCGTCGTAATCGGCAAGGGCGCGGCCCTTGTAGTGCACGGCGAAATCGCCCGGCGCGATGCGCATGTAGCAGCGCAACGGATCGAGCACGCGCACGCGATGCCCGCGCGTGCGCGCCGCCTCGACCAGGCGTGCGGTCGAATACAGTTTGGCATTGCGCGAGAGGATGGCGATCTTCATGCGGCGATGCCCCGCTTGCGGCGCCCGCACGCCCACGACAGCGCCGGATCGACGCGGAAGCGCCCGCGCAACGCGGTGCGGCCGATCAGCATCGGGAACAGCATGCCGCCGCGATCGCTCAGGTTGATCTCGGCGTCGAAACGCTCATCGCCGAGCACGATCGTGCTGCGGATGAACCAGCGCAGCGCCGTGGCGCCCCCCGAATCGGTGACGGCGCGGCGTTCCAGCGCCGGCGCTTCGCACACCACCGTGCGCGTACTGCGCCGTCGCGGCGCCACCGCGAAACGCAGCCACGCACAACCATCGCGATCGAACGTTTCAATGTCCATCACATGCAATGACGAGGTGCGCGCGCCGGTGTCGGCCTTGGCCTTGATCGCAGCCAAGCCGAGCTGCGGCAGGGATATCCATTCGCGCCAGCCGATCACGAGCGGTTCTTGCATGACGCGCTTCCGCAGGGTTGGAGCGGGTGAAGGGAATCGAACCCTCGTCAGTAGCTTGGGAAGCTACAGCTCTGCCATTGAGCTACACCCGCGCGGGGATGCTACTGTACGGATTCGCAGCCGCTGCGGCAATCGCGCGCGGCAGCGCCCTGATGCGCGGTTTGTTGGCGTTGACTTACCCCCCCCCCCGTTTAACGTAGCCTTTACCGTCCGGTGCGCACATCGTGCCGCCGCGCACTGACGATTGACTCAAGTCTGCAAGGGTGATTCATGCTCCGCCACATTCTGCTCAGTCTTGTTCTGCTCTCCACTGCCGCCCAGGCCCAGTACGTCAGTACGCGCCTTGGCACGATTGAACCGTACCGCGGCATGTACTACGACCGTAACCAGTCCGGATCGGGGCTGTCGGTCGACGTTGGCCCGAGTGGGTTGATGTTCCTGCAGTTTGCGACCTACGATGCCGCCGGCAACCAGGTCAACTACATCACGCAGCCGAACTTCACGCCGTCGGATGAGGCAACGCGTGCCGCAACCGGCGTGATCGGCACGGCGACGGCGCAGGCGTACTACGTGACCAACGGCCAATGCGCGGGGTGCTCGTACAAACAACCCACCATCAATCCGCTCAACCTGTATCCGACCTTCACCTGGACGCGTCCACGGCATGTGGACATGACGTTCACGCAAAACGGCCAGACGTTCACCTATCACTTCGATGCGGGCAACTACGAGGGCAAGAACGATGCAGAGTTCCTGCCGGGCACCTTTGCGATCTCGATACTGACCGATACGTCGGCATTTCCCAATGGCGGGTCCAGCTATGGAAACCTGGTAGCAAATCTTGACATCGTGCGCGTCGTGCCGGCGCCCTTCGCGAAAGTGACCCTGGCTCCGGGCACCGACCCCAGCGTACCGCTGCCGCCGGCCGGCGCCAGTTTGTATGTCATCCAGTGCGGGCAGGTAAGCCCGGCTCCGACGAGCGCGGGGCTCAAGCCATGCCTTGTTCTACCGGACTTCTTTGCCCAGTACGCCATCAACGCCGCGAACCCTCCGTCCGAGCAGACTCTGCTGTGGTTCGATCCGGCGACCAGCGCAGCGGGCATGCAGACCGTGAATACCGACGGGACCGTTGGGCCGGTCACCATCGCCGGCGCTCTGTACGTCAGTCCGGCAAGCCTCACCGCTCACCTGGGCACGTACGGCAACAGTGCATCGGGCAGCAACTGGTATCAGGCCGGGCAAATCTTCATGGGCGTGACTCTGACGCGGGTTCCGGATCCGACGCAGCGATACTGCTATGGCATGAACCCGGCGATCTCGGCATCGAACAACTACACGATCTACTGCAGCAAATAAGCCCGCCATGTCGGCGACGCTATTCCTGATCCTGCGCATCGCGCTCGCGTTCACCATCGCCGCCGGTTTGCTGGCGGCGATGGTGGTGGGGCGCGTTGGGGTTACGCCGCCGCGTCCAGCGTGAAACGCACCTCGACGTGACGGTACGGGAACAGCAGCTTGCCGTCGTCGGTACGATCGATCACGCCGGCATGAATCAATGCCGTTGCATCGGTATGCACGCCTTTCACGTCCCGCCCCACGCGGCGCGCGAGTTCGCGCACGCCTAGCGGGCCAGCACCCGTCATCACCCGCAGGATCGCCCAGCGTTTTTCCGTCAGTACGCGCCACATCAGTTCCGGTGTGGCGAAACCGATTCGCGACACGCGCGCGGCCTTGCCGGTTTTCCACGCTTGCTTGAACCGGTCCATCGAGTCCGCGAACGAGTTCACCTCAAGAATCACCTTGTCCATTTCGCCACCTCTCGATATCGGCCAGAAAATCGGCCACCAGTTGGTCTATTCCGGAGAACGCATAGGCGCTTTCCACATCGCCCCAATGCCGATGGTCGCCCTTGCCTGATTCGTTGTCGTAGCGCAGTACGCACACGCCATCCACCATGTAGGCCAGCCGGTATTTGTATCCGTGCGCACTTCCCGATACCGGCTGCCGCACTTCCCAGATCACCATTTGCGCAAATGCGCCATCGCGAAAGTCGTGGTGTTCGCGAAAGTGGAGCCTCGCCTTCATGTTGTAGATTCTTACAACACGCCAGAATGTTGTCAATGGCTCCAACAAACGATTTGCCGGTCCGGTTCGCCTGAACCGGAGTTAATGGGTCCCGCGCATCGGCATCCGGGGAAGGCGCCCATTCAGCTTCACCGCGCGAAGATTCGTGGCGTAAAGTAGGGAACCGGCAGGATGTTTTCGGCACCCAGGTCCAGCCGGAAGTTTTTCCAACCACCGCGTGACGCGCCAAGGAGCGCTGCCATGTTCCGACTCTCTCGAATCGCTGTCTTCCTGGCCGGCTTGAGCCTGGCCTTTGCCGCACTCGCGCAGGACAACGGCGCGCCGGTCGATCCGCCCGGGCGCGTGGCCCGGCTTTCCTACATCCAGGGCAATGTGAGTTTTGTGCCTGCCGGTGAAAACGACTGGGTGCAGGCGCAACTGAATCGTCCGCTGATCACCGGCGACAAGCTGTGGACCGACCGCGATTCGCGCGCGTCGCTGGAAATCGGCGCCTCGGCCGTGCGCATGGACCAGAGCACGAGCTTCGATTTCCTCAACCTGACCGACAGCGCGGCGCAGATGGAACTCACGCAGGGCACGCTGAATCTGCGCGTGCGCCGCCTGTACGATGGCCAGAGTTACGAAATCGACACGCCCACGCTCGCCTTCGTGGTCAATCGCGTCGGCGAGTTCCGCATCGACGTCGAGCCCAATGGCCAATCGACCATCGTCACCGTGCTCAGCGGCGGCGGCGATGTCTATGGCGAAGGCGGCACGCGCTTTGCCGTCAACGAAGGCCAGTCGGTGACGTTCAATGATCCGCAGTTGCGCGATTATCGCGTCAGCGGCCTGCCCGGCACCGATGCGTTCGACGACTTCTGCCATTCGCGCGACACGCGCTGGGACGACTCGCCGTCGCGCCGCTACGTGTCCGAAGACGTGATCGGCTACCAGGATCTGGATGAATACGGTTCGTGGAACGACGTGCCCGAATACGGCAACGTCTGGTATCCGACTTCCGTCGCCGTGGGCTGGTCGCCATACCACAGCGGCCATTGGGCCTGGGTCGGCGCCTATGGCTGGACCTGGATCGACGATTCGCCGTGGGGCTTCGCGCCGTTCCACTATGGCCGCTGGGCCTACATCGGCAACCGCTGGGGCTGGTGCCCGGGCCCGATCGCGGTGCGTCCGGTGTATGCGCCGGCGCTGGTCGCCTTCGTCGGCGGCGGTGGCGGCTTCGGCATCAATATCTCGGTCGGCGGTCCGATCGGCTGGTTCCCGCTCGGCTACCGCGACGTGTACATCCCGCCGTACCGCGTGAGCCAGAACTACTTCACGCGCGTGAACGTCAGCAACACGGTGATCAACAACACCGTCATCAACAACTACTACGGCAACTATTCGCGTGGCGACGTGAACTACGCGCGGATCAACTATGCCAACCGCAACATCGCCGGTGCCATCACCGCGGTGCCTGCGGCGGCCTTCGTCGGCTCGCGCCCGGTTGCGGGCGCCGCCATTGCGGTCAACCGCGCCACGTTCGCCAATGCGCAGGTTTCCGGATTCGCCGCCCTCGCGCCAACCCGCGCGAGCCTGGCGCGTCCGGTTGCCGCGCGCGCGGTGCCGGCGCAAGCGGTGGTCAATCGCCCGATCGTGGCGGCGACGCGCCCGCCGGCGCCGGTCGCTTCGTTCGCGCAGCGCCAGAGCGTGCTCGACAAGAATCCGGGCCGGCCGTTGAACGAACACCAGTTGCGCAACACGGCGGTCGTCGCCGGCGCCGTGGCCGGCGGCGCCGTGGCGGCGCACGCCATGGCCGAGCGGCCGAACGTGCGCGTGGTCACCCAACACGGTGCGCCCACGTTCACGCCGGCGCAAGCCTTGCCGGCAACGCGCACGGCCCCAGCTGCCGCCGCGGTGCGCCCGGGCCAGGGTTCGCGTGAAGATCTGCGTCCGGCGGCAACCGCCGATCGCGCAACGCCCGCCATCAACCGCAATGCGCCGACGGTGCAGCGCACCGCTCCGGCGTTGACGGGCAACGCCGAGCCGGTGCGCCATCTGGATTCCTCGCGCTTCGCGCACCCGCAGGGCAACAGCCCGGAAGCGGTGCAGCCCTCGCGCGTGGCGCCGAACCGCGAGATCGAACGCAGCGTGCCGGCGAATCAGGTACCGCGCAACAATGAACGCGACAACAGCTCGGGCAATCCGCGCGCCGCGACCAACTACGGCAATCGCAACGTGGAGTCGGTGAGCCGGCCTGCAGAACGCGCACCGCAGCGCAATGTGCAGGAATACCGTGCGCCGGCACAGTCGCAGCAGGAGTACCGCGCACCGCAGCGAAATGTGCAGGAAAACCGCGCGCCGGCACAGTCGCAGCAGGAGTACCGCGCACCGCAGCGCGGTGTGCAGGAATACCGCGCGCCGGCACAATCACAGCAGGAGTACCGCGCACCGCAGCGCAATGTGCAGGAATACCGCGCGCCGGCACAGTCGCAGCAGGAGTACCGCGCACCACAGCGCAACGTGCAGGAGTACCGCGCACCGGCACAGTCGACGTCGCACAATGCCGCGCCCGCGCAGCGCGCGAATCCGCCCGAGCGGAAGAAGAACGACGACAACGACCATCACAACTGATCGTGGCGAAAAACCGCCAGACCGCAACCGCGCCCGGCCTGTCCGGGCGCGCTTTTTTTGCGCGGCGCGAATTTCGCCGGCGTGGTCGAAACGGCTACACTTGCGCCATGATCACGATCGTCTTGAATGGACAGTCGCGCACCTGCGCCGCTGGACACACACTGGCCGCCTTGCTGGAAGACGCCGGCTACGCGCAACGTCGCGTCGCCGTGGAAATCAACCGCGAGATCGTGCCGAAGAGCGAGCACGCGCAACGCGAGATCCACGATGGCGATCGCATCGAAATTGTCCATGCCTTGGGTGGTGGTTGACACATGAACGCGCAATTGCAATCCCTTTCCGCCGCGAACGATGCGCTGGTCATCGCCGGTCGCGCCTATCATTCGCGCCTGCTCACCGGCACCGGCAAATACAAGGACCTGGAAGAAACCCGTCGCGCCACCGAGGCGGCCGGTGCGCAAATCGTCACCGTGGCGATCCGGCGCACGAATATCGGGCAAAACCGCGACGAGCCGAACCTGCTCGACGTGCTGCCGCCGGAAAAATACACGATCCTGCCGAATACCGCCGGCTGCTACACCGCCGAGGATGCGGTGCGCACCTGTCGGCTGGCGCGTGAGCTGCTCGATGGGCACAGCCTGGTCAAGCTCGAAGTGCTCGGCGACAAGAAGACGCTGTACCCGGATGTGGTGCAGACGCTCAAGGCCGCGCAGACGCTGGTCGCGGAAAAATTCGAGGTGATGGTCTATACCAGCGACGATCCGATCCTCGCGCGCCAGCTCGAGCAGATCGGTTGCGTGGCGATCATGCCGCTGGCCGCGCCGATCGGCTCGGGCCTGGGCATCCAGAACCGCTGGAACATCCTGGAAATCGTCGAGAACGCCAACGTGCCGGTGCTCGTCGATGCCGGCGTCGGCACCGCCTCGGATGCCGCGATCGCCATGGAACTGGGTTGCGACGGCGTGCTGATGAACACCGCCATCGCCGGTGCGAAAGACCCGGTGCTCATGGCCAAGGCGATGCGCAAGGCGGTGGAAGCCGGACGCGACGCCTTCCGCGCCGGCCGCATTCCGCGCAAGCGCTACGCCTCCGCGTCGAGCCCTTTGGACGGAACCATTGCATGAGCGTTACCAATTCATTTCCCCTCTCCCCCGACCAAGTCGGGGGAGAGGGTTGGGGTGAGGGGGCAGCGCCGCCATCTTCACCAGCGTCGCGCAAATCCGAAGTGTATCCCCCTCACCCTGCCCTCTCCCCCATCGCCAGCGATGGGGGAGAGGCGAGCGTCACACGCGGCGGAACAGAAAACCATCACCGCCACATCCGCAGCTTCGTGCTGCGCCAGGGCCGATTCACGCCGGCGCAGCAGCGTGCATTTGAATTGCACTGGGCACGCTACGGCCTCGACCCGCGCGCGCCGCTCGACGCGCCCCGCGTGTTCGGGCGCCGCGCGCCGCTGGTGCTGGAAATCGGTTTCGGCAATGGCGAGCAGCTGCTGTGGGCGGCGCAACATGAAACCGACAAGGATTTCATCGGCGTCGAGGTGCACCGTCCCGGCGTCGGCCGCTTGATGAATGCGCTCGCCGAACACAATGTGGACAATGTGCGTTTGTATAACCATGACGTGGTCGACGTGCTCGAAGGCGCGATCGCGCCGGGCATGCTGGACGAGGTGCGCATCTACTTTCCCGATCCCTGGCCGAAGAAGCGCCAGACCAAGCGCCGCCTGATCCAGCCGGAATTCGTCGCCGCACTGGCGACGCGCGTGGCTGTCGGCGGGCGCTTGCATCTGGCGACCGACTGGGCGGACTATGCCGCGCAGATGCGCGAGGTCATGGACAACGCAAGCGGCTGGCGCAGTCTCGGCGGCGCGGATGGTTTCATCGCGCAGCCAGCGTGGCGCACGCAAACGCATTTCGAGAAGCGCGGACGCAAGCTCGGCCATGGCGTCTGGGACCTGCTCCATGAACGCTGTTGACCTGCACCGCTGACGCCGCCGAAAAACAACCAGCCCCGATGAACGGCCAACCATGAATTCCGGACTCGTCCTCAGCCACGACATGCTGCTCGTGCTCGGGCTGGTCGTGTTCACGGTGCTGATGCTGGTGCTGGAATGGATCCGCGCCGACCTGGTCGCGTTGCTGGTGGTGGTGGTCATCGGCATCACGCGGCTGATTCCGGTGGAACGCCTGTTCGACGGCTTCGCCGGCAACGCGGTGATTTCCCTGCTCGCCATCATGATCATGGGCGCGGGACTGGATCGTACCGGCGTGCTGAACAAGGCGGCCTCGTTCATCCTGCGCCTCGCCGGCGGCGTCGAATCGCGCCTGGGATTGCTCATCAACACCATGGCCGGCGCAATGTCGTCGGTGATCCAGAGCCAGGCGCTGGCGACCTTGTTCCTGCCGGTGGCCAGCCGCATCAGCGCGCGCACCGGCGTGCCGCTGTCGCGCCTGCTGCTGCCGATGGCATGCTGCATCCTGTGCGGCACCAACATGACCATGATCAGCAATTCGCCGCTGATCCTGCTCAACGACCTGATCGCCAGCGCCAACCGCAACCTGCCGCCGGGCGCGCAAACCATCGAGCCGTTTTCCCTGTTCGCGATCGCGCCGGTCGGGTTGCCGCTGCTGATCGCGGGCCTGGCCTATTTCGCGCTGTTCACGCGCAAGGTGCTGCCGGCGGACGAGGATACGCAGAACGTCACGCCCGGTCGCACGGAAACGTACTTCGCGGAAACCTACGGCATCGACGGCGACGTGTTCGAATTGACCGTCACCGCGGAAAGCCCGCTGGTCGGCATGAGCGTCGCCGAAACCGAAGCCCTGCGCGGGGCGCCACTGCTGCTCGGGATCAAGAATGGCGACGAGACGCGACTGTCGCCGCCGGGCGACACCATGATCTGGGTCGGCACCGTGCTCGGCGTGCTCGCCAAGCGCGAGGCGGTGAACGAATTCGCCAACCTGAACCTGCTGCGCGTGCAATCGCGATTGAATGTCTTCCGCGACATGTTCAATCCCAATCGCGCCGGCATTGCCGAGGCCGTGGTGCCACCAACTTCGCGCTTCATCAAGCAGCAAGTCGGCGATTTGCGCCTGCGCAAGCGCTTTGGCATCAGCGTGCTGGCGGTGTATCGCGGCGAAGAAGTGTTCCGCGAGGACGTGCGCAAGACCAGCCTGCGCGCCGGCGACACCTTGGTGCTGCACGGCTTCTGGCGCGACCTGGCGCTGGCGTCGGAAGAACGCGACATCGCGATCATCACCGACTATCCGAAGGAAGACCACCGCCCGGCCAAGATCTGGCACGCGGTGGCGTTCTTCGCCCTGGCGATGGGCCTTGGCCTGTTCACCGAAGTCAAGCTGTCGGTGGCGATGATGACGGGCGCGGTGGGCATGCTGCTGGCCGGCGTGCTCAACATGGACGAGGCCTATCGCGCCATCAACTGGAAGACGATCTTCATCATGGCCTGTCTGATTCCACTGGGTTGGGCCATGGATTCCACCGGCGCCGCCGCCTGGCTGGCGCAGGAATTGATGCGCCACGCCGGCCACTTGCCGATCTGGGCGCTGGAAGCCTGCGTGGCCGTGATCACGCTGTTGTTCTCGCAGGTGATCTCGCACGTCGGCGCGGCGGTGATGATGGTTCCGATCGCGGTCAACATCGCGCTGGCCTCGGGCGGGAACCCCGCCGCCTTCGCCATCGTGGTGGCGATCTCCACGTCGAACACGTTCATCATTCCCGGCGCGAGCCCGACCATCCTTATCGTCGCCGGACCCGGCGGCTACACAACCCGCGATTTCCTGCGCGTGGGCCTGCCGCTGACCGCGCTGATGCTGGTGGTGATGCTGGTGTGCGTGAACCTGCTGTTCCATTGAAGCGTTGCGCCGGCGCCCTGCGAACGCGCTAGAATCGACGCGGGAGTTGCCCCTCCGCAAGGATGCCCTGCATCGCCGGAGGTTCGCCATGATCCGTCTTCCGCTCTTGCTGGTTCTCGCCGCTTCCCCGCTCGCCGTCACCGCGGCCGATACCTGCACCGTTGCCGGTACCGCCTACGATTTCCAGGGCAGGCCATTGCCGAACGCCGTCGTGCGCCTGGTCGACACGCGCACGCAACAGGCAAGGTTCCTGGCCACGGATGAACACGCCGTCTTTGATTTCGTCGGAATATCCGCCGCTGCGGACTACCGCGTGGACGTGCTCAGCGCACCGACGCGGGTGACCGGGACGCGCATACCGACGCGCTCGATACTCGGCATGTCGGCGAACTTCGCCTGTGGCGCAGGCCAACTCGCGCGCCAGGACGTGCGCGCGCAGGTCGATTGACGCGATTCAGGGCAGGCAGACCTGCCCGTCGACAATCTCCACGCGCACCGCGCGCAGGCCGTTGCCGCGGCACGGGCCACCGTAACAGTGCCCGGATTCCAGGCCGAACACCGCGCCGTGCGCGGCGCAAATGAGCATGGCGTTGTCGATCAGGAATTTGCCCGGCGCGTAGTCCAGGCGCCGGGCGGCATGCGGGCACTCGTTGTGGAACGCGGACACCTTGTCGCCGCTGCGCGTGAGAATCAGGTCGAAGCCGCCGGTGCTGGAGTCCACATGCACCGCGATCGCACCGCCATCGGGAATGTCAGCGAGCGCGGATAACGATTTCCTAACGTCCATTGGCGTATCTAGCCCTTCCACGACCGGATTTCGCGGTCATTCTGCCACAGGAAGCGACATGGCCATTTTTCACTGGCACTGGTTCCAACGCCCGCAGCATCCTGCGCTGCGCCTGCTCATGGGCGTGCTCGCCGTCGTCGTCGTTGCCGGAATCGTGGTGCTTGGTTTCTTTGCCCTGCTCACGTTCGCCTTCATCGGCGGCGTCGTCGCCCTCGTGCGCGCGCTGACCCGCCCGCATGCCGCACCCGCTTCCGCTTCGCGCGTGAGTGATCCGCGCGTCATCGAAGGCGAATTCGTGGTCGTGCGCAACGATCCGGCGCTCAAGCACTAAAGCCTCGCCTCGACCGGCCTTCGCGCGGCGCGGGCGCGCGGCGCTGTAATCCTTGTGGCGTTTTCCCGAACTGGATGCGGCCGGTATCGGCGAATCCGTGGAGGACGTCATCGTGAATGCAACGCAAAAACCCAGGACCGCCCAGGTCAATGGTCCCCTGTGGGGCGAACGCGCCCGCGACTGGGCCGACATCCAGGAAGGCACGTGCAAACCCGTCTATCTCGCCGCTTTCGAACGCATGGGCCTGCGCGAAGGGATGACCTATCTGGATGCCGGCTGCGGCGCGGGCATGGCCCTGCAAATCGCGGCGGGACGCGGTGCGCGCGTGTCCGGCGTCGATGCCGCCGCCAATCTGCTCGCCATCGCCCGCGAGCGCGTGCCCACGGGCGACATCCATCAGGGCGAACTCGAATCCCTGCCGTTCGCCGATCATGCGTTCGATCGGGTGACCGGATTCAATTCCTTCCAGTACGCCGGCAATCCCGCCGTTGCGCTCGGCGAAGCCAGGCGCGTCGCCAAGGCCGGCGCCGAAGTCGTGGTGATGACGTGGGGAGAACCCGAAGGCATGCAAGCCGCCTCGCTGGTCGCCGCGCTCAAACCGTTGCTGCCGCCACCACCGCCGGGCGCGCCCGGGCCGTTCGCGATGTCCGCAGAACCGGCGTTGCGCGCCTTCGCCACCGCGGCGGGACTGGAAGTGCTCGATGTGTTCGATGTCGCCTCGCCCTGGCACTACCCGGATTTGCCGACCGCGTTGCGCGGACTGCGTTCGTCCGGCGTCGCCGCGCGCGCGATCGCCCATGCCGGCGAATCGGCCGTTGACGCCGCGCACAGCGATGCACTGGCGCCATTTCGCCAAACGGACGGCAGCTTTCGCATCGGCGCGAATTTCCGCTGCCTGCGCGCACGCGCCTGATGGCGCACCACTGACAGCGGCTCCGTCCAGGGCGTGACCAGTGGCGCTGTCGCACGGCGCCGCGAGCGGCTACAGTGCGCAACCGGATTTTCGTTGCGCCGCATGAACCACACCGCTTCCACCGCTCCCGGCATCGGCGCCGGGCTTTCGCCGCGCGTCCTCGTGCTGCTGGCGCTGGCGGGCGTCTATGTCATCTGGGGATCGACCTACCTCGCCATCCGCATCGGCATCGCCGACTATCCGCCGTTCCTGATGGCGGCGATCCGCTTCCCGATCGCCGGCGGGCTCATGTACGCGTTCCTGCGCTGGCGCGGCGTCGCGCCGCCGACGCGGCGACAGTGGTTCAACTGCCTGGTCACCTCGATCTTCCTGCTCGGCATGGGCAACGGCCTGGTCTGCTATGCGGAACAGACCGTGCCGTCGGGCATCGCCGCGGTCGCCGTCGCCAGTGTCGGCTTGTTCATGGCGATCTTCGCCGGCCTGTACGGGCAATGGCCAAACCGCCTCGAATGGCTGGGACTCATCGTCGGCTTTGCCGGCGTGGTGATTCTCAATCTCGGCAACGGATTGCGCTCCTCGCCGCTCGGCGCCGCCGCGCTCGTGCTCGCCTCGATCGGCTGGGCCTACGGTTCGATCTGGAGCCGCCGCCGCGACATGCCCGCGCCGGCGATGGGCGCCGCCGCGCAAATGTTGTGCGGCGTCGTGCCGCTGGGCCTGATGGCGCTGGCCGCCGGCGAGCGCTTCACGCACGTGCCGTCGTTGCGCGCGACGGCGGCGCTCGTCTACCTCATCGTCGCCGGATCGATCATCGGCTTCACCGCGTACATCTGGCTGCTGCACAACGTGCGGCCGGCGCTCGCCACGAGCTATGCCTACGTCAACCCGCCGGTCGCGGTACTCGTCGGCGTCCTCTTCGGCGGCGAGGCCGTGCATGCGCTGGATGTCGCCGGCACCGCCGTGATCCTCGCCGGCGTGGTGGCGATCACGCTGGCGAAGACCAAACCGCGCTGACTATTGCTCGCGCAGAGCCGTTGTCACCGGCAAGGTCGCCGCGCGCATCGCGGGGAACAGGCCGCCGACGAAGCCGATCGCCAGTGCCCACTTGATGCCCGTCCACAACAAGGCGGGCGTCACCTGGAACTGGAACACCACCTGGCTGAAATTGCCGCCCAGCGTGGACGCGGTGTAGCCGTTGAATACCAGCCACACGATCGCGGCGCCGATCACGCCACCGAGCAGGGCCAGCAGCATCGTCTCCAGCAGCACCGACACGACCACCGGCACACCGCGGAATCCGATCGCACGCAGGGTGGCGATCTCGCGCGAACGCGTGGCGACGGCCGCGTACATGGTATTGAGCGCGCCGAAGATCGCACCGATCGCCATGATCACGCCGATGGTGATGCCGATGATGCGAATTACCTTGCTCAGGCCTTCGGACTGCTTGTTGAAATATTCGCGCGTGGTGCTGACATCCACCTTGATGCGCGGATCGCTCGTCAACGACGCCTTGAATTGATCGAATGCCGACGGCGCGGCCAGGCGCACGATGACGGACTCCGCGCTGCTGCCGCGGCGATACGCCGATGCCACGGATTTGGAATCGCCCCACAGTTCGGATTCGTGCGCATCGCCGGACGCGAACACGCCGACGATGGTCCAGTCCTGCCCGCCCAGGCGCAATTGCTTGCCCAGATCCAGGCCGGCGAACTGGCGCTGTGCCGCCTGGCCGACATCCAGCTCGCGCAGGCCGGGCGTGAACTTGCGTCCAGCGACGATCTTCGCATTGGACCACACCGCCCAGGCGCCGTCGCCGACGCCGCGAATGGTGACATTGGTATCCGTGGCCGGATCGTCCTTCTTCGGAATGTTCGCCACAACGACCAGTTCTGCCGAGGTGACCGGCTTGCCTTGTGCATCCTTGGCCACGCCCGGCGCGCCTTCGATCACGGTGATGTCATCGCGCGAGAGCACGGAGTTGGATTCCGCGCCGGAGCCGCCGCGCAGCACGATCGCGGTGTCGTCGCTGCCGGTCTGCTGCAAGGTCGCGCGCAAGCCGTCGCCCATCGCCAGCAATGCAACCAGCACGCCGACCACGCCGGCGATGCCGATCACGATCACCGCGGTGGAGCCGAGCCGCCCGGCGAGCGTGCCCAACCCGACCTGCGTCACCGACAGCGCGCGCCGACCGGCGCGGGTGAATGCGAGCCACAGCGCCAGCACGACCACCAGTCCCAGGATCACGAACCACGGCAGCAGGGTCCACACCACCAGCCACGCGATCACGATCACGAACATGCCCAAGCCGGACAGAAACTTTTTCATGGCGGTATCCCTTTATCTTCCGGCCAATGCATCGACGATCTTCAGGCGCATGCCGCGCAGTGCCGGCAACACGCCGACGAGGGCGCCGATGACGATCATCAGCACGATGCCCTCGATCCAGTTTTCCAGGCCGATCGGCGGCAGACGGATCATGCCGCCACTGCCGCGGGTCAGCGCGGGCGCGAGCGCGCTGGCGATGGCCATGCCGATCACGCCGCCGATCAGCAGCAACACGATCGCCTCGGCCAGCACCAGGCCCAGCACGCTGCGGTTGCTGAAGCCGATGGTCTTGAGCACGGCCAGTTCCGGGATGCGCTCGCGCACCGCCTGCGCCATGGTGTTGCCGGTCAGCAGGATCAGGGTGAAGAACACCGCCGCCATGATCGCCTCGACGATCAGGCCGATGTTGCCGATCTGCTTGGCGAAGGACGCATTGAACGCGTTCGCGGTCTGCGTCTTGGTTTCGTGGGCCGAGTTGGCCGACAGCGCGTCGATCGCGTGGGCCACGGCATCGGCCTGGTTGGGATCGGACAACTGCACCACGTACCAACCCACCTCGTGCTGGCTGTACAGGTTGGCCTCGTCGAAGTACTCCCAATGCAGGAAGAACATCTCGTCCGTGCCATCGGGCGCGTCCTTGGCGGCATGGAACACGCCGACGATGGTGAACGGCCAGGTCATGTCGCCGTCCTTGCGCGGAAAGATCTGCGACTTCAACGGCACCTTGTCACCGACCTTCCAGTGGTAGCGCTCGGCAAGCTTCGCGCCGACCAGCACGCCGTCGCGCGTATCGGTGAAGGCCTTGTGTTGCTCCGGCGACAACACGATGTTCGTATTGTCGGCGATGTACTCGTCGTCCACCGCGAAGCTGAAGACGAAATTCTTCGGGTCCTGGTACACGCCGCCGAACCAGTTTTCGTGGCCGACGCTTTTCACGCCGGGAATCGCGGCAATGCGCGTCTTCAGGCTCAATGGCAAACCGGTCATGATCGAAAAACGCGAGGCGACGACCAGCCGCTCGTTGCCGGCCAGGCTGTCGCTGCCGCTGGTGAAGGCCACGCGCACCGCGTTGAGCAGGCCGAACAGCAGGAACGCCGCCAGCACCGAGGCGATGGTGAAGAACGTGCGCGTCTTGCGCCGGAACAGTGCGGCCCAGATGAGATGGAAATATTTCATCGCAATGCTCCGTCAGGCGTGCGCCGATTGCTCGACGAGAGTGCCCTTGTCCAGGTGCAGCGTGTGCGTGGCATGTTCGGCGGCCTTGGGATCGTGCGTGACCATGACGATGGTCTTGCCGTGTTCGCGGTTGAGCCGTTGCAGCAGGTTGAGCACGTCCTCGGCGGACTGACGATCCAGGTCGCCGGTCGGCTCGTCGCACACCAGCAACGCCGGGTCGGACACGATCGCGCGCGCGATCGCCACGCGCTGCTGCTGGCCGCCGGAAAGTTCGGTCGGCTTGTGCGCGGCGCGGTCGGCCAGTCCGACGAGCTGCAATGCGATCGCCGCGTTCTTCTTGCGCTGCGCGGCGGACAATTTCGTCAGCAGCAGGGGCAGCTCCACGTTTTTCTGCGCGCTGAGCATCGGCAGCAGGTTGTAGAACTGGAAGATGAAGCCGACGTTGGAGGCGCGCCATTTCGCCAGCGCGCCCTGGTTGAGGTTGTCGATGCGCGCGCCGCCGACGGCGATGCTGCCGCCGGTGGGCGAGTCGAGCCCGCCGATCAGGTTGAGCAGCGTGGTCTTGCCCGAACCGGACGGGCCCATCAGGGCGAGGAAATCGCCCTGCGCGATATCCAGGTCCACGCCGTGCAACACCTCGACCTTTTGCTTGCCGCGTTCGTAGACCTTGCTGACGTTGCGGATTTCGACCAGATTGCCCATCGTTGGATCCTCTTCGAATGCGTTACTTGCTGGCGGTTGCGATCGTCACTCTTGCGCCATCGGCCATGTCCGCCGGCGGCTGTTTCACGACCTGGGTGCCGGCGCCGATGCCTTCGACCAGGCGCAGGTCGGAATAGGTCTGGCCCGGCGTCACCGCACGCGCGCGCGCGCGGCCACCGTCGATGGCAAACACCACGGATTTGCCGTCGCGCTGCACGATGCTCGATGCCGGCACCAGCACGCCCCTGGGCGGTTCGGCGCCCGTGTTTTTCTTCGTTTCCTCGAGGAACGACACGCGCGCGCCCATGTCCGGCAGGATGCGCGGGTCCTTCTGCTCCATCGCGATGCGCACCTTGACCGTGGCCTTGCTCTTGTCCGCCGTCGGGATCACCGCGATGACGTGCGCCGGGATCGTCCAGTTCGGATACGCATCGAGCACGGTCTGCGTCGGCTGGTTCGGCTGCACGCGGTTGATGTAGGCCTCGTTCACGTCGACGTCGACTTCCAGCGAATCCATGTCGACGATCGTGCCCACGCCGGTGCGCGTGAAACCGCCGCCGGCGGAAAACGGCGAGACGATTTCGCCGACCTGCGCATTCTTGGCGATGATGACGCCGGCGAATGGCGCGCGCACGGTGCAATAGTCGAGCTGCACCTGCGCGGACTTCACGCCCGCATCGGCCAGTTCGATCTGCTTGCGTTGCGCATCGAGCTGGGCGGTGAGCGAAGCGACCTGGGTCTGCGCGTCTTCCAGCGATTGTTGCGATACGAGATGCCGGCCCACGAGGTCCTGCGCGCGCGTGAGGTCGCGCCGCGCCTGTGCCAGTTGCGCCTGGTACTGCGCGAGCGTCGCCACCGCCGCCTGTTGTTGCGCACGCGCCTGCGCCAACGCCGCCTTCTGCGCGGTGTCGTCCAGTTGCGCCAGCACCTGGTCCTTGGCGACGTGCTCGCCTTCCTCGATCAGCACTTCGGTCAAGGTGCCGGTGATCTGCGTCGACACGGTGGCTTCACGCCGCGCGGTGACATAGCCGGTTGCCTGCAACACCGCGGTGTCGCTGCCGTTCGCCGTCGGCGCGGTCGCGGTCGCCGCCTGCACCTGGAACGTCTTGCCGCCGGCAAAGAACCACGCCGCTCCGGCGATCAGCACGGCGACCAGCACCAGCGCAGCGGCGATCCACGGCCAGCGCGCGCCGCCGCCAACGGCATCTTCGCGATGGCGCGAATCGATGCGCAGTTCCTTCAACAAGTCGGATTGGTCCATGGTGCCCATGTGGGGTGAACGTGCGGTCGTGAAGTGTGCCATAGACTCACACGCCGTGTTGCCTCGCAACAGGGCCGCTGGTCACGATTGGCGGATGACAATTGTCAGACGCGTGGCGCATTTGCGCGCGGCGCCGGATTTGCGCATGCTTGGCAGACGATTCGCCCCGGGGAGGCCGCCATGCGCTGGTTCAGTATACTTTTTCTCGTGATCGGCCTGGCGCTGCTGGCCGGCGCCGGGGCGATCTGGCGCAATCATGCGAACTTCGCCGCGCATGCCCAGCGCACCAGCGGAACCGTCGTCGACCTGATCTTCTCCAGCAGTTCCAAGGGCGGCGGGACGTATGCGCCGAGCGTGGAGTTCGAAGCCGATGGTCGCGTCATCCACATCCGCGGTTCCGGCACCAACCCGCCGGCGTTCAGTCGCGGCGAAAAGGTGTCGGTGCTGTATCTGCCCGGCAACCCGGAATCCGGCCGCATCGACAGCTTCAGCGAGAACTGGCTGGGCATCCTGATCATGTCCGGCATCGGCCTGGTCTTCGCCGGCATCGGCGGCGGCATGGTCGCGGCCGCCGCGCGCACGCGCAAGATCAACCAGTGGCTGGCGGTGAACGGCCTGCGCGTGCAGGCCAGGTTCGAGAACGTGCTGTACGACACCAGCCTGAAGGTCAACGGTCGCAGTCCGTGGAAGCTGATCTGCCAGTGGCAGCATCCGGTCACGCAAAAGGTGTACCTGTTCAGGAGCGCGAACATCTGGTTCGATCCGACTTCATTCGTCAAGCGCGACACGCTCGACGTGCTGGTGGACATGGACAACCCGAAGCGCTACCAGGTCGATACGTCGTTCCTGCCGCAAGCCGGCTGAGTGTCCGTGTGGCTTTTGGCACGTGCCGCCGGCGCGAGGGGATGGTTTGCTTGGCGGCTGGATTGCTAGCGGGTTCGCCCATCCGTCGGAGGAAATGATGTCCATCGTGCCACGCCTGTTTCTCGCTTCCTGTTTCGCGCTCGCCGGCGCGTCGGCGCTTGCCGCCACGATGGATTCTCCACCGCTGGAAAAACTGCCGCGTTGGGCCGTGCCCGAATCCTATGCGCTGGACTTGCGCATCGATCCGGCGCAATCCGGCTTCAGCGGCACGGCGACGATCAGGCTGAAACTGACGCAGCCATCCGACCATGTCTGGTTGCATGGCAAGGACCTTGCGCAGGTCAAGGTCAGCGTGACCGACGCGCACGGCAAGGTGCACGCCGCCCGGTACGTCGACGCCGCGCCCAAGCCCGGCGTGGTGCGGGTGGATTTCGGCAGCACGCTCGCCGCGCAGGAGCTGACCCTGCGTTTTGACTACCACGCACCGTACAACGGGCATCTGGAAGGCCTGTACAAGGTCGTCTACGCCGGCAAGCCCTACGTGATGACGCAAATGGAACCGATCAGCGCGCGCTACGCGTTCCCGGGCTTTGATGAACCGGACTTCAAGACGCCGTTCGACATCTCCATCACCGCGCCCGAGGACCTCGTCGCCGTCGCCAATACCGCGGCACTCAGGACCACCGCGGCCGGCAAGGGCTGGAAAAAAGTCACCTTCACGCAGACGTTGCCGCTGCCGACGTACCTGGTCGCCTATGCCGTCGGCCCGTGGGACATCAAGGTCGCGCCCGACATCGCGCCCAGCGCGTGGCGCAAGCATCCGCTGCCGTTGCGCGGCATTGCCGCCGCCGGACAGGCGCAGCGCATGGCGCATGTGCTCGGGCAGACACCGGTGATCATCCAGACGCTGGAGGACTACTACGGTTTCGGCTATCCGTTCGACAAGCTCGATCTGGCCGCCATGCCGGATTTCAGCGCCGGCGCGATGGAAAACGCGGGTCTGGTCACGTTCCGCGACTGGCTGCTGCTGCTCGATGCGGATTCGGCGCAAAGTTACGTGCAGGGCTCGTTCAACGTCACCGCGCATGAACTCGCCCATCAATGGACCGGCGATACGGTCACCATGGGCTGGTGGAACGACTTGTGGCTGAACGAGTCCTTCGCCACCTGGATGCAGAAGAAGATCACCGAGAAGGTGCATCCGGAATACCGCGCGGACCTGGATCGCGTGGAAGCCGCGCAGCACGCCATGGCCAACGACAGCCTGGTCAGCGCGCGCAAGATCCGCCAGCCGATCACCGGCAACGGCGACATCCAGACCGCGTTCGACGGCATCACCTATTCCAAGGGCGCCGCCGTGCTGGCCATGTTCGAAGGCTTTGTCGGCGACAAGACGTTTCAGGACGGCATGCGCGCCTACATCGCCGGACACAAGTTCGGCAACGCCAGTGCGGACGACCTGATCGACGCCATCACCAAGGCGGCGGACAAGGGCATCCGCTTCAAGCAGGCGTTCGGCAGCTTCCTCGACCAGTCCGGCGTGCCGATGGTGCGCACGCAACTCGATTGCAGCGGCAAGCAACCCACGCTCAAGCTTGCGCAAAGCCGCTACCTGCCGCTCGGCTCCACGGGCGACGTCGCGCGCACGTGGGGCGTGCCGATGTGCGTGCGCACGCCGGCGGGAACGCGCTGCGAATTGTTCGACAGCGCAACCGGCAGCATGACGCTCGAAGACAAATCCTGCCCGGCGTGGTACATGCCCAACGCCGGTGCACGCGGCTACTACCGCTTCAGCATGGCGCCGCAGGACCTGGCCCAATTGACGGCAGCGCTGGACACGCTCAACGACGCCGAGAAACTTGCCTATGCCGATGCCATCGACGCCGCGTTCCGCCACGGCGACATCGACGCGCACGACGTGCTCGCAGCCCTGCGCAAGCTCGCGCCATCGGCGACCGCGCAGGTGTCGCTCTCGCCCTTGTCCACGTTCGACTGGATCTGGCATCGCGAGGCAATCACCGACGCGCAAAAGGCGCGTTTGCGCGAAGTCGCCAAAGCCGCCTACCTGCCGCGCATGGAAGCACTGGGTTACACGCGCCGCGCCAGCGATACGCCGCAGGACATCGAGATGCGCGGCAGCCTTGCCAGCACGCTCGGCCACACGCTGAAGATCCCGGAAGTCCGCGCCGCGCTGCTGGCGCAGGGTGACGCCGTGCTGAAGAAGACGGCGGATGGCCAACTCGACTTCGCCGCCGCCAATCCGGACCTGATCGGCAGCGCGCTGGCGGTGGCGGTTGCCGAACGCGGCAAGCCGGCGGTGGACGAATTGATCGCCGCGCTGCCGGTGACCACCGATCCGGCGCAGCGCAATGCCATCCTCGGCGGCCTTGGCGGCGCGCCGGCCGGCCAGGCCGATCGCGTGCGCGATTTCGCCATCGGCAAGGACGTGAAAGTCGGCGAGATGGGACGCTTGCTGGGCGTCGATCGCGACACCCGCGAAGGCCGCACCGCGATGTGGAACTGGTTCGTGAAACACTTTGACCAGATCCTCGCGCGCACCGGCACGTTCGCCAGTGGCTATCTGCCCGGCATGGCCGGTGGCGGCGGTTGCTCGCAGGCCGAAGCCGAGCGCATGACGCAGTTCTTCACGCCGCGGCTGAAGGATCTGTCCGGCGCCGACCGCGGTCTGGCGCAGGCCACCGAGTCCACGTTGTTGTGCGCGGCCCTGAAGGCGAAGCAGGACCCGGCGGCGATACTCAAATGACGCACGCCGCCTTCACGCTCGCGCAAGCCAGCGTCGCCATCGCCGGTGGCGACGCGCGCTTTCCGGTGCATCGCATCTACTGCATCGGCCGCAACTATGCAGAACATGCGGCGGAGATGGGCGCGAGCGTGGATCGCGGCAACCCGGTGTTCTTCTGCAAGCCCGCCGATGCGGTCGTGGACGATGGTGCATCCATTGCCTACCCGCTCGGCACGTCGGAGTTGCATCACGAGGTGGAAATGGTCGTCGCCCTGCATTCCGGCGGTGCGAACATTACCGAAGCGGACGCACTGCTTCACGTATTCGGCTACGGCGTCGGACTCGACCTGACCCGTCGCGACTTGCAGGCGGCCGCAAAAGCCAAAGGGATGCCCTGGGACACGGCCAAGGCGTTCGATCATTCCGCGCCGCTGTCGGCGCTTCATCCCGCCGCCGCAATCGGGCATCCGCGCCACGCGGCATTGACGCTGGAAGTCAACGGCCAACAGCGCCAGCACTCCGATATCGCGCAGATGATCTTCGCCGTGCCGGAAATCATCGCGCGCCTGTCGCGCCTGTTCGAATTGCAGGCGGGCGACCTCATTTTCACCGGCACGCCGGCCGGCGTCGGTCCGCTGCGGCGCGGCGACGCTTACGATGCACGGCTCGCCGATTTCGCGCAGTTGCGCGGGCACATCGCCTGATCGCGCTGACATCGGCGGCAAATCGCGCTAGATTCGCTTGTCCCCGATGGGGAGGGGCCACCATGAATCAACAAGGAGCGGGCGCATGAGTTTCATCAGCGAGTTCAAGACCTTTGCGATGAAGGGCAACGTGGTCGACATGGCCACGGGTATCGTGATCGGTGCGGCATTCGGCAAGATCGTCTCGTCGCTGGTCGACAACGTCATCATGCCGCCCATCGGCGTGCTGATCGGCGGTATCGATTTTTCCAGCCTGGCCGTCACCATCGGCAACCCGGTCGCCGACGCGAAGGGCGTGGTGACCGGTGGCGCGATCATCAAGTACGGCGTGTTCCTCAACACCATCATCCAGTTCATCATCATCGCGTTGGCGATCTTCCTCGTCATCAAGTTGATGAACCGCATGGTCAAGAAGCAGGAAGCCACGCCGGCCGCGCCGCCGCAACAGGAAGTGCTGCTCACCGAAATCCGCGACCTGCTCAAGGCACAGAAGTAAGGTTCTCGTCAGGCAGTCGCGGTGCTGGGCTTTCGCCCCTCTCCTGTTGGCAGGAGAGGCGCGGAACACCGACTCACTTTTCTATTGTCAGCGCCGCGGCGGTCGCGCGACCGCCGCGTTGCGTTGGCGCCAATATTCGCCGAACAGCACCGCCGCGCTGGCCGATACGTTGAGGCTTTCCACCGCGCCCGATCCGGGAATCGTCAGGTGCAGGTCGGCGCGATCGATCAGGCCGCGGCTCAGGCCCTGCCCTTCCGCACCCAGTGCGAACACCAGCCGCAGCGGCAGGCGTGCGGTGAACAGCGCTTCGCCTTCGCGCGGCACGGTCGCGGCAATCGCAAACCCGGCGTTGCGCAAGGTGCCGAACGCATCTTCGCCCGGCGCGATGCGCGCCATCGGCACGGCTTCCGCGCCGCCTTCGGCCACGCGCAGGGCCGCGCCGGATTCGGCCAGCGTGGCGTCGCCGGAGATCAGCACGCCATCCACGCCGAAGTTCGCCGCGCTGCGCAGCACGGCGCCGAAATTGTGCGGATTGCCGACGCCATCGAGCCAGGCGAGCACGGCCTGCTTGCGCGGCGCGAGTTTCTGCAGCAACGCTGTCAGCGACATGGGCGCGCGCCGGCGCACGTCGAAGCACACGCCTTCGTGGTGCTGGCTGCCGGTGAGCTTGTCCAGGTCGGCGACGTCGACCACGCGATAGCCGAGTCGTTTCTGCACGCACCAGGCGAGCACGGTTTTCAGCTGCGCGATGCGCGACTGCAACAAATACACCTTGCGCAGATCGTGCGGGCGCTGCGCGAACAGGGCCAGGCAGGCGTTGACGCCGTAGACGCGCATCTCGTCGCGGTTGCGGCGCGGCGGCGCGGCGCGTTCAGGGGATGGTTCGTTCATTCCAGGGCCATTGCCGCATCGACCGGCGCAGTGTGCTTGGGCGGCCGCAACAATGCCAGCAGCGGCACGGCGACGAGGGTGAGGATCATCATCAACCAGAAGTCGTTCAAGTAGGCGATCGTCGCCGCCTGCCGCGTGACCTCGCCGTTCAGGGCTTCCAGACTCGCCGCCGCGGAAAGGCCGCTCAGGTGCGGCACCGCACCGGCGCCGAACGGCGTGATGCGCGAGGCAAGTTCGGCGTGGTTGATCTGGGTGCCGCGCGCGAGCAGCGCCATCATGATCGAGATGCCGACGCTCGAGCCGATGTTGCGGGTCAGGCTGTAGATGCCGGCCGCCTCGGTGCGCGTGGCCATCGGCAGCGTCGAATAGGCGACCGTGGACACCGGCACGAACACCAGGCCCACGCCCACGCCCTGCACGATACCGGTGTAGATGATGTCCCACTGCGGCACGTCGGATGTCCACTGCGTCATCTGCCACATCGAGAAGGCGGTCAACAACATGCCTACGCCGGCGACGATGCGCGCATCCGCGCCACGCGCGAGCAGGCGCCCGACGATGACCATGGCGATCAAGGTGCCGATGCCGCGCGGCGCGAGCAGGATGCCGACGGTGACGACCGGATAATTCATCAGCGTCTGCAGGTACGGCGGCAGCAGCGCCATGGTGGCGAACAACACGATGCCGATGATGAAGATGAAGATGTTGCTGGCGAGGAAGTTGCGGTCGCGGAACAGACCGAGGTTGACGAACGGGCGCTCGGCGCCGAGCCAGTGCACGACATACAGGTAGAAGCCCAGCACCGCGAGCGCCGCCTCGATGCGGATCTCCGGTGCGTCGAACCAGTCCTTGGTCTGGCCGCGATCGAGCAGCATCTGCAAGGCGCCGATGCCAATGGCGAGGAAGGCGAAGCCGCGCCAGTCGAAGCGCGTGGCGCGCGTGTCGTCGGCGGGCAGGCTGGCGGCGACGCCGAACAGGCACAAGGCGCCGACCGGCACATTGATCAGGAACACCCAGTGCCAGCTGTAGTTGTCGGTGAGCCAGCCGCCGAGCGGGGGCCCGAGGATCGGGCCGACCATCACGCCCATGCCCCACATCGCCATCGCCGCGCCGTGCTTTTCGCGCGGGAACACGTCGAGCAGGGTGGATTGCGACACCGGCACCAAGGCCGCGCCGAACAGGCCCTGCAACAGGCGGAACAGCACCATCTCGTCGATCGTGGTGGCGATGCCGCACAGCACCGAGGCCACGGTGAATCCGGCCACCGAAATCAGCAACAGGCGGCGCCTGCCCAGCACCGACGCCAACCAGCCGCTCGCCGGCGTCGCGATCGCGGCGGCAACGATGTAGGAGGTCAGCACCCAGGAAATTTCATCCTGTGTCGCCGACAGCGACCCTTGCATGTTCGGCAGCGCGACATTGGCGATGGTCGTATCCAGCGCCTGCATCAGCGTGGCGAGCATCACCGACACGACCAGCAAGGCGCGGTTGTCGACCTCGCGGTGGGTCGGCGCGTGGTTCATCGACTTCTCAGTGCGCCGCCTGGGCCACGCGCGCTTCGGGTTCCGCACGCGCGCCTTCGATGCGGCCGAGCAACGAGTTCTGCTTGCCGGTGTCGATCTTCACGACCGTACTCATGCCGGCGCGCAGGGTCGGGCCGGACTGTTCGTCGTCCACTGCGATGCGCACGGCGATGCGCTGCACGACCTTGACCCAGTTGCCGGTGGCGTTCTGCGCCGGCAGCACCGAGAACTCCGAACCCGATGCCGGACTGATCGAAGCGACATGCCCTTTCCACGCATGGCCGGGATAGGTGTCGACCTCGATGCTGACCGGCTGGCCGACGCGCACGTTGGTCAGGTCCGTTTCCTTGAAATTGGCATCGATCCACAGCCCGCGCGTCGCCACCAGCGGCATCGCCGCCTGGCCGGGTGCGAGGAAGTCGCCGGGTTGCAGGTTCTGCTTGCCGATGGTGCCGTCGATCGGCGCGCGCACGGTGGCGTGGTCCAGATCGAGTTGCGCGGCGGCCAGTTGTGCCTTGGCGAGTTTGTAGCCGGACAATTCCTCGTCCGGCGTTTCCGGCAGGCCGCCGAGCAAGCTCTGCGCCTTGGCCACGCCGGCGACATCCGAATCGCGGTTGCCGCGCGCGGTGGCAAGGTTGTTGGCGGCGTCGTCCACGTCCTTCTGCGCGACCAGGCCCTTGCGACGCAAGTCCTGCATGCGCTTGTACTGCGCTTCGTTCACGCGCAGGGCCTCGTCGGCCGAACGCACATTCGCCTGCGCGGAACGGAATCCCGCGCGCGCCGCGTCGAGCAGGCTGCTGATGCCTTCCATCTGCGCCTGCGCACGCGCCACGGCGATCTGCAGCGGTTGCGGATCGATGCGGAACAGCACGTCGCCCTTCTTCACTGCCTGGTTCTCGCGCACGTCGACCTCGACCACGCGACCGGCGACCTGCGGCGCGATGGTGGCGCGGTCGGCCTGGATGTAGGCGTTGTCGGTGGACACGTAACGCCCGGAAGTCAGGTACATCCAGCCGCCGACGACCAGTACCAGCGCCGGGCCGAGGATCCACAAGGCGACGTTGCGCCGCCGGGGTTTCGGCGGCACGGGGACAGCCGCCGCGACAGGCGCTCCGTATTGTTTATCGGTCATGTTCGTTGCCTCAGGTTCAAGCGCCGGAGTGATCCAGCGCGTGCAGGTTGTCCTTCATCCGCGCCAGCGTGGCCATCATCGCCTTCATGTCGGCGGCGGAAACGCCGCGTTGCGCCTGGCGCAGCAGGTCGGCGGAAATCAGGTCCATGTCGTCGACCACGTCGTGCGCGCGCGGCGTCAGGAACAAGCGCCAGGCGCGGCGATCGCCGGGGTCGGCGCGGCGCTCGACGAAACCGGCTTTTTGCAGGCGGTCGATGACGCGCCCGATCGCAATGGGTTCCATCTCCAGCTGCTCGGCCAGTTCGTTCTGGCGCATGCCCTCGCCGCGATGTATGCGCTTGAGTGCGCGCCACTGCGCGCGCGTGAGGTTGAAGCGCACCGCGCGCCGGTCGAAATGCTTGCGCATCAGCCGGGTGACGTCGGTGACGAGGACGCCGAACGAGGATTTATCTGCCGCCTTCATAATAGATCGATATATTATGTCCTAGGCAATTATATTTCAAGCGCGGCGGCGAATGATCGCGCAGACGACCGGGCGGTATCAGCAATGGGGCACGGTTGACCGACGCTCAGGACGAACGGCGTGGTAAGTTGCCACATACCCAAATCGGGTACTAAGATACCCAAAATGGGTATCACGCCGGCCAGCACAAAGTCGCCCCGCACACGCGTACGTCCGCGCGCGCCCGCGCGCACGGGACTGGCCGACGCGCTGTTCACGGCCACGCAGCAGCGCGTGCTTGGCCTGCTGTTCGGCCAGCCCGAGCGCAGTTTCTTTGCCACCGAGCTGATCGGCCTTGCCGGCGCTGGCCGCGGCGCGGTGCAGCGCGAGCTGCGCCGGCTGGAGGAAAGCGGCCTGGTCACCACCCGCCGCGTCGGCAACCAGAAGCACTATCGCGCCAATGCCAACGCGCCGATCTTCACCGAGCTGCGCGCCATCATCACCAAGACCGGCGGCCCCCCTGCCGCACTGCGCGCGGCGTTGGCAACACTCGGCACGCGCGTGCGCTTCGCCGCCCTGTACGGCTCCGTCGCCAAGCGCCGCGACCACGCCCACAGCGACATCGACCTGCTCGTGGTCGCCGACGACATCACGCTGGAACGGCTCTACGCCGCGCTGGCGCCGGCCGAAAGGCTGCTCGGCCGGACCATCAGCCCGACGTTGTACACGGCGGCAGAATTCCGCAAGCGCCGCGCAAGCCGGAATCCGTTTCTGGCGAACGTGCTCGCGGGGGAGCATCAGGTGCTGATCGGGGACGAACATGCCGCAGGCGGCACTCGATAATCTCGTCCGCGCCGGGCAGCTCAAGGCCGAGCCGGCGGCGCAGGCCGAGTTCGATGGCCTGGTGCGTTCCGGCAACCGGCGCCTCGCGGATGCACGGACCAAGGGGCTGCACATCGAAAGCGCGTTCGATCTCGCCTACAACGCGGCGCATGCGTTGGCGCTGGCCGCGCTGCGCTGGCACGGCTACCGCTCCGAGAATCGGTATCTCGTGTTCCAGTGCCTGCCGCATACGCTGCAACTGCCGGTCGAGCAATGGCGCGTGCTCGATGCGGCGCATCGCAAGCGCAATGTCGCCGAGTACGAAGGCGAGCTTGATGTCGATGCGCAACTGCTCGCCGCGCTGATCCGCGTCGCGGGCGAAGTTTCCAGGCGCGTCGCCGCGCTCGGGCCGATACGAGGCTGACATGACGCTGTCCAGGATCGAAATCGCCGAAGACGACATCACGCAGTTGCGCGTGGACGCCATCGTCAACGCCGCCAACGAAGCCATGCTCGGCGGCGGCGGCGTGGATGGCGCCATCCACCGCGCGGCCGGCCCGCGCCTGCTCGCCGCCTGCCGCGCCGTGGCGCCGGTGCGGCCCGGCGTGCGCTGTCCGACTGGCCAGGCGCGCATCACGCCGGGCTTCGACCTGCCGGCGAAGTTCGTCATCCATACCGTCGGGCCGGTCTGGGAGGGCGGCGACGACGGCGAACCGGAGCTGCTGGCGTCGTGCTATCGGCAATCACTGAATCTCGCGCTGGAAAACGACGTGCGCAGCATCGCGTTTCCGGCCATCAGTTGCGGCGTGTTCGGCTATCCGCTGGCGGCGGCCGCCACGATCGCCGTGCACGAAGTTCGCGCCTGGCAGGCAACGAACGCGCAACCGGCACGGGTGGTTTTCTGCTGTTTCGGCGCCGCGATGGCCCGCACCTACCGGGAAGTCCTCGCGCGCGGGGCTTGACCGGTGTCAAGGCGCGCCGCGCGCGTTGCCCGCACCATCGCCGCATGTCCATCCATGCCCAATTCGATCCCGGCCTGATCGCGCGTTACGACGTGAGCGGGCCGCGCTACACCTCGTATCCGGCTGCGCCGCAATTCCACGCCGGTTTCGGCGAGACGCAATTGCGCGCCACGGCGCTCGCCTCCAACGAGGATCCGATCCCGCGCCCGCTGTCGGTCTACGTGCACGTGCCGTTTTGCCTGAGCCCGTGCTTCTACTGCGGCTGCACGCGCATCATCACCCGCGACAAGGCGCGCTCGCCGATCTACCTGCAACGCCTGCACCGCGAGATCGAACTCACCGCGCCCTTGTTCGACCGCGACCGGCCGGTGTTGCAGCTGCACTTCGGCGGCGGCACGCCGAACTTCCTCGACGCCGCGCAGATGGCCGAGCTGCTGGAGACCCTGGCCCAGCATTTTTCCTTCAGCCGCGACGCGCGCCGCGAATTCGGCATCGAGATCGATCCGCGCTTCTGCGACGCCGACTACGTGCGCGCGCTGGCGCCGCTGGGCTTCAACCGCATCTCGGTCGGCATCCAGGACTTCGATCCCGACGTGCAGGCCGCGGTCAATCGCATCCAGAGCGTGGCGCAGACGCGCGCCGTGCTCGACGCCGCGCGCGCATCGGGCTTCCGTTCGGCGAACGTGGATTTGATCTACGGCCTGCCCAGGCAAACCCTGGCGGGGTTTGCGCGCACGCTCGACGAAGTCATTGCGCTCGCGCCGGACCGCGTTGCCGCGTACGCGTACGCGCATTTGCCGCAACGCTTCAAGGCGCAACGCCAGATCCACGCCGCCGACCTGCCCGACGCCGCCACGCGCCTGCGCCTGCTCGGCCTGACCGTGGACAAGCTCACGCAAGCCGGCTATCGCTACATCGGCATGGACCACTTCGCCCGCAACGACGATGAACTTTCCCGCGCCCAGGATGCCGGCAACCTGCAGCGCAACTTCCAGGGCTATTCGACGTTCGGCGGCTGCGACCTGATCGGCCTGGGCATGAGCGCGATCTCGCATGTCGGCGCCAGTTACAGCCAGAACACGCACGACCTGCCCGGCTACTACGCCGCCCTGGATTGCGGTCGCCTGCCGGTGGTGCGCGGTCTGGCGCTGAACGAAGACGATGTCATCCGCGCCGATGCGATCGGCCTGCTGATGTGCCAGGGACAACTGGACATCGCCGCGTTCGAGGCGCGCCACAACCTGGATTTCGCGCTGTACTTCACCGCCGAATTGCGCCGCCTGCGCCAGCTCGCGCGCGACGACCTCGTCGAAATCACGCCGCAAGCCCTGCAAGTGACTGCGCGCGGGCGCTACCTGCTGCGCCAAATCGCCATGTGTTTCGACGCCTACCTCGCGCGCGAGGCCACGCCTGCGGTACGCTATTCACGAGCCTTGTAGCCCGGCGTCGTGCTCCGGGCAGGACCCGCGCATGACGCAACTGCATCAATCCGGAAAGCTGACGCCGCACAATCCGATTGCCGACGACGGCGACGAACTGCATTTCTGCTCGACCTGCGCCTTCGGATCGGTGTGCCTGCCGGCGGGCGTGAGCAAGCCGGCGCTGGAAGAACTGCACATGCTGGTCGAACACGCCGGTCCGTTCCACGCCGGCGACCACGTGTTCCGCAGCGGCGAGCGTTTCGGCGCGCTGTTCGCCGTGCGCGCGGGCATGGTCAAGACGCGCCAGCTCGACGACGAAGGCCACGAGCAGGTGCTCGGCTTCCACCTGCCCGGCGAGATGATCGGGCTGGATGCGATCCATCCGGCGAAATATCCGTGCGATGCGATCGCGCTGGACACGGTGTACGTGTGCCGCTTCTCGTTTCCCGCATTGTCCACGCTGGCGACGAAGATTCCCGACGTGCAGCAGCGCCTGTTCGACCTGCTCAGCGCCGACATCGGCAAGTCGAGCCGCTTTGCCGGCGACCACACCGCCGACGAGCGCCTGGCCGCCTTCGTGCTCGACCTGGCCGGCCGTTACGCGGCGCGCGGATTCGCCGCGAATGCGTTTCGCCTGGTGATGCCGCGCGCGGACATCGCCAACTACCTGCGCCTGGCCGCCGAAACCGTCAGCCGCGTGCTGCGCCGTTTCCAGGACCAGGGCCTCATCCGCGTCGACGGCCGCGAAGTGGAATTGCTCGACAAGCCGGCGCTGCGCAAGCTCGCCCGCCACATCCTGCACGACGCCTGAGCGCGGCGCGCGCCGGCGCGACTTGATCCGGATCAGTGCGGTGCATTCGGCGGCAACGCATCATGCCGCCGCCATGCTCGCCGCCCCCGCCACGCCGCCGCACGATTACGCCCTCGACGCCTGTTTCCTCGGCCCGTACGGCGAGAACAACGCGCTGCTGGAAAAACTGCTCGTGGAATTCGTCCGCGACCATGTCTACTGGCGGCGCAACTTCCATCCGGAGGATCCGCCGGCGATCGGCACCGCGGCGGCGATGCATCCGGACTACCTGGCCTTCGAAGCGCGCATGCGCCGCGAATTGCACCAGCTTTCCGCCGCGCTGAAGCGCTCGGTTCCGTTCCACAGCCCGCGCTACATCGGCCACATGGCCTCGGACCTGCTGCTGCCGGGACTCGCCGCGCACATGCTGGCCCTGCCCTACAACCCGAACAACGTCAGCGAAGATTCCGCGCCGGTCACCGTCGGCATGGAAGTGCAGGTCGGCCTGCAGCTCGCGCGCATGCTCGGCTACACGCACGATCCGGCACGCGCGGATTGCGCGTTCGGCCACCTCACCTCGGGCGGCACACTGGCCAACTACCAGGCGCTGCGCCTGGCGTTGGCGCTGAAGGCATTTCCGGTTGCGTTGCGCGCGGCGCACGTGCCGGATCTTGCGCTCGCCGACGACGACTGGAGCGCATTCAACCTCGACCACGCCGCCACGATCGCGCTGCTCGAAGCATGGCGCGACTGGCTCGCCGCGCAAGCACCGTTGCAGCGCGCCGAGTGGATCGCCAGGGTCGAAGCCGAACGCATCGAACAGCGCGGACTTGCCGGATTCTTCGCCGCGCATGCCACGTTGCGCGTGCCGCGCGTGCTGGCGCCAATCACCGCGCACTATTCCTGGAGCAAGGGCCTGAAGATGCTCGGCCTGGGCCGCGACCAGCTGGATCTGCTGCCCACGCGCGGCATGCGCCTGGACCTGGACGCACTCGAGGAACGACTCGATCGCTGCGCGCGCCAGCGCGAGCCGGTGCTCATAGCCGTGGCCGTGCTCGGCAGCACCGAATACGGCACCATCGATCCGGTCGACGGTGTGCTCGCCGCGCGCGAACGCAGCCGCACGCGCGGCCTGGATTTCGCCGTGCACGTGGACGCCGCCTGGGGCGGCTACCTCGCCACGCTGTTCCGCGAAGAAGATGGCTCGCTGCGGCCGCGCGCCGACGTCGCCGCCGAATTTTCCTATTTCCCCTCGCCGGCCATGCACGCCGCTTTCGCCGCGCTGCGCGCCACCGACTCGATCACCGTGGATCCGCACAAACTCGGTTACCTGCCGTTCGGCAGCGGCGCCTTCGTCTGCCGCGACCATCGCGCCATGGCCCTGCTCGCCGAACGCGCCGATTACGTGTTCCACGACACCGCGCCATCGGACTACATGGCGCGCTACCGCGGCCTCGGCCAGTTCATCCCCGAAGGCTCCAAATCCGGCGCTGCCGCGGCCGGCGTCTATGTCACCCACCGCGTGTTGCCGCTGGACCATCGGCATTTCGGCCGCCTGCCGCGCGCCACCGTGCGTGCCGCCGAGGCGTTCCACGACCGCGCCCGGCGTTTCGCGTCGGAACAGGCCGGCCGCCTGCACGCACGCGTGCCGTTCGAGCCCGACAGCAACCTGGTCTGCCTGGCGCTCAATCCGCACGGCAACCGCTCGCTGGCCGCGGCCAATGCCTTCATGCACCGCCTGCACGACACGCTGCGCGCAGATCCGCAGCAACCATTGCAGGTCAAGGAATTCTTCGGCTCGGTCACGACCTTGCGCCCCGACCTGCTCGGCGCGGACGAAGCATCACGCATATTCGCTTCGCTCGGCATCGACACCGCGGCGGACGAACCGCTGCTGATCCTGCGCCATACGCTGATGAATCCCTACCTGGTCGACCACGAAAACGGCATCAGCTACATTGACCGCTACTTCGACTTTCTCGGCCGCTGCACGGCGCGGCTGCTGGCAGCGGCGCACACCCCATGATCAACGTCAGGTCCAGCGACGGGCAATCCTCCGCACACGATGACCGCGACTGGGTGCACGCGGCCATCGATGCACTGGCGCGCGAAGCGTCGCGCTCGGCCGACACGCATCTGCTCAAGATCGACCTGCCCGGATTTCCCGGCATCGATTTTTATTTCAAGGACGAAGCGGCGCACCCCACCGGCAGCCTCAAGCATCGCCTCGCGCGCTCGCTGTATTTGTACGCGCTGTGCAATGGCCGCCTGCACGCCGGGCAGTCCGCGGTGGACGCTTCTTCCGGCAGCACCGCCATCGCCGAAGCCTGGTTCGCGCGCCTGCTCGGCTTGCGCTTCACCGCGGTCATGCCCGCATGCACCGCGCCGGCGAAAATCCGTGCGGTGGAAACGCTCGGCGGCACCTGCGACCTGGTCGAGGATGCCGGCGAAGTCCACGCGCGCGCGGCGCTGCACGCGGCCAACGGCGCCTGCCACCTGGACCAGTTCGGCCTGGCCGAGCGCGCCACCGACTGGCGCGGCAACAACAACATTGCGCAGTCCATCATCGGCCAGCTCGCGCACGAGGCGCATGCGCAACCGGCATGGATTGTCTGTGGCGCCGGCACCGGCGGCACTTCGGCCACGATCGGCCGCTACCTGCGTTACCTGCGCCTGCCCACGCGCCTGTGCGTGGCCGATCCGGCCGGCAGCGCGTTCGCCAACGGCTGGCGCACGCGCGATGCGCACGCGATTGCCAGCCAGCCGACCCTGATCGAAGGCATCGGCCGGCCACGCGTGGAACCGGGATTCCTGTTCGACATCGTCGATGAGGTGATCGAGGTTCCCGACGCTGCCTCCATCGCCGCGGCGTGGCTGCTCGAGGATCGCCTCGGACGGCGCTACGGCGGATCTTCGGGCACCAACTTCGTTGCCTGCCTGCAACTGGCAGCGCAGATGCGCGCACGCGGCGAGCACGGCAGCATCGTCACCTTGCTGTGCGATCGCGGCGAACGCTACGCCGAAACCCTGTTCGACCCGGCCTGGCTCGCGGCGCGCGGCATCGACCCGGCGCCGTGGCGCGCGGCGCTGGAGGCCAGCGTACGCGAGGGATCGTCCCTGTCCTTGGCGTAGACACGACCTACTCGAAGCCGTTGCGGAAGATGCGATCGCCAGGCATCCAGATCGGCGCGCCAAGGTTGGTCGGAAGGCTCGACTGCGGGCCGGCGATCACTTGCAACGGCACCGCATAACCGTTTGCGGTGAGCGCAAAGACGAGGATCTTGTTGTTGGCCGCCGCCGCGTAGTCGGAAATCGAAACGATCAGGCGCTGCCGCTCGGGGTCGATGGCAAGCCCGCCGATCATGCTGGTACCGGGCAGTTCCAGGCCGGCAATGGAACCGTAAATGGTGCGCAGCGGCACCACATCGCCGTTGGCCATGTCGTCGAACACCATGATGCGCGCGGAATGGCTGTTGTCGGGGTTGGTGGTGTAGGCGCCGACGAACAGCTTGCGCGATGACGGGTCGTAGGCGAGCGCACCGGCATAGGTACCAAGACCCGTGTTCGCACCCTTGATGATGCGCTTGGGCGCCACGTTGCCGCTGTCGATGCGATTGAAAACCAGAACCTTGGGCGTGTAGGGCGATGCGCTGTCGGTATCGGCTTCCGCGATTTCGTCGGTCGCCGGCATGTAGACGATGCTCGACGGGTAGTTTTGTTGGGTCACGCTGCCGGACAAGCCGCCCCATTGCACACTGCGCTTGTAGAAGACGTCACCGTTGGCATTGCGATCGAATGCCTTGAAGCAGCAACTGCTCACGACGAGCAGTTCGTCGTGCGCCGCATCCACGGCCAGACCACGAACCTGAGATGCGTAACTTGGGCCGATGGCGCGCAGGGGCGTTGGGTCACCATTGGTGCTCGACACGGGGAAGGCGCGAACCGATTGGCCACGGAAGTCGCCGACATAGAGCACGTTCTCTCCCGGCTCGAACACGCCCGCGACCGGCTCGATCAGGCCGCTGTTCGCCCCGCCCATGACGCGCAAGGGTATCGCGGTAGCCCCATTGGCATCGTCGGCAAAGCTCAAAATCTGGCGGCGCACATTGATATCGCCGCTGAAGCTGCCGATCAGGATGTCGGCACGCGCCTGCGCGAACGGCAGGGCGGCAAGGAGCAAGGGCAGGATCGTGCGGGAAAGACGCAACATGGCGGATTCCGTGGTTGGTGTGCCTGCCTTGTACGCAAGAGCGTGGCGGAAACCGCCATGCCACGATCGCGGCCCTTCCGGCGCCACGCTATTCCGGCTCCGCCGCGAGCATGGCCAGCACCTGCGCCAGTTGTGCGTGCAGTGCATGCCAGGATTCCTCCCAGTGCCCGGCGCGCGGCGTCGCCGCAACGAAGCGCGCCAACATCGCGCAGGCGCGATCGCGTTGCGCGCGCAGCGCGGCGCTTTCAGCCAGCACGCCCTCGTGTTCGAGCCTGCCGATGAACTGGACCTTGCGGTCCCGGCACACGCCGATGCACGGCTGTGGGGCTTCGATCCTGCCGCAGCCGATGCATTGCCAGGCCTGGATATAATCGGTCACGCCATTGCCTCCGCGGAATGCAATCCAGCATGCGCTGGCGCCGCCCGTGCCGCATTGATTGCGATCAAGTGATTCGCGCCGGCCTGACTTGCGTCAAGGTCATGCCGCCGCACCGGGAGCAAGCTGGCAGGCGCCGCATCGCCCAAGCAGGACAGGCACATGGATACGCGCAGCAAACCGGAATTCATCCCCTCCCGGGCGGGGCAGCAGGCGGGAGTGGCGGCCGTCTCGAGTCCGGACGCCGCTCCCGCCGGATTTCCAACGCTGGCGGACGTGCCGCGCATTCTCGCCGCCGCGCCGCACCGGATGATGTTCTTCGGCGGCGCGACCGCGCTGCTCGTCACCATGACGTGGTGGGCGTGCTTCCTCGGCGCCGGATACTTCGGCCACGCCTTTCCAGCCGCGCCGGTGTATGCCGGATGGGCGCACGCCGTGTTCACGCAATACGGCATGCTGGCGATGTTCATCTTCGGATTCCTGCTCACCGTGTTCCCGCGCTGGATGGGACAACCGGCGTTGCCCAAGCGCACCTATGTCCCGGTCTTCGCCGGCGTGTTCGGCGGTTACCTGCTCGCGCACATCGGCTTGCTGGACCTCAAGCCCGTGCTGATCGCCGGATTGGCGCTGATGCTCGGCGGCTGGCTGATGGCCCTGCGTGCGCTCGGTGGCGTCTTGCGCCGCAACCAGTGGCAGGATCGCCACGCGTTGTCCTGCTTCAGCGCCTTGTGCGCTGGCTTTCTCGGCCTGGCGTGTTTCCTTGCGTTCGTGCTCGGCGCGCCGTGGCAGTGCGCAATCGTGTCGATCAAGGTCGGCACGTTCGGCCTGCTATTGCCGATCTTCTTCACGGTCAGCCACCGCATGGTTCCGTTTTTCAGCAGCAATGTGGTCGGGCCGTCGTATCGTCCATTCCGGCCGGCATGGAGCCTGGCCGTGCTGTGGCCGCTGCTGCTCGCGCACCTGGGCCTGGAACTGGCGCACCGCTACGACCTGATGTTCCTCGTCGATGCGCCGCTCGCGCTGTTCTTCGCCTGGCACTGGATCGGTTGGCAACCTTGGAAATGCCTGCGCCCGGGATTGCTGGCGGCCTTGCACATCGCGTTGCTCTGGCTGCCGACCGCCTTCGTGCTGTTCACCGTGCAGAGCCTGATCTTGCGCTGGACCGGCGAGTTCACGCTCGGCCGCGCGCCGGTGCACGCGCTCACGGTCGGCTTCTTTGCCTCGATGCTGGTGGCGATGGTCACGCGCGTGACGCACGGTCATTCCGGGCGTCCGCTGCAGATGGGCGTGGTTCCCTGGCTCACGTTCGCGCTGTTGCAAGCGGTCGTGCTGATTCGCATCGGCGCCGAGCTCGCCACCAACACGTCGCTGTGGCTGGTCATCGCCGCGTTCGGCTGGGTGGTTGCGTTCGCACCGTGGGTGCTGCGCTCGCTGTGGATCTACCTGACGCCACGCCGCGACGGAGTTCCGGGATAATGCGCGGATGCTCATCGCGTTTTATCCGCAGGTAAAATTCCTGCACATCACCTGCGTCGTCCTCTCCGGCAGCCTGTTCACGCTGCGCGGGATGATGATGCTGGCGGGGTCGCCGTGGGTGTATCACCCGATTCTGAAGCGCGGCTCGTACCTGATCGACACCACACTGCTCGCTGCCGGCATCACGCTCACCGTGATGTTGCACCAGTATCCGTTCGTGCAAGCCTGGCTCACCGCCAAGGTGCTGCTGCTCGTCGCCTACATCGTGCTCGGCGTGTTCGCACTGCGGCGCGGACGTACGCGCACAAGCCGCGCGGGATTCTTCATCGCCGCGCTCGCCGTGTACCTGTTCATCGTCAGCATCGCCATCGCGCACGATCCGCGCGGGATATTCACGCAGATCGTGCACTAATGCGCACGGCGGTCAGAACTTGTACTCGATGCTCGCCCACAGTTTGCGCTCATCCGTGCTGAAGCCGTCGCTGCGATAGTCGGCGAGCTTGAGCAGGCCGGTCAGGCCACGGGCCAGCGGATAGGTGAGCATCGCGTCGAATTCGGTGCCGTAGGCGCGACCGCCACGATCGGCATGGAAATCGTGCCAGGTCGTCGTCCACACCGCCTTGCCGAGGTTGCCGCTGGCGCCCAGATAACGGTCGTCGATGCCATCGACTGGCGTGGTCAGGAAACGATCGGCCCAGCCGTCAAAGGCATGCAGCGTCGCAAACGGCGTGGCGAATCCGTAGTGCCCGTTGCCGCCCATGACTTCGTCGCCGGCCTTGAAGGTGACGCCACGCCAGGTGAGCGTGGGTTCGATCAGGCGATAGCTCGCGCTCTGCGACGCCGGGTTGTTCGCGTAGTCGTCCTGTCGCGCGTATTCGAGCGTCCAGCCGAACTTGACCTCGCCCGCGGCCTGCGCGCCGGTCCAGCGTGCGCCGAACGTGCGCGTGGATGCCGTGGCCACGGTGTCGTTGCGCACGAAGTACGCGTAACCGACCAGCGTGCCGAGCGGCAACGCCTGCGCAACGTTGAGCAGGTTTGCGTTCAAGTCCCACGCGCGCAGCAACGGATTCGGGTTGGCGTTGCCGAACACGCGCTGCACGCGATCCAGATACGCGTAGCGCACGACCGGACCGCCGCCATCGAACGCATAGCGCGCCGAAAACGCATCGAAGGTCTGCTCGTTCTGGCGCCAGCCGGAATTGCCGAAGAAGCGCTGGTTGTCGAATGCGACGATCTGGCGGCCGAGCGCGGCATCGAGCCCGCCGCTCGCATAGCCGACGTAGGCTTCGTGGAATTCGCTCGATTGCGGATCGGCCACCGTCGGATACTGCGTCTTGCCGTTCGCCGTGCTGTTGTAGTGGGCACCGGCCAGCGCCTGCACGCGATCCGCGGAGACGACCGCGCGCCATCCGGGCGCGAATTCCCAACGGTAACCCAGGCGCAAGCGCACGGTGTTGGCGTCGGCGTCGCGCGTGAAGGCGTCGTCGCCCACACCCTCGTAGCGATAGCGCACCTCGACGATCGGTTTGCTCTGCGCGGCGCCGTCCGGCGCGGATTGTGCAAACGCAGCAACCTGCGAAAACGCGAGAGCGATGGCACTGGCGAGCAGGCAATGGTTCCTGGACATGGGCGACCCCCAAAGCGGCAAACTGCCGCGACCGCGCCAGTTTCTTCACTGCCGCGGGCGGCACCTTGATCCAGATCAAGGCGATGCTGCACTGCATGAAAAACAGCCGCAGCACTTGACCGGAGTCAATTCGCGCCGAGGCATGGCATAGTTAGATTGCACCATCCGCCAACCTCTGGGGTTCACCATGAAAACACGCCTGTTCACACTTGGTCTTGCCGCCCTGCTGCTGGGGTTCGCCGGCGCCGCGCCGGCCGATGACGCCGGCTTGTCGCCGAGCAACTACATCCATGGCGATTTCGGGCCGCCGCGCGGCGATCCGATCCATGCCGTGCTCACCAGTCCGCCCAACGTGCCGGCGCCGACCCTGCGCAATTACCCGGCCAAGGTGATCGTGGAACTGGAGGTGATCGAAAAGGAACTGCCGATTTCCGAGGGCGTGACCTACACCTTCTGGACCTTCGGCGGCACGGTTCCCGGCAGCTTCATCCGCGTGCGCCAGGGCGACACGGTGGAGTTTCATCTGAAGAACAGCCCGAACAGCAAGATGCCGCACAACATCGACCTGCACGGCGTCACCGGACCCGGTGGCGGCGCGGCGTCGAGCTTCACCGCGCCGGGGCATCAATCGCAATTCACGTTCAAGGCGCTCAACCAGGGCATCTATGTCTATCACTGCGCGACCGCGCCGGTCGGCATGCACGTGGCCAACGGCATGTATGGCCTGATCCTGGTCGAACCGCCCGAAGGCCTGGCGCCGGTCGATCACGAGTACTACGTGATGCAGGGCGACTTCTACACCGTCGGCAAGTACCGCGAGAAGGGCCACCAGCCGTTCAACATGGAATCGGCCATCGACGAAAAACCGACCTATGTGCTGTTCAATGGTTCCGAGGGCGCGCTTACCGGCGACAAGGCGCTGACCGCCAAGACCGGCGAAACCGTGCGCCTGTTCGTCGGCAACGGCGGCCCGAACCTGGTGTCGAGCTTCCACGTGATCGGCGAGATCTTCGACACGGTGCGTCCGGAAGGCGGCACGGTCGAGCAGCACAACGTGCAGACCACGCTTATTCCGGCCGGTGGCGCGGCGATGGTGGAATTCCACACCGAAGTCCCGGGCAGCTATGTGCTGGTCGATCATTCGATCTTCCGCGCCTTCAACAAGGGTGCGCTGGCGATCCTGAAAGTGGACGGCCCGGAGAACAAGACCGTGTATTCCGGCAAGGAAGTTGATTCGGTCTATCTGGGCGATCGCGCCGAACCGAACCTGGCGGCCGTGACCGTGGCCAGCAAGGCTGCCGCTGCCGGCAAGTTGACGAAGGAGGAGCAGATCAAGGCCGGCCAGCAATTGTTCACCGGCACCTGTTCGGTCTGCCACCAGGCCAATGGCGAAGGCTTGCCGGGCGTGTTTCCGCCACTGGCCAAGTCGAGCATGATCGCCGCCGATCCCAAACAGACCATGCGCATCGTGTTGCATGGCTTGACCGGCCCGATCAAGGTCAACGGCAAGGATTACAACTCGGTGATGCCGCCGATGACCCAGCTCAACGACGACGAGGTCGCCAATATCCTGACCTATGTGCTCAACAGCTGGGGCAATCCGGGCGGACGCATCGAATCGGCGGACGTGGCAAAAGCGCGCGCCGAGCCGGCGCCTACGGCCAAGGCCGAACACTGATGCCGATCCTGCGCGCCCTGTTCCTCGTCGGCGCCCTGCTCGCCGCCGGCACCGCGCCGGCGGCCGAGTACGCCAGCCTGCCCGGCGGGCGCTTCGCCAGCGTGTTGCCGGCGGACGCGAACGGTGGCGACATCGTCGTCGCGCCATTCGCGCTGCGCAGCGAGCCGGTCACGAACGCGCAGTTCCTCGCCTTCGTGAAGACGCATGCGCAGTGGCAGCGCGGCCAGGTCGCTGCGATCTTTGCCGAACCGCGTTACCTTGCGCATTGGCAATCCGCAACCGTGCTTGGCGACGGCGCCCTGCCCGACCAGCCGGTGACGCAGGTGAGCTGGTTCGCCGCGCAGGCATTCTGCGCCAGCGAAAACGCGCGCCTGCCGAGCTGGAACGAATGGGAATTCGCCGCCGCCGCGGATGCCACGCGCGCCGATGCGCGCGCCGATCCGGCCTGGCGCGAACGCATCCTCAACTGGTATTCGCAGCCGTCCAACGCCGCCGTTGCACGCATCGGCGGCGCGCCGAATTTCTACGGCGTGCGCGATATGCACGGACTGGTCTGGGAATGGGTGGACGATTTCAACGCCCTGCTCGTGGCCAGCGACAGCCGCGACCAGAATGATCCGGATCGGCTCAAGTTCTGCGGCGCCGGTGCGCTCAACCTGCGCGATCGCGACAACTATGCGGTGTTGATGCGCGTGGCCATGCTGTCCGCGCTCAAGGCCGCCGACACCACCGTCAACCTCGGCTTTCGCTGCGCCCGCAGCACCACTTCGGGAACCACGCCATGAAACTCATCGGACTGCTCGCTCTTTTCCTTGCCTTCGCCGCGCCGGCGCACGCTGCCGAACTGCCCGGCGATTCCGTCTATCGCCTGCCGGTGGCGCTGACCGACCAGAACGAGCACACGTTCCAGCTGGCCGATCGCGCCGGCAAGCCGCTGCTCGCCAGCATGTTCTATACGTCCTGCCAGACCATGTGCCCGTTGATCATCGAGTCGCTCAAGCGTACACAAAAGGCCATCGCCCACGACGCCGATGCCAAACCCGACGTGCTGCTGGTGAGTTTCGATGCGCAGCGCGACACGCCGGCGCATTTGCGGCAGGTGCTGGGCCAGCGCAAGCTCGATGCCGCGACGTGGACGCTCGCGCACGCCGACGCCGCCGGCGTGCGCCAGATCGCCGCCGTGCTCGACATCCAGTACCGCGCCCTGCCGGACGGCGATTTCAACCACACCTCGGTACTGGTCCTGCTCGATGCGCAGGGCCGCATCGTCGCGCGCAGCGAGAAGATGGACGGCGTGGATACGGCCTTCGTGGCGGCGGCCAAGAAGCTGTTCGCGGCGAAGTAACGAAAACGGGCGCCTGGGCGCCCGTTTTCATTCGACCTGCCCACCCTCACCCGGCGCGTTCGCGCCGGCCGCTCCCGCCAGCGGAAGAGGCGAACTCGGTCAGGCAGCCTTCTGCCATTGGCCCAATGCCGCCAGGCCATTTTCCTTCGCGCGCATCGACACGGTCTTTTGTGCTTCGGCGAAATTCTTCGCCATGTCCTTGGCCCACAACTGCAACGCGGCCGACTGCATTGCGCGACCATAGCTGAAGGACAGCGGCCACGGGTGCGGACCGATCTGGTTCATGGCGTTCAGGTGCGCGGTGGCCTGTTCATCTGATTGGCCGCCGGACAGGAACACGATGCCGGGGATCGCCGACGGCACGGAAGCCTTGAGACAGCGCACGGTCGCTTCGGCGACTTCGTCCATGTCGGCCTGCGTGGCGCAGCCCTTGCCGGAGATCACCATGCTGGCTTTCAGGATCGTGCCCTCGAGCATCACGTTGTGTTCGTACAGCGAGCCGAACAGCGAGCGCAGCGTCGCTTCGGTCACGTCGTAGCACACCTCGATGTCGTGATCGCCGTCCATCAGCACCTCGGGTTCGACCATCGGCACGATGCCGGCTTCCTGGCACAGCGCGGCGTAGCGCGCCAGTGCGTGGCAGTTGGCCTCGATGCAGGTGCCGGATGGCGAATCCTCGCCGATGGTGATGACCGCGCGCCACTTGGCGAACTTGGCGCCGAGCTTGGCGTATTCGTGCAGGCGCTCGCGCAGGCCGTCCAGGCCTTCGGTCACGACTTCGCCGGGGAATCCGGCCAGCGGCTGCGGACCCTTGTCCACCTTGATGCCGGGCAGGATGCCGTTGTCCATCATCACTTTCGTGAACGGCACGCCGGCCTTGGTCGACTGGCGCAGGGTTTCGTCGTACAGGATCGCGCCGGAAATGTGTTGACCCAGGTTTGGCGCGGTCAGCAGCATTTCACGATAGGCGCGACGGTTTTCCTCGGTATTGGGAACGTTCACCGCTTCGAAGCGCTTCTTGATCGTGTTCGTCGATTCGTCGATGGCGATGATGCCCTTGCCGGGCGCGACCATCGCCTGCGCGATGGCTTCCAGTTGTTCGATGCTCATGCTGAAACTCCACGGATTCGCGGCGGCCCAGCGCCGCCGGATAGGGCGCGAATTATAGTCCGGGCAAAGACCGCGCGCGAGCCGGAAGGCGCAGGCGCTCAGCGTACCGGAATCACCACCTCGGTCGTGCTGCCGTAGCCTTCGAGCTTGCACGGCGCCAGCGCCTGTTCGCGCCGGGCGCGATCGGCGGCATTGGGCGAGTTCGCCGCCGGCAGGTTGAACGGCATCACCACGTAGGTGCGCACCGGCAGGCGGCCGGCATTCTGCGCGGTGGCGGCGAAGCGCATCTGTGTCACCACGTTGACCGCGGCCTTGCCCAGGTCGCCGTCGGGGACGATCTTTTCCAGTGCCACATCGCGCGTGCGGCCATCATTGCCGATGGTGTAGGCCACCGCAGCACAGGTCGGCGCATTGAGGTTCTTGCCGCGCCAGGGAATATCGGCCTGCTGCGCTGACCTGGATTCGAGCAGCCAGTAGCGCGCCAGGTCTTCGGGCGCGACTCTCTTCACGTTCTCGGCGGCGAGGACGCCACCGGTGCAAAGCATGATGATGACTGCAAGCGCTGATCGGTTCATGATGTTCTCCTACAAATCCCCCAAGCCTTCGGCCACGCCGCCGGCGCCCACGCGCAGCAGTTTCAGCGTATTGGTGCCGCCATGCTGGCCGGTGTGGTCGCCGTGGGTGAGGATGACGCGATCGCCTTCGGCCAGGCGCGATTCATTGAACAGGTGCTGGATCGCAGCCTTCGCCGCATGCGCGGCGTCCACGCCGTGCGGATCGAACTCGACCGGGAACACGTCGCGCAGCAACAGCATGCGCCGGCGCGCCGCCTGCCGCCGCGACAGCGCATAGATCGGCACCGCCGAACGGAACCGCGACAACCACTGCGCGGTGGCGCCGGATTCGGTCAACGCCACGATCGCGCGTGGCGCGACCTGCGCCGACAGGAACATCGCCGCCATCGCCACCGCCTGGTCGGTGCGCTCGAACTGGCGTGCACCGGGTTTGTAGCGCTCGGTGGTGTCGAACTGGTGCTCGGCGCCCAGGCACACGCGGCGCATCGCCGCCACGGCCTTGTCCGGGTGCTTGCCGGCGGCGGTTTCCTGCGACAGCATCACCGCGTCGGTGCCATCGAGCACGGCATTGGCGACATCAAGCACCTCCGCACGCGTGGGAATCGGCGACTCGACCATCGACTGCATCATCTGCGTGGCGGTGATCACCGCCTTGTTGCGCGCCAGCGCCTCGCGGATGATCTTCTTCTGGATGCCGGGCAATTCCGCATCGCCGATTTCCACGCCCAGATCACCGCGCGCGACCATCACCGCGTCCGACGCATCGATGATCTCGCCGAGCGCGACGATCGCCTCGGCGCGTTCGATCTTGGCGACCAGCCCGCCATTCCCACCGGCGGCGCGCAACAGCTTGCGGCTTTCGATCATGTCGGCGGCGGATTTGGCGAACGAGACGGCGAGGAAATCCGCGCCGAGTTCGGCGGCGAGGCGAATGTCCTGCTTGTCCTTTTCCGCGAGCGCGGCCAGCGACAGCCCACCGCCAAGGCGATTGATGCCCTTGCGGTCGGACAGCGCGCCGCCAACGCTGACCACGGTACGGATCGTGCTGCCGTCGATGCGTTCCACATTGAGCGCGATCAGTCCGTCGTCGAGCAGCAGCGTATCGCCGGGCTTCACGTCCTTGTACAGGCCGAGGTAACTCACGCCCACGCGATGCACGTCGCCGGGCGCGGCGTTGGCGTCGCACTCCAGCGCAAACGGCTGGCCGGGCTCGAGCACGACCGGTGCGGACGCGAATTTCGCGATGCGGATCTTCGGGCCTTGCAGGTCGGCGAGCACGGCCACTTCGCGGCCGAGCTTGGCCGCCTCGGCGCGCGCGGCCTCGGCGCGCTTGCGCTGGTCTTCACCGGCACCATGCGACATATTCAGACGCACCACATCGACGCCTTCTTCGAGGATGCGCGCGAGCATGCCCGGCGCATCGGTGGCGGGTCCCAGCGTGGCGATGATCTTGGTGCGGCGCAGTTGCGAATCCATGTGAATTCCCGACGATGAATGGCTAAAGCTACCACATCGCCGCCACGACCTTGTGCTTCAGTCCTTGCGCGCCCGCAACGCCGCCACGGCCGGCAATTCCTTGCCTTCGAGAAATTCGAGAAATGCGCCGCCGCCGGTGGAGATGTAGGAAATGTCCTTTTCGACACCGTATTTTTCCACCGCCGCGATCGTGTCGCCACCGCCGGCGATGGAAAACGCCTGCGACGCCGCAATCGCGCGCGCCAGTGTTTCCGTGCCCTTGCCGAACGCATCGAACTCGAACACACCGACCGGTCCGTTCCAGACCACGGTGCCGGATTGGGCGATAAGCGCCGCATAGCGCGCGGCGGTTTCCGGGCCGATGTCGAGGATCATGTCGCCGGATGCGACCGCGTCCACTTTTTTCACCGTGGCCGACGCGGTGGCCGAAAATTCCGGCGCGACGACAACGTCGCTCGGCACCGGCACCTGCGCGCCGCGCGCTTGCGCCGCCGCCATGATCTTCTTCGCGGTGTCGATCAAATCCGCCTCGAACAGCGACTTGCCGACATTGAATCCGGCCGCCGCAATAAAGGTGTTGGCAATACCGCCGCCGACGATGAGCTGATCCACTTTCTCGATCAAGCTTTCGAGCAGGGCCAGTTTGGTCGAGACTTTCGAGCCGGCGACGATGGCGAGCAGCGGTCGCGCGGGTTTGTCCAGGGCACGCGCCAGCGCATCGAGTTCGGCCATCAGCAGCGGCCCGCCGCAAGCAACTTTCGCCGCGCGGATCGCGCCGTGCGTGGACGCCTGCGCGCGATGCGCGGTGCCGAATGCGTCCATCACGTAGACGTCGCATAGCGCGGCGTACTTCGCCGACAACTCGGGCGAATCCTTGCCCTCGCCCACGTTCATGCGGCAATTTTCCAGCAGAACGACTTCGCCTGGCGCGACTTCGACACCATCGAGGTAGTCGCGCACCAGGCGTACCGGCTTGCCAAGCGCTGACCCAAGCCAATCGGCAACCGGCTGCAGCGATTCGGATGCCTCGAACACGCCTTCTTTTGGCCGTCCCAGATGCGAGAGGATCATCACCCGCGCGCCGGCGTCCCGCGCCGCGCGAATCGTCGGCAATGCCGCATCCAATCGTTGCGTGGCGGTAATGCGCCCGTCCTGCAATGGCACGTTCAGATCCTCGCGGATCAGCACGCGTTTGCCGGCCAGATCGATGTCGCTCATGCGCGCGATGGTCATGCAGTGCTCCTGGGCGGATCGGGAATGCGCATTGTACCTGCGCGGCGCGGCGACACGCTTGCGCTTGCGCGTGCGCAAGGCCTCGTCCACCATAGACTGCCCTTCCGCGCGGACACTCGATGCATCCGATCGCCTTCATCCAGGACCTTGCCGTGATCATGCTCGCGGCGGGCATCGTGACCGTTGTTTTCCACCTGCTGCGCCAGCCGGTCGTGCTCGGTTACATCGCCGCGGGCGTGATCATCGGTCCGCATACGCCGCCCTACACTCTGGTATCCGATGAGCAAAGCATCGGCACGGTCGCCGAACTCGGCCTGATCTTCCTGCTGTTTTCGCTGGGCCTGGAGTTCTCGCTGCGCCACCTGCGTCAGGTCGGCGCCACCGCCATCGTCGCGGCGCTCACCGGCATCATCGCCATGCTCTGGCTCGGTTATGAGCTTGGCCTCGCCTTCGGCTGGCGGCAGATGGACGCGCTGTTCCTCGGCGCGATGCTGTCTATTTCATCGACCACGATCACGGTCAAGGCGATCGACGAACTCGGGCTGAAGAAGCAGGCGTTCGCACACACCGTCTTCGCCATCCTGATCATCGAGGATGTGCTCGCCATCGCCATGATCGCGCTGCTTTCCGGCGTCGCTGCGACCGGCACGGTCGTCGCCGGCGAAGTCGTGGGCACGCTTGGACGCCTCCTGGATTTTCTCGTCGCGTCGCTGGTCATCGGCATCCTGACCGTGCCGCGCCTGCTCGACTACGTGGCGCGCTTCCGCCGCGACGAAATGCTGCTGGTCGGCGTGCTCGGCCTGCTGTTCGGCTTCTGCCTGCTGGTGAGCTGGCTCGGCTACAGCGTCGCGCTGGGCGCCTTCGTCATCGGCGTGATCGTGGCCGAAGCGCGCAGCCTGCCGCGCATCGAGCATCTGATTGCGCCGTTGCGCGACATGTTCAGCGCCATCTTCTTCGTTGCCGTTGGCTTGCAGCTCGACCCGCATGCGCTCGTCGACTACGCCGGCCCGATCGCGGCGATCACCGCGCTGGTGGTCGTCGGCAAGATCCTGGCGCGCTGGGGCGGCGCCTTCGTCGCCGGGCAAAGCGGCCGCGTTTCGTTGCGCGTGGGCATGAGCCTGGCGCAGATCGGCGAATTCTCGTTCATCATCGCCGCGCTCGGCGCGTCGCTGAAGGTGACCAGCCACTTCCTGTATCCGATCGCGGTGGCAGTCTCGGCGATCACCACCCTGTTCACGCCCTACCTCATCCGTGCCTCGGATCCGCTGGCGCGGCGCTTGCGCATCGTCATGCCATTCCCGATCCGGCGCATTTCGCATTTGTATACGAACTGGCTGCAGAGCCTGCGCCTGCAGGGCGATCGCGCCGCGATCGCGGCGATGGTGCGGCGCATCCTGCTGCAGACGTTCGTCAACCTGTGCCTGGTCGTGGCCATCTTCGCCGGCATCGCCTGGCTCGCGCGCACGCGCGCGGCGCTGGTGGCGCAATGGTTGCCCAACCGCGCCACGTCCAATGCCGTGCTGTGGGGCGCCGCACTGGTCCTGTCGTTGCCGTTCCTGATCGCTGCCTATCGCAAACTCAAGGCGCTGGCGATGCTGCTGGCCGAGATGGGCGTGCATGCCGGGCGCCACACCGATCGCGCGCGCCGCGTCGTCGCTGAAGTGCTGCCGGCAGTATCGATGGCGGTCATGCTGTTGCTGGTCAGCGCGCTGTCGTCATCCATCCTGCCGCCCGCGGAACTGCTCATCGCGGTACTGGCGATGGTCGCCCTGGTGCTGGTGTTGCTGCGTCGCGCGCTGGTCAAGCTGCATTCGCGCTTGCAGATCGCGCTGATCGAGACGTTCCAGTCCGAAAAGGACGGGCCGCATTGATCCTCAGCGCGCGTTGACCAACGCCAGCGTCATGTCGAGCATGCGGTTGGAGAAGCCCCATTCGTTGTCGTACCAGGACAGCACCTTGACGAGGTTGCCGCCCATCACGCGTGTCTGCGTGGCGTCGTAGATCGACGACAGCGGGTTGTGGTTGAAGTCCACCGACACCAGCGGCTTGGTGTTCATGCCAAGGATGCCCTTCAACTTGCCGGCGCTCGCTTCCTTCACTGCCGCGTCGATTTCTTCCTTGCTCGTTTCGCGCTTGGCGACAAAGGACAAATCCACCACCGACACATTGATCGTCGGCACGCGCATGGCGAAGCCATCGAGCTTGCCGTTCAATTCCGGCAAAACCAAACCCACCGCCGCCGCGGCGCCGGTCTTGGTCGGAATCTGCGACATCGTCGCGCTGCGCGCGCGGCGCAGGTCCTTGTGGTAGACGTCGGTGAGTACCTGGTCGTTGGTGTAGGCGTGGATCGTGGTCATGAGCCCATGCACGATGCCGATCTTCTCGTGCAGCACCTTGGCCAGCGGCGCCAGGCAATTGGTCGTGCACGAGGCATTGGAAATCACCTCGTGCTTCGCGCTGAGCTTGTCGTGGTTGACGCCCATGACGAAGGTGCCGTCCACATCCTTGTCGCCCGGCGCCGAGATGATGACCTTCTTCGCACCGGCGGCGATGTGCGCGCCGGCCTTGGCCTTGGAGGTGAACAGGCCCGTGGATTCGAGCACCACGTCCACGCCAAGTTCTTTCCACGGCAGCTTGGCCGGATCGCGCTCGGCGCAGACCTTGATGCGGTCGCCCTTGACGATCAGATCGCCGCCATCGACGCCGACCTCATGCGGAAACTTGCCGTGCGCAGTGTCGTACTGGGTCAGGTGCGCGTTGGTTTCCGCGTCGCCCAGATCGTTGACCGCGACCACGCGGATTTCCTGCGTGCGATTGGCTTCGTACAGCGCCCGCAGGATGTTGCGGCCGATGCGGCCATAACCGTTGATCGCGACTTTCACCGTCATGACGCAAGCTCCATACGCTGGGGGCGCGTATTGTAGCGCAAGCCCAGCGGGAGCCGCGCGCCGGGAACGCGATCACCCCAGCGATTTGACCGCCGCCAACACAGCATCGACGGTAAAGCCGAATTCCTTGAACAGCGCATCAGCCGGTGCAGACGCGCCGAACGTGTCGATGCCGACGACGTGGCCATCAAGGCCCACATACTTGCGCCAGAAATCGGTGACACCGGCCTCGATCGCCACGCGCCTGCGGATCGCGGGTGGCAACACGGCATCGCGATACGCCTGCGGCTGGCGGTCGAATTGATTCGTGCATGGCATGGACACCACGCGCGTACCGATGCCTTGCGCTTCCAGCGCCTCGGCAGCCTGCATCGCCAAGCCGACCTCGGAACCGGTGGCGATAAGGATGGCATCCACTGTTCCGTTCTTTGCGTCGCGCAGCACATAGCCGCCAAATTCGATGGCAGAGATCTGCTCCGGCGTGCGCGCCTGGTGCGCAAGATTCTGGCGCGAAAACACCAGGCACGACGGGCCTTCGCGCGATTCGATGGCCACTTTCCAGGCGACGGCGCTTTCCACCGCATCGCAAGGACGCCACACGCGGTTCTTCGGAATCAGGCGCAGGCTCGCCATGTGCTCGATCGGCTGGTGCGTGGGGCCGTCTTCGCCGAGGCCGATGGAATCGTGCGTGTAGACGTGGATCGCGTGTGCCGGAATCAGCGCCGACATGCGCACGGCGTTGCGCGCGTAGTCGGAGAACACGAGGAACGTCGCGTCGTAGGGAATGAACCCGCCGTGCAGGGCAAGGCCATTGCTGATCGCGCTCATGCCGAATTCGCGCACGCCGTAGTAGACGTAGTTCGCGCTGGCATCGGACGAATTGACGTCGCGGCTGCCCTTCCAGATTGTCAGGTTCGAGCCGGCCAGATCGGCCGAGCCGCCGATCAGTTCCGGCAGCAGCGGGCCGTACGCATCCAGCGCCATCTGCGAAGCCTTGCGCGAGGCGACGATTGGGCCGTCAGCCTGCAATTTGGCGATGGTGGCGTTCGCCTTGGCGTCGAAATCCGCCGGCAGACTGCCCGCGATGCGGCGCGCGAATTCGGCGGCCAACTCCGGATGCGCGTTTTTATACTTTGCGAACAAGGCATTCCATGCCGCTTCGCGTTCCGCGCCCGGCTTCTTCGCATCCCAGCCGGCGTAGATGTCGGCGGGAATCTCGAACGGCGGATGATTCCAGCCCAATTGCACACGTGCGGCGGCGACTTCGTCCTTGCCCAGCGCCGCGCCGTGGCTGGATTCGGTGCCCTGCTTGTTCGGCGCGCCGAAGCCGATGATGGTCTTGCAGCAGATCAGGGTCGGCTTGTCCGGATCGATCGCGGCCGACACCAGCGCCGCCTTGATCGCCTCCGCGTTGTGGCCGTCGACGTCGCGCAGCACTTCCCAACCGTAAGCCTCGAAGCGCTTGGCGGTGTCGTCGGTGAACCAGCCGTGCACCTCGCCGTCGATCGAGATACCGTTGTCGTCGTAGATCGCAATGAGTTTGCCGAGCTTGAGCGTGCCGGCGAGCGAGGCGACTTCGTGCGAAATGCCTTCCATCAGGCAACCGTCGCCGAGAAAGACATAGGTGTAGTGATCGACAATGGGCAGGTCCGCCTTGTTGAAGCGCGCAGCCAGCACTTTTTCTGCCAGCGCCATGCCGACGGCGTTCGCCAGCCCCTGGCCGAGCGGACCGGTGGTGGTTTCGATGCCGGGAAATTCGCTCGCTTCCGGATGTCCCGCCGTTTTGGAATGCAATTGTCGAAACCGTTTCAACTCATCGATGGGAAGGTCGTAGCCGGTCAGGTGCAACAGCGAATACAGCAGCATCGAGCCGTGGCCATTGCTGAGCACGAAGCGGTCGCGGTTGACCCATTTCGGGTTGGCCGGATTGTGCGAAAGAAAATCGCCCCACAGCACTTGCGCGATGTCGGCCATGCCCATCGGCATGCCCGGATGGCCGGAATTGGCGGCCTGCACCGCGTCCATGGACAGCGCACGAATGGCGTTGGCGAGTTCTTTGCGGCTCGGCATCATCGTTCCCGGCGTGGCATGCGGGCCGGTTGGCGCCGCGCGCGCATTTTCGCTGATCCCATGCGGAATGTCGCGCAAAAAAATCCCCCGGCAGTCGCCCGCCGGGGGAATGGATTGCGACGCTTGTTCGCGGATCAGTTGGCGCAGATGGCGTAGCCCGTGATGGTCAGGTTGCCATTACCCCAATTTGCGGCAGAAATGACCCAGCCCGTGTGTGCGGCATTCGGGTAGCTTTCAGTCAAATCGAGGTAGAGCGCGGCGGCGGCACCTCCCGCCGACAGGCCCCCGCCGATGACCGTCTTGCCGGTAGGACAGGAAGTCGTCAACGTGCAGGTGCTATTTCTGCCGGAGCATGTCGCCGTCGTCGTATTGGTGACGAAAGACGCCGTAGCGGCGATTGAACCCGCAGGACCCGTGGGTCCCGTCGCACCCGCAGGACCCGTGGGTCCCGTTGGACCAGGCACCGTTGATGCCGCACCGGCTGGTCCGGTCGCACCCGTCGCTCCGGCAGGACCCATCGGACCTGTTGCGCCCGTCGGACCTGCTGCGCCCGTTGCACCTGCCGGACCTGCGACACCCGTTGCGCCTGTCGGACCTGCTGCGCCTGTTGCACCAGTGGCACCCGCAGGACCCATCGGACCCGTGGCGCCAATCGCACCTGTCGCGCCTGCCGGACCTGCGGCGCCCGTTGCGCCTGCCGGACCTGCGGCGCCCGTTGCGCCTGCCGGACCTGCTGCACCCGTTGCACCTGCCGGACCTGCGGCGCCTGTTGCACCGGTGGCACCCGCAGGACCCGCAGGACCCGTAGCGCCAATCGCACCCGTTGCACCTGCCGGACCTGCTGCGCCTGTTGCACCGGTGGCACCCGCAGGACCCATCGGACCCGTAGCGCCAATCGCACCCGTTGCGCCCGCCGGACCGATCGGGCCTGTTGCACCCACCGGACCTGCAGCGCCCGTTGCACCTGCCGGACCTGCTGCACCCGTTGCGCCTGTCGGACCTGCTGCGCCTGCCGGACCTGCTGCGCCCGTTGCACCGGCGGCACCGGCAGGACCCATCGGACCAGTTGCGCCCGTCGGACCTGCGGCACCCGTTGCACCTGCCGGACCTGCTGCGCCCGTTGCACCGGTGGCACCGGCAGGACCCATCGGACCTGTTGCGCCAGCCGGACCTGCGGCACCCGTTGCACCTGCCGGACCTGCGGCGCCTGTTGCACCGGTGGCGCCCGCAGGACCCGCAGGACCCGTGGCGCCGTCGGCGCCGGCCGGACCCGTGGGTCCGGTCGGACCCATGCCGTTTCCGGAGCTCAATGCATACTGCGCCACCGGCACGGTGTTGATCGGCTGCGTGCCAAGGGTATACGTGTTGCTGCCTTGCTGGACCTGGATCTGCAACTGGTACTGCGTCGTTCCGAACACCAGCCCAAAGTCGACATTCGCCGCGAAGACGCCATCAACGACGGGAGCGACGACGGTCAGGGGGTTTTGGAAAGGTGACGGAACGGAGACCGAATTTCCACTCGAATCCTGCAAGGTGAAGATGAACGTGACGCCCGGACTGGTGTTGGTGACCAGTCCGCCCGGACCCTGCAGTTGGCCCTGGTAGGTGAAGGCAGTGGTTTGCGCAACCGGCGCTGCAAAGGCTGGCTGTGCGCTGGGAATGGCGACGCCGGCCGTCAGCAAGGCGGCCGCCATCATGGAATACAAGCGATTGCGATTCATTAGCGGCACTCCTCGAATCCGTCAAAGAAGATTTCGTCAAGATTGGAAATCGGCGTCGTCCACCAGAACCCGCTGTAGAGCGTGTAGCCGCCGTTACCGTAGAAAATGCTCGTGTTGTTCGGGGCGGACTGGAAATCGATCGAGCCCGAAAGGATGAAACACTGGCTGCGCAGGTGGGCGATGCCCCCGCCATTGACGCTCACGGTGGACCAATTGAGCGAATAGGGGCCGCTGGTCTGCGCATGGGCTGCCGGGATGCTCTGCACACCTGCAGCAAGCAGGACGGCGGCCGCCAGGGTCGTGCGCAAGGCAGGCTCGCCGCGCCGCGGTGGCCGGAAACATTTTTTCGTCATGGGATTTCCCTGAGTCGGTTGGCACGGATGGCGCTATCCGCAGTTGCAAGACGGATGCCATCCCCATCCGCTGCAACGCGCAGCCGCCTGCCCCATTGGCTTGCCGCGTACCGTGAACCGTATCACGTTTTTCGGAATCCGCAAGGCGGTCCGGACAATAAACCTTCCGATCGCCAAAGGCGGATACAGCGCGTCGTATCCTGACGTTGCCGGTCGGTTTTCGACTCAGGAAGGATATAGCTCAGGCAATGCTGAGACCGGAGCTTTTTGCGGGGAATCGGACATGAATTGGAGATCGCGCCGGAACACTTCCGTCAGGCGGCTCGACAATCCCGCCACCACGTTTCTGCCGAAGCGTGCGCGCTCCAGATCGACAATCGCGTTGGCCTGTTCGGTGTTGCGCAACACGCTCGCCAATTCGCCGAGATTCTTCAGTTGCGGACGTTGCAAACGCGCCCAGCGCAACAAGGCGCGAGCCGCGGAGTTCCAGTCCTCGCGCTGACACGCCTCGGTGAATGCGCGGCGCGCAGGCGTTGCATCCGGCCGCGCAGGCGCCGGCACGTGCGGCTTGGACTTGCGCCGCTGCGACAGCATCCAGGCGATCCACGCGGCAAGCGTTACCGCCCACAGTGCCAGCGCCATGAACGCGAGCGTTCGCCACAGGTGCAATTCGGTCGTGTCGGCAACGGCGGGTGCCGCCACCGCATTCGTCGCGAGGGCGGCCGGAGCCGGTGTCACTTGCGAATCATGTGCCGGCGGCGACGCCGAGGCGTTTCCTGCTGCCGGTTGCACGGTCAGCGTAATCGCGGGCAACTGCGCGGTCTGCGCGCCATCGTGCGCCGTGTCCCACCAGCCCACGCTGATCGGCGGCAAGGTCAGTGGGCCGGTACGATTTGGCACGATGGCGAACTTGCGCTCGCGCACGCCATACAGCCACTGGCCATCATCCTTGTCCTGCGTCACCGGCTTGTCCGGATAGATGTCGGCGCCGTCGATCTTCGGCAATTCCAGTTTCGGCAACTGCTCGAATCCGAGGCCTTGCGCTTCCAGGCGCAAGGTCAGGGTCAAGGGTTCGCCGACCTGCGCCGACGTGGTCGAATCGATGCCCGTGGCGGTCAGCGACATCGATCGCGCCGGCAGCCAGGTCCCATTGCCCGATGCCGTCGGACGCGGCCGCACGTTCAAGGCAATGGCCGGCGACTGCGCACCGATGGCGCGGCCCTGGTTGAAGAAGAAGCCGCCACCGTTCGCATCAGTGGCATGCCCACGAAACACCACCGGCGTCACGCTGAGTGCGCCGTTGCTTTCCGGCGTCAGCGCGTAGTGGCGTTCGACCACGTTGTAACTGCGCCCGCCGACCTGGGCGCGGTAATGGCTGTCCTGGCCAAGTTTGCGCACGACCGCACCCTTGACCTGCGGGTCGTCCAGGTTGCCATCGATCAGGTTTACGGCGAAATACAACTTCACCGTCAGCAACACCTGTTGCTGCACGTACGGCGACAACGGATCGGCCTGGGTCTCCACGAACACATCACCGCCGGGCTGCGAGGCCGCTGCGGACGGTGCCGACACCACCAGTGTCAGCGGCTGCGTTTGCTGCCCGGCAACGCTCAACGCCGGGATGGTGAAGGTGCCGGTGTGCTTGGGCGACAGGCCAACCGCCCACAGCACGCTCGATGTGGTATTGCCATTGACCATGTTGACCGAGGTGGAGCTTTGCGTTCCGGTCATGCCGAAATCACCCGCGAGCGTGCTGAAATCCGGCGCTTGCGCCTGTGTGTCGCTCTGCACCTGCACATTGAGCGTGACCGTCTCGCCAAGCTGCATCTGGTTGCGGTCCAGCCATGCGCGCACGCTCGTCGCCTGCGCAGTCGCACAAATCCACAATGTCGCAAATGCGCACAATGCGCCAAGGTGTCGGGTCATGGCGTTCATTCGTCCTGCTCCTGCGGCACGCGTCCGCCGTTTTGCCGCATTTCGTATTCGAGCCGGAACTTGCGCCGCAACAATCCGCCCGGATCATCCGGCACGCGCTGCAACCACTGCTCGACGGCCTGGTCGCGCTCGTTCTTGGGCGCATCGCCTTCCGCCGCGCCAAGCCGCACCGGTTCGGGTCCGGCCTTCTTGTCGCCGGGCTTGGTGGCGCCCTGCTGCAATTGGCGATTCATTTCCTTGCCGAAGTCCTTGTCTGCCGCGTGCTCGGCCTGTTGTGCCTTGGCTTGCTCCTGCGCGGATGGTTGTGCCGCGTTGTCGGCGCCGGATTGCTGGTCCTGCCCTTTGCTGCCGGTTTCCTTTTGCTCGCCTGATTGCGCATCGGACTTCTGGTTGCCGGATTGATCTTGCCCGTCCTGCTGGCCGGATTTTTCCTGATCCTGCTGATTTTCCGACGACTGCTGTTGTTGGCTGCCGTCCTGCGGGGAAGAATCCGGCTTGCCGCGCTGGCCGTTCTTCCCGTTCTGCTGCTTGTCTTGCTGCTGCTGTTTTTGCTGCTTGAGCCAATCCTCGACCGCTTTCTTGTTGGCCTGCGCATCGACAAGTTGAGGATCCTGCCGCAAGGCGTCGTCATAGGAAGCAATGGCTTGCTTGAAATCCTGCTGCTTCGCCAGCGCATTGCCGCGGTTGTACAGGGCCTGCGCGTCATTGGTCTTGTCGAATTCGGCTTGCGCCGCCTTGAAATCACCGGCGCGATAGGCCGCGGCGCCGCGCAATGCCGGATCTCGCGCCAGCGCCTGCGCCTTTTCGGCATGGCCGGCATCCAGTTGCGCGCGCGCCTGTTGGTCGGGGCGCTGCCACAAATCGCGCCATGTGAAAGCCTGCGCCGGCGTCGCGTGCGCGCACAGCACCAATGGCAACAGCGCCAGCCAGCCGCGACGGAAACCGACCGCGGCCAGCGGCAGCAGCAACAACACCAGCCAGGGTCCGCGATCCAGGAAGCGTGCCGTGACGGCATCCGTCACGCGCGCTTGCGCCGTGCCCTGCACCGGCTCCGCCGCCAGTACGGCATCGATGTCGCCGGCATCCGCGGTGACGCTCGCATAGCGTCCGCCACCGGCTTGCGCCACGGCGCGCAGGGCCGCCGCGTCGAGTTTCGGCAGGACGATGTTGCCGGACGTATCCTTGAGGAATCCGCCTTGCGCCAGCGCCACCGGCGCGCCTTGATCCGTGCCAACGCCGAGCACCGACACGGCCACGCCCGCGGCCCGCGCCCTGCGCGCGGCCATGACCGCGTCCTCGCTGGCGCCGTCGGCGAGCAGCACGATCTGCCCATCCCGCAAGCCCGCCTGCCCGATCAATTTCACCGCAAGGTCGATGGCGTGGCCGGTATCGTTGCCTGCAGAGGGCATCACGGACGGATCCAGCGCATCGACGAGGTTGGTGACCGTGTGCACGTCGTCGGTGAGCGGCGCGACCACGAAGGCGTCGCCGGCATAGGCGATCAGCGCGGTTTGCATGCCGGTGCTGCGCGCGAGCATGTCGTCGAGCTTGAAGCGCGCACGTTCATAGCGACTGGGCTTGAGATCCTGCGCGGACATGCTCGGCGACAATTCCAGCGCGAACACGCGTGCGGCACGATTCTCGTACAGCGGCTGCGGCAGGCGTTCCCACGCCGGGCCCGCCAGAGCCAGGCACGCCACGACCCAGGCGCAGGCGGCAAGCCAACGCGGCGCACGGGAATGGCTCTGCGCATCTCGCGAAACAAGCAAATGCCGCAGCAGGTGCGCATCGACCGCGACGCGCCAGGCGCCCGCCTCCACAGTGCTGCGCGCCAAGGCACGCCACAGCAGCGGCACCGCCACGAGCGCGAGCAGCCACCACGGCCGCAGGAAATGGAAATCGTGCAGGAACGTGCTCATCGCGCCCATCGCTCGCGCAATGCCTGTGGCATCGGCAAGGCCCTGAAGGCCGCGATCAGCACGATCAGCACGGCCAGCGCGAGCGGCCACCAGAACCATTCATCGACCGGCCGGAACTGCTGGCCCTTGTCGGCGACCGGTTCGAGCGCGTCGATCTGTCGATAGATGCGGGCGAGTTCGGCCGTATCGTGCGCGCGGTAGAACTCGCCGCCGGTCTTCTTCGCCATTTCGGTGAGCAGGCGCGTGTCGATGTCCTGCGAGGGATTGACCACTTGCGGGCCGAAGAATCCGCCCACGGTCATGGCATCGGCGCCGATGCCGATGGTGTAGATGCGCACGTGCTCGGCGACGGCAAGATCGATGGCCTTGTACGGATCCAGAACACCGGCATCGTTGACGCCGTCGGTGAGCAGGATCAGCACGCGCTGGTCGCGCGGCCGCTGTTGCAATCGCTTGACGGCGAGACCGACCGCGTCGCCAATCGCGGTCTGTCGACCGGGCAGGCCGACCGCGGATTCGTCCAGTTGCTTGAGCACGGTGTCACGATCGAAGGTCAGCGGCGTGAGCAGATAGGCCTGGCTGCCGAACACGATCAGGCCGATGCGGTCGCCGACGCGGCGGCGGATGAAATCGCCGGCGATGGCCTTGACCGCCGCGTATCGGCTGACCGCGCGACCGCCGATCTGCATGTCCGGCGTACTCATGCTGCCGGAGGCATCCACCGCCAGCAGCAGATCGCGGCCGGTGCGCGCGACATCCTGCGGCGGCCCGAGCCATTGCGGGCGCGCTGCGGCGCACACCAGCAATGCCCACGCCGCGAGGAACAGCCAACGCCGCCAGTTGGCGACAGGCGCCGCGCCCGATGCGGCTTCCATGCCATCCAATGCATACGGCAGGCGCAGGGCGGCGCCGGCCTCGTCGCGCGCCGGCGGCAATACACGCATCATCAGCCACGGCAACGGCAGCAATGCGAACAACCAGGGCCAGGCAAACTCAAGCATGCGCGGCTCCGCTGGCCAGCGCGGCGCGCGTGTACCGCCGCACCAGCGCGATCAGTGCACTGGCGTCGAAATCGGCGTGCGCGCGAAACGGCGCGTCGACGAGCACGCGGCCCACGCCACGGCGGAATTCCTCGCCACCGCCGCGTGCATCCAGGTATTCGAGCCAGCGCTCGCCCGGATACGCCGCGGCCGACGCGTCGCGCAGCGCCAGGCGGCGCAGGAACAGCGACAAGGCTGCGGCAAGACCTGGCGGATTGTCGCGGTTCGCCGCGACGCAGACATCGAGTTCGTGCAACACGGCGCGTTCATGCCAACGGCGTTTGCGCAATTTGTGCAATTTATACAATGCAATCGCGCACAGGCAGACCGTCGTCGCCGCAAGGATCCACCAGCCCGGCGCCGGCGGCCACCAGCCCGGCGGCGGCGGCAGGTGGATGTCGCGCAACACGGGACCTGCCGGCGGCGCGTTCATGCGTTTGCCGCGCGGCGGCGGCGCGCGTCCGAGTTCAGCAACTGCGCAACGGCCGCATCGGGTTCGGCGTGCGTTTCCAGCAAGACCCAGCGCAGCGCGCGCTTGTCGCACAGGCGCGTCAGGTTGGCGCGGTGCTGCGCGAACCAGTGTTGCCAGTCCGCGCGCGTGCGCGCAGCGGCGAAGTCCAGCAGGACGCGGCCGGAATCGCCTTGCAAGGCATAGCGGCCCGGTGCCGGTGCGGCCAGTTCCAGGGTGTCGCCGAGCACGATCACGGCCACGTCGCAGTGATCGGCGAGCAGCGACAGCGGCCCTTGCGCGTCGGCGTCGGCGCTGAAGCCGTCGCTGATCAGCACCACGCGGCTGCCCGGCCGCGCGATCCGGCGCGCGCGCTGCAAGGCCTGCGACAGCGGTACCTGCGTCGTGCGGTCGGCTTGCGCGTCCCATTCGGCCAATGCGCGCAGCACGTGCAGGGCGCCGCGCGCGCCGCCGCCGGGTTTAACTTCCGCATCGATGCCGGCGCCGAAGCCGAGCGCGCCGATGCGGTCGCCATTGCGCGCCGCCGTCCAGGCGATCAGTGCCGCCACGCGCGCGGCCTGCACCGACTTGAAGCGCACGCGCGTGCCGAAGCGCATGGCGGGGTTTTCATCGACGATCAGCAGCACGCCCTGCTCGCGTTCTTCCTCGAACACCTTGGTATGCGGTTTGCCGCTGCGCGCGGTCACGCGCCAGTCCATCTGGCGGATGTCGTCACCGGGTTGATAGATGCGCGACTCGGCATAATCCACGCCGCGTCCGCGAAAGCGCGAAGCGTGCGCGGCGGAATGGATGCCGGCAACGCGCGTGGCCGGCCGCGCCAGTCGTCGCGCGCGCAGGCGCAGGGCGATCAGTTCCGGCAAGGCGACGTCGACGCCGGCAACGGGCTGCGCGTTCACGGCAGCGGCACGCGCGCGATCAGTGCGTCGATCACCTTGTCCGGCACGATGCCTTCGGCCTCGGCCTCATACGACAACAAGACGCGATGGCGCAACACGTCGTGCGCGATGGCGTGTACGTCTTCGGGCGCGACAAAATCGCGCCCGTTGAGCCAGGCATGCGCACGCGCGCAGCGATCCAGTGCAATGGTGCCGCGCGGACTTGCGCCATAGGCAATCCAGCGCTTGAGGTCATCGCCATAGGCCTGCGGCTTGCGCGTGGCCAGGGTCAGTTGCACCACATATTCCTCGAGCGCGGGCGCCAGGTGCAGGCCGAGCACGGCGTTGCGGGCGGCGAAGATCTGGCGTTGATCGAGCAAGCGCTGCGGCGGCGCCGTTGCGTGCAGCGCGTCGCCGGCACGCGTGCGCGCGAACTTGAGGATCGCCGCTTCCGCAGCGGCATCCGGATAGTCGACGCGCACATGCATCAGGAAGCGATCGAGTTGTGCTTCGGGCAAGGGGTAGGTGCCTTCCTGTTCGATCGGATTCTGCGTCGCCATCACCAGGAACAGTTGCGGCAGCGGATACGTCGTGCGCCCGACCGTGACCTGGCGCTCGCCCATCGCTTCGAGCAGGGCCGACTGCACTTTCGCCGGCGCGCGATTGACTTCGTCGGCGAGCAGCAGGTTGTGGAACACCGGACCGCGCTGGAACTCGAACGTACCTGCTTGTGGGCGGTAAATTTCGGTACCGGTCAGGTCGGCCGGCAGCAAATCGGGCGTGAACTGGATGCGGTGGAAATCGCCCTCGATGCGCGCGGCGAGCTCCTTGATCGCCGTGGTCTTGGCCAGGCCCGGCGCGCCTTCGACCAACAAATGGCCATCGGCCAGCAAGGCGATCAACAGGCGGTCGACGAGCCCGGCCTGGCCGATGATGCAATGCGAAAGCTCGTTGCGCAGGCTGGCAAATGCGGCGGTCAGCGGGCCGCGAACGGAAGATTCGGTCATGTCCATGGGTTGTATTTTTGTGGTGGCAAATGATCGCACGGACGCGACCGTCCGGCGCCACTATGACCGCACCGTTCCGCGAAGGTTTCCGCTGTCAGCGCATCAGTGCGGCGATCGCGTCGTCGACCGTGGCCGGCTTGCCGACCAGCCAGCCTTGCGCGAACTGGCAACCGAGCATCTTCAGCTGGGCGAGCTGCGCTGGCGTTTCCACGCCCTCGGCGACAACCGTGCAGCCCAGCGCCGCCGCCATGTTGATGACCGCGCGCACGATGGCCAGGCAACGCGGATCGTCCAGTTGTCGAATGAAGCCCTGGTCGATCTTGATGGTGTCGAAGGCAAGCTTGTGCAAATGGCCGAGATTGGAATAGCCGGTGCCGAAATCGTCCAGCGCCACCTGCATTCCGGCGGCATGCGCACGCTCGATCAGGGTGCCGATCTTGCCGTAGTCCAGTACCAGGCTTTCCGTGATCTCGAGCTTCAGCTGTGCCGGCGCGATGGCGTGTGCGCGCAACTGCGCGAGCACGCGCGCCACGTATTCGGCATCGCCGACCTGGCGGCCGGAAACGTTGAATGCAATGAAGAGTCGCTCGTGCGGGGCCTCGTCGGCAATGCGGCGCAAGGCGGTGCACACCTCGCCCAGCACATATTCGCCGACCGGCACGATCAGCGAGGTTTCCTCGGCAAGCGCGATGAAGTCCGCCGGCGACACCACGCCGCGTTCCGGATGGGTCCAGCGCGTCAGCGCTTCGTACCCAGCCAGGTTGCCGCTGGCGATGTGCTGGATCGGTTGCAGGCGGATTTCCAGTTCGCGGTTTTCCATCGCGTTGCGCAACTGGCTTTCCAGGCGGATCTTGTCCAGTGCATGCGCCGACTCGACTCCGGCCGTCGGCGAGACGGGGACGGATCCATTGCCGGTGAAGGTGGCCAGCGCGGTGCGGTAGCGCGACAACTGGCTGAGCAACAGGGCGCGCACGACCGGATCGGCCGCATGCAGGCGCTCGGCGAACTGGGCGCGGTCGATGGGCGTCAGCACGCAACCTGACAGTGCGGTTGCCGTTGCCGTGCGATGCGAGTCGTCCAGCACCGCCATCTCGCCGACCAGGGCGCCCGCGGACAAATCACCCAGGAGCACCGGCTCGCCATCGCGCTCGGTCGTAATGCGCAGCACGCCGGATTCGACGAGAAATGCGGTGGTCGGCGCGTCACCCTCGCGAAACAATATGTCGCCGGATTTGAGCTCGATTCGGTAAGTGCTGGCCATGCACACCTTCCCCCTGCCGCCATGCTAGCAGGAAAGCGTGCAAAAAAAGGTTCTTCACGGATCTGCGGGTAAATAGCGGACGCACGGTCGCCGCTGCTAGCTTGGTGTTGTCTAGGCATCAAGCAGGAGGGCGACCGTGGCCCATGAGCATCCTATGTCCCGGCTG